>NC_012691.1:2329166-3037500 GCF_000023065.1 Tolumonas auensis DSM 9187
GGATCTTCTCGCAAGACACCATGACACCGAGATCGACAATCTCATAGTTATTACACTGCAGCACGACACCGACAATGTTCTTACCGATGTCATGCACATCGCCTTTTACCGTCGCCATGACAATCTTGCCGTTGGTTTGACCAGCACTCTTGCCTTGTTCAATGTAAGGCTGCAAATAAGCCACCGCGCGTTTCATCACACGTGCAGATTTTACGACCTGCGGCAGGAACATTTTTCCGGCACCGAACAGATCACCGACCACGTTCATGCCAGCCATCAGCGGCCCTTCAATTACTTCGATCGGACGGGCTGCCAGCTGACGCGCTTCTTCGGTGTCTTCATCAATAAAGTCAGTAATGCCTTTTACTAACGCATGTTCCAGTCGTTTACCGACCGGCCAGCTGCGCCATTCCTGCTCACGTGGGTCAATCGCCTGTTGTGCCGCGCCACCGCGATATTTTTCCGCAATGATCAGCAACTCTTCCGTAGCGCCCGGATGGGTGTTCAGCACCACCGCTTCCACTTTTTCTTTCAGCTCAGCCGGAATATCTTCATAAATTGCCAGCTGACCAGCGTTCACGATCCCCATGTCCATACCATTTTTGATGGTGTAATACAGGAACACGGAGTGGATGGCTTCACGAACCTGATCGTTACCACGGAAGGAGAACGAGACGTTGGAAACACCACCGGAAATCATGGCATGCGGTAAATTGGTTTTGATGTCTTTAACCGCTTCGATGAAATCAACCGCATAGTTGTTGTGTTCATCAATACCGGTTGCGACAGCGAAAATATTCGGGTCGAAAATAATATCTTCCGGCGGGAAGCCGACTTGTTCCGTCAGGATCTTGTATGCACGCTGACAGATCTCGAATTTACGCGCACGGGTATCCGCCTGTCCGACTTCGTCGAACGCCATCACGATCACCGCCGCACCGTAACGACGCAGCAATTTCGCCTGGGCGATAAACTTCTCTTCCCCTTCTTTCATGGAAATAGAGTTAACGATGCCTTTGCCCTGAATACATTTCAGACCCGCTTCGATAACTTCCCATTTCGAGGAATCGATCATGATTGGTACACGGGAAATATCCGGCTCAGATGCAATCAGATTAAGGAAGCGCACCATACACGCCTGTGCGTCCAGCATGCCCTCATCCATGTTGATATCGATGATCTGCGCGCCGCTGATTACCTGCTGACGAGCGATATCCAGCGCCTCGTCGTATTGCTCTTCTTTGATCAGACGTTTGAATTTGGCAGAACCGGTAACGTTAGTACGCTCCCCGACGTTCACGAACATGGAATTTTCATCAATGGTCAGTGGTTCCAGACCCGCAAGACGACAGGCGACCGGTAATTCCGGCAGCACGCGCGGTTTGATACCGTCCACCGCTTTGGCCATAGCCCGGATGTGCTCAGGCGTGGTACCACAGCAGCCACCCACCATGTTCAGGAAGCCGGACTCCGCCCATTCACGGATATGCTCCGCCATTTCATCGGCTTCCAGATCATAACCGCCAAAGGCATTCGGTAAGCCCGCATTCGGATGTACTGAAACATAGGTTTCACTGATGCGTGCCAGTTCCTGCACATACTGACGCAGCTCTTTCGGGCCCAACGCGCAGTTCAGACCAAATGACAGTGGTTCGGCATGACGCAGTGAGTTGTAGAAAGCTTCTGTTGTCTGACCAGACAAGGTACGACCGGAGGCATCAGTGATGGTTCCGGAGATCATCACCGGTAATTTGAAACCGAGCTTTTCAAAAATAGTATCAACAGCAAAGAAAGCGGCCTTGGCATTCAGCGTATCAAAGATGGTTTCAATCATGATGATATCAACGCCACCTTCGATCAGGGCTTCTGTCGATTCTTTATACGCTTCCACTAATGCATCAAAGGTAACATTACGCTTACCCGGATCGTTCACATCCGGTGAAATGGAGGCTGTACGGTTAGTCGGGCCTAATACGCCTGCGACAAATCGTGGTTTCTGCGGAGTTTTCGCATTCCACTCATCCGCAGCCTTACGCGCCAGACGTGCTGCTTCGCGGTTGATTTCCGCTGATAATTCTTCCATGTGGTAATCGGCCATCGCAATGCGCGTGGCATTAAAACTGTTGGTTTCCAGAATATCCGCACCAGCAGCCAGATAGGCATCATGAATCGCCGCGATAACGTCTGGCTTAGTCAGCACTAATAAATCGTTGTTGCCTTTGAGATCTGAAGGCCAATCGGCAAAACGCTCACCACGAAAATCTGCTTCCTGTAGCTGATAGCTTTGGATCATGGTGCCCATGCCACCATCAATGAGCAGAATACGTTCCTGTAATGACTGATGCAGTGCTGATGTATTTACCTTTACGACCACGGGCGGCTTCCTCAATATCGGTGATGCAGATGATTCTGAAACGAAACTGTCCGACATCCATGCCGGCGCAGTGTTGTGCTATTTTCTATTGTTACCAGATTTGTATTGTGACCAGACTAAATTTCCCAGTCCACGCCCCCGGCTTTCTGATCCAGAGTATCCAGATCATAAGGCGTAAGCTGGTAAACGTAGTAGTTCAGCCAGTTAGAGAATAACAGATGTCCGTGACTACGCCAGCTATGGTATGGCGGCCTGGCCGGATCATTGCCCGGATAATAATTTGCCGGCACATTCGGATTGATCCCGGCGGTCAGATCACGGTGATATTCATGATGCAGCGTTTCGGCGTCGTATTCAGGATGCCCGGTGACGAACACCTGACGACAGTCTTTCGTTGCAGCCAGATAAACACCCGCTTCTTCTGATTCAGCAAAAATCCGCAAATCGGTGTTAGCGCGGATGAAGTCGCCTTCAAAAGAGGCATACCGGGAATGCGGTGCCAGAAAAACATCATCAAAACCACGAACCAGCGGATCCTGCTGTTCCAGCTTGTGGTGATAATAGACGCCTGACAGTTTCTCACCACGGGTCTGTTTTTCCAGCCCGTATAACACTTTCAGAGCCGCTTGTGCCGCCCAGCAGAGAAACAGCGTCGAGGTGACATTTTTCTTCGACCACTCAATGATCTTAATCAGCGTGTCCCAATACACAACATCGTCGAACTGCACCAACCCCAGCGGAGCACCGGTGATGATCAGACCATCATATTTGTTATCTTTTATCTGATCAAAATCCTGATAAAAGGTTTCAACATGGATCCTCGGTGTGTTTTTTGATTCGCGATCATCAATACGCAATAAATCCACCAGCACTTGCAATGGCGAATTGGAGAGCATGCGCATCAGCTGAATTTCCGTCTCAATTTTTTTCGGCATCAGGTTCAGTAACAACACTTTTAATGGCCGGATATCCTGATGCGCAGCGCGGCTGTCTGTCATCACGAAGATATTCTCTTCGGTCAGCACACCTGCAGCAGGTAATTGGTCGGGAATTTTGATTGGCATGACTTGCTCCCACATCTATCAGTAAAAACGTCTGGACATCCGGAAATCTACACCATCCTGTGAGATCTGTCACCAAGATCCCCTTCTGATCGCCCTATCCAGAATTACGTTGGCCGAAATAACAACGATCATTGCTGCAAAATATTCTGTCTGAATCACATGATTAAAATGGGATCTGGCCTGATGATGAACCGGCGAGACCGCGCAATGCAGTGACGAAATTAATTTAGGAAATTGAATCAGAGCCGCAGGCGAGTATGATTATCTTCTCGTTTGCCGGAAATAATCTGCGGCAAACCCGCATTAGTTACTATTGGCTCCTCAATCGGGGCCAACAGTAACTGATTGTCAGCATGAAAATGCCTCATCAAACATATTGGTACCATAATGATCATTGAAATTATTACGACCGGTGATGAAGTCCTTACCGGTTTCACCGTTGATACCAATGCATCCTGGCTGAGTATGCAATTGCTGGAAAAAGGCTGGCAGGTGCGCCGTCGTCAGACCGTTGGCGATCGTATGGATGATTTAACTGATGTATTACACGAACGCAGTCTGATAGCCGATGTGATCATCTTTAATGGCGGCTTAGGCCCCACATCTGACGATAAAACCACAGATGCAGTAGCTCAGGTTACTGGTGTTCCGCAGGAACTGAACAGCGACTGGCTGGCCAATATGGAACAGAAATTTACCGCCCGCGGGCGTGTGATGCCGGTCAGCAACCGTAAGCAGGCAATGTTACCGCAGGGTGCAACCGTGCTGGATAACCCGATTGGCACCGCCTGTGGGTTTAAACTGCAAATCAACAAAGCCATCTGCTATTTCACACCGGGCGTTCCGAATGAATTCAAGCAAATGGTGCAGCAGCAGATCATCCCGGATCTGCAACAAAAATACCCTTCCGGCGCAGCCGTGGTTCGTCGCTACTTCACATTTGGTATTTCTGAATCTGCGCTGAGTGACCAGCTCGATCCATTAACCTGGCCTGAACATATCGAACTCGGCTATCGTTCTTCCATGCCGACGATTGAGATGAAGCTGATCAGCCAGCATGGTGATGCTGATTTTGCCACTGCGGAAAAACAACTGCTTTCGGTGATCACCCCGTATCTGGTAGCAACCGATACCTTGGATATGCCGGCAAAACTGGCAGAATTGCTGCCTGGTTCGCTGGAAATTCTGGAAGGCAGTACCTGTGGTGAGCTGTTAACTCAGCTGGCACCGGCTATTCCTCAGCTTTGCGCTGATTATCACCAGCATTTACCGGATAGCGCCGATGAATTGCTACAGCACATCCAGCATCATTCCCGTTTAACACTGGCGGTCGGCACAGCGAAAGATCAGCAGTATCCAATCGCATTGTGGAATGGTCTGCATGGCTGGGCACAGACGTTATATATCAGAACACTGGATGTTTCATTGCAACACCGCATTGTCGCGTTCGCCGCACAAGATATGTTGCGACGTTATCTGCTGGAACAGCCCGTGTTAGGTGAATATCAGACACTACAACGCACAGCCAGTGCGCACCGGCCTTAATTTTCACGGTAAACAGCAGCTCCGGCAGCAAAACCGGAGCTGTTAACCCTTTCAGACGCCAAGTAAATTGCGGAATTCATCACCGACCATGGTCGGCATGAATTCGGTAATTTCATAGTCTGCCAGTTTATGCAGATGGAATGGATCTGCAGCCAGAAGCGGCTCCAGTGTCTCCAGACTTTCTGAACGCGCCAGAATAATCCCGCCCGTTCTTGGAACTTTACGTCCGGAAGCGATGAAATGACCGGCATCATACTGTTCCTGCAGATATTTTTTATGTGCATCCATATGTGCTTCAATCTGTGCGATATCGACTTTATACGTCAGGGAAATAATGAACATATTGCACCTCCGCTCCGACAATCCGGGTTATTATCAATTTAACTCTGTATTCAGTATCAGCCAGTTATTTGCATGATGCCACCGCTATCCACAATCCGGTTATGTTTACGACCTGTAGAATTAAGGGATGTGAACGGGATCAGCACTATCGTGAATGACCCTCTTTTTGTGCAGGCCAGCGTCGGCTGCCAGATGCCGGTCTCTGATATGCAGTTACTTCGCTGGGTCATTTCACAGCAAAAACAGCATCAGAGCGGTAACGGTTGTTGTTACACAATACGGCGTGCAGCAGAAGAAAATCTGATAGGTCTGGTGAGTTTGCAGCGACAAGAGAACTATGCCGAAGAAAAATGTGACGATCTCAGTTACTGGTTACAACCCATGTATTGGCGACAGGGGTTAATGACGGAAGCGGTTACCGCCGTCATGCAACATTGGCTGGCGCTCTACCCGCAAAGCATTATTACGGCCAACAGCCACAGCAGTAATCTGGCATCACAGGCTTTATTACAACGGATTGGCATGAGATTAGCGGGAACGGATGAGACGAATAAGGAAGGCATCCGGCACTACACAAACAGCAGTGCCGGAAGAAGCTCAAATATTATTTCTTAGCTTCAGGTGCAGCTTCTGCTGGTTTCGCCTGATCTTTCACGATTTCCAGCAGTTCTACTTCAAACACCAGTACAGAGTTTGGCGGAATAGAACCAGCGCCCTGTTCACCGTAAGCCAGGTTAGCTGGCAGAGTGAATTTGAATTTAGAACCAACCGGCATCAACTGCACGCCTTCGGTCCAGCCCGGAATAACACGATCCAGCGGGAATTCAGCTGGTTCTTTACGGTCATAAGAGCTGTCGAATTTAGTACCGTTAGTCAGTGTGCCCAGATAATGAACGCGAACTTCATCGGTCGCTTTTGGTTTTTCACCAGTACCCATCGTCAATACTTCGTATTGCAGACCGGATTTGGTTACGGTAACGCCTTGTTTCTTGGCATTATCGTCCAGGTATTTTTTACCATTGTCTAAGCTTGCTTTGGCATCAGATTCTGCTTTCTTGGTAGCAGCTTCGTTGATCTTCTGATCATATGCTTTCAGTGCTTTTTCAATATCAGCATCGCTCATCTGGGCTTTTTTCGCCAGACCGTCTTTTACGCCGTCCAGAATCAATTCGTTATCCAGTTTTACACCCAAATCCTGCTGACGGGAGAGAGTAGAATTGATGTAACGTCCCATAGACAGACCAATCGCATAGGCTGATTGCTGTTCGAATGTTTTCAGCTCAACTTTGTCAGCAACAGGCGCTTTTACTTCTTCTTTCTGACAAGCTGCCAGAGATACTGTCACTGCAACCGCCAACAAAGACATCTTGATCATTTTTTTCATTATTTTCTCCACGAGAACAAATCCGGCTCTCTGTTTTTATTAACGAGAGGCTATCTAAGCAAGCGCTTTATACTACCGCCAGTTGTAATCTAACAACAGGCAAATAAAGGTAATTGTGAGAAAAATGATAAGGCATATAATGCGTCAGATGACAGATGAAGAGTGAAACAATGTTACAGCAGATAAATGAGCTTAATGAACGTATCGAGCAGCTGGAAAGCCGGCTGGCTTTTCAGGATGATACCATTGAAATATTGAACCAGGCACTGACCCTGCAACAGCAGGATCTGGACAAATTACGCCATCAGATGAGCTTGCTGATCAACCGGATGAAAGAGATGGTCGTCAGCCAGGTGGCCAGTCAGAGTGAAGAGACCCCGCCCCCGCACTATTAATAACGGGCAGATGAAATTCAGATATAAAAACGCCGGATTTAACACCCGGCGTTTTTTGTTTGCAGTCCTGGACGGCGTTTAACCAACCCAGGTATCACGCAATGCAACGGTCAGATTGAACACCGGTTTCTCTGCGGATGACAGTTTGCTGTCCGCACAGAAATAGCCTTCACGTTCGAACTGATATGCAAATTCCGGTTTGGCATCACGCAGTGATGGTTCCAGTTTCGCATGTGGCACAATGCGCAGTGACTGCGGATTGATCGTGCTCAGGAAATCCTCGGCTGCGCCCGGATTTGCCACACTGAACAGACGATCATACAGACGCACTTCCGCATCCAGCGCATGCGGAGCTGATACCCAGTGGATAACACCTTTCACTTTACGACCATCGGCCGGATTGGTGCCCAGCGTGTCACGGTCGCAGCTGCAATACAGGGTGGTGATATTGCCTTCCGCATCTTTTTCAACGCGTTCTGCTTTAATGATATAAGCGTGGCGCAGACGCACTTCTTTACCCATCACCAGACGTTTGTATTGCTTGTTGGCTTCTTCACGGAAATCAGCGCGATCAATATAAATCTCACGGCTGAATGGCACCAGACGTTCACCCGCTTCAGGAATATTCGGATGGTTCGGAATGTTCAGTTCTTCAACCAAATCTTCCGGATAATTTTCCAGCACAACACGCAGCGGATCCAATACTGCCATCGCACGTGGCGCACGCTCGTTCAGATCTTCACGAATGCAGGATTCCAGCGCACTCATTTCAACGGTGTTGTCCTGCTTGGTTACACCGATACGGTTGCAGAACTCACGCACAGCTTCCGGGGTATAACCTCGACGACGCAGACCGGAAACAGTCGGCATACGCGGATCATCCCACCCTTCAACAACACCTTCAGTCACCAGTTGATTCAGCTTACGCTTGGACATGATGGCATATTCAAGATTCAGACGGCTGAATTCATACTGACGTGGATGACAAGGAATAGAGATATTATCCAGAACCCAGTCATACAGACGGCGGTTATCCTGGAACTCCAGCGTACAAATAGAGTGCGTGATGCCTTCCAGTGCGTCCGAAATACAGTGGGTGAAGTCATACATCGGATAGATGCACCACTTGTTACCGGTCTGATGATGTTCGGCAAATTTGATACGGTAGATAACCGGATCGCGCATCACCATGAAAGACGATGCCATATCTATTTTGGCTCGCAGGCACGCTTCACCTTCTTTGAAGCCGCCATCTTTCATCTTTTCAAACAGCGCCAGGTTTTCTTCTACACTGCGATCACGGAACGGGCTGTTTTTACCGGCCTGAGTCAGCGTGCCACGGTATTCGCGGATCTGCTCGGCGGTCAGTTCTTCGACATAAGCCAGACCTTTATTGATCAGTTCAATTGCATAAGCGTGTAATTGATCGAAATAATCCGAGGAATAACGTACCGCACCATTCCACTCAAACCCCAGCCACTGCACGTCACGCTGAATAGATTCAACATATTCCACGTCCTCTTTTACCGGATTGGTATCGTCGAAACGCAGGTTACAGGTTCCCTGATAATCACGGGCAATACCGAAATTCAGGCAGATAGATTTGGCGTGGCCGATATGCAAATAACCGTTAGGCTCTGGTGGAAAACGAGTTGCTACAGAGCTGTGTTTGCCGCTGGCCAGATCTTCATCAATGATCTGACGGATAAAATTGGTTGGTCGATGCTCCGCTTGGGTCATCATTCACCTCGGATAGTGAGTATCTTTTTGTATACGTTAACCGAGTATCATCCATATTTATGACACTGCGCTCAATAGGTATTTACCAAATCAAAAGTTTGAATAGCGAAAGCAGCTTCAGATTGTCTAACTATTGTGCAAAAAGATGATTTGCCACACAAAACAAAGCCACTGCCGGCAGACCGGACAGTGGCGGATATGAACGGATTTACCTAACCGGCAATGGCTGCTTTCATCGCGCCGGCCACAATTTCAGCTTGTGGACCAAGCACCACCTGCAGGTTAGTGGCATTTAATTTCACCACGCCACTGGCTCCCAGCGCTTTTAATGCTTTCTCATTCACTTGTTTCATATCACGGACTGACAGACGCAGACGGGTGATACAGGCATCAATCTGGGTCAGGTTTTCTTCACCGCCCAATGCAACCAGATAGTTGTTGGCCAACGTCTGCATATCTTTAGATGCACCGGTAAAGGTTTGTACGTCATCACTGTCTGTTTCACGACCCGGTGTTTTCAGATCAAACCATTTGATGGCGGTATAGAACACGGTGAAGTAAATCGCACCGAATACCGGACCAATCACCAGCAGTAACGCCGGTTTTGTGGCCAGCCCCCAGTTGATGACGAAGTCGAACAACCCGGCTGAGAAACCAAAACCGTGCAGTACGCCCAGCGCATTGGTCACCACCAGCGAGACCCCGGTCAAGACTGCATGAGCAACATACAGCGCCGGTGCCAGGAACATGAACATGAATTCCAGTGGTTCGGTAACACCGGTCAGGAATGCGGTCAGCGCAACAGAGAGCAGCAAACCACCCACCTGGGCACGACGATCTTTCGGTGCCGCCAGATACATGGCAAATGCCGCAGCAGGCAGACCAAACATCATGATTGGGAAGAAACCAGTCATGAAGACGCCCGCAGTATGATCGCCGGCAAAGAAACGGTTCAGGTCACCGCGCGCCGCCTGAGCAGCAATTTCTTTAATGATGCCACCATCAACACCCGGCACCGCGCCGCCAACAGTCAGGGTTTCAACAACATCCGGTGCCAGACAGACGTTCTGTATTACGGAACCCAGTTCATAGGTCACTTTGGTACATTCACCAAGGCCGAACCAGAAAATCGAGTTCATGACATGGTGTAAGCCGACCGGGATTAAGCCGCGGTTCAGCAAACCATAGGCAAACTCACCAATCGCGCCGGAATTCGCCACTGCATGACCGAAGGTATCAATACCATGCTGAATGGCCGGCCATACAACCCCGCTGATACCGGCCAGTATCAGACAGATCAGACCGGTCATGATCGGCACCAGTCGTTTACCGCCGAAAAACGCCAGATATGCCGGCAAACTGGTCGCGTGGAAACGGTTATAAACATGACCAGCAACAATACCCGCCACAATACCGCCAAAGAACGACATGTTGATCTCGGGATTGATGGTTTTCGCCGCTTCGGTCAGCACCAGATACCCTGCCGCACCGGCCAGGCCGGCAGCACCGGCATCATCTTTTGATAAACCAATGGCAATACCGATACCGAACAGTAACGGCAATTGTCCGAAGATGGCTCCCCCGGCCTGAGCCATAAAGGGTATGTTCAGCATATCTGCCTGCCCCAGTCGCAGCAGAATTGCCGCTACCGGCAGTATCGCAATCGGCAGCATGATGGCTTTGCCGAGTTTTTGCGTATAACCCAGTATATTCATGTGTTCCTCTCCATAAGTGCATTTGTGCAGCCCCACAATTATCTTAGTTTAAGATACAAACTAAGTTCTGTGATTCGCGCCACACAAAGCTCATTTTCGTAAAAATATCGCGCTTCGCAATTGCAATAATCGGGATGTTTATTCACAATTAAAAATAAGTAGTAAGACCTCATGGAGAAACACAAAAATGCGTATGCTGCCGTTAAAAGATAAAGCTCAGGTTGGTTTATGGTCTGCCCGTTATATTGCTGACCGCATCAATCAGTTCGCACCAACTGCGGAACGTCCATTCGTGCTGGGTTTGCCAACCGGTGGCACCCCTCTGACGACCTATGAACAACTGATCAAACTGTACCAGCAGGGTGAAGTCAGCTTCGCCAATGTGGTCACGTTCAATATGGATGAATATGTTGGTTTAAGCGCGGACCATCCGCAGAGTTATCATCGTTTTATGTTTGATAACTTCTTTAATCACATCGATATTCCCAGAGAAAACATCAATATTCTGGATGGTACCGCCTCAGATCTGCTGGCAGAATGTGCGGCCTATGAAGCCAAGATCACCACTTTGGGTGGTATTAAGCTGTTTTTCGGCGGTGTTGGCAGCGATGGTCATATCGCTTTTAACGAACCGGCGTCTTCACTCCGCTCCCGTACCCGGATTAAAACCCTGACACAGGAAACGCTGATCGATAATGCTCGCTTCTTTAATAACGACATAAATCAGGTGCCAAAACTCGCCCTGACGGTTGGTGTGGGTACACTGATGGATGCGGAAGAGATCCTGATCCTCGCCACCGGACACAACAAGGCTCTGGCAGTACAAGCGGCCATAGAAGGCAGCGTGAACCATTTGTGGACAGTTTCTGCACTGCAACTGCATCCGCGTGGTCTGATTGTCTGCGATGAAGCCGCAACGATGGAATTGAAAGTAAAAACGCTGCGTTATTTCCAGCAGCTGGAAGCCCCGGAATTAGCAAAATATTAAGGAGAAAAACATGTACGCGCTTTGTAACAGTGTACTCCTGACTGGTTATCAACGGCTGACGGATACAGCCGTTGTGGTTGCCGAGGGAAAAGTGGTCGCGCTGTTACCACAGGCAGTGCTTCCGGCTGATCTGCCGCAACAAGATATGCAGGGTCACCTGCTCTGCCCCGGTTTTATCGATCTGCAACTGAATGGCTGTGGCGGGGTGATGTTTAATGACACGCCGGATGTGGCCACGCTGGCACACATGCAGCGTACCAATCTGCGCTCCGGCACCACCAGCTTTCTGCCTACTTTGATCAGTGACAGCGATGAAGTCATTCAGCAAGCTATCACCGCCACCAGACAGTTTATGCAGCAACACCAGCATCAGGTGCTGGGCATGCATCTGGAAGGGCCGTATACCAACCCGAAACGCCGCGGGATTCATCCGGAAGAACAGCTGCGTCAGCCTTCCGACGAGATGATTGCTTATCTGTGTCAGCAGGCACCTTGGCTGAAAAAACTCACGTTGGCGCCGGAGCTTAATCAGCCGCGGCATATCCGTCAGCTGGCTGATGCCGGCGTGACGGTCAGCATAGGTCATTCCGCTGCAACCTATGAACAGGCGATGGCGGGATTTGATGCTGGCATACGCTTTGCTACCCATTTATATAATGCCATGACAGCCACTGAAAATGGCCGGACACCGGGCATTGTTGGTGCAATTTATGACCGTGATAATATTTATACCGGTGTGGTCGCGGATGGCTTCCATGTGCACTGGGCCAACGTCCGGCTGGCGAAAAAAGTCATGGGCGAACGTTTGTGTCTGGTGACAGACGCTACAGCGGCAGCCATGCCACCGGAAGGCTTCGAAAAGTTTGATTTTTGTGGCGCAGAAGTCTTTTTACGCAACGGTCGCTGTGAAGATAGTAACGGAACACTTGGTGGTTCGGCCCTGACCATGGTAGAAGGTGTGCAGTTATTAGTGGAACAGGCGGGTTTGCCACTGGATGAAGCGGTGCGCATGGCAACACTTTATCCTGCCCGGGCTATCGGCGAGGCAGATAAACTAGGTGCGATTCAGCCGGGATACGTCGCCAACCTGACGTTGTTCACTAAAGAATTCAAGATCATGAACACCATGGTAAACGGACACTGGACAAAGGATGTCGAATGAGTTCACACGGAGAACGGGTTGCCAATCATGAACTGCTAAAGCAGGTCAATGCAGCATTAGTGTATCGCTTAATTGATACACAAGGCCCGATCTCGCGTGTGGATATTGCTCAGATCAGTGCGCTGGCTCCGGCCAGCGTCACTAATATCACCCGCCAGTTGCTGGAACACGGACTGATCAAGGAAGTCGCACAGCAAGCTTCAACCGGTGGCCGCCCTGCTATTTCCCTGACCACCGAGCAGGCCGCTTTTCTGTTTATCTCCTGCCGTCTGGGCCGGGAAGAACTGCACTGCAGCGTTATGGATCTGTCCGGTGCGATTCATCAGCATACCGTCAGTACCCTGTTACAGCATGATGCGGAAGGAATTGTGGCCGCACTGCAGCAAGCCATTCAGCAACAGTTGCAGATAGCCCGAAACAAACAAAAATTTATTGCGGTAGCCATTACCATGGCCGGATTGGTTGATCCGCAGACCGGTACTGTACTTTATTCGCCGAATCATCAGATCGCCAATCTGGAACTGGCGCAACGGCTGCAATCCATAACCGATCTGCCGATCTATATTGGTAACGATACCCGGGCGCTGGCGCTGGCAGAATACTATCTGGGTGCAGCCCAAGGCTGTCAGGATTTCATTCTGGTCAGTATTCATCATGGTGCAGGTGCCGGCATTATCAGCAACGGACAGCTGTTACTCGGCAGGAACCGTAACGTAGGTGAAATCGGCCACATCCAGATTGATCCGTTCGGCGAACACTGCCACTGCGGCAATTTTGGTTGCCTGGAAACGATGGTTTCCAATAAGGCGATCATTGCCCAGACCAGAGCCATGCTGGCTAAAGGCCATACCAGTTCGCTGCAAAACGAAAATCTGACTATTGAACAAATTTGTCAGGCTGCAATCCGGCATGATCCGGTCGCCGTACAAATAATACGTCAGGCCGGGGAAAATCTGGGTCGTGTACTGGCAATACTGGTCAATCTGTTTAATCCGGAAAAGATCCTGCTGGCCGGCGAAATCGTACAAAGTGCTACGGTGTTGTTTCCTGCATTACTGCAGCAAATTCAACGCCAGTCGCTGCCCAATTTTCATCATGAGCTACATTTAGACCAAGCTCATTTTCAGGGGCAAGGCACGATGGGTGGCTATGCATTAGTGAAGCGGGCTCTGCACGAAAGCGACCTGTTACAGCGGATCATGCAACCCTGAATGAATTACCTATAGCTATCAAACAGTACAAGAAAAATACACTTAGACGTAACATTTATCATCGATAAAAATAATTTATCATAAAGAAAAAAAACTCGATTTTTAAGTATGCGCGATGCTGAACATACTTCCCCGCGATGGAATAACAGAGGTACTCATACACCATGAGCTTTGAATCAGAAAAACGTTTTAACGATCTGCAGCACTTCCCACGTGGCATTCGCCGCAGCGGTAACTTTACTGTTGGTGAGAGTGATCTGCTGGAACGCCATGGACATGCCATGATGGAACTGTACCAAGGCAAAAGAGAGCCAAAAGATGATGTTGAAGCTGCTTTTGTTGAACGCGTAAAAGCTGGCGACGCCGCTGGTAACCCGTTCGCTAAAGTATGGCTGAAATATGTCAAGGTGATCGGCCCGCGCCGCGTACACCGTCTGTGCACTTCTAACGGAGACGAAGGCAGCTTCGAAACGGTAGAAGAGTCACTGGAGTAATGGACACGGATCTGCTGCGCACTTTTATTGAGGTCAGCAAAACCCGTCACTTCGGACGCGCCGCCGAGAATTTGTATCTCACACAATCGGCGGTGAGTTTTCGTATCCGCCAGCTGGAACAGCAGCTGGGGGTCAGTCTTTTCGCCCGCCATCGCAATAATATCCAGCTCACTCTCTCGGGTGAACATCTCCTCCCCTATGCAGAAACGATACTGCAGACCCTGGGCCGAGCCAAGCAGGCTTTGATCAGAGATGATGCTATGCAGCATCAGCTCGTTATCGGAGCACCGCAGGTCTGCTGGGAAATGGGATTACAGCAATGGCTGGATGGCTGGTTCAGTGAACAGCAGAATCAGGCCATGCGGCTGGAAACAGGGAATCGTGAACAGCTTTGCCGGCAGCTACTGGAGCGCTCGCTCGATCTGGCGGTAATAACCGAACCAAGCAAGATTGATGAAGTGAGCGTTCAGCAGGTTGGTGAATTTCAGCTGTGTCTGGTCAGCCGGACTTCTGGTCTGAATACCAGCATGCTGACAGAACAGGCCGTGATCTGGCCCGACTGGAACACCAACATGGGTTCGGCAACAGTTCCTGCGGAATTATTGCAACGAATGCCTACACTGCAGACCAGTTCGGCTCAGCAGGCATTACATCATCTGCTGA
Source organism: Tolumonas auensis DSM 9187 (assembly GCF_000023065.1). NCBI lineage: Bacteria > Pseudomonadati > Pseudomonadota > Gammaproteobacteria > Aeromonadales > Aeromonadaceae > Tolumonas > Tolumonas auensis. The sequence goes on from NC_012691.1 coordinate 2,344,244, forward strand.
AACATGGCGGTGTCGCTTATCTGCCACAGCATCTCATCGCCAGTCACCTGAAAAATGGCGAACTGCATTTCGTGGAAGGCGTACAAGTGCTGCTCCGCCCGGTTTATCTCGCCTACCGAACCGGCAGCGAACAACAGCCACATATTGAATCACTGCTGAACCGTCCGCTGCGTCTGAGCACCCTGTCCGCTTAAAACTTACGCTTATTGACCTTGACGGAACTGTTACGCAATACCAGACGTGGTGACAGGGTTAGATGATGCGTGTCCATCTCTTTACCTTCGATCAGCCGTATCATCTCCTGACAGCCTAAACGGCCGATTTCACGCATTGGCTGAGCAACGCTGCTGATATTCATCACCTGCGCCAGCAGGGTATTATCAAAGCCAACGACCTGTATCTGCTCCGGGATCTGATAACCGCGCTGCAGCAACACATCCATCACCTGTTGTGCGGCCACATCGTTAAAAGCAAAAATCGCCGAGAATGGCAGTGACGGATGGTTATCCAGATATTCTTTAAAGCGATCCGCCAGTTCAACCGCGGTGAGTGCCGGCGTCTGAATAATATTATCCGGAGATAGCGGTACGCCTAACTCTGCCAGTTTGTCTCGGAAACCACCAAACTTCTGCTCTGTCTCATCAATGGCCCCAAGATAGCCAATGTTCGTGTGTCCCATACTCACGAGGTGTTCTGCAATCTGGGCACCCCCTTCGATATGATCAACCGCAACGCTGGTCATGCCAGGCACCAGTTGTGTCAGAGCCACGATCGGAAATGGCTGATTACTGATCGTCATCAGATGCTCTGTACCACGGGAACAGGGAATAATAAACAAACCATCAATCTTGTATTGCCGGCAGGCATTCAGCAGCGACAGTTCCCGCTGGGCGTCTCCACGCGAATTAAACACCAGCAAGGCCCGGCCGAGGTATTGAGCCTCCTGTTCCACTATATCCAGCAACTCGGAAAAATAGGGGTTTGCCAGCGTAGGCAGAATAATCGCAAACAACAACTGGCGATCCGCACCAGCCCGGCGGTTGCCGAGCGGCGGACTATAGACATAACCCAATTCTTTAATCACGGCGCGCACATGCGCAGTGGTATCGGGTGAAACCTTATCGGAATTATTCAATACACGGGAAATCGTGGCAATTGACACCCCCGCTAATTGAGCAACATCTCTTATCGTAGCCATTTATGTTCCGTATCTTATTTGCCCGGGGTCAGCAAATGCCATTCGGCATCCGCCACAACCGCCCCGGTTGTTAATTCAGCACGCAATGTGTGTTCCGGCCCTTGTTCCGGAAATGCCAGATTAGTGATGGAATAACGCCCTTCATCCACCAGCAATTCGACCGAGCAGCGATCAAGTAACAACTCCAGCGTCAATTTACGGTTAACACCTAACCGGATCACATAATCATGCGGGAAACCCTGATCGTAAGCTTCATTACCGTAAGCCCCCTGACGTAAACACTGCAGCACCAATTCATTATTCTGTGCTGTCAGAATCAACTGCGTGCCCTGCATGGGAGACAGCATCAGAGAACTGTTATCTTCCAGCGATACCGCCAGTTTGATCTGTAAGGCTTCGGTCCATTCAATATCAAACAGTGATGCCGGCGCTGCGCATGACATACCGTATAACTGATGATTATCCGCCAGAGTATTTTTCAGTTCACGGATAAAGGCGTGATGTATCCGCAAACCGTCATCGGTTGGTTTCAGGGTTAATTCATGCGGAATGCTCATCGCTGAACGCCAGCTCTGCGTCGGCAAATGGTTGGCGTAAGGCCAGCAGCTCATCCAGCCAAGCGCCAGACGACGCCCGTCAGCTTGCGGAATATCTGCCCAGGTTTGCGTGGCGTAAAAATCACGGCCATAGTCGAGCCACAGTACAGTTTCCGGCGTATTGTCGTTGCTGAAATGTTCCCCATCGAACCGGCCGACAAAATACTGGGTGCCTGAGCCCGCAATGTAAGCCTCACGCTGAACCCCGACGATCAGGATCCAGCGACTTTCGCTCTGCCCTTCTACCTTGATTTCAAACAGATCCGGACATTCCCACGCCCGCTCATCATGCGCGCCATGGCCTTCACCGAAAGAAGAGCTGAACTGCCAGTTTTTGGCGTCGGCAGAACGGTAAATGCCCACTTTTTGCCCTAGCGTAACCACCATAATCCAGTGCTGCGAAGGTTCATGCCAGAACACTTTCGGATCGCGGAAGTCCTGCAGACCGGGATTAGGGATAACCGGATTGCCACTGTATTTTGTCCAGTGACGACCGTTATCCGCACTGTATGCCAGCCCCTGGCTCTGCGGAAAGTCCACATCATCCGGCAGCTTCTCGGCCGCAATGGTGTAATAGGCCAGCAAGCCATCTTTTCCGCCAAACAAACCGGACTTGTCACCCTTATCAACAGCAGCTGTACCGGAAAAACACATCCCCAGTTCATCAGGCACAAGTGCAATCGGCAGATGCGTCCATGACAGCAGATCGGTACTTACCGCATGTCCCCAGTGCATCGGTCCCCAGACGCTGTCGCCGGGGTAATACTGATAAAACAGATGATATTCACCATCTTTATAAACCAGGCCATTCGGGTCATTCAGCCAACCAAAAGCCGGCGCAAAGTGGAACAACGGACGGTAGTGTTTTTCGGCTAACATAGCAGCTCCGGATAAAAGATATGTAACAAAAATTAGTTACATAAAGGTGAGTTTACTGATGACTATATTTTGGCGAAATATACGCCTATGACGTGGATAAAAGCAGAGAAATGATGAAAATAAGGTGTAAAGCATGCTGAAACTCACAAACAGCGTTACAGTGAGTTTCAGAAAATAAAATTCAGCCAGCGGGGAGTATCTCCGTATCACTTAGTCCGGAAGTCTGATCTTGCTAGTACCTGATGGCTGTCCAGTCCGATAATCTGCAATTCACCATTGGCGTATACCGCATAGCTGGCCTCAGCACCATTGCGCGGGAAAGTGATCGAGCCGGGATTGATCCGGTAAATGCCCTTTTCATCCAGATCGATGCCGGCAATATGCGTATGGCCACTCAGCAGCACATCCCCCGCTGCCAAAGGCAACTCACTCGCTTCATACAGATGGCCATGCGTCATAAACCAGCGCCGACCGCCAAGCAGCAGCTGATTGTGTGCCGCCAGACAGGGAAACTGCAGTAACATCTGATCCACTTCGCTGTCGCAGTTGCCTCTTACCGCAATAATTTTTTCCCGTAGCGGATTCAGTAACGCAGCCACTTCAGGTGGCGCATATCCTTCCGGCACCGGATTGCGCGGGCCATGATTCAGTACATCGCCCAGCAGCAGATAATAATCCGGATGAAATTGTTCCGCATGTTGCAGCGTTTTTTGCAGGGATGGATAACAGCCGTGAACATCAGAAATAATCGCGAGGGAGAGCATGACGGGCACCTCATAACAATGCAGAGAGGAACCATTATAGGCGTCAAAAAGCAACGCGCCCAGCAATGCCGGACGCGTTCAGAGGTTAGTTTTTCTGAATGAAGCCGATCAATCCTTCCGGCTGCCATTCGTAGTAAATCTCACTGCGCTGGCCACAGCAACTACCGCTGCAACCACCGGCGGATACTTTACGCACCCGCCCTTTGCGCATCCAGACACCAATCATGGCATCAATGGCATCTTCCGAGGTCTGAAACTGCCGGGCCAGTTCGCGCCCGGTCATACGTTGTTGCTGCTGCAGACAATCAGCAATATCACGCAGGATCATATCAGCACCTTCTTGTTCAGCAGAATGTCACCACGGTGACGCATTCCCAGAGTCAGTAACAGGAAGCCGCCAACGTAGAACACGATCCAGAATAAACTGGTGGTCGGATGACTGTTAAATGTTGCCACCTGGAAATACAGTGTCGATGCAGCAAACGCCAGCAGGTTACACCACATGGCGACAAAAACTGCCCAGTTACGACCTGATTCACGGAACAAAGCCCCCATCGCCGCAGAACATGGCATGTAAAGCAGCACGAACAACAAGTAAGCAAATGCCCCAGCCGCACCGGCAAAATGCTGCTGCATGTTGTCATAGATAGAAACATCAACTTCCTGACTTTCTGCCGCCGCCTGCTGATCGGTGATATCACCAATATCCAGCCCGGCCGGGTCTTTGACATTGATACCCGCCAGGTTAGCCGGAATCGTTTCGACAGCTTCTGTCACTTTTGCCCACAGGCTGAATTCAGCAGCATCTTCTTCACCAGTCGCATCAGACTGATACAGCGTGTTCAGCGTACCAACCACGGCTTCTTTCGCGAAAATACCGGTAATGATACCGACAGTAGCCTGCCAGTTGTCCTGCTGAATACCCAGCGGTGATAACACCGGTGTTACTTTCTGAGCAGCCACAGCCAGCAGTGATTTACCGTTATTCTGGTTACCGAAAGAACCATCAGTGCCCATGGAGTTAAATACACTCAGTACGGCTACCAGCAACACAATCACTTTGCCCGCACCCAGGATGAAGATCTTCAGGCGCTGCCAGGTTTTCAGGAAGATATAGCTCAGACGTGGCAATTCGTAATCCGGCATCTCCATGATGGAAGATTCGCTCTTGCCCGGCAGGATCGTGTTACGCAGTACCAGACCGGTAAAGACTGCCGCCAGAATACCCAGCAGATACAGCGCAAATACCACGTTCTGGCCTGATTCAGGGAAAAATGCCACCGCGAACAGCGCATAAACCGGTAAACGCGCACCACAGGACATAAACGGTGCCATCGCATTGGTCAGCATACGTTCACGTTCTGAATTCAGCGTACGGGTTGCCATGAACGCAGGCACCGAGCAGCCAAAACCCATCAGCATCGGCACAAACGCCTTACCCGGCAGACCCAGATAACGCATCAGGCGATCCACCACAAAGGCGGCGCGGGCCAGATAACCCGATGCTTCCAGCGCCGCCAGAAACATATACAGGAAACCAATCACCGGAATAAAGGTGGCAACCGTCTGGATACCACTGCCAAAACCATCAGACAGCAATGAAATCAGCCATTCTGGTAAGCCGATGTGTTCAAACAGCACGCGGGAGCCTTCGACAAAAATACCGCTGGCAAGAATGTCGAAAAAGTCGATAAATGCGCTGCCGAGATTAATGGCAAACAGGAACATCAGATACATCATGCCAAGAAAGAATGGCAGACCTAACCAGCGGTTCAGCAGCAGATTATCCAGCTGTTCACTGCGTTTCTGACTCAGTTTGCCATGCTGACGCAATGTCGGACGGCATTCGTTATAGACATAGCTGAAGCGGGCATCTGCCAGCGTCAGATCCAGATCCTGCGCTTTCTGTAAGTGCGCAACCTGCTGCATCGCTGAACCGGAGATCTGCCCGGCCATCGATTCTTCAACCACCGGATCCTGCTCCAGCAGACGCAGTGCACAACCACGAGCCGATAAATGCGGATGGTTTAGCTGTGATGCAAGCTGGTTCACCAGCACATCGATTTCTTCACCATAAGTCAGCGCTAATGCCTGAGTAGCCTGCGTCTGTTCAATCAGTGCCGGCAAAATAGCTTTAAATGAAAGCACTTCCTGGCGGTTATAGGCAGACAGCGCGACAACCGGACAACCCAGCTTTTCACTGAGTTTATTCGTGTCGATAGACTGGTTCCGGCGTTTCAGTACATCGTATTTGTTCAGCACCACCAGCACTGGCAGCCCCAGTTCCCGGAGTTGCAATGTCAGCAGCAGCGAACGTTCCAGACTGCTGGCATCAACCACGTTGATCACCAGATCCGGCTTATTATTCATCACATAACGGAAGGCGATCTGTTCATCGATAGAACTGTCACGGCTCTCGAGAGCATAAATACCCGGCAGATCGACCAGCTCATAGGCATAGTCTTCAAACTGAAATTGGCCGGTCTTTTTATCAACCGTGACCCCGCTCCAGTTACCGACCTGCTGGTTGGCACCGGTCAGCGCGTTGAAAAGGGATGTTTTCCCGCTGTTAGGATTACCGACTGTGACGATGTGATGACTCATACGGCTTGCACCTCTATTAAACGGGCTAAGGCTGTCTGAATCGATAGTGTAATGCTGGATGTCGCGATTTGCAGCGGATCACCCATCGGCGCCTGCCGGATAAAACGGACTTCAGACGAAGGTAATACACCCATCGCCATCAGTTTGCGTCTTATGGCTGGTTCAAGTTGCGCCAGGCTCACTATGCGGGCTGTTTGTCCCGGTGTTAATTCAGACAGTAACATACCTAACCACCAGTTATTGAGAATCATTATTAATAAGATTCAGTGTAATGATTCTCCCCGCAAAATAAAGTGTTTTTTGTGAGGAAAATCCTTTTTTCCGATAGATATGTTCATCAAAAAACATGCCATTACATATGGCATACATTTTTGCAACATTATGGAAACAAAGACGAATTAATTAAAACAATGACAGCTGCGTATCGACGATTTGATCGAAGTGCAGATGAATATGAGGCAGGATGGCATCGGCCACCGGTTTGAGCTGTTTCTCAATATAATGCTGATAATCCAGCGGATGCTGCTGGTAGGCCACCGGCTCCGGACCCTGCGTGGTGATCACATATTCAATCCAGCCTCGGTGCTGATAACGCGGCGGCAATCCCCGCTGCCGGCGGATCTCATCAGCCAGTCTGGCGGCACGTACATGCGGCGGCTGCGTTTTGTCATAATCGTCGAGTTTGCGACGTAACCGTTTGCGGTAAACCAGACATTCATCCAGTTCACCGCGTTGTGTTTTTTCGATGGTTTCCCGGATAAACTCCCGCGGATCCTGCTCCTGAAAAATACGTTCATAGAGTCCGGTCTGGAACATCTTGGCCAGCTCCGTCCAGTCGGAACGTACCGTTTCCATCCCCTTAAAGACCAGTTTATCCCCGCCATTTTCATGGCAAAGCCCGGCGTAACGCTTCTTGCTGCCGAGTTCGGTTCCCCGTAATGTCGGCATCAGAAAACGGTGATAATTACGCTCAAACTGCAATTCCAGACAGGAATTGAGCTGCATCTCCTGCTTCAGGCGCTCCCGCCACCACTGATTGATCTGCGTTACCAGTGTTTTACCAATCTGCTGCGCCTGTTCCGGACTGACACGGTTTTTGAGCCAGACAAACGTTGAATCAGTATCGCCATAAATGACGGTATAACCATGCGACTCAATAAAGGTGCGGGTTTCCTGCATGATCCAGTGCCCGCGCATCGTGATACCGGAAGCCAGTCGCGGATCGAAAAAACGACAGCCGACTGAGCCCATCACCCCATAGAACGCATTCATCAGGATCTTGATGGCTTGTGAGCGTGGCTGATCATGGTCCGCTTTAGCCTGTTCCCGCGCCTGCCACAGATGATCGATCAAGCCGGGCAGAATATGATGTTTCCGCGAAAAGCGGCCGCCAACATAAGCCGGAATGGTCTCCTCTTCCGGCTCCTGTAAGCCGTGCACTAACGCCAGCGGATCAATATGAAAGGTGCGGATGATACTGGGATACAGGCTTTTAAAATCCAGCACCAGCACATCATGGTAAAAACCGGGCAGTGAATTCATCACGTAGCCGCCGGGTGAGGTAGCAACCGCGCCGTACGGTAAGTTCGGTGCAACAAAGCCAGCCTGATGTAAGCGGGGAATATACAGATTAGTAAAAGCAGCCACTGAACCGCCGTAGCGATCCAGTTCCAGCCCGGTCAGCTGGCTACGTAAACAGAGAAACGGAATTAAGTGACACTTATCGAAAATTTCCAGTACCAGCCGGCAATCTTCCAGATTGTAATGTGCCAGCGCCGGTTTATCGTGATGAAATAACCGGGTGATCTCGGCGATCCGGTCATCGGGATCATGAATCGCTTTCCCGCGGCCAAGCAGCTCCTGAGCTACCGACTCCAGCCCGTAGCGTTCAAAGCGGAACGTCGCTGATTTCAGGGCTTCAATACCATCCAGCACCATCCGGCCAGGCAGAAGCAGTTGTCCCTGTTGATCATCCATTCTTGATGGACGCCAGCGCATCAGGCTTTGCCCCCTGCCCCAGCGCAATGGATGCTTATGGAATTCAGCCCGTCGCAGCAGTAAACGAAAATCAAAATTCACCACATTCCAGCCGATGATTAAATCCGGATCATGGTGTAACCACCAGCGCTCCAGTGCCAGTAACAGCGAAAATTCGTCATTCACCCATTCAATATTCATCTCTGCGGGTTGCGGAGCACCGACCATGATCACCTGCGATATTTCACGACCATCCGGCTCCCGCAGCAACAGCGCAACGGAATACAGTTCGCCACTCATGGCACATTCAAGATCCAGTGACAACACACGGAATTTGGGGGTCACCTCGGCAGGTTCCAGCGCGGTGACCTTAATCTCACGAAAGCCGGCCCGTTGCCGGTAATGACCGCTGAAACGCATACCGGCAGTGATAAACCGCTGCATCAGACAGACATCGGCAAAACGCAGGTCACTTTCATGAATTTCGATCTGATGCAGCCGCAGTAATTCAACGGCCCGGTGATAGACCGATAACGTCGGGAAACAGCAAGCTAGTACCGGTTCATGCTGGAAAGTGAGCAGAGAGGTGGTACGCAGACGGCCATGCAGATGATGCTGGCGGAATAATTCTAATGCGCGCTCTTTATCCCGTTGCGGCAGATAAAAGCTGAGTAACTCACCATCTAGCAACAGGCGAACCGGACCATCGTCAGTAGCCAGCCAGTATTCCACCTGAGCATGGTCTGCGACATCACGACTTTGCCGGGTCAGCAGAAACCCCGTCTGGCGGGTAATAAACATCAGCTGCTATTTTTTCCCATAGCCGGATTTCTTCAGCGTGAAACCAGAATCGTTACTCCAGGCATCCAGACCACTGCGGTTATTCCCGGCAATCAGACTGGCAGCCAGACTCGGGCTGTTAAACAGATAGTCATCCGTAAAAAGGTAATTATCTTTAGTGCGCACCAGCACGCCTTTCACCAGTAAATTATTACGCAGATCGATCACCGCCTGCCGCAAAGATCCCGCCTGTTCCAGCGTTGCGGTCGATCCCTGAGTGATCATAAAGCCGGGCTTATAACGTTGTCCGACCGGGTAACCACTGGCCTCGGCATCTTTTACCAGAAAACGGTATAACTCCCGTTCGCCGGGTTTGTTTGTCATCAATGCTTTTTGCAGAACCATTAAGTCGTCAAATATATCGATAGGAACCACCGCCGCAACGCGGTTGCCCTGACTATCCACGATAAAATTGACCTGTTTGTTCAACATCCGTGACTCCCCGTATTTTCTGTAGGTATCCTACTGATTTAATACTCGTTTTTTAGCCGGAATGACAACTTTTTAATGTGATATCTGACTGATTCTGCAAAGTAGATAAAGCAGTGACATCATTCTTTAGCAAACGACGCTGAAACCAGTTGTCTGACATGCTCTCCCACTTCCTGCAGCGAATAAAAAATCGCGCTGTAACCGACATCCGCAGACAGCGTAGTGTGCACCGTCGTAACGGCTAAAACAGTAAGCCCCGCGTCATGCGCACTGCGGATACCGGTCGGTGAATCTTCCAGCGCCAGACATTCAGCAGCAGAGAGATTTAACCGTTCAAGCGCGGTCAGATACGGCTCAGGATGCGGTTTGGCATGTTGTACATCATCACGGGTAACAATCAGCGGGAAGAAATCACGCCAGCCCAGATTATCCAGCACCGGTTCGATTTCACACCGGTATGATCCTGTCACCAGCGCCATGGCCAGTTCTGTTTGCTGTATTTTTTGCAGCAAAGCTTCCGCGCCGGGCATCGGTACCGGCAATTCAGTCTGCAATAAAGCGAGAAAACGGGCCGTTTTCTTATCCATTAGCTGCTCAATCGTAATCGGCAACTGATAGTCACGGATGAGTGTTTCTGCAGTCGCGTAAGTAGACACCCCTGAGAACTGTGCCATATACCGGCTTTTTTCCAGCGAACAGCCAAACGGCTGCAATTCCGCCTGCCATGAGGCATAATGCAGATGCTCGGAATCCACCAGCGTGCCGTCAAAATCAAAACAGATCGCTTTTACCATTTTTCTGTCCCCTCATATTTATTTCCCGCAACCCGCAGAATACATAAAAAATCAAAAAATATGATTATTTATACTTGATGCCAGCGTTGTTTTTCACGATCATAGCGCTACTTTTGATGTTAGGACATTACCGACTATGGTACGCGAAAGAGATGCGATGCTGGTTCATGCGTTTCGTCATTCTACCCCTTATGTAAACCATCACCGTGGTTCTACATTCGTTATCATGCTGAGTGGCGAAACCATTGCTGACGAAAACTTTTCATCACTGATTGCGGATATTGCACTATTACATAGTTTGGGGATCAGGCTGGTACTGGTTTTTGGTGCCCGTCCACAAATTGATGCTGCACTGATTCAGGATAATATCCCGCTGCGTTTTCATAAGCATGTTCGCGTAACTGATGATGAAACATTCAGTGTCATCAAACAAGTCTGTGGTGGTTTGCAGCTGGATATCATGGCGAAAATGTCGATGGGGCTGATCAATACCCCGATGGCAGGCGCTAACCTGAACGTGGTCAGTGGCAATTTCGTGACATCGCAGCCATTAGGTGTCGATGAAGGTGTTGACTACTTTCATGGCGGCCGCGTACGCCGCGTCGATGCCGATGGCATCAAACGTCAGCTGGATCAGCAGAATATTGTGCTGATTTCACCACTTGGTTTCTCGGTGACCGGTGAAAGCTTCAGCGTCAGCTCTGAAGAAGTCTCGGCTAAAGTTGCCATCGCACTCAAGGCAGACAAGCTCATTTCATTCTGTTCTCATCAGGGCGTTATCAACGATGATGGCGAGGTGGTGGCAGAACTGTTCCCTGAACAGGCTGAAGAATATTTAACCCGCCTGGAAGAACTGGGCGATGACAGTTCAGGTACCGCACGTTATTTCCGTGCTGCAATTGCTGCCTGCCGCTCTGGCGTTTCCCGCAGCCACCTGGTCAGTTATCGTGAAGATGGTGCGCTGGTGCAGGAACTGTTTACCCGTGATGGTATCGGTACGCAGATTGTTCGTCACAGTGCTGAACAGGCACGTCAGGCGACGATTGATGATATCGGCGGCATTATGGATCTGATCCGTCCGCTGGAAGCTGAAGGCATTCTGGTTAAGCGTTCCCGCGAACAGCTGGAAATGCAGATTGATAACTTCTTCATCATTGAGCGTGACGGGATGATCATCGCATGTGCAGCGCTGTACCCGTTCCCGGAAGAAGCGATGGCAGAGATGGCGTGTGTCGCCGTTCATCCGGAATACCGCAGCTCGAACCGCGGCGATCGGATGGTTTCTCAGATTGAAGATCTGGCTCGTTCCAAAAATATCAAAAAGCTGTTTGTACTGACGACCCGTTCAATCCACTGGTTCCGTGAACGCGGATTCGAGCACGTCGAAGTCAGCGCGTTGCCAATGGAAAAACAACGCCTGTATAACTACCAGCGCCGTTCAAAAATTCTGATGAAAGATTTGTAAGAAGTAAAAGAAGCAAAAAAAGACGGGGCCGTAAAATAGTCCGGCCCCGGTTTGGCAATGGAGATTTCTGGTTTCCACGGAGCGCAATCTATCAACTTGCCCCATAGTGGTTCGTGTCAGTCGTCACAGTTTGTTGCACTCGTTACCCGCCATTAACATAAAGTAAAACCTTCATCACACTTCCCCCTCACAAAAAGCACTGAAATCATTCAATATTTATTTTTGTTTACCTCTGATCGTGCAGTAAGGATTCCCCTTTTTGGTGTTCGCCTGTTAGAATAGGCGGGCAAATGCATAAATTTGCACCCCATTGGACACAGCTCAGATGCGCATGGAATTTGCCATCGGCTGATACGTTAAATGGGGCCAGAAGAGGAGCGTTACCCAGGTCGCTGACAACAGGTGCCAAAACCGTTGAAGGTCAGTCAGGGGGTGTAACGCCGAGATAACCATCATCTTTGGCGATGTTGTTTGTCGGCTGCGGGGGCTGAATCCTCCGGGCTGTCACCTGAGGGTGGAGCGCTTCTGGCTGGAAAGAATTCCCTTCCTGCCGCACAAGTTGCACCTTCGTTGTATCAGTTTGTTATACCTGCTTATTCAAGGAGAGCCCGTGAGCAAGGTTACTGTTGCTAAATTTGGTGGCACAAGTGTCGCCGATGCCGAAGCCATGCGCCGTTGCGCAGCCATCGTTACCCAAACTGCTAACACCCGTGTGGTGGTGCTGAGCGCCAGCTCTGGTGTAACCAACCTGCTAGTTGATCTGGCGCGCGGAACTTTATCTGCTGCCGAGCAGGAAATTCACCTGAAAAAACTGAAAACCATTCAGGACAATATTCTGAGTGAATTAGGTAACCCTTCCCTGCTGCGCGAAACCATGGATGGCATTTTAAAAGAGATTGCTGACATGGCACGCCAAGCAACCCAGAACAGCGATGCTGCACTGGAAGATCGTCTGGTGGCACAGGGTGAACTGATGTCTACCCGCTTGTTTACCGAAATGATGAATCAGCTGGGTCATAAAGCCGTATGGTTTGACGTGCGTAAAATCATGCGTACTGACAGCCGCTTTGGCCGTGCCACTCCGGCAATTGAAGCGATCCATAATCTGGCGCAGCAGGACATGGCTCCGCTGCTGAAAGATCATATCGTGATCACTCAGGGCTTTATCGGTGCTAACGCTGACGGTCAGACAACCACGCTGGGCCGTGGTGGCAGCGATTTCAGTGCGGCACTGCTGGCAGAAGCGCTGGGTGTTGACGAGCTGGAGATCTGGACTGACGTACCGGGTATCTACACCACCGATCCACGACTGGTAAAAGAAGCGCATCCAATCCCGGAAATCACGTTCTCTGAAGCCGCTGAAATGGCGACCTTCGGTGCCAAAGTACTGCATCCGGCGACGCTGCAACCGGCAGTGCGTAAAGGTATTCCGGTATTCGTTGGTTCCAGTAAAGAACCTTCAGCCGGCGGTACCTGGGTGCGCGACACCACTGAATCCAGCCCGCTGTTCCGTGCAGTCACATTACGCCGTAACCAGATCCTGCTGACCCTGCACAGCCCGAACATGCTGCATGCCTGCGGTTTCCTGGCGCAGGTATTCTCGATTCTGGCGAAACACGGCATCTCGGTTGATCTGATCACGACCTCTGAAGTTAGCGTGGCGATCACCCTGGATCAAACCGGTAGCTCATCTACCGGTCGTTCTGTGCTGCATGACGGAGTATTGGACGAACTGAATGCATTCTGTAAAGTGAAAGTGGAAAACGATCTGGCGCTGGTTGCGCTGATCGGTAACCGCATGAGCGAAGTGAATGGCGTGGGTACTCAGGTATTCGATGCGGTCAGCGAACATAACGTACGCATGATCTGCTACGGTGCCAGCACCCACAACCTCTGCTTCCTGGTTCCGGAATCAGATGCTTCGCTGGTAGTGCAGAAACTGCATCAGCGTTTGCTGGGAAAATAATTTTCCGCTAACGCAATCAGACAAAAATGCCGGCGAAATGCCGGCATTCTTTTTCATGTCAAATCAAAACCACCAGCGCATCAACCCAAAGGCCAATAAGCCACAGCTGATCACAACTAACTGCTGACGACATTTCAGTGCAACCACAAAAGCCACCAGCGCCGCAATCAGATGCGCATTGTTCCAGGTCAGCTGCACGGCTCCGTCATGGATCAGCGTAGTTTGCGCGATGATGGCGCTCAGCACCGCAATTGGTACATAGTTGAAAGCACGTTCCAGCCACTCCGGAAATTCCATCTTTCCGGCCAGCAGTAAAGGTAAATAGCGCGGCAGGAAGGTCACCAGCATCATGCCGATGATCAATGTCCAGTGATTCATTTCTTCATTCCTTTTTCCAGCACCATACCGGTTACCACCGCCAGCAACGAGGCGACCATCAGCCCGCTCTGATTCGGCCAGTCGCGCATCAGAATACTGCACACCACCGCCACAGCAGCACAGGCCCATTGCGGGAATTTCTTCAATGCCGGTACCACAATACTGACAAACGCCACCACCATGGCGACATCCAGCCCCCACTCCGTCATGTTCGGCAACTGACGGCCCAACGTGATACCGACCAGCGTACACAATGCCCAGTTGGAATACATAAACAGCGCTGAGCCCAGGTAATACCAGACCAGTTCACCGCGCTGCACTTCGGTCTGCAGACGCTGACTGACCACGGCAAAGGTTTCATCGGTGAGCCAGAAAGCCATTAATGTACGACGAGGCAGTGATATTTCCCGCACATGCGGCATCAACGTGGCGGCATAGAGCATGTGCCGCAGATTGACGATAAACACCGTCAGGCAGATAACAGGAAATGCGGTTGCAGAAGCCAGTAAAGTCACGGCAATAAATTGCGAGGCACCGGCATAAACCATGAGTGACATGCCCAACACCGACCAGAAACTTAAGCCATTATCGATCGCCAGTGCGCCATACAGCACGCCAAACGGGGCGGCGGCCACCACCAGCGGCAAAGTATCAATCCAGCCCTTGCGAAATAAATTCCATTTTGAATAAGACATTACGTTTTTACATACCGCTAACAAGAATGCACTTATGCTATCATTCATCGCAATTCCGGTATAACCCACTTTCTCATGCAAATAATTCAATGTAGTTATGAGCGGCATGCCGCCGCGATTCTTGCCATCTTCAACGATGCCATTCTGCACTCCACTGCGCTGTATGATTATCAGGCCCGCACCATGGAAAACATGGTTACCTGGTTTAAAAATAAAGAGACCGGTAACTATCCGGTGATCGGCATCGAAAATGCGCAGGGGGAACTGATGGGCTTTGCCAGTTATGGCAGCTTCCGTGCCTACCCGGCCAACAAATACACATTAGAGCATTCGGTGTATGTCGCTAAGGCTCATCGTGGCAAAGGCATTGCAAACATTCTGATGCTGCGCCTTGTTGCCTTAGCGAAAGAGCAGAATTATCACACACTGATTGGCAGCATTGATGCCAGCAATCAGGCCAGCATTGCACTGCATGAAAAACTGGGCTTTGTGCATGCCGGTACCATCCGTCATGCCGGCTTCAAGTTTGGCGACTGGCTCGATCTGGCCTTTTATCAGTTGTTGCTGCCAACGCCTGCACACCCGGTGGATGGTTAATCAGAGCGGGCTGGCGTTCTTGCGGTATTCGCTCGGGCTGACCCCGACCCGCTTTTTAAACACCCGGGAAAAATAGAGCTGATCGTCATACCCCACCTGCTGACCGATGACTGCAACCGGCATGGGGGTAGTCTGCAGCAATAGTTTGGCGCGGATGATCCGCTGATCTTCGCGCCAGCGCACAATGCTGACCCCGACCTGTTCACGGAACAGATGCGCCAGTCTCGAGGGTGACAAAAACACCTGCTCTGCCAATGCCTCAATCGTGATCTCTGCTGAAAGTGACGCGCTTAATATCTGACAAGCCTCCAGAATACGGTGATCCATCGGCGTATGATCGGCCAGCGACGAGATCTCATAGCAACGGATCAGTAACCGCTCCAGCAGATTCATCGCCAGCTGTTCTGACATTGGACGGATCTCTTTATGTGTTTCTTCGATCCCCAGAAAAAGGCTATCGAACTCATCCGCCAGATGTGAATCCGGCAATGTAATGCGCCCGACCTTTTCCACCTCATGTGGCCATTTCAGCCAGTCAGCCCAATAAGCCCGGGGTCGGAAATAGACCCAGCGGTGATACCATTCATCACTGTCGTCTGCACGGCCGTAGTAATGTACTGCTTCCGGCGGAAATAACAGCAGATCACCCGGTTCGACAGTAAACTCCTTCTCTCCGGAAAAAATCTTACCCTTCCCTTTGACCGTCAGGTTAATGATGTAACCTTTCATGCCATTCGGACGATCAATGACAAAATCCAGTGCACTGTTTTTTTCTATTGGCGTCATTCCTGAAACCAGGAACACATCAAACGCATAGCCCGGCAGCAACGGATTCAGCTGTTTAGGTTTATCTTTTTGCATGGTGGACATAGCGGAAAATAGCTTCTCGGTAAAAAAGTCAGCTCTGTGCATTGTATTCAGCCACCACTAATTTGTTGCATCCGACGGAGATAAATCCACTGAGGAAGTGAATTCGATCACAAATGTTCAAGTTCTTTATGTAAACGTTACCATTTGTTGGTTGATACCATCGCAATGCCTCTGAAGGAAAAAAAGCCAGCGTTGCCGCTGGCCAACAAAATGTGTTCTGGGGTGAACACTAAACACGTGCTTTGCGAACTTGTTTGTAACGGTCGAACAGTACGGCAGCCAGCAGGATCAGACCACGCACCACATACTGTGCGAACGGAGAGATATTCAGCAGGTTCATGGCGTTTTCCATCAGACCGAGGATCAGCACACCGGCAATCACGTAAGAGATCTTACCGATACCACCTTTCATGGAAACCCCGCCCAGTACGCAGGAGGAGATAACAATCAGTTCGAAGCCGATGGAAGTCATTGGCTGACCGGACGTCATACGGGACGCCAGAATGATGCCGGCCAGTGCAGAGATCAGACCGGTCATGGTAAAGATGATGATCTTGGTACGGACTACGTTTACACCCGCCAGACGCGAAGCTTCTTCGTTACCCCCCATCGACAGCGTATTACGTCCAAAGGTGGTTTTGTTCAGCAGCAGACCGAAAATCACGAAGCAGACTGCCGTGATCCAGACCGGTGTCGGAATACCGAACATGGCAGAGTTACCGATATCAAAGAAACTTTCTTCCACAATACCGACCGCTTTACCATCAGAGATGATATAACCCATCCCGCGCGCCATCTGCATAGTAGCCAGTGTGGTGATCAGGGCGTTGATCTTGAACTTCGCCACGACGATACCGTTGATCAGGCCGAACAGTGCGCCGACGCCCAAACCGGCCAGCACACCCATGGTGATACTTTCGGTCGCATTAATGGCGACAGCACAGGTAACACCGGAACAGGCTACGATAGATCCCACGGACATATCGAATTCACCGGATGCCAGACAGAACAGCATGCCGCAGGCAACCATGCCGGACATTGAAACTGCCAGACCCAGCCCTTTCATATTGATCAGGCTGGCAAAGTTCGGAATCAGCACACTGGCCAGCAGGAACAGGATGGCGAAAATCACCAGCATGCCGTATTGGTCCCATATGCGGGCGAGTTGCAGCCCTGAGCTACTTGTCTCTTTTTTTGCTGTTGTTTGTGCAGCAGTGGTTATTGCCATGGTAAAACTCCTCGTTATCTCAAATCCAAAACCGGTTATTATCTGGCTGGCATAGCCAGATGCAGGGCTTTCACTTCATTGGCATCGGTATGCAGCAGTTCGCCGGATACCCTTCCTTCACGCATGACCATGATGCGATCCGAGACGCCCAGAACTTCTGGCAACTCACTGGACACCACCACCACGGCGATACCGGATTTGGCCAGATCGTAAATCACGTTATAGATTTCATTTTTGGCACCGACGTCGATACCGCGGGTTGGTTCGTCGAGCAAAATCACTTTCATGTCTTCCGACAGCCAGCGGCCCAGAATGGCTTTCTGCTGATTACCACCGGACAGATTCATAATGGCCTGCTGTGGCGAGGGCGTTTTCACGCGCATATCGCGGATACGCAGCCGGGCGTTCTCATCTTCCCATTTCTGATTGATGATGAAGCCGCCACGCGCCTTATGCCGACGGGCACTGATATTGATGTTTTCCTGCACCGAGTGGATCGGGATGATCCCGAGCGCCTTACGGTCTTCGGTACAGAGCATGATGCCGCTGTGGATCGCATCAATCGGATTACGGATCGGCACCTGTTTGCCAAATACCGAGATCTCGCCGGAAACCATCTTGTCCGCACCAAAGATGAGTTTCATCATCTCGCTGCGCCCGGCACCAACCAGACCAAAAATCCCCAGGATTTCACCGCGTTTGACATGGAATGACACCGGTTCTTTCAAGCCCGGCCCCATCAGATTTTTTACTTCTAACCCCATGTCACCCAGCGGACGTGGCTCATAGCCGTAGATGTCGGTTAAATCGCGTCCCACCATGGTTTTCACCAGCAGATCACGATCCACTTCCTGCATTGATTCAAAGGTGCGGACGAATTGTCCATCCTTGAACACGGTGATGGCGTCACAGAGTTCGAAGATTTCATCCATACGATGCGAGACGTACAGGATGACTTTCCCTTCATCCCGCAACTGGCGGATGACGCGGAATAACTGTTCAATTTCACGGGACGAAAGGCTGCTGGTCGGTTCATCGAAGGCAATCACCCGCGCGTCGCGTGTCAGCGCTTTGGCGATTTCGACCATTTGCCATTGTCCGAGAGAGAGATATTTCAGCGGGGTTTCCGGTGAAACATCCATACCCAAACGAGCGAGCTGGCGAGCTGCATCCTGATAAAGTTTTTCTTTATCAATGAAGCCATGCTTAGTCGGCAGCTGACCCAGATAAATGTTTTCTGCAATGGTCATTTCCGGGACCAGGTGCAGCTCCTGATAAATGATGGCAATACCGCTTTCCAGTGCGTCCACCGTATTCTGGAACGCCTTTTCCGTGCCACCCAATTTGATGACGCCATTAGACGGTGCCTGAAAACCACTGAGAATTTTCAGTAAAGTGGATTTACCGGCACCGTTTTCACCCATCAGTGCATGCACGGTTCCTTCGCGGCAGGAGAAGGAGACATTCTGCAGTGCTTTCACGCCGGGAAATTCCTTGCTGATGCCGCAAAATTCCAGATAAGGGACTGACTGATTCATTTTTTCACTCCGCGCCCGGCATGGGGGACAACCCATGCCGGAGCTTATTGATTCCGATTACAGACCTTTTTTCTGCAGCTCAACTTTGAAGTTGTCACGAGTGATCAGCACCACGTCGGTAACTTCAGTGAATTTCGCTGGTTCAACGCCGTTCACTACCCAGTCGTTCAGCATCTGAATGCTCTTGTAACCGTGAATGTCCGGACTTGGCAGCAGAGAACCGAAGAAGCCGGTAGCGCTGGTTTTAGACAGTTCGTTCACCGCATCAACACCATTGATACCGATACCAATCACATTGGCAGCCTTAAAGCCCTGACCTTCAGTCGCACGCACACCACCTAATACGGTGTTGTCGTTCATACCGACAATCAGCCAGTTTTTCACGTCAGGATGCTGTACCAGCATGGAGTTCGCCGCATCCAGTGCACCAGGAATATCATTGGCTTTGGTTGGTACACTAAAAATCTGTGCTTCAGGGAAGCCAGCCGCTTTCAGCGCGCTCAGAGAACCTTCTACACGACGACGTGCGGTATCCAGTTCATCAGCAGTGATCGCTAACACGCCGGTTTCTTTCACATCCCATTTGCGGTTAGTCATCTCTTTGTAAAGTTCCTGACCCTGACGTTCACCGATTTTGGTCGCTGCCATCATCACCAGCGGAACATCCGTCATTGGATTGCCTTTGGCATTCACAAACTGGTCATCAACAGTAATGACTTTCAGATCCATGCTCTTCGCCTTGGCCATAATCGCCGGGCCTAACTTTGGATCCGGTGTGCAGATGACGAAGCCTTTCGCCCCGTTTGCCGCCAGGCTGTCGATAGCGTTCAGTGTTTTTTCACCATCCGGTACTGCAATCTTGATCACGTCAAAATTCAGATCCTGACCTGCTTTATCCGCAAAAGCCCATTCGGTCTGGAACCAAGGCTCTTCCGGCTGTTTTACCAAAAATCCCAACTTCAGCTTTTCTTCAGCAAAAGCAGTATTTGCTATACCAAGCGCCAAACCTGCAACGATTAGATTTTTAACCATTTTATTCATGGCAATGTCTCCAGCTGTTGTATCAATAAGTTCAATTATTTGATGATTCAATTGAGTGTGTTGGTTTAAATCCGAAAAACAGCAAGCTAAAACAGATGTTTATCGACTTCGCTGATTGAACGCTATTAGTTGTAATCGTTTTCCCGGAAAAATTTAGAGAGGTAGATCACGCAGAAAAATTGTAGCTATTTCGTCTATATCTTTAGCAATTTCGTCACATATCAAATTTTGAACTGCCTTCCATAAACCATCCTGACAGCAAATATATCCATATTTACAGCAGCCGATTACTAACTGGTTATGGCCAACATCTCCTATGGTTTCCATCACAGTCATTCCATTACTTTTATTTTTTCAGGAGAACACCATGTCTGAGCACATCGTCATCGGTCTGGACTTCGGCAGCGACTCCGTACGTGCATTAGCCGTACGTTGCCGGGACGGTGCCGAGCTGGCCACCCACGTGGTCTATTACCCACGCTGGAGCGAAGGCAAATTTTGCGACGCGATCAATAACCAATTCCGCCATCACCCGCTGGACTACATCGAATCGATGGAACAAGCCGTTCAGCAAGTCGTTTCACTGCTGGAACCGGCTCAGCGGACCGCAATCAGGGGGATCGGTGTAGATACTACCGGTTCAACACCTGCGCCGATTGATGCCGATGGTAATGTTCTGGCACTGCGGGAAGAGTTCGCCCGTAATCCGAATGCGATGTTTGTTCTGTGGAAAGATCACACCGCCATTACGGAAGCAGAAGCGATCACTGAACTGTGTCACAGCGGAAAATTTGCCGATTACAGCCGCTACATCGGTGGTGTGTACTCTTCTGAATGGTTCTGGGCGAAGATCCTGCACGTCTCCCGCGCTGATGCAGCCGTGCGTGAAGCCGCCTGCAACTGGATCGAGCTGTGTGACTGGGTTCCTGCGCTGCTGAGCGGCACACAGGCACCGAAAAATATCAAACGTGGCCGCTGTTCTGCCGGACACAAATCACTGTGGCATCCGGAATGGGGTGGATTACCGCCAGCTGACTTCCTGAATGCGTTAGATCCGTTACTGACGAAAGATCTGGATTACCCGCTGTTCACTGAGACCTGGACTGCTGATGTACCAGTCGGGAAAATCACGTCGGAATGGGCCGCACGCCTGCATCTGCCTGATGATGTCATGATCGCCGGTGGTGCCTTCGACTGCCATATGGGTGCCGTGGGTGCCGGAGCCAGCCTGAATACGCTGGTAAAAGTGATTGGCACTTCCACCTGCGACATTCTGATCGCGGACTACGCAACCATTGGTAAACGTGCAATCGCCGGTATCTGCGGACAGGTTGATGGCAGTGTGGTGCCGGGGATGATTGGTCTGGAAGCCGGACAATCCGCTTTCGGTGATATTTATGCCTGGTATCAGCGTCTGCTGAGCTGGCCGCTGGATCAGCTGGCCAAAACCTATCCGGAACTGAAAACCGCGCTGGAAAATTACAAACAGCAAATGCTGCCATCCCTGACTCAGGCCTGGGATAAACAAGTCGATCTGGCGCATTTACCGGTTGTGCTCGACTGGTTCAATGGCCGCCGTACGCCTTACGCGAACCAGCGACTGAAAGGCACCATCACCGGCTTAAATCTGGGGAGTGATGCGCCGGATCTGTACGGTTCACTGATTGCCTCTACCGCTTTCGGTGCCCGCAGCATCATGGATTGTATGACCAGTCAGGAGGTGCCGGTCGAGCAGGTCACCGCACTGGGTGGTATTGCCCGTAAATCGTCGACTGTAATGCAGGTCTGTGCCGATGTGATGAACCGTCCGATCCAGGTTGTCGCCTCAGATCAATGCTGTGCACTGGGCGCTGCAATTTTTGCTGCCGTGGCCGCTGACCTTTATCCGTCCATCGGTGCCGCACAGGAAAAAATGGCCAGTGCGATCGAACGCACCTATCAGCCGCAACCAGAGAAAGTTGTTGAATACGAAGCGCTGTATCAACGCTATCAGCAATGGGGTGCTGCAGCTGAGCCACTGTATAACGAGGGGAAATCAGCATGAGCCTGCAACAACTGAAGCAACAGGTACTGGAGGCCAATCTCGACCTGCCCCGTTACGACCTGGTGACCTTCACCTGGGGCAATGTCAGTGGTATCGATCGCGACCGAGGACTGGTCGTGATCAAACCCAGTGGCGTCAGCTACGACAAGATGCGGATCAATGATCTGGTGGTGCTGGATCTCAATGGCAACCGTGTTGAAGGCGACCTGCGTCCATCATCCGACACGCCAACCCATCTGGTGATGTACCGCCGTTACCCGGAACTGGGTGGTGTGGTACATACCCACTCCACGCATGCCACCGCCTGGGCTCAGGCACGCCGTGCGATCCCGATCCAGGGCACCACGCAGGCCGATTACTTCCACGGTAACGTCCCCTGCACCCGTTTGTTATCTGAATCAGAAGTCAGCGAAGACTATGAAGGTCTGACCGGACATCTGATCGTCGAAACGCTGCACGATACACCGCCACTGACCATGCCCGGCATTCTGGTTGCCAATCATGGTCCGTTCAGCTGGGGCAAAGATCCCCATGACGCAGTACACAACGCAGTGGTGCTGGAAGAAGTAGCCCGGATGTCCTGGATCACACATCAGCTCAATCCGCAGGCTCCTGCACTGCCCGATTACATGCTGGAAAAACATTACCAGCGCAAACATGGCAAAAACGCTTATTACGGTCAAAACACCAAATAAAATACGAGGAAATGACAATGGAATTTTTAAAACAGTTAGAAGTCTGGTTTGTAGTCGGCAGTCAGCATCTGTATGGCGCAGAAACCCTGAAACAAGTCGCTGATCATGCGCAGACCATCACCAATCAACTGAATGAAAAAGCCGGCCTGCCACTGAAAATTGTGCTGAAACCAACCGGTACGACGCTGGATGAAATCTCTGCTATCGCCCGCGATGCCAATCACAGTGAGCAGTGCGTCGGCGTCATGGTGTGGATGCATACCTTCTCGCCAGCCAAGATGTGGATCCCGGCACTGAGCCAGCTGAATAAACCACTGCTGCAATTCCATACCCAGTTCAACAAAGATCTGCCATGGGGCGAGATCGATATGGACTTTATGAACCTGAACCAGACCGCACACGGTGGTCGTGAGTTCGGCTTCATGGGTGCCCGTCTGCGTCTGCCGCGTACCGTGGTCGTTGGCTACTGGGAAGATAAAGGTGCACACGAAAAAATTGCCCGCTGGATGCGTATTGCCGCCGCGGTCTATGACAGCCGTAAGATGAAAGTCGCCCGTTTCGGTGACAACATGCGCAATGTGGCGGTAACCGAAGGCGATAAAGTCGAAGCACAAATCCAGTTCGGCTATCAGGTGAATTACCATCCGGTCGGCGATCTGGTCAAAGTGATCAATGATGTCTCCACCGGTGATATCAACGCTTTGCTGGATGAATATGAAACCATTTACACCCTGACTGATGCCGTCAAAATGGGTGGCGCTTATCGCGAGTCACTGTACGAAGCAGCCCGTCAGGAACTGGGAATGAAAAAATTCCTGCAGGACGGCGGTTTCGGTGCGTTCACCACGACGTTTGAAGATCTCTACGGCATTCATCAGTTACCAGGCCTGGCGTGCCAGCGTCTGATGCAACAGGGTTATGGTTTCGGTGGCGAAGGTGACTGGAAAACAGCCGCGCTGCTCAGAACACTGAAAGTGATGGGAACCGGTCTGCCTGGCGGCACCTCCTTTATGGAAGACTACACCTACCATCTGGAAGACGGTAACAATCTGGTACTGGGTGCTCACATGCTGGAAGTGTGTCCTTCTATTGCCAGCAAGAAACCAGTGCTGGATGTACAACGCCTCGGTATCGGTCAAAAAGCACCACCTGCCCGCCTGCTGTTCTCTGCTCCAGCCGGCAAAGCCGTTAACGCCAGCCTGATCGATATGGGTAACCGTTTCCGTCTGGTGGTGAACAATCTGGATGTGGTGGATCTTCCGCAGTCCTTACCAAAACTGCCGGTAGCCTGCGCCTTGTGGGAACCAAAACCAAATCTGGAAGTCGGTGCCGAAGCCTGGATCCTGGCTGGTGCAGCTCACCACTCCGTGTTCAGTCAGGCCGTTGATGCCGAGTATCTGCGTACCTTCGCAGAAATGATGGGTATTGAATTCCTGCTGATTGATGAGAACACCACCATTCCTGAATTGAAGAAAGAAATTCTCTGGAATGAGGTCTATTACAAACTTTGTAAATAAATTTAACGCCCCCGTTACCTAACGGGGGTATAACTTTTGTATAAACCTCGACATATACCCAAAGTAATTGGAGTTGCAGCAAGGCGACAAGAGAATGAATCCCCATGAGCATAGATAGACTATGTGATTGGGGTGAGAGAACGCCGTCAACGCAGCTGCAACTTCAAGTACGAAGGGTATAGCCTTTCAGAGCGACAAGGAGCTATTGTGAGCAGTTTGTTAAACCAATTACGTGCCGTTACTACGGTCGTCGCCGACACTGGCGAATTACCCGCCATTAAATTGTATTCCCCCGAAGATGCCACCACTAACCCATCGCTGATTTTAAAAGCCGTTTCCAGCCCGGAATATGCCCCGCTGCTGGAAAGCGTGATTGCGCAGGCGAAACATCTCTCTTCGGATGCCGCCGTGCAGGTCGAAGAAGCCGCCGACCGTCTGATTGTGGCGATTGGCTGTGAAGTGCTAAAACATGTGCCGGGTCGTATCTCTACCGAAGTTGATGCCCGTCTCTCTTTTGATACCGCCGCCACCATCGAAAAAGCCCGCAAGCTGATTGGGTTGTATGAGTATCAGGGCATCCCGCGTTCGCGCGTGCTGATTAAGATTGCTTCCACTTGGGAAGGCATCCGTGCCGCCGAACAACTGGAAAAAGAAGGCATCAACTGCAATCTGACGCTGCTGTTTTCATTCGCTCAGGCCCGCGCCTGTGCCGAAGCCGGTGCGTTCCTGATTTCACCGTTTGTCGGCCGTATTCTGGATTGGTACAAGGCCAAAACCGGCCAGTCGTATACCGCCGACAATGACCCGGGCGTGAAGTCGGTGAAAGCGATTTATCAGTATTACAAGCAGCACGGCTATGCCACCGTGGTGATGGGCGCAAGCTTCCGCAGTGCAGAAGAAGTGCTGGCGCTGGCCGGTTGTGACCGCCTGACTATCAGCCCGAACCTGCTGCAGGATCTGGAAGCGCAGTCCGGTGAGCTGGTACGTCAGCTGGCTGATGACGGTCTGCGTCTGCCACGCCCTGTCGCCATGACCGAAGCGGAGTTCCGCTGGCAGCACAATGAAGATGCGATGGCGACCGAGAAGCTGGCGGAAGGCATCCGTAACTTTGCGATTGACCAGGTGAAGCTGGAGCAGTTGCTGGCAACGCGGTTGGCGTAAGTTTTTTAGTGTGTTTGCGGTATTGCCTGTACAGCGGGTCGGACAGTTATCCCTGTCTCCTGACTCGCTGTAAATCCATCCATGGACGCTCCGCCGCGCCATCCTTGGCGCGGAGGGTCATCCGACAGGGATAACTGACCTCTGCCAATACGTCTGCAACGACACGCTGACCGCCGATATCTTCCCTAATTTTTTACTATTTATCTGATTTCTGGAGTTTTCTAAATGAGTTTAGACCCCAAAACCCTGGCTAATGCCGTGCGTATGCTCAGTGTCGATGCCGTGCAACAAGCCAACTCCGGCCACCCCGGTGCCCCGATGGGGATGGCAGATATCGCCGAAGTGCTGTGGCGTCATCATTTAAAGCATAACCCGGCTGATCCAACCTGGATCAACCGCGACCGCTTTGTACTCTCCAACGGTCATGGTTCTATGCTGTTATATTCCCTGCTGCATCTCACCGGTTATGACCTGCCGCTGGCTGAGTTAAAACAATTCCGTCAGCTGCACAGTAAGACGCCGGGCCATCCGGAATACGGCTATGCGCCGGGTATCGAAACCACCACCGGCCCGCTCGGTCAGGGCATTGCCAATGCGGTGGGTATGGCTTTAGCGGAGAAAACACTGGCGGCACAGTTTAATAAACCCGGCCATGACATCGTTGACCACTACACCTATGCCTTTATGGGCGATGGTTGTCTGATGGAAGGGATTTCGCATGAAGTCTGTTCGTTAGCAGGAACCTTGGAGCTGGGCAAGCTGATTGCGTTTTGGGATGACAACGGTATTTCGATTGACGGTCATGTCGATGGCTGGTTTACCGATGATACCCCGGCGCGTTTCCGTGCCTATGGCTGGCAGGTACTGGACTCCGTGGATGGGCATAATCCACAGGAAATCGAGATGGCGATTCAGGAAGCCAAGGCCAATACCACGCAGCCAACGCTGATTTGCTGCAAAACCATTATCGGTTACGGTTCACCGAATAAATCCGGCAGTCACGACTGTCATGGTGCACCACTGGGTAAAGACGAAGTCACCAAGGTGCGTGAGTTCCTGAAATGGCCGCATGCGCCGTTTGAAATTCCACAAGATATCTATCAGGCATGGAATGCCAAAGAACAGGGCCAGCACCATCAGGCCAGCTGGCAGCAGCATTTCAGTGCCTACCGCGCAGAATACCCGGAACTCGCCGCAGAATTGCTGCGCCGTAGCACCGGCAAACTGCCACAAAACTGGGCGGAACAGGCCAACGCTTATATCGCAGATTTACAGGCCAATCCGGCCAATATCGCTTCCCGTCAGGCCAGCCAGAAAGCACTGAATGCCTACGCGAAAATCCTGCCTGAATTATTAGGTGGCTCTGCCGACTTAGCACCGTCCAACCTGACCCGTCATACATCAGCATTAGATGTCAGCGCTGAAGTGCCGCAGGGTAACTACCTGCACTACGGCGTGCGTGAGTTTGGCATGTCGGCGATTATGAACGGCGTGACTCTGCACGGCGGTTTCATTCCTTACGGCGGCACTTTCCTGATGTTTATGGAATACGCCCGCAACGCAGTCCGTATGGCCGCGCTGATGAAGCAACGCACTATTTTTGTGTATACCCATGACTCGATTGGTCTGGGTGAAGACGGCCCGACCCACCAGCCGGTGGAACAACTCGCCTCCTTGCGCCTGACTCCGAACATGGAAACCTGGCGTCCGTGTGATCAGGTGGAAAGTGCGGTGGCGTGGAAAGCGGCGATTGAACGCGCCAATGGCCCGAGTGCGCTGATATTCAGCCGCCAGGCGCTGACCCAACAGCCAAGAACACCCCAACAGGTCAGTAACATTGAACGCGGTGGTTACACCCTGCTGGATTGTGACGGTACCCCGGAGCTGATCATCATAGCCACCGGTTCGGAAGTGGGTTTAGCGGTTAACGCTGCCAACACATTGCAGGCCGAAGGCAGAAAAGTCCGCGTGGTCTCCCTGCCGTGCACCGAGCGCTTTGACAAGCAACCGGCGGAATACAAAGAGCAAGTTCTGCCGAAAGCGGTCCGCACCCGACTGGCGATTGAAGCGAGCATTGCCGACTACTGGCAGCGCTACACCGGCCTCGACGGCACCGTGATTGGCATGACCAGTTTCGGTGAATCCGCCCCGGCGGAGCAGCTGTTCAAGCTGTTTGGTTTCAGTGATGAGAATGTGCTGAGTAAAGCTCGCGAATTACTGGCTTAATTTTTCACCCATAAAACAAAGCCACCGACACAGGTGGCTTTGTTATTTTCAGCGGCTACTATCCCCCGCTCCACAACAAGATCACCAGTAATTGCGGCGAGATAATACGCAGGAACATGACCATTGGATAAACCGTAGCATACGATAGAGCAGCCGCATCACTGGTCGGATGCATCGCATTAGCAAATGCCAGTGCAGGCGGATCGGTCATTGATCCTGCCAGCATACCGCACAGCGATAAATAATTAATCTTTCCGAAAACCCGCGCCAGAAAACCGACCACCAGCAATGGCAACAACGTAATGACCGCACCGCAGGCCATCCACAGCAGGCCGTCTCCGTCCACCAGCGTGGAAACAAACTCACCGCCTGATTTCAGCCCTACCACTGACAGGAACAGTACAATGCCTATCTCACGCAGTGCCAGGTTAGCACTGGGCGGCATAAACCAATACAGCTTACCGATACTGCCGATACGTGACAGGATCAGCGCAACCACCAGCGGCCCACCCGCCAGCCCCAGTTTCAAAGCAGCAGAAAATCCGGGAATGTAAAACGGGATCGATCCCACGATCACACCCAACCCGATCCCTAAAAATACCGGCAACATCTGTACCTGCTGCAGCTTATGCTGCGCATTACCAACCAGACCCGCCACCGCTTCAATCGATTCTGGTCTTCCCACCAGATTCAGGATGTCCCCAAACTGCAGACTGGAACCACTTCCGGGAACCAGCTCGATCCCGGCACGATTCAAGCGGGATACCACCACATCAAACTTACTTTTCAGTTCCAGATCGCCCAGTGTTTTACCTAGCACTTTCTCATTAGTGACCACGACCCGTTCAACCCGCAGCTCCGTACCCTGCGTAGATAATGAGGTTGCGACCTCCTCACCAATCACCAGCCGGACTTTTTTCAGTGCTTTTTTATCTCCCACCAAATGCAGTAAGTCACCCAGTTGGACCACCGTATCCGGCTTCGGCACCATCAGTACATCCCCTCGTTTCAGACGGGAGCAAACCACTTCCCCCTCTTCAAGATCAGGGATCTCCTGCAAAGTCAGGCCACTCAGATTACTGTTACGAATTTCAATATTCATGGTCTGCAGATTGCCATGCCCCAGACCGGATTGTTGCTGATAAAGCCGGGCTTCACTATCAACATTGATGCGAAACACAAACCGGATCAACCACATAGACAGCAGAATACCGCAGATGCCAAACGGATAAGCAACGGCATAACTCAGCGTCATAACATTGGAATCAGCCCCTAATTCTGAGAGCATTAACTGACCCGCCCCCAGCGATGGCGTGTTCGTTACTGCACCGGAATAAGTCCCCAGAATCACGGGCAGTGGAATTCCCCAAATCTTATGCAGGATCACGGCAACAATGCAGCCCAGAACAACCAGCAGCGCAGCAAACAAATTCAGCTTAAGACCCGATGTCCGCAATGAAGCAAAAAAACCGGGGCCGACCTGAATACCAATAGTGTATACAAACAAAATCAGTCCGAATTCACGAATAAATTCAAGCGTATGCAGATTAACTTCCAGGCCATACAGCTTGGCAAAATGACCTATCGCGATCCCGCCAAACAATACCCCACCGATTCCCAGACCAACGCCATAAATCCGCCAGTTCCCAATCCATAAACCGATTATGGCTACCAACGATAAAATGCAGATGGCTAACGCTATCTCGCTCATGCTAAAGGTCCCCTGATATATACACCGGCATCCTTTTCAAGCCCAGAACGTCTGATCTAAGCCAGAATTTTTCTCACATCCTGATCAATACGTTAATGGTAGAAATGATCCTGTGTTCCATTTGGCAAAATCAGTAAATTTCCTCAGAAATGCGAAGGGTATCGCCAAAAGAGTTCTAAACTTAACGTTAAAAGAACGTTTGGCCGTTCATCACATGAGGGACTGTAGGATGAAATCAATGACATGGATCCTGCTGAGCAGCATGCTGGCAAGCTCAGCCGTTCAAGCTAACGACAGCTTCGGCGCTGAGTTCAGTCATTTTGCCGGCCATACAGCATTGGCAGGTGCATCTACCTATGTGGTGGATCAATTCTGGCCGGAAGTTCAGGAACCTGCCTGGGTCGGTTTCACTATCAGCACGTCTGTCGCTTTTGCCGGTGAAATTTACGATTCGACAAACGGACATAGTTTTTCACTATTGGATGCAGCCGTTGGTACACTTGGCGCGGCGGTTGGCGCATATGCCACCGATAAATGGTATGTCGCACCGAAAATGAATACGCTGAATGGCGATAAAACCTATGGAATGGTGGTAGTCTACAAGTTCTGACCGGCCATTAATGGTGGCGATGCAGCATGAATGAAGCCAACCATCAGGAACAACTGGAACTATTCCCAATCCCCAGCCCTTGTATCGGTTATTGTGAAACTGATAACAAAGGTTATTGTTTGGGGTGTTTTCGTTCGCGTGAAGAACGCTTTCAATGGCTAAAATATAGTCCGGCACAACAGCGCGAAATCATCCGATTGTGCCGCCAGCGTAAATACCGCCGTTTACTGGCCGCACAAAAACAAACGGCAACGCCGGAAACTGACACATCCCCGACACTGCCGTTATTCGATGATGAATAATTTCAACGCACGACCTCTCACACCGCTCCGGCATGTTCAGTTTTTAACTCGAACTCTTTGCTGATAAACGCAAGTTGCTGACCAATTGCATCAAAACCAGGGCGCAACTGATTTTCCTCGCACATGCAGGCTGATTTCAACTCGTTGAGAAGATAAAGCGCGCTCTGCGCCATGTCGGATGCAATACACCGCTCAATCAACTCCTCCAAGATGCAACCAAAAGCCCTTACTTCCAGCTTCTGTAGCCCATCGGCTATTGTTCGATTATCAATTGCATAAAATGAAGCCGCACCGAAATCACCGAGCAAGGTTCGCCCCTCGCCGCAATGCAGAATATTATGTCCGTAAAGATCGCCGTGCATGATCCCTTGCTGGTGCAAATGCTGCGCAACAGAAACAATACTTTGAGCAATGCGCAATACTACCGGCAGCTCAAAACGGGTATCTGCAGGGTAAACATCGCGGGTACAGGAATCCAAACTCGGCGGACCAGCAAGATTACTAAATTCTGCGTCGATCAATGCCATCACTAAGCCATTTACGCCGGATGGATGCGCTGTCACTCTGCCGAGCACATTGATCAGATTGGGGTGCTCTCCGGCACTGACCGAGGCCGCCATTTCGCACTGCGGTAAACCGTCACTGGTCACGTCGCCTTTAAATAACTTCACCGCAACATGGCAAGTATCTGCATCAGCATAACCATATTTTGCCCGGTGAATGACGCCTGAAGCCCCTTCCCCCAATAACTGGTCAAGTTCCAGACTATCCCAATGAATATCATCAAGAGATGAATCGGCCAACGCTCCCGCTTCCAACGCGGCACTAAACGGATTTCCGGAATACGCCAGCCAGGATAAACGAGGTAAAGAAAGCAACCATGTTGGAAATGTATGCAGTTGATTAGCAGCAATACGGATCAATTCCAGCCGCTGACAATTAACCAATGTCTCCGGCAATGCTTGCAGTCTATTTCCTGCCAGCATCAATTTTTGCAGAGCATGACAATCGCCGATTTCTGGTGGTAATGCCTCTATCTCGTTATCCGTCAGCGTTAACCAACGCAACTTTGCAGGCAGTGATGTTGCCGGAACATGGCGGATTTTATTCGCTTTAAAACCAATCATACCAAGAGACTGGCAACGCCCCAGCACAGCAGGCAATTCAGTAAACTGATTCTGCGAACAGAAAATGACCTTTAGTTTGGTCAGCTGATCGAGGTCATCTGGCAATGAAGAGAGCTGATTACCCGACAGATCGAGTATTTCCAGTGAGTCTGATAATGAGAAAATTTCTTGCGGAAACGCCGTTAAACCGCAGCAGAGTGTTAAGCGGCGAATGCCATGTAATTCACCAGCACGTAATTGTTCAAGTGTATGCATCATCAACTCAATAAAAAGAAACCCACATTCCGTGGGTCTCTGATCCAGCCTATAAAATCGGCCTGAATTATAACATGAGTATCTTATGCCTTCTCTGCCGTCTTGATGCGCACTACCAGCGCACTACCACAGGTGAACAGCATCATGATCCATGTCATTGTCCACGGCGTGTCATTGCCAAAATAGGCCAGCAACAGCGATGAAATAATGCCGCTGCCATATTGTAATGCCCCAATCAATGCCGATGCTGAACCCGCAATTTCCGGCACTTCATCTAACGCTGCGGCCGTTGATGAAGCCGCAATCACACCATTCATCGAAAAATAGATAAATACCATGACCAAAATAATATAAAGACCACCCACATTCATTTTTACCGACAAGGCCATAATGATCATGGCGACAGCGGCTACTAAACTGGAAACTCTGAGCAATCGCTGTAATGAAATATGGCGCACCAGAGAACGGTTGATAAAACTCACCGTCATGACACCAACAATATTCACCGCAAATAACCAACCGTAATATTGCGCATCGATGCCAAAATAAGAGATATAAACCGCCGGAGAGCCGGTAATAAAGGCATAAGCCCCCACGTAATACAACGTTACACAGAGCGTGTATTTCATGAACGCGCCGTTTTTAAGTAAGCGCTGATAATTGGTAAACACCGATGCAAATGATGCTTTTACCCGTTTTTCCGCTGCCAGCGTTTCTGGCAACCAAAACAGCGAAACAAACATCAACGAACCGATAATGGCTAACAGCCAGAAAATGCTGTGCCACGTTGAAAACTTGATGATCTGACCGCCCAACACCGGCCCGGCAATCGGGGCGATGGCCATGATGATCACCAGCGTCGACAGCATCCGGGCACCTTCGGTGCGGGAAAACAGATCGCGTATCATCGCACGCGCCAACATCGGCCCAGTACAAGCCCCCAACGCTTGGAATACCCGCCAAAATACAATCTGTTCAAGGCTTTGTGACCCCGCACAGCCAATAGAACCGAT
This sequence comes from Tolumonas auensis DSM 9187, assembly GCF_000023065.1. Lineage (NCBI taxonomy): Bacteria > Pseudomonadati > Pseudomonadota > Gammaproteobacteria > Aeromonadales > Aeromonadaceae > Tolumonas > Tolumonas auensis. Next base: position 2,376,767 of record NC_012691.1, read on the forward strand.
CACAAACAGCACCATGCCAATGAATAACGGAATGCGTCGACCTAAATGATCACTGATTGGCCCCCAAATCAATTGGGCCACCATAAACCCGAGCAGAAAACCGGTAACCGTTAATTCAACATTCCCCTGCAGTTCGCTGGCCATTTGCGGCATAGCGGGCAGATAAATATCGGTTGATAGTGATGTGAATGCCATTAAGGCACCTAATATCGACATCAACCAAACCGTCGTTTTAACTTTGGCTGATTCATGCGGTTGAAACACTATGCTTTCTGCCGTATCACTCATAACAATATCCTTGAAACCTGTATAACTATGGAAACGATGTAACCATGCACATGAAAACATGCGAACGAAAACGAGACGGCGCATCAAGCGTATTGGGTTGTGTGTACAGATAGAGAATGGATGTGCAGCCAAATTATCTTGTGAGTAGTTTAACGACAATGAGCTCAAAGATAATCGCGTAAAATCGTAATAGTATTATGAATTGTGCTCATCAATTGCCGTTAATAACGTAAAGGCGATATCAGGTAAAATCAAATGAGGCATCCGTTGCACTCGCCAGCAGTGTCGAACAAGCATCTTGTAACCGCTTTGCTGTAATGTACTTTTGAATTATTGGAAATACGCCTGCCAACGTGTCTTCACTTTTTCAATTTGCTGTTCAGAAACATCTGCAATGGCAAATACTGAAAACTGTTTCCCATTAACATCTAACAGGCGCTTACGATACTGAATTCGCTTGGCTGCTTTGTTCTCATCCTGCACATCAACGGTGTCTTGTTCTGTTGGGATGCTAAGCGCCTGACCATCTAAAGGCCCACCGATAAAGATATAAAGCTGTCGTGATTGCATACGGCTCACTATTGTTAAAAATGAAGCTGCTGGATAACAGCCAACCATGAATGGCAGAAAAAAGCCCCTAAAATTAGGGGCTTACATTCCATCAATAGATGTCTGTAGACATCAGGAAACAGTAATTTACTATTCCCACTCAATCGTTGCTGGCGGCTTACCGGAAATATCATAAACCACGCGGCTGATGCCGTTGATTTCATTGATAATACGGTTAGAAACATGGCCTAGGAAGTCATAAGGCAGATGTGCCCAATGCGCGGTCATGAAATCGATGGTTTCTACTGCGCGCAGTGAAACAACCCAGTCATATTTACGACCATCGCCCATTACGCCAACAGAGCGTACCGGCAGGAAGACAGTGAATGCCTGGCTGACTTTGTTGTACAGATCGGCGTTATGCAGCTCTTCAATGAAGATCGCATCAGCACGACGCAGCAGGTCGCAATACTCTTTCTTCACTTCACCCAGTACACGAACGCCTAAGCCTGGGCCTGGGAACGGATGACGGTACAGCATGTTGTAAGGCAGACCCAGTTCCAGACCCACGCGGCGAACTTCGTCTTTGAACAGTTCACGCAGTGGCTCAACCAGACCCATCTTCATATCGTCAGGCAAACCGCCCACGTTATGGTGAGACTTGATCACATGTGCCTTACCAGTCTTGGATGCCGCTGATTCGATCACGTCCGGATAGATAGTGCCCTGCGCCAGCCATTTTGCATTTTTCAGTTTTTTCGATTCATCATCGAAAACTTCAACAAACACACGGCCGATCGCTTTACGTTTCAGTTCAGGATCAGCAATACCTTTCAGTGCAGACAGGAAACGTTCTTCCGCATCTACCTTGATAATGTTCAGGCCAAAATGATCGCCGAACATTTCCATGACCTGCTGACCTTCGTTCAGACGCAGCAAGCCATTATCCACGAACACACAGGTCAATTGTTTACCGACAGCGCGGTGGATCAGCATCGCAACGACGGAAGAATCCACACCGCCGGACAGACCCAGAATAACTTCGTCAGTACCTACCTGCTCACGGATACGCGCAACCGCGTCTTCGATGATGGTAGCTGGTGTCCACAGAGCCTCGCAGTGACAGATCTCTTTAACAAAGCGTTCCAGCATACGGGCGCCTTGTACAGTGTGCGTTACTTCAGGATGGAATTGCACACCATAGAAACGTTTGGCTTCATTAGCCATTGCCGCATGCGGGCAAGTCGGTGTTACAGCGATCGTGACAAAATCAACAGGAATTTCCATGACTTTATCGCCATGACTCATCCACACATCCAGCTCAGGACGACCATCTTCTGTGATCGCATCTTCAATGTTGTGGAACAGTTCGCTGTCTTTTACCAGCTTGACTTTGGCGTAGCCGAATTCACGCTTGTCAGAGCTTTCTACTTTGCCACCCAGCTGTTCAGCCATGGTCTGCATGCCATAGCACACGCCCAGCACAGGTACACCAGCATTAAATACATATTCCGGAGCACGCGGGCTGTCAGATTCAGTCACTGACTCCGGGCCGCCTGACAGAATGATCCCATCCGGATTGAATTCACGGATCTGCTCTTCAGTAACATCCCACGCCCACAGTTCACAATACACACCAATTTCACGCACACGACGTGCAATCAGCTGAGTATATTGCGACCCGAAGTCCAGGATCAGAATACGATGTTTATGAATATTTTTGCTCATGGTCGTCCTAATCATCATTAAGGAGTGGCCAATACGAAAACGCCTGTTCTCGTATGAAATAAATCAGGGCGCTTTGCGCCCTGACTGTTTGTCAATTTAGCCCATGCGATAGTTCGGGGCTTCTTTCGTAATCGTCACATCATGGACGTGGGATTCCTGGATCCCTGCACCACTGATCTTCACGAATTCTGCCTTGGTACGCAAGTCTTCTATTGTAGCACTACCTGTGAGGCCCATGGCAGAGCGTAAACCACCCATTTGTTGATGGATGATCTCTTTTAGCCAGCCTTTGTAAGGAACACGACCTTCGATACCTTCCGGAACCAGCTTGTCTGCTGCATTGTCAGTCTGGAAATAACGGTCAGAAGAACCTTTAGACATCGCGCCTAATGAACCCATACCACGGTAAGATTTAAATGAACGGCCCTGATACAGTTCAATTTCGCCTGGAGACTCTTCAGTACCCGCGAACATAGAACCTACCATTACCAGACTTGCACCCGCCGCGATAGATTTAGCGATATCGCCAGAGAAGCGGATACCACCGTCAGCGATGACCGGAATACCTGAACCTTCCAGTGCACCAGCAGCATCAGAGATAGCGGTGATTTGTGGCACACCACAACCGGTGACGATACGGGTTGTACAGATAGAGCCAGGGCCGATACCGACCTTAACAGCGCTCACACCCGCGTCAACCAAAGCTTCCGCACCTTTCGCAGTCGCCACGTTACCACCTACGATCTGCAGGTTTGGATATTCTTTACGTGTATCGCGAATACGATCCAGTACGCCTTGTGAATGACCATGTGAAGAATCAATCAACAGCACGTCAACACCCGCAGCAACCAGTGCAGCAACACGCTCTTCGTTACCAGCACCAGCACCAACGGCGGCACCTACGCGTAAACGACCCATTGCGTCTTTACACGCGTTCGGTTTGCTTTCTGCTTTCTGGAAATCTTTAACCGTGATCATACCGGTCAGTTTGAAATCATCGTTAACGATCAGCACTTTCTCGATGCGGTGTTTTTGCATCAAAGCCTGAACCACTTCACGGGATGCATTTTCATGCACAGTGACCAGACGCGCTTTTGGCGTCATCACTTCATGCACTTTCATGCTCAGGTCGGTCACAAAACGCACGTCACGACCCGTGATGATACCCATCAGTGAACCGTCAGTGTCTACAACTGGGAAGCCACCAAAACCGCTCATGAAAGTCAGCTCTTTGATCTGAGCAATAGTCATGTCTGGGCGAACGGTTACCGGATCAGTCACGATGCCACTTTCGAACTTTTTAACGCGACGAACTTTGTCCGCCTGCTGTTCGATAGACATGTTTTTATGGATGAAGCCGAGACCACCTTCCTGTGCCAGTGCAATCGCTAAGCGAGCACCAGTTACGGTATCCATTGCAGCGGAAGCCATAGGAATGTTCAGCACGATATCTTTTGTCAGATGAGTGCGCAGATCTGCGGTATTAGGAAGAACGATTGAATGAGCAGGGACTAACAGAACGTCGTCAAAAGTCAGTGCTTCTTTGGCTATGCGTAACATGGCAACATCTCACCGTTAATTAATGAAAGGGGGTGGGTAAAATATTGCAGCGAGATTTTAGGCACTTCATAGGGGTTGGTAAAGCAATTTTGCGTTTTAAATCACAATTTTTTTTACCACTGTCGCAGGTCGTTGTTATTATTAGCCTCTGATCCAGTGAATCAAGAGCGTTCCAGTGGCTATATCTCAACCAGTAATCTATACCGTCAGCCGGCTAAATAATGTGGTTCGGCTCCTTCTGGAACAGGAAATGGGGCTGGTCTGGCTGACCGCAGAAATATCCAATCTGGTACAGCACAGTTCAGGACACTGGTACTTCACCCTAAAAGATCAGCAGGCCCAAATCCGGGCCGCCATGTTTAAAGGGCAAAACCGTCGCGTCAGCTTCCGCCCGCAAAATGGCCAGCAAATACTCGTTCAGGGACAGCTTTCGCTCTATGAAGCCCGCGGCGATTACCAGCTGATCGTCGAGAAAATGCAGCCCGCCGGTGACGGTTTACTGCAGATGAAACTGGAAGCATTAAAAGCCCGGTTAATGGCGGAAGGTTTGTTTGATCCTCGCCGTAAACGCGCATTGCCAACCCAACCGAAACAGATCGGGATTATCACCTCCCCGACCGGTGCAGCCATTCACGATATGCTGACCATTCTGGCCCGGCGCGATCCGGCATTACCGGTGATCTTATATCCCAGCGCCGTACAGGGAGAGAGTGCAGTGCCGGCATTGCTGAATGCGCTGGAGACTGCCTGGCGACGCAATGAATGCGACTTGCTGATCATCGGCCGTGGCGGTGGCTCACTGGAAGATCTCTGGTGTTTTAATGATGAACTCGTAGTCAGAGCAATCGCTAACAGTCCGATCCCGATTGTCAGTGCGGTCGGACATGAAACAGATGTGACCTTGTCAGATTTTGCGGCTGATCTTCGCGCCCCAACCCCTTCTGCCGCTGCAGAATTAGTCAGCCGCGATCAACAGCAACAACTACACCGGTTAGCGCAATATCAGCATCGTCTGCAACAGGCGATACAGCTACGGCTACAGCAGCACCAAATAGCCTGGCAACAGCAATACGCCAGATTAAATACACAAAACCCCAGATATCAGTTACAGCAGAAAATACAAAAACAAGATGAATTACAATTTCGTCTGGAACGTGTAATGACACAAACGTTAGTGCAGGCAAACCAGCAGTGGATGTCTCAGCATCAGCGCCTGCAGCAGGTTTCGCCCAAACGGCAGCTCCCAAATCTGCAAAAACAGCATGCTTATCTGTATCAGCGTTTATTGAATGCAATGCAGAGCAAACAACAGGACAGCGCACAAACGCTATCCCGGCTGAGCGGCCAGTTACATGCATTAAGTCCACTGCAAGTGTTGGCCAGAGGCTATTCCGTCACTACCAATGCAAAAGGTGAGCTGATCCATAGCAGTCAGCAAGTGACTACCGGAGAAATGCTGAATGTTCAGCTACACCAGGGAACATTGAAGGTCAGAACTGAAGAAGTAAAATCTGAAAATTAATCTTTGGGTACCGCACGCGGGTGCCCGGCGTCATCGATAGCGACATACGTAAAAACGCCTTCGGTGACGCAGTAACGCTCATAACTTTCGGAACGCAGCAGCGGCTTGATCCAGACTTCTAAATGGACAGTCATCGAGGTTCTGCCGACGCGGGTACATTCACCGTGAACACACACCGCGTCCCCCACTTTCACTGGCTGATGAAAAGTCATGCCTTCAACCGCAACAGTCGCAATACGTCCCCTTGCAATTTCTGTCGCCAGCATGCCGCCAGCTAAATCCATCTGGGACATAATCCAGCCACCAAAGATATCGCCATTCTGATTAGTATCTGCAGGCATCGCCTGAGTACGGATAATCAGCTCGCCTTTCGGATGACGTTTAACGTTGTTCATTTTCAGCTCTTTTTGTAGGGAAAATGTTAAATATACTCAGCAAAAGTGCTTTTGACTATATTCATATGAATCACGGCAAATGCTCATTTTTACAATTTCGTAGCAATTTCCGTCACTTGCCCGAGTCTTATGCCAGCACCGGAAACATGTGTTTGATACCGGCAACCATAATTTCAATACCCAGCGACATCATGATCAACCCCATGATACGGGTCACCACGTTGATACCGGTACGTCCCATCAGGCGAAACAGCAAAGGTGCCGCACGGAATATCAGCCAGGATGAGAAGCAAAAAACCACGACAACCAGGCTCATGCCCAGCAATTGTTGTGCAGAATTGAATTGTGATGAATAAACAATGGTCGAACTGATTGCTCCGGGACCCGCCATCAGCGGTAATGCCAGCGGAACAACGGCAATTGATTCTTTCGCCAGAGTGTCACCTTTTTCTTCTTTATTGTGACGCACTTCGCCCAGTTTACCCTGCAGCATCGACCAGGCAATCAGCACAATCAGCGAACCACCCGCAATCCTGAATGATGCAATCGAAATATCAAACGCATCCAGGATGATCTGGCCGAAAAACATGGATACCCACAGGATCACCATAACGGCGAAATTAGCTGTCGTATTTGTCCGCAGCCGCTCCTGTGGTGTCTGCTGACTGGTCAGACTGACAAATACCGGCAGCAATCCCAACGGATTAATGATGGCGGTAAGACCAATAAAAAACTTCAGATAAACCGAAAAAGATAATGGATCCATAGTATGACAACAGGCTCAGATAAGTAGGAAATAAGTATGTCAGAAATTAGTGCCAAGAGTAGCTAAAACAGGATTTCTTCACCAGAGAGATAAATTTATGCCCATCACATTAAGGATTAGTTTTTTTTATCCGAATGCATTTTATTGTCATCAACGGAACACTAAGTCCGAATACAAACAAAACATGGTCAGTCCATATAAAAAACAGCTCAAATGGTGAGACCGGTATAGAATTTTACGCTTCAGATTTCAGTAAAAGATAGAAAGCAGCTCAGGAGGTATTCTGGATCATCGCCTTATCTGACGCGGGGTTGTGATGATTTGGTTACAAAAATGTCAAAAATTTTGTTTTGTAAATTTTGTAACCATTTAGTGACTATTGTTCTGTTGAACATGTCTCGTATTTCTGTTGAATATATCTCACAATCGCTTTCATAGAGTAAATTCAGACATAAATTACAGGGTCCGTTTACTAAAATTGATTTGGATCAAATTTTTACGCATTACCTACTTCTATAATCGACTACGAAAATTGTTTACTAAGTCACACTATAAATACAGCTGCTATAGTGATGTACGTGCCTTAATAAACCGTTTTTCAAACTCACTAGGAGAAATGTATGCCAGTAACCAACGTTGCTGAATTGGATGAACTGCTTGTCCGCGTTAAAAAAGCTCAACGCGAATTCGCAACTTTCAGCCAAGAACAGGTAGACAAAATCTTCCGCGCTGCTGCTCTGGCAGCAAACAATGCCCGTATTCCTCTGGCTCAGATGGCAGCAGCTGAATCAGGCATGGGTATCGTTGAAGATAAAGTGACTAAAAACCACTTCGCATCTGAGTACATTTACAACAAATACAAAGACGAAAAAACTTGTGGCATCCTGGAAGAAGACAAAACTTTCGGAACCATCACTATCGCTGAACCAATCGGTATCATCTGCGGTATCGTTCCAACTACCAACCCGACTTCTACTGCAATCTTCAAATCTCTGATTGCACTGAAAACTCGTAACGGTATCGTTTTCTCCCCGCACCCACGTGCTAAAAATTCTACTGCTGCTGCTGCACGTATCGTTCTGGATGCTGCTGTTGCTGCCGGTGCACCTGCTGACATCGTTGGCTGGATCGATACCCCATCTGTAGAAATGTCTAACTACCTGATGAAACACCAGGACATTAACCTGATCCTGGCTACTGGTGGTCCTGCGATGGTTAAAGCGGCTTACTCTTCAGGTAAACCAGCTATCGGTGTAGGCGCAGGTAACACTCCAGTTGTTATCGATGAAACTGCAGACATCAAACGTGCTGTAGCTTCTATCCTGTTGTCTAAAACTTTCGACAACGGCGTAGTTTGTGCTTCTGAACAGGCTGTTATCGTAGTTGATTCAGTTTATGACGCAGTGAAAGAGCGTTTCGCTTCTCACGGCGGCTATATCCTGAACAAAGATGAAGCTGACAAAGTTCGTAAAGTACTGCTGATCAACGGTGCCCTGAATGCGGCAATCGTAGGTCAACCAGCGACCAAAATCGCTGAACTGGCTGGCATCAAAGTTCCTTCTGACACCAAGATCCTGATCGGGGAAGGCGCTAAAATCTGCTACGAAGAAGAATTCGCTCACGAGAAACTGTCTCCATCACTGGGTATGTTCCGTGCTAAAGACTTCACTGAAGCTGTTGACTTCGCTTGCCAGATGGTTGATCTGGGCGGTATCGGTCATACTTCAGCTCTGTACACCGACCAGGACAAGAACGACGATCGCGTTCGTTACTTCGGTGACAAGATGAAGACTGCTCGTATCCTGATCAATACCCCTACTTCTCATGGTGGTATCGGTGACCTGTACAACTTTAACCTGGCTCCTTCTCTGACTCTGGGTTGTGGTTCATGGGGTGGTAACTCCATCTCTGAAAACGTAGGTCCAAAACATCTGATCAACAAGAAGACAGTAGCTAAGCGAGCAGAAAATATGCTGTGGCACAAACTTCCTAAATCAATTTACTTCCGTCGCGGTTCTCTGCCAATTGCACTGACTGACCTGGAAGGCAAAAAACGCGCAATGGTTGTTACCGACAGCTTCCTGTTCAACAACGGTTATGCTGACGAACTGGTTACCATCCTGAAAGACAAAGGCATGGAAGTAGAAGTATTCTACGAAGTGGCTGCAGACCCAACTCTGACCATCGTTAAGAAAGGTGCAGAGATGATGCGCTCTTTCAAACCAGACGTAATCCTGGCGCTGGGCGGTGGTTCACCAATGGACGCTGCGAAGATCATGTGGGTTATGTACGAGCACCCAGAAACTCATTTCGAAGAACTGGCAATGCGTTTCATGGACATCCGTAAACGTATCTACAAGTTCCCTAAAATGGGTATCAAAGCTGACCTGGTATGTATCACTACTACTTCCGGTACCGGTTCTGAAGTTACTCCATTCGCGGTAGTTACTGACGACCTGAACGGTGGCGTTAAATACCCACTGGCTGACTACGAGCTGACTCCAACCATGGCTATCGTTGATGCGAACCTGGTTATGAACATGCCTAAGTCACTGTGTGCGTTCGGTGGTGTTGATGCGGTAACTCACGCTGTTGAAGCTTATGTTTCTGTACTGGCTAACGAATACTCAGACGGTCAAGCTCTGCAAGCACTGAAACTGCTGAAAGAATACCTGCCAAGCAGCTACGCAAACGGTTCTAAAGACCCTGTTGCTCGTGAGAAAGTACACAACGCAGCTACCATCGCTGGTATCGCGTTCGCGAACTCCTTCCTGGGCGTGTGCCACTCTATGGCTCACAAACTGGGTGCTGAGTTCCACATTCCTCACGGTCTGGCTAACGCCCTGTTGATCGCTAACGTAATCCGTTACAACGCGAACGACAACCCAACTAAACAGACTGCGTTCTCTCAATACGACCGTCCACAAGCACGTCGTCGTTATTCAGAAATCGCTGATCACCTGGGTCTGACCGCTGCTGGCGACCGTACTGGTGTTAAAGTTGAAAAACTGCTGACTTGGTTGGAAGGCCTGAAAGCTGAGCTGGACATCCCTGCATCTATCCGTGATGCTGGCGTGAACGAAGCTGCGTTCCTGGCTAAAGTTGACCAACTGGCTGTTGAAGCGTTCGATGACCAATGTACTGGTGCTAACCCACGTTTCCCATTGATCTCTGAACTGAAACAACTGTTGCTGGACTCTTACTACGGCCGTGCTTATGCTCCAGAAGCAGTAACCGTTGGTGAAGAAGTCAAAGAAGCTAAAAAAGACGAAGGCAAAAAGAAAAAATAATTTCTGATGCTGTTATCCCTGTCGGCTGAGCTGATAGGGATAACTAAAGTCAAAGCTTTATAAAAAAGCCTTCATATATTGAAGGCTTTTTTTATTTCTGCACTGTTGCCTGTGTTACCAGACTATTTTTTGCAATACCCCTGCTGCTGCAGATAGCCCAGCATGAATGGTCGCGCTTCCTTACTTAGAATGCTACGGATCTGGCTCGTCCAGCTCTGATCCTTGTTGTTACTGCCGCGAGACGCATAATAAGTGCGCATCTCATCATCATATTGTTCCAGTAATGCCCTATCCACAGGCTGATACTGATTTTCATATACAACCAGTCCACGCGGTAATCTCGGTTTTACTTGCGGGTCTTGTGCCGGATAGCCCAGACATAAGCCAAACAACGGAATAACTAGCTCGGGTAAACCGAGTAACTGACCAATTTCTGCAGGATGATTCCGTACTGCGCCAATATATACGCCACCCAGGCCAAGCGATTCTGCTGCCAACAGCGCATTTTGTCCCATCATGGCTGCATCAGTCGCCCCTATTAATAACTGTTCAACAAAGCCTGTTTTTGCTTCCGGAACAATCTGGACATGACGGTTAAAATCAGCACAGAAGAGTAAGAATTCGGCCGCACTGGCAATATAAGACTGTTCAGCAGCCAGACGCATAATCTGTTCACGCAAAGCTTTATCAGTAATACGGATAACAGATACTGCCTGCAGAAAACTGGAACTCGGTGCCTGCTGTGCCGCGGCCAGGATGGCATCTAACTGTTCAGAGGATATAGGCTGCTCAGTATAAGCTCTGATAGAACGATGACCTTTGATTTGATCTATAATTGATTTCACACATATCTCCTTCAATCATTAGCTGTGCAATAATAGGCAATATCTCCTTTGCCTTATATTACCGGAGATATACATATCAGTTAAACCGAACAATCACTTCGTTTTTTCCTGCTAACCGCGATAAGATCAGACTGTTAGACTCTGCAGCGGTTTAATTATTTTTATTGGTCACTTTTTACTGGATAACACTATGTTTGAATGGATGGTCGATCCTTCAGCGTGGGTAGCTCTGGCTACCTTAACACTGCTGGAAATCGTATTAGGTATAGACAACATCATTTTTATTTCCATTCTGGTCTCCAAACTGCCACCAGAACAACGCCAGCGCGGCCGTGTCTTTGGTCTGGCAGGTGCAATGGGAACCCGTATTCTGTTATTGCTTTCTCTGGCCTGGGTGATGCGTCTGACGAACCCTATGTTTACTGTGATGGACGAAGCGATTTCCGGACGCGATTTGATCCTGATTATCGGTGGTCTGTTCCTGATCTGGAAAAGTACCCACGAAATACATTCCAGTATGGAAGGCAGTTCTGAAGAACATCATGAGAACAAAAAACAGGTTAGCTTTCTGTCCACGCTAGTTCAGATCGCCATTCTGGATATCGTATTCAGTCTGGATTCTGTAATTACCGCAGTTGGTATGGCCGATCATGTGCCTGTGATGGTGCTGGCTATCGTGATTGCCGTAGGCATCATGATGTTTGCAGCCAAGCCCATCGGCGACTTTGTCGATACCAATCCTACGCTGAAAATACTGGCGTTGGCATTCTTGATCATGGTTGGTATGGCTCTGATTGCGGAAGGTTTCGATCTGCATATATCGAAAGGCTACATCTACACCGCCATGGCGTTCTCACTGATTGTTGAAATGCTCAATATCAGAATGCGCAAAGGTATGGAAAAGCCACTTCATCTGCATAAAACGTTTGAAGAAGAGAATCAATAATATTTTCGGATGTTATACAGATGAAAACAAAAAGACCGCCAATTGGCGGTCTTTTCAGCTCGGTTAACGAATAAAGTCTTTCGTTTATTTAAGCTTTGGCGTTTCCGTTACCACATCAAAATTTTGCGCACGATGGCGAAGCAGATGATCCATCAGCACCAGCGCCAGCATGGCTTCAGCAATAGGAACAGCACGGATACCGACGCAAGGATCATGACGACCACGCGTTACCATCTCAGCCGGATTACCCTGCTTATCAATAGTTTCACCCGGTACCATGATGCTGGAGGTCGGTTTCAGCGCCAACCCGACCACAATTTCCTGCCCGCTGGAGATTCCGCCCAAAATGCCACCAGCATGATTACTCAGGAAACCATCCGGACGCATAGGGTCCCGGTGTTCAGAGCCATGCTGCTCAACAACAGCAAAACCATCGCCCACTTCGACACCTTTAACCGCATTGATACCCATCATTGCATGTGCAATTTCAGCATCTAAACGATCAAAAACCGGTTCACCCAAACCAACAGGAACGCCGGTCGCGATTACTTTTAATTTAGCGCCGATAGAATCGCCCTGTTTCTTCAGATCCCGCATATAGGCATCAAGCTCATCCAGTTTGTCCGGATCAGCAAAAAAGAACGGGTTATTTTCAATAATCGATTTATCGAATCGTTCAGCCTTGATTGGTCCGAGTTGTTCCAGATAGCCAAAAATCTCGATGCCGCAATGTTCTTTCAGATACTTTTTCGCAATGGCACCGGCAGCAACACGCATTGCTGTTTCACGTGCAGAGGAACGGCCACCACCACGATAGTCGCGGATACCATATTTCTGATGATAGGTATAATCAGCATGTCCCGGACGGAACAGATCTTTGATATCTGAATAATCCTTAGAACGCTGATCCGTATTCTCAATCAGCAAACCAATGGAAGTCCCGGTCGTTTTCCCTTCGAACACCCCAGATAAGATTTTCACCTCATCATCTTCACGGCGTTGTGTAGTGAAACGGGATGTCCCCGGTTTACGACGATCCAGGTCACCCTGTAAATCAGCTTCCGTTAATTCCATACCAGGAGGACAGCCGTCCACAATCGCCCCTAAAGCCAGCCCGTGGCTTTCACCGAAGGTTGTGACCCGAAATAATTGTCCGAAAGTATTGCCTGCCATAATGTCCCTAACTCAATGCTTGTGTGAATAACGGTTGATACTGATCCAGTTGTGCTTTTGTCAGTACAAAGACGCCATCGCCACCCTGTTCAAATTTAATCCATTCAAATTCGACTTCCGGAAACAGTGCAGCCAAATGCACCATACTGTTTCCTACTTCTACAACCAGCACACCATTCTCTTTCAGCAGCTCGCCTGCCTCTGCCAGAATTCTGCGTACCAGATCCAAGCCATCATCACCGGCGGCTAATGCCATTTCTGGTTCATGATGAAACTCTTCCGGCAGATCAGACATATCTTCCACATCTACATACGGTGGATTCGATACAATCAGATCATATTTGTCACCGGCAGGCAGCGCATCAAACAGATCGGAACAGATAGGAATAACCTGCCCCAGCATGCCATGCATCTCAATATTCATTTCACAAACAGCCAGTGCATCCTCTGACAGATCCAGCGCATCCACTTCAGCAGCCGGGAAAGTATGCGCCATAGCAATCGCAATACAGCCTGAGCCGGTGCACAGATCCATGATCCGGGTCGGCTCATGCTGTAACCACGGTGTAAAACGCTTGTGAATAAGCTCGGCAATTGGTGAGCGCGGAATCAGAACCCGCTCATCAACGTAGAATTCCATACCGGCAAACCAGGCCTTATTCGTCAGATAGGGTGCCGGAACCCGCTGTTCAATGCGTTGCTGGATAAGACCAGCTAAATGTGATCGCTCTGTACGGGTTAAACGCGACTGACGCAGATCGCTGTCAATCACCGGAGGTAAATCTAATGCGGGTAATAACAATTGAATTGCTTCATCCCAACTATTATCAGTACCATGGCCATAAAATAAACCCGCAGCATTAAACTGACTGACAGCCCAACGCAGCATATCATTGAGGGTTCTGAATTCGTCGATGACCTCATCAACATTGATATTATCCAAATGCGCCTCCGGTTGATCCGGTTGTCGCGTTAAACTGCACACTGCTGTTTAGTATATCAGGCACGACTAACCGAATTATGAGCAAAAAAAATACACTGGATGACCAGGATGTCAGCCTCTTTCGAGAGGCTATCGCAGGTGCCCGGCCAATAAAGCAGGATACCATACGTTTGCATTCTCCGGCGATCAAGCAGAAAGCACAAATCCGCGAAATTCGTGAAACGCAGCAGGCACTGCACTACTTTTCGGATGAATATGAACCACTGCTGAACCAGGATGGGCCGGTAAAATACTGTCGCGCCGACGTTTCAACCTATGAGGTGAAAAAACTACGTCGCGGTGATTATATTCCCGACATGATGCTGGATTTACATGGACTGACACAACAGCAGGCCAAATCAGAACTGGCGGCATTAATTGAAGCTTGCCGGCGCCAGCACATTCGTTGTGCCTGTGTTATGCATGGTCATGGTAAGAATATACTGAAACAGAGGATCCCGTTATGGCTGGCACAACATCCTGACGTGATGGCATTTCACCAGGCACCGAAGCTCTGGGGCGGTGATGCAGCTATACTCGTGCTCATAGAGCAAAACATCTGAACAACATACTGTCTTTGCAGAAATCAGCCGGTCAGGCTGCTTTTTTTGTGATCTCTGCAATTTTATGATTTAGTTCCTGTACTGTTGCCCGATGCACCTGATCCGCTTCGGGCGGCATCACAACTTTGCCATTTTCGAATTCATACCCACCACGGCCATGAATATATAATCGGCCACGAAAAAAAGTTCTGACATATTTGGCAATTAATGCCGGAAAGTATTTTTTAAAAATGCGCACAGTCCATCTCCGTATCGCAATTCACCCTCTGTACTAAGTATAGTCGGGGCTGCAATACCCCATTTCAATCAGCAGGTTGATGCGAATTTCTAAAATTAGAGACTATGCACAATTCAAAAATTATTAACGGAACGTATGCGGGCCTTCTAACCAGTCTAACCGGCCGTTTCCATCCTGAAGCGTCACACCAGCCATGCCCGATGTTACAAACATCGGCGGCACTGCATTAGCACACAAATCGTTAACAATATAACCAACCAAAGGTAAATGACTGATAATTAAAATATAATCATCATCAAGAGCCCGTAAGTAATCAGTTACCGCTTCAACCCGGCCATAGGGTACAAGGTCCTGAATTTCTTCAACCTGAGCGGGTACAGGTAAACATGGGCGAATAGCTTCCCATGTCTGCTGTGCCCGTAAGAACGGGCTTACCAACACACGATCAAGGCGAGGTAACTCCGCGGACACCCATTCAGCCATTTTTACCGACTGTTTACGGCCTTTATCCGTTAACGGACGCAGATCATCACGCCCGGCTTCGTGAGCAGCTTCACCATGACGCATTACAATAATTTTCATTAAGTCAGCCTTTAATGTCCTTATTGACTAAATACTACTGCCTTCAGATCAGGGAAACAATCAACAAGTTATGAAACGGTTTGCACCTTCTTAAAATAACGGCCGATAATATAAGAATAATTATCAGACGGCAGATCTTATGCAGATATACCGAGCACCAGATGACAGATGTGATTACCGCTATCTCGGGTTATCAAATGGATTACGCGTTTTATTGATTCATGATCCGGTTGCGGAGCGATCAGCTGCATCAATGGCGGTCGAATGCGGTCATTTTTCCGATCCGCCTCAGCGTCAGGGAATGGCACATTTTCTGGAGCATATGCTGTTTCTTGGCACCGAATCATTCCCTCATCCCGGTGAATACCAGGCTTTTATCGCACAGCATGGCGGCAATCATAATGCCTGGACAGGCACAGAACACTCCAATTATTTCTTTGATATATCGACTGAGTTTTTCGGCGCAGCACTGCATCGCTTTTCACAGTTTTTTATTAACCCGACGTTTAATGCTGAACTCGTAGAACGTGAACGACACGCTATCGACTCTGAATACCGGCTGAAAATCAGCGATGATGTCCGCCGTAGTTATCAGGTACATAAGGAAACCGTAAATCCGGCGCATCCGTTCAGTAAGTTTTCCGTCGGAAATCTGGAAACGCTGCATGAGAATCCGGGAGAATCACTGCGGGAAGAAGTAAAAGCATTTTTTGAACAGCACTACAGTGCAGATCGGATGACGCTGGTTTTACAATCCGACTGGTCACTTGCTGATCAGGAAACTGCGATACGACAATTCTTTTCTGCTGTTATCTGCCGTCCGTCACTCCCTGCCACAACGATATCCGCGCCGTTATACCGGGAGCAGGATCTCCGGCTCAGAATTCAAATCAGACCGCTCAAAGAGTTACGCCGGTTATCCGTAAGTTTCGCCCTACCCAATGTCGATGCTGATTATCCAACCAAGCCATTAACTTACATCAGCCATTTGCTGGGTTATGAAGGTAAAGGCAGTCTGTTTGGCTATATGAAACGGCAAGGTTGGATTAGCGCATTGTCTGCCGGAGGTGGTATCGGTGGCTCCAATTTCCGGGATTTTCAGGTTAATTTCTCGCTCACGCCCAAAGGGCTGGAGCATGAAACCTCGATCATAGAACATCTGTTCAGCTTTCTGCGCTTGCTCACTGAACAAGGTATGGATGACTGGAGGTATGAAGAAAAAGCGACTTTGCTGAAAACGATGTATCTGGTGCAGGAACACTCCCGCCCTTTAGATAATGTCTCGCATCTGTCGATGAATCTGTTCCATTATGCCCCGGAGGATGTGATCAGAGGCGATTATCTGATGACCGGGCTTGATGCTGCACAAATCCGGGAGATGCTGCGTTTCATGACGCCGGATAATATGCGGATCACGCTGATAGCGCCGGAAACAGAAACAGACAAGATTGCTGCCTGGTATGACACACCTTATCGAGTCGAGCCAATCGAAACAGCCTGGCTGAATATCTGGCGTAACGCCGCATTACCCGACGCCAAACGTTACAGACTGCCGGAACCAAATTCATTTCTTCCGGATCGGTTTACCGTGCGCCCGAATGCAGAACCACAATCGATCCCGCACCGCTTGATCCATCGGGCCGGACTGCGAGTCTGGCATCTGCAGGATGATTCTTTTGCCACACCGAAAGCCAGTTTATTCATCGCCGTAGACAGCGAGCATGCCGTACAGTCCCCCTATCACATTGCGATGACCAGGCTGATGGTTGATCTGCTGCTTGATCATCTGAATGAATTCACTTATCCCGCCGAAATTGCCGGACTGAATTACAATATTTATGCTCATCAGGGTGGTTTTACCATACAGCTCAGTGGCTTCAGCTGCCGTTTGTATCACCTGCTTGAACTATTGCTGAAAAACCGCACCGCAGGACATTATGAACCGGAACGCTTCTATTCGATCCGGGAACAATTATTACGTCACTGGCGTAATCAGAACAAAGGCCGGCCGATAGCCCATTTATTCAGTCAGCTGACAAGTTTGTTACAACCCAATAATCCTCCGGTTGAAGCATTACTTTCCCATTTAGAGAACGTCACACCGTCTGAATTACCCCAATTCATGCGACGTCTGTTTCAGGCGGTACATCTGGAGGTACTGGCGCATGGCGATATTCAGGAAGATGAAGTCCGCCAGATTGCCGGTCTTCTGGAGCGGGAAATTACACCGAATAGCCTGCCCAGCAGAGAGACCCGTCGTCGTTTAGTCGATATTCGTAATGCCGGTACGTTGCTCTATGAATGCCCATGTCCGCATAATGACTCGGCACTGCTGCTGTATTATCAGTCACCGGAGAAAGATGCGAACAGCATTGCCTGCTATACGCTGGCCAACCACATTATGTCTTCACCTTTCTTCCACGATTTACGAACCCAGCAACAGCTTGGCTATGTCGTCGGAACAGGCAATCTACCCCTGAACCGGCATCCGGGACTGGTATTTTATGTTCAGTCTCCGGTCATGGCACCTGATGGTTTGCTGGCTGCAATAGAGTTATTTATTGATGCCTTCCATATGCAATTACTAGAAATGAATGAGCAAACCTGGCAAAGCAACAAACAGGGACTGATCAGTCAACTGACCGAAGCAGATGCCAACTTACGTGCCCGCAGTCAGCGATTATGGGGAAGTATTGGCAGCCGTGATTTCTCTTTCCGCCAGAGAGAACAGGTAGCCATAAAACTCGAACAACTTTCACGGGCGGATTTTATTCGTTTTGTCCGTTCATTAGGTTCATCACAAGCTGACAGAGTCGTGCTCTATAGTCAGGGAGATGCGCATCAGGGAGACACCAGCGGGATTGAAGGTGTCCATATCGATTATTTAGCAGAGTTTCAGCAGACATCCGCACAGTTTCAGTCTATCTGAGCTGTGCTGATGTCATGGTATTCAGCGTTGAGCCTGAGCAAACAGACGGAAGAAATTCTCGCTGGTTTGCTCAGCCAGTGACTCCGTCGAAACGCCACGCAGTTCTGCGACAAATTTAGCCACATCAGCAACATAGGCTGGCTCATTCTGGTGTCCGCGATGCGGCACCGGAGCCAGATATGGTGAGTCAGTTTCAATCAGTAAACGATCAGCCGGGATCTGGCGGGTCACTTCTCTTAGTGCATCCGCATTACGGAATGTCACAATCCCGGAAATAGAAATATACATCCCCAGATCCAGCGCATCTTTCGCCATCGCCCAGTCTTCAGTGAAGCAATGCAATACACCACCGACTTCACCGGCTTGCTCTTCCCGTAAAATGGCCAGAGTATCTGCTTTGGCATCGCGGGTATGCACAATAACTGGTTTTTTCAGCTCACGGGAAACGCGGATGTGTTCACGGAACGCGTGCTGCTGTTCCGCTTTATTTTCAGTGCTGTAGTAGTAATCTAATCCTGTTTCGCCGATCGCAACCACCCGGGGATGTACAGCCAGCTCACGCAGCAACTCACCACTCCATGGTGATTCCAGATCCAGCGGATGCACACCACAGGAAGCAAACACATTAGGATAAGGCAGCACTGACGTTAACATCGCCGGAAAGGCTTCCAGCGTTACCGATACGGATAAGAAATGACTGACACCCCGTTGCCCAGCTTTATGTAATACATCAGCCAGATCATGGTGTTTCTTGTCGTAGTCGAGGCGATCAAGATGACAATGAGAATCCACTAACACTTGTTATTCCTTGGTAAGAAGTTGATTTAGCCAGTCGGCAAAGAGAATAGACGGCACAGCTGATGGCATATCCAGCAAAGATTGCTTCAGTAGCAATAGCTGTTGCAAACTTTCTAATAAACGCTCAGCAGGACGCTGAGCAAGAAATGACAATAAAGCCGGATGATCCGCGAACGGTAATTGCTGCATAACCACACCTTGTTGCAGTTTCAGCGCATCCAGCAATAACCGGCTCAGCCACTCAAATGTGACCGGCATAGCTGAGACCCAGCATTTGGTCAGACTGCTGATAGTCCAGGGTTGCTGCCGGTATGCATCCAGCGCATTAATGACTGCCAGCCGTTGCTGTTCACCACCTTCATTCAGATATTCCAGCGTACGAAGCGGAGCCCCCTGATTCAGGCGCAAGAGCGCGGGTGTGATTTCCCGGCCAGGCAATTGTTGTTGTAACCATGTCAGCGCCTGTTGTTCTTCAGCCTGCAATGTCCAGACCTGACAACGGCTGACAATGGTAGGTAACAACTTCATTGCTGATTCAGCCTGCAATATTAACAAGCTATTACCGGGTGGCTCTTCCAGCGTTTTTAATAACGCATTCTCTGCAGCTTCGGTCATCCGTTCCGCTTGCAGAATAACGGCAACCTTCCCTCGTCCCAATTGCGGACTGTTCATCAATTGAGCTGACAGTTGGCGGATAATATCTACGCCAATGGATTTAGCATCATCGGCGCCATATACATGCCAGTCAGGATGCGTCTGTTTACCGGATAACTGACAGGCATGGCACTTACCGCAAGGTGTATTCTGTTGTGGTTGTTCACACAAAAACAGAGAGGCCCATTGAACGGCTAATGCTGATTTACCTATTCCTGCCGGTCCGACCAGCAAAAATGCATGAGGCAGTCGCTTGCTGGCAAAAACCTGCTGAAACCGGAGCCAGTATGGCATCAGCCATGGATACATAAAGCCTGCTCCAGTGCAGCATTGATGGCTGCTTGTACCTGCTCAGGTGTCTGACTGGCGTCAATGATAGATATCCGGGGGTCTTGTCTGGCTAATTCCAGATAACGCGCCCGGGTGCGCTGAAAGAAAGCCAGAGCCTCCTGTTCAATACGATCTAATTCACCGCGCTGTCTGGCCCGGTGCAGACCAATCGCCGGATCAATATCCAGATATAAAGTCAGATCCGGCGCAAAATCCCCCAGTACAGCCTGCTTGATCTGGCTGATCAGTACCGGATCGATCCCCCTGCCACCGCCCTGATAAGCCTGAGAAGAGAGATCATGCCTGTCTCCCACAACCCAGTACCCGCTTTGCAAGGCTGGTTTAATGCGGTTTTCGACCAACTGAACTCTGGCGGCATACATCAGCAGCAATTCAGCCTGAACAGTCAGCGGTTCATCGTGCACTTCTTTCACTATGCTACGCATTTTTTCTGCCAGCGGCGTACCACCAGGTTCACGGGTTGTCTCTATCCGAGTAATACCATGCTGGCGTAACCAGTCCAGAACATAGCTAACTGCCGTGCTTTTCCCGGCACCTTCCAAACCTTCAATGACAATGAACTTACCGCTCATCTATTGCTCCAGCACATAGCGTCTTACCGCATTATTATGTTCTGCCAAAGAAGTTGAGAACTTATGAGCTCCACCACCCTTAGCCACAAAGTAGAGATAATTAGTTTTATCCGGATGTAATGCTGCTTTGATAGCAGCTTTCCCCGGCATCGCAATCGGTGTAGGAGGCAACCCGTCAATCACATAGGTGTTATATGGATTGTCGTCTTCCAGATCCCGGCGGCGGATATTCCCGTCATAACGATCTTTAACACCATAGATAACGGTCGGATCAGTCTGCAGTTTCATTTTCTTGTTTAAACGATTCACAAAGACAGATGCAATACGAGGGCGTTCATCCACTTTACCTGTCTCTTTCTCAATAATCGAAGCCATGATCAGGGCTTCATAAGGTGAATCATAAGGAACTGATTTATCTCTGTTTTTCCAGTTTTTTTCCAGATAGCCCTTCATCTCATTATGCGCCCGGCGCAAAATATCCCGGCTGGTTGAGCCGACAGTATAAGAATAAGTTTCGGGCAGAAACCAACCTTCTATATTTTCCTGCTCTATATTGAATTCACTGCGCAGGCTGTTGAGATCATCAGGTGTTAATGGTTGCTCCAGATACGGCGATTTACTGAGCGCTAGCAACCAGTCCTCAATACGTTGACCTTCTATCAGCGTGACGGAAAAAACAGCTTCCTTACCGCTGACAAACACCAAAAGCGCATGTTTAACGTTCCAGCCCTTTTCTATTTTATAAGTGCCGGCTTTGATTTGACTGAGTTCAGGATGCAATTTTAACCAGACGACAGACCAGAATGGTGAAACAGGTTCGGCCGCTAATTCCACCAAAACATCTTTCGCTTTAGCACCTTTCGCCACGGTATAAAGCCGAGAATTTCCTTTCAGCAGCACAGAATCAAGTTGCTGCCAGCTCCAGGAACCCCATGCAGTAAACGCACACAATGCAATCGCCATAACGGCTGTTAATATGCGTATTTTCTTAGGCCAACGCAGCCAACGCGTTTTGCAGGCGCTTAGCAAAGCGATGATCTTCATATTTGACATCTTTTATTCCTGTTACCGGTACAATCCCCATCAGTGCATTTGTCATCCAGACTTCATCTGCATCCAGCAGTATATCCAGCTCTGACGATACTGATTCAACAACATATTGCCAATCGGCCAGTTGCTGTATAACAAAGGCGCGCATCACACCACACACCCCGGATTGTTGCAAGTCAGGCGTAAAAAAACGATTATTTTTTCGCCAAAACAAATTGGCCGTAACCGCTTCAACAACATTGCCCTGCCAATCAAGAACAACCGCCTCAGCCATTCCCCTGCTATCCAGTTCATCCTTCAGCAACACTTGCTCAAGCCGGTTTAACGTCTTAAGACCAGCCAGCATTGGCTGCCATCCTAAACGCTGTTCAGCAACACCTAAGCAAATACCTTGCTGCTGCCAGACATTGTAATGAACCGGATAGGGATGTGAAGAAACAATAATGGTAGGTGACTGGCACCCCTGAGGGCTATATCCACGCCCTCCACTCCCCCGGGTAATGATTATTTTACCGCATGCTTCATCATCGCCGGCAGCTAGCTGGCAGCACTGTTCATATAACGAATCCAGATCCGGCAATGGCAACTTAAGCCGCGCACACCCTTCACGTAATCGTTGTATATGAAATTTCCATAGCTGGGGTTGATGGTTTTTCAGATGCAGAGTGGTGAACATACCGTCACCCAGTGTTAAGCCCCGATCCTGGGCTGAAACCTTAGTAACAGATGAACCATTAACCAGAAGCATAAAATGATCACAAATAAAAAGGGCCTGATAACAGTGTATCAGGCCCTTTGAAATAATATCGAGCGTTAAACGCGTTTAAAAATCAGTGAACCGTTAGTACCACCGAAACCAAACGAGTTAGATAATGCACACTCAAAATTACCTGGTTTGGCAACATTAGCGACCAGATCCAAATCACACTCATCATCCGGATTATCCAGATTGATAGTCGGAGGAGCGATCTGATCACGCAATGCCAGAACAGTGATGATAGCTTCAATCGCACCAGCAGCACCCAAGAGGTGACCTGTCATCGATTTAGTTGAGCTAACCATCAGATTATTGGCATGCGCACCAAATGTGCTTTTCACTGCACGCAGTTCTGTTTTATCACCTAATGGTGTAGAAGTACCGTGTGCATTGATATAACCAATGGCTTCCGGAGCAATACCTGCGTCACGGATCGCATTCTGCATCGCCTGCGCAGCACCTCTGCCATCTTCTGGCGGGGCTGTCATGTGATGAGCGTCACCGCTCATACCGAAACCGATCAGTTCAGCATAAATCTTAGCGCCACGCGCTTTTGCATGCTCGTATTCTTCCAGAACCACCACACCGGCACCATCGCCAAGAACAAAACCATCACGGTCTTTATCCCATGGACGACTTGCTTTTTGTGGTTCATCGTTACGGGCAGACAATGCTTTCGCAGCAGCGAAACCACCCATACCCATAGGGGTTGATGCTTTTTCTGTTCCACCAGCCACCATGGCATCTGCATCACCATAGGCAATCATGCGAGCGGCAAAACCAATCGAATGAGTACCAGAAGAGCATGCAGTTGTGATCGCGATGTTAGGACCACGCAATTTCTTCATGATGGACAGATGACCTGCCGCCATGTTGATGATCGTGGAAGGAACAAAAAACGGGCTCAGTTTACGCGGGCCACCACCTAACAGACTGTTATGGTTTGATTCAATCAAACCCAGACCACCGATACCAGAACCAATGGTTACACCAACGCGATGCGCATTAGCGTCAGTGATCTCAAGACCAGAGTCGGCCAGAGCCTGAATACCAGCAGCAACACCGTATTGAATGAATAAATCCATTTTACGGGCGTCTTTTTTGCTGATGCCATGTTCTTCGGGATCAAAATTCTTCACCAGACCTGCAAATTTGGTTGGGAAGTCAGTCGTATCGAAATGATCGATGGAGGTGATACCACTTTGGCCTTTTAACAAGGTCTGCCAAGATTCTTCAGCAGTGTTACCTACGGGAGACAACATCCCCAGGCCGGTCACCACTACTCTGCGCTTTGACACAGGAAAGCCTCCGGGAGGAAAATAACGGATGTTAAAACAAGAAACAGGAGCGTTAGAACCACGCTCCTGCTGTCAGGCGATTATTCCTGATGAGAAAGGATGTAATCGATAGCAGCTTGAACAGTAGTGATCTTTTCTGCTTCTTCATCAGGGATTTCAGTATCGAACTCTTCTTCCAGCGCCATTACCAGCTCAACGGTATCCAGAGAGTCAGCACCTAAATCATCAACAAAAGATGCTGCTGATTTAACGTCGTCTTCTTTAACACCCAGTTGTTCAATGATAATTTTCTTTACGCGTTCTTCGATAGTACTCATGACCTGATTTTTCCTTTAGAAATACGCAAATGCGTGTGTTGTCGTAGTGTATTCAATTGTTCATAGTTTGCAATACTCTTGGGGGCTGTCCCTTCAGGATTTTAGAAAAATTCCTCTATTTTCCGTCAAAAACACCCCCAAACGAATCTTAAACCATGTACATACCACCATTGACATGCAAAGTCTCACCGGTGATATAAGCGGCCTCATCAGAGGCCAAAAATGCCACTGCAGAAGCAATTTCCTGAGCAGATCCCAAGCGACCAGCCGGGACCTGACTCAGAATACCGTTACGCTGTTCATCATTAAGAACATGCGTCATATCTGTTTCAATAAAACCTGGAGCAACAGCATTGACAGTGATTCCACGGGAACCCACTTCACGCGCCAGGGATTTGGTGAAGCCTAATAAGCCCGCTTTAGCAGCAGCATAGTTCGTCTGACCAGCATTGCCCATAGTACCAACAACAGAACCAATGCTGATGATACGGCCATGACGTTTTTTCATCATGCTGCGTAATACGGCTTTAGATAAACGATATACCGATGACAAGTTGGTCTGGATGATGTCATCCCATTCGTCATCTTTCATACGCATCAGCAGATTGTCACGAGTGATACCCGCATTGTTGACCAGAATATCAACTTCACCATATTTAGCTTTGATAGCTGCAAACAATGCATCAATAGAAGCCTGCTCGGTCACATTCAATACCAATCCGGTACCCGCTTCACCCAGATATTCACTGATAGCTGCAGCACCTGATTCGCTGGTTGCAGTACCTACAACAGTCGCACCACGGCTTACAAATGTCTGAGCAATCGCTTTACCAATACCGCGAGTGGCGCCTGTGACCAGTACTACTTTACCTTGAAAATTCATTCTCATTCCTCTTACTGAACTTTGCTCAACGCATCCTGCAGACCTGCAACATCATTGATTGCACAGCCATCTACACGTTTATCAATACGTTTCACCAGACCAGTTAATACTTTACCTGGTCCCATTTCGATCTCAAAAGTGACGTCTTCATTCGCCATTCTTTCAACTGTCTCAGTCCAACGTACCGGACTGTACAGCTGACGAATCAATGCGTCTTTAATCGCTGCCGGATCAGTAACAGTCGCTACATCAGCATTATTGATAACCGGAATAACAGGCGCTTTAACGTCAAGGGCATCCAAAGCAACAGCCAGTTCATCCGCAGCTGGTTTCATCAATGCGCAATGAGATGGCACGCTAACTGGCAAAGGAAGGGCACGTTTAGCACCGGATTCTTTCATCAGTACGTTAGCACGCTCAACCGCTTCTTTATGACCAGCAATAACCACCTGACCAGGTGAGTTAAAGTTAACCGGAGAAACAACCTGGTCTTCAGCTGCTTTTTCACAGTTAGCAGCAATAGAATCGTTATCCAGACCGATAATGGCAGCCATGGCGCCAACACCTTCCGGCACGGCACGCTGCATAGCCTGACCACGCAGTTCAACCAGTTTAACTGCATCGGTAAAATTCAATGCGCCTGCACATACCAGTGCAGAATATTCACCTAAGCTATGGCCCGCCATCACAGCAGGAGTTGCGCCGCCCTGTGCTTGCCATAAACGCCATAAAGCAACAGAGCTGGTCAGCAATGCCGGTTGTGTTTTCCAGGTTTTATTCAGTTCTTCAGCCGGACCTTGTGTTACCAATTCAAACAGGTCATAGCCTAATACCGCACTGGCTTCTGCAAATGTTTCTTTAATGATGGGATAGGCTTCAGCCAGTTCAGCCAGCATGCCCACGCTCTGAGAACCTTGTCCCGGAAAGGCAATTGCAAACTTACTCATTTTTATTTCCTTTATTATCAATAACGAATCAGAGCAGAACCCCAGGTGAATCCACCACCAAAGGCTTCCAGCAGTAATAATTGGTCACGCTTGATACGGCCATCACGGATACCTTCATCCAGCGCAATAGGTACTGACGCAGAAGATGTATTACCGTGACGATCCAGTGTCAGGATCACCTGATCCATCGACATGCCTAATTTTTTCGCGGTTGCACTGATAATACGCCAGTTAGCCTGATGCGGGACCAGCCAATCCAGCTCGGATTTGTCGATGTGATTAGCTTCCAGTGTCTGAGTCACCAGTTCGCTCAAACGAGTTACCGCAACCTTAAATACATCATTACCTTTCATATACATATAGGCGTTTTCGGTATCATCAGAACCGCGTTGTACCTGAGGTAATTTCAGTAATTCGCCATAACGGCCATCTGCGAATAAATGTGTGGACAAAATACCTTGCTGTTCTGATGCACCTAATACAACAGCACCGGCACCATCACCAAATAAAATGATTGTGCCACGGTCATTTGGCTCACACGCACGGGATAATGTATCTGCACCAACAACCAGAATATGTTTAGCATTTCCAGCACGAATAAACTGATCTGCCACACTGAGGGCATAGGTGAACCCGGCACAAGCCGCTGCCAGATCAAATGCAGGAATACCGGGGCAATCAAGCATAGCCTGTAATTCACAAGCTGCTGCCGGGAACGCATTTTCAGCACTCGTAGTAGCAATGATAATCATATCCAGCTCAGCAGCGGGAATGCCTGCCGCTGACAACGCCTGTTGTGCAGCCTGAAACGACAATGAAGCAACAGTTTCATTATCGCCGGCTATACGACGTTCCCGGATACCGGTTCTTTCCACGATCCATTCATCACTGGTTTCGACCATACGCTCAAGATCAGCGTTAGTACGAACCTTTGCGGGTACATAACTACCCGTACCAAGAATTTTACTGAACATAAAGTGAATTAGCGCTCGTATGTGTGTTCTGCAATAAAGCGTTCTGAGATCCGACGCGGTAATTGTTGTTCGATCTCAGCCACTGCATGCAGAATGGCATTGGATAAAGCTCGCCGATCGGCGCGCCCATGACTTTTAATTACGATACCATTTAGCCCCAGAAGACTGGCACCATTATAGTGGTCAGGATGCATCACTGACAAAGAGGTTTGTATTTCTGCAGCCGTATTTGACTTGTTTTTTACTTTATCAGCCTCATTAGAGGCTTTTATTTGGCTATAAAAAAACCGGGCAATCCCTTCTGCGGTCTTCAATGCAATATTTCCGGTGAAGCCATCACAGACGATAACATCGGCCTGACCAGAAATAAGTTGATCTCCTTCCAGGAAACCAATGTAGTTAAATTGCTTATCAGAAGCCAGTAATTTAGCCGTCTCCTGAACAAGTTTGCTGCCCTTGATGACCTCTTCTCCGACATTTAATAAAGCAATTTTCGGAGAAGAAACAGCATGAACATGCTTTGCAAATAAATCCCCCAGGCAAGCAAATTGCCATAGCATCTCAGGGGTACAATTCACGTTACATCCCAGATCGAGCATGACGGTGTGTCGCCCGTGCAGGTTAGGCAAGGATGAACATAATGCAGGCCGTTTCAGATGCGGCAACATTGTGAGCACCCGCATCGCCATAACCATCAATGCGCCGGTATTCCCGCCACTGACACATGCCTGCGCCCGACCTGAACTAACCAACTCCAGCATAACTCGCATGGAAGAATCTGTTTTATTGCGCAAAGCAATAACAGGACGTTCAGCCATAGATACAGATTGGGATGCGTGAACTAAATGTAAACGGGGATGAGAAGAAAGCGCGTGTTGTTGCAGCAGTGGAACAAGTTGGTTTTGATCACCAACAAGAAGAATATTCAGCTTTGGCAAAAGCGACAGTGCCTGCGCAGCGGCAGGCACTGTTTCGGAGGGACCGAAGTCCCCCCCCATGGCATCTAACGCTACCGTTAGAACAGACAAAAGGCAGATCCGCGTTACAGAACTTAGATTACCTTTTTGCCACGGTAG
Source organism: Tolumonas auensis DSM 9187 (assembly GCF_000023065.1). Classification (NCBI taxonomy): domain Bacteria; kingdom Pseudomonadati; phylum Pseudomonadota; class Gammaproteobacteria; order Aeromonadales; family Aeromonadaceae; genus Tolumonas; species Tolumonas auensis. Next base: position 2,404,800 of record NC_012691.1, read on the forward strand.
TAACCATCAGCGGTCACGTGGTGACGACGATGAGTTTCACCGCTGGTTGAATCAACGCTCAGCTGCGCAGCAGTCAGTGCATCGTGTGAACGACGCATACCACGGCGTGAACGGGTTTTACGGTTCTGTTGTACGGCCATTGACCTTACTCCTAATTAACTTACTTGCGTTTCAAACTAGTTAGAACAGCAAACGGGTTAGGGCGCTCATCAGCAGGATTGATCTCACCCCACGTCATTTGCGCACCAGCCATTGGACATTCGTCCTCTGGGTGCATAGCCACTATCGGCATACTGAGAATTAATTCATCCTCGAGTAGCTCATTAAGATCAAACTCACCGTTCTCATCAAGCTCAACGAGCTCGTAAGATTCCGGCAGCTCATCCTCTATCGTATTCTTCAAAAGAGGAGTATACGAAAACGCAGCCTTGCAGTGGTATTCAAATTCACCTGAGCAACGCTGACACTCAACGATTAATGTAACTTCCGCAGTACCCTGCAGAACTACTAAACCTTGAGCGTCAGTGAAAAGACTCAGAGTGGCTTCAATATCACCAACAATTCTCTTCGAGGATTCGGCCAGACGTGGCATATGCTTAGCTTCAACAATTCCCTGATAATCAAGGCGTTTGGCAGCGCAACGTACTGGGTCGATCTTTATGGGCAGTTTCACCTTTTGCATAAGGCGGGCATGATATAGACACAACCCAAGATAGTCAAAGGAAAAACCACTATGAACGCACCTGATTTGATACTGGCATCAACATCAGTCTACCGACGGGCTCTTCTGGAAAAGCTGGCCCTGCCCTTCCGGTGTATGGCGCCCCATGTTGATGAAACACCACGACAGGGCGAATCGGCTGAGCAATTGGTACAGCGTCTGGCACTGGAAAAGGCGAAAGCGGTTGCCAGTCAGAATCCGGGGAGCTGGGTTATCGGCAGCGATCAGGTTTGTACCATAAACGGCATGGTTGTTGGAAAGCCAGGCTCAGAATCAGCAGCCATAGCCCAGTTACAGGCAGCGTCAGGTCAGAGGATCAGCTTCTATACCGGCTTATGTTTGTATGATGCCGCTCAGGCGCGCTACCAGCTACTGGCTGAGCCCTTTCATGTTCATTTCCGGAGCTTGTCATCAGGACAAATTAAGCGGTATATAAAGGCGGAAGCCCCGTTTGACTGTGCCGGCAGTTTTAAATCTGAAGGTTTAGGTATCACTTTATTTCGTCAGCTGGAAGGTCGTGACCCCAATAGTCTGATTGGACTACCACTGATAGCGTTGGTTGATATGCTTGCCGCATGGGAACTTGAATTACCGCTATAAGAATAACTCCTGGCCCGTAAGCACGATGCCAGGAGTATTTCATCATGATAAACGCCGGGCGTTCAGATGCAGATGTAAATCAGGAACTGAGTCGACAATAGCAACTGGTTGATGTTGTTCCAGCAAAGCTCTGTCATGCACGCCCCAGGTTACCCCGATGCTATCCATGCCGATAGCCTTGGCCATGGCGAGATCATGTACCGAGTCCCCTACCATAACAGCCTTGTGTGCCGGCAGCTTCAGCTCATCCAGGATCTGTTGCAGCATAAGCGGATCCGGTTTTGATTTTGCTTCATCTGCACCACGGCAGCTACAAAACAGCTCCGCCATTTCTGTTTCCGCCAACACGCGCTCCAGGCCGCTACGTGATTTACCTGTCGCGACAGCCAGTTGTTTTCCGTTAGCATGCAATTGCCTCATCATGCCATTAACACCGGAAAACAGCGGGGTTGGCGTATCATCAAGATGCTTATAGTAATTACTATAATGCTGAATCAACATATTACGCTGTTCATCTGATGCTAAAGGAAACAACCGTTGCATCGATACCTGCAAACTAAGTCCGATGATGTCTTTGACCGAATGAATAGCAGGCACAGGTAAATTACAGACCTGCGCTGCTTTTTGCATAGAGGAAACGATCCGACTGACCGAATCCATCAGCGTACCATCCCAGTCAAAAATGATGAGTTGATACTCTTTCATATTATTTTTCCAAACGATCCAACGCTGATTGCAACTCTTTGTCCAGCGGCGCCTCCACGGACATTTCCTTCCCTGTAACAGGATGTGTAAATGTCAGACGATAAGCATGCAAGAATAAGCGATGTAAACCCGCTTTTTTTACCTGCTCATCAAAGTCACGTTCACCATACTTATCATCACAGGCAATCGGATGACCCGCATGCAACGTATGCACACGAATCTGATGTGTGCGCCCCGTAATCGGGCTCGCCATCACTAATGTTGCATGCGCAAATTTCTGCATGATCTGAAAACGGGTTTCAGAGGGTTTACCTTCACTGTTCACACGAACAATCCGTTCTCCGGATTGCAGGATATTTTTCAGCAAAGGTGCATTCACCGCTTTCACATGTGGCTGCCACTGACCACGTACCAGTGCGAGATATTGCTTACGCATCGTTTTGACACGTAACTGCTCATGCAGATGTTTCAATGCACTGCGCTTTTTGGCAACTAACAATAGCCCTGAAGTATCCCGATCCAGACGGTGCACCAGTTCCAGAAAACGACTTTCCGGTCTTAACGCCCGTAGCCCTTCAATCACGCCAAAGCTCAGTCCGCTGCCACCGTGGACAGCTAAACCTGATGGTTTATTCAGCACAATGATCGCTTCATCTTCATAGATGATTTGATGAGCCAATGCTTGCACTGAACCGAGTTTGGACGAAGGCAGTTCATTCTCTTCGGCTACCCGAACAGGAGGAACACGAATCTCATCGCCAACACAGAGTTTATACTCAGGTTTAATGCGTTTTTTATTAACTCGCACCTCTCCTTTGCGCAAAATACGGTAAATGAGGCTTTTAGGAACCCCTTTTAGCTGAGTTTTCAAAAAGTTATCTATGCGTTGTCCATCTTGCTCAGCATCAATAGTGATGAACTGTACGCCAGGATTTGTATTATTCATGTATTAATTCTAACTCAGCCATTGATGATTGTCGCAAACTCATTACAGCATGCCTTGCGCTGCTTCAACGGAAAATGGAATAATGAAGTGATTTTCTATATAAAGCGTAAGGCTGGTTGTTGCCTACGTATCAGAAAATCATCGATTCTTCACTCGCCCCCTTGTCGCAAGGGAGGAAACATGAACGCACCTAAAAGTGCGCCTCACGCATGTCCCAACCGGGAGGTTGCCAATACATGCCATTAAGACCCGAGGCCGGTAGTGTCTGTTTCAAGCAACGGTGAAGTACATAATCAAAACAATTTACAAAAACAGAGATTTGAATGAAAAGAATGCTTATTAACGCAACTCAGGAAGAAGAGTTGCGTGTAGCCCTCGTTGATGGGCAGCGTATTTATGATCTGGATATTGAAAATCCGGGCCATGAGCAGAAAAAAGCCAACATTTACAAAGGGAAAATCACTCGTATCGAGCCAAGTCTGGAAGCAGCCTTCGTTGATTATGGTGCTGAGCGCCATGGTTTCCTGCCGCTCAAAGAGATTGCCCGCGAATATTTTCCTGAAAACTATACCTTCCACGGTCGCCCTAATATCAAAGAAGTGATCAAAGAAGGTTTAGAAGTTATCGTTCAGATTGATAAAGAAGAACGTGGCAATAAAGGTGCTGCGTTAACTACCTTTATCAGTCTGGCTGGCAGCTATCTGGTTCTGATGCCGAATAACCCCCGCGCCGGTGGTATTTCCCGCCGGATTGAGGGTGATGAACGTACTGAACTGAAAGAAGCCATGAACGGTCTGGAAGTCCCGTCCGGAATGGGATTGATTGTTCGTACCGCAGGCGTCGGTAAATCACAGGAAGAACTGGAGTGGGATCTGAATATCCTGCTGAAACACTGGAATGCTATCAAAACAGCATCCAGCAACCGGGCAGCGCCATTCCTGATCCATCAGGAAAGTAACGTTATTGTTCGCGCTATTCGTGACTATCTGCGCCGGGATATCGGTGAAATCCTGATTGATAGTGAAACCATTTTTGAACGAGCTAAACAACATATTGAATTGGTTCGTCCGGATTTCGTCAATCGCGTAAAACTGTATAAAAGTGAAATTCCACTTTTCACTCATTTCCAGATCGAAAGTCAGATTGAATCTGCTTTCCAGCGTGAAGTGCGTTTGCCATCCGGTGGTTCAATCGTTATTGATCCGACCGAAGCGCTGACTTCTATTGATATCAACTCATCCCGGGCAACCAAGGGTGGTGATATTGAAGAAACGGCTCTGCAAACCAATCTGGAAGCAGCCGATGAAATCGCCCGTCAATTGCGTCTGCGCGATTTAGGTGGGTTGATCGTTATCGACTTTATCGATATGACGCCTGTCCGCCATCAGCGTGAAGTTGAAAATCGTCTGCGTGATGCCGTGCGTCAGGATCGTGCACGTATTCAGTTAGGCCGTATTTCCCGCTTCGGGCTGCTGGAATTATCCCGTCAGCGTTTACGTCCTTCACTGAATGAGTCCAGTACTCATGTCTGCCCGCGTTGCAGTGGTCAGGGTTTCATCCGTGACAATGAATCGCTGGCACTGAGTATCCTGCGTCTTATCGAAGAAGAAGCACTGAAAGATAATACTGAGCAGGTTATTGCTCAGGTTCCTGTTGATGTTGCCGCTTATTTGCTTAACGAAAAACGTCAGGCAGTGCTAACGCTCGAACAACGCCACAAAGTTCAGTTGCTGATTATTCCAAATACTCGTTTGGAAACGCCACACTTTGAAGTGTCTCGTTTCCGTTCAGGCGAAGAAAGCGATGCACTCAGTTATGAATTAAAAACTGAAGCTCCGGTTGAAGAATATCAACCAAAACCACAGCAGATTATTGCACCGGCAGAACAACCAGCCTTGCAGGGTTTCGTTGCACCGAGTGTACCGGCTCCAACGCCAGTTAATACCCCAACTCCGGTTGTCGCAAAACCAGCAGCTGAAGGTTTACTGTCACGCCTATTCGGCTTTATTGGTGCATTATTTAAAGGTTCTGCTGAAACTCAGGTAGCAGAAGAAAAACCACCGGTTAAAGAGCGTCCGCAACCGCGTCGTCGTGATAACCGCAATAATAACCGTAAACGTAATACCTCCTATGCTGCGCGTAACCGTGAAGAAGATGTTGCTGGTACTGCAGCACCAGAAGAAAAAACTCAGACCACTCCGGTTCGTCAGCCTCGTCGCCCTCGACAAGACCGGGCGGAACGAACTGACCGACCTTCTGTACGTGACAATAACGTTGAAAAAGAGTCGCCAGCAGTTAAACCTGAGCGTACGCCTAAAGAACGTAAGCCACGCAATGAAGTACCTGCACCTGCTGCAGTGGCTGAAGAACAACAGGATGTATCCCGTAAAGAACAGCGTGTTGAAGAACGTCGTGAACGCCGCAATATGCGTAAGAAAGTACGGATAAGCGATGAAACAGTCCAAACTGAGATTGTTGCAGCGAAGCCTGAAACTGAAACAGTAGTGGCAGAAGCACAACCTCGTACACGCCGTCGCCGCAATAACGCTGAACGGAATGCGGAAGAAAAAGCAATTCAGACTGTAACGTCCACCGAGACAGTTTCTGAAGCACCAGTTCAGGAACAGGCTGTGGAAACGGTAGTTGTGACAGAAGTAATTCCACAGCAACAAGCTGATGCTTTGCCTCAGGTAGTCGTTTCTGAAAGCCCTGTTGAAACACCAGTTGTTGCGGAAACATCGCTGGTAGCAGAACCTGCAGAAAAAACCGAAGTGACGGTGATTGAGTCACCTGAAGCAGCGGTAGTTACTGAACAGGCTGCTTCTGATATGCAGACAACAGCAGAGACCATTATCGCTGTGGAAATAGCAGCACCTGTCGTTGTGATTGCTGAACCCGTAGCAGTGGAAGAAACAGTTAAATCAGAACCTGTTGTTATCAGCACCGCAACTGCGGTTGTTGTTAATAAACCCAAGGCTCATGGTTTGATTGAACGTGTCCGTTTTGCTAATGCTGCAATGACTCGTCCTGCCGAAATGCCTTTACCACCAGCTCAGCCAAAAGGAGATTATCCTCCTTATGAGCGTAAGCCGGTAAATGGTAGTGGCCGTGCAGCAGGCACTTCTACTCTGAAGCAACAGGCATCAGCTCCAGCCGGACGCCCTGAAGCCCGATAAGACTCAAAATCCGCCGTTGTCATATTCAACGGCGGATTTATTTACCGATACCCTTACGTTCACAGATAAAAGCTCATCATTATTGCTACCCAAACCACCCCGGTTAATGGTATATTTTTGACTAAAATCAAAAATCAAATAGCGTCAAGATGATCCAGGACAAAGCAAAAGCTAAAAGACCTCCATCGTGTGGCGGTACTATTCATTGTCATGATTGCAGTATCAGCCAACTCTGCATCCCTTTTTCGCTTAACACCTCCGAATTAGACCTTCTTGACTCCATCATTGAACGAAAAAAACCCATCCAGAAAGGCGAAACATTATTTAAAGCCGGTGATGAGTTAAAATCGTTATTTGCTATTCGTTCCGGAACAGTTAAGTCTTATACAATTACCGAGCAAGGTGATGAACAGATAACTGGCTTTCATTTAGCCGGCGATCTGGTTGGCTTTGATGCTGTCACCAGACAGTATCACCCCTCATTCGCACAGGCGCTGGAAACATCCATGGTCTGTGAAATCCCTTATGAAGTACTGGATGAACTCTCCGGTAAAATGTCCAAACTACGTCAGCAGATAATGCGTCTGATGAGTAATGAAATTATCTGTGATCAGGAGATGATTTTATTACTGTCGAAGAAAAATGCTGAAGAACGTCTGGCTGCATTTCTTAACAGCCTGTCAACCCGTTTCTCCCAGCGTGGTTTCTCTCCCAGAGAATTCCGTCTGGCGATGACACGCGGTGATATAGGTAATTATTTAGGCCTTACCGTAGAAACCATCAGTCGGCTGCTCGGACGCTTTCAGAAGATAGGATTGATCAAGGTTAAAGGTAAATATGTGACCATTCTTGACCCTGCCGCACTATCCCAAATAGCAGGTTCAGCCGGAAATCAAACACCCGAATAGTCTCTGGAAATAAATACCTTACGGAGTATGCTTGATCTAACGGTTATCTCGCTATAAATCGACTACGCTGAATAATGTAGTAATCATAGCTATATCGTTACCCAAGGAGGCTCCTATGATTAAATATCGGAATATCCTGGTAGTAATCGATCCGACCATGCCTGAACAACCAGCATTATTGCGTGCGGTGGAACTGGCCAGGTTAGAGGATGTTACCCGAATCAAAGTATTTCTTGCGATTTATGATTTCTCGTATGAAATAACTTCAATTTTATCGAATGAAGAGCGAGAAGAAATGCGGCAAGGGGTGGTAACTCATCGTCTTGGCTGGCTTTCCGGTATGATCAAACCTTATCAGGCCGAAGGTCTTGATATTGAGCCTAAAGTGATTTGGCACAGTCGTCCTTTTGAATGTATTCTTCAGGAAGTGAAAGAACATGGGCATGATTTGGTGATCACCAGTGCTCATCATCATTCGCTGCTAAAATCTTTTATCTTTACGCCAAGTGACTGGCATTTACTGCGCAAGTGTCCTTGCCCGGTTCTGGTAACAAAACATCATGGCTGGCCTGCAGGTGGTAATATTCTAGCTGCCATCAATATCAGCGATGAACCGGAACAAATGTCGCTGAATGAAAGAATTATTCATGAAGCAAAAGTTATCTCCCAATTAGCGAAAGCTAATCTTCATCTGGTTAATGCGTTCCCTGCCCCTATCGTAAATATTGCGCTTGAATTACCGGGTTTCAGCCCTGAACTATATAGTGATGCAATGCAGCAACATCATAAGACCGAGATGGAAGAATACGCCCGTAAGTTCGATATTCCGGCTGAATGTATCCATATTGTCGAAGGGATGCCAGAAGATGTCTTACCGGAATTGGCGCACTCTCTGGATGCTGAATTGACTATTCTTGGTAGTGTAGGCCGTACCGGCTGGTCTGCCGCTTTTATTGGTAATACTGCTGAACGAGTTGTAGACAGTATCCAGGGGGATTTGCTGGTAGTTAAAGCGTACGAATAATATTACTTTACTTGCTCCTGAAGTGACGGCCGCTATAATTGCGGCCTGTCTTTTTTGGGGTTCAGCCACGATGCAAGATCTTTCCGCCAAGCAACAATATAACAATAACAAACTACAAAAACGTCTGCGCCGACACATCGGTCAGGCTATCGCTGATTTCAACATGATCGAAGAAGGTGATCGTGTGATGGTTTGTTTATCTGGCGGAAAAGACAGCTTTGCTATGCTGGATATTTTGCGAAATCTGCAGGCCAGTGCACCGATTAATTTCGATATTGTGGCAGTTAACCTCGATCAGAAGCAACCGGGATTTCCGCCAGAAGTGTTGCCCCAGTATCTTGATAGTATCGGTGTGGAATATAAGATCGTAGAAGAAGATACCTACTCGATCGTGAAAGAAAAAATCCCGGAAGGTAAAACTACCTGTTCTCTCTGTTCCCGTCTGCGTCGCGGTATTTTATATCGTACTGCCAGTGAATTAGGTGCGACTAAAATTGCATTAGGACATCACCGTGATGATATTCTGGAAACCTTGATGCTGAATATGTTTTATGCCGGCAAGTTAAAAGCTATGCCGCCAAAACTGGTCAGTGATGATGGTAAGCATGTTGTTATCCGGCCACTGGCTTACTGCCACGAAAAAGATCTGATCCGTTATGCCGAATGGAAAGAGTTCCCGATCATCCCATGCAACCTTTGCGGCTCTCAGGAAAATCTGCAACGCAAAGCAATGAAAGAGATGCTGAATGAGTGGGATCGTCGTTTCCCGGGGCGGATTGAAACCATGTTTAATGCCATACAAAACATCACACCAAGCCATCTGATGGATCATAAGCTGTTTGACTTTAAATCGATCAACAGTAGCAGTGGCGTAATTGATGGAGGCGATATTGCTTTTGATAAACCGGATATTCCCGCTGTACCACAATTAATGGTTATTGAGCCGGATGACCGTGTAGAGATTATCGAGCTGAATTGATACACCTAATAAAAAAGCGCCGATTTTAAACGGCGCTTTTTTCTGCAGAACCAGATTAACGGCGGTGAATAGCTGGATTCATACCTGATGAACGCCAGTATTGTTTGTTAGAACGGATCATACCCTGTATCCGTTTGACATAACCGTCACCCTGAGTCGAGTAACGCCGTAAACCTTTGGCTAACACGACAGCATCCATAGGCTGTTCATTAGCTCGCATATCGGCACGAAGTTCACGAACCTTACTGTAGGCCGGATGCGAATTCAGATTCTGCATATATGCACGTACCGCCATTTCCGGTGAGCTGAATTTTTTTGCTCTAACCACATTGGAACGGTATGGCGTTATGCCGCAGCTGGCACTTTGGCAGAAATGACCAAAGTAATTATTAGATTTCCTGGCCAGACGGGATGTACCCCAGCCAGATTCTGTGGCTGCCTGGCTAAAAACTAATTCCGGCGGCAATATATCAACACGAACCAGAAGACGATCAATATCATCGCTATGGTTATCGGTCAGTTCCTGACGATATTGATTGGCTACACCTTGTAACCATGTCAGTTGCCCATCAGATAACAAAATCCCATCCTGCAACTGCTGTTGTAATTTTCCCAGCTGTTTACGTTGAGACAATATATCCGAGGTGACCTGTTGATAGGAAGGCAGAAGATAGGCGACAAATGCACGCTTACGTTGTTCAGCGTCCTTTATCGAATCAAAATCAGGAACGTCTTGTTCCCGGTCTGCCATGAGTGATGACGTAGATTTTACAGACTCTAAGTTGTCTGCACTATTTACTGTCAGGGGTAGCAGAGCGCTTAATGCTCCACACACCAGAAATAACCTGGCAAATAACTTCATGCAACGATGCTCCCAGAGTTTTTCAGCTACCGACAATGGCGCTGATTCACCTGATTTAAACAAACCGCCCCTGTGCGGCACTACACTCCTTTGTAGGTTTTATCAGTTAAGTTGAACAAGATGTGATCACTATAGCATCGGGTTATCGATAATCGCAAATTTTTTGGCTTTTCCATCAAAAGTGGGCACGTTTAATGCGTATGGTGAAAACGGTTTCACACTGTACATTAAACAACCATACACATGTATAAAAAGCCAGTTTATTCAGGACGATATGAACGCTTACCACCGTCAGGCAAAGAACGAAAATACTTCAGAAACCACATATATTGTTCCGGTTGGTTTTTGAGCAAAAATTCGATCTCTGTATTCATATATTGAACATCGGCCATCAGATCTGATGTGGGATATGGTGCCATCGCGGGTCTTATTTGTAGCTCATATTTTCGGCTTGTTTCATTATATGTAGCCAAAACGGGTAACACGATTGCGCCGGAAAGTTTGGCTAATTTAGGCAGTGCAGGTAGTGTTGCTTTCGGAACCCCGAACAATGAAACGAATACACTTGCCTCATGCCCATGATCCTGGTCCGGAAGATAAAAGAAGTGATAGCCATTACGCATATCTTTGATAATTGGTTTCAAACCGGCACTACGTTCATACACCTTACCGCCAAAGCGCACACGCTGATGGTTCAGAAACCAGTCATATACCGGATTTCTGGCGTTGTGCATCATAGTGCACATTTGTAAGCCCATACCGGAAAAATAGAGGCCACAGGCATCAATGGTCCAGGTATGCGGGATCATAAAAATAATGGGTTTTCCGGTCTGCAGGGCAGACTCTACATGTTCCCAACCATTCGGTTTGATGCGACGCAGAAATAATGAAGAAGGCAAAAATGTCGGTTCACCTAGTGCAAAGAAACCTTTCAGACCAACAGAAATGCTGCGATACAGCATAGCTTCGCGTTCTTCATCACTTAATTCAGGAAAGCAAAGACCAATATTAAGGCGTGCGGCATAACATTGTCTGGATGAGAAACGAAGCAGCAGATTTGCAAATGATGCCGCTAATGCATCCCGCAAACGCACAGGCATCCAGGCTAATAATGCCAGCAAAAAAATACTGAACCAGGTCATCCAATAACGCGGATGCAATAAAGCGAGTGGTAATTTATGGTCCAACGCGGGATCTTTGGTCATTTCAGGCCCATTCAAATCGATATTCAAGCGTGCATGATAGAAAAATTTTATCCGTGCGTCACCGATCCTGCTAATACAAAAAGCAACGCGTACTATCCATGTACGCAGAAAATTTACACAAAGAATAAAGATCAGACATAAGCCAGAATACGATTACGTAATACTTCTTTCTCTTTTTCCGGCAACCAGCAGGCTTCAACACTATTCAGAGCCAGACGGCGAATTTGCTCTTTAGATGCCATCAGAGAATCGGCTAACGCCTGATAGTTCTCATTCATGTAACCACCAAAATAAGCCGGATCATCTGAATTTACAGTTACACAAACCCCTTTATCCAGTAAGTCGAGGATATTGTGATCGGCCATCGAATCAAAAACCCGCAGTTTCAGATTCGATAACGGACAGACCGTCAAGGGAATGCGTTCAGCAACCAAACGAGCCACCAGCAAGGGATCATCCACACAACGGACACCATGATCGATTCGCTCGGTGTTCAGAACGTCCAAGGCGTCCCAAATATAACTGGCAGGCCCTTCTTCACCGGCATGCGCTACTACTCTGAATCCAAGTTCACAAGCTTTAGCAAATACGCGTGCAAATTTCTGAGGCGGATTACCCACTTCTGATGAATCCAGTCCGACACCATCAATCCATGCTTTGAATGGCAAGCTTTTTTCTAATGTTTCAAAGGCTGATTCTTCACTGAGGTGTCGCAGGAAACACATGATCAGACATGAGCTGACACCTAATGTTTTTCTGCCTGCAACCAACGCCGAATGAATACCGCCAATAACAGTCGCAAAATCAATACCGCGATCCAGATGCGTTTGCGGATCAAAGAAAATCTCGGTATGCATGACGCGATCCTGACGACAGCGCATCAGATAAGCCCAGGTAAGATCGTAAAAATCCTGCTCTGTCTGCAATACATCGGCCCCCTGATAATAAAGATCAAGGAAGGATTGGAGGTCAGAAAAATTATACGCCGCACGTAAACTCTCCACGTCGGCATAAGGTAATGAAATGCCATTCCGTTCAGCCAGAGCAAAGGTCAGTTCGGGCTCAAGCGTACCTTCTATATGTAAATGCAATTCAACTTTGGGTAGCCCCGCAATAAATGACTCCACGCCATAGCCCTCCTGAGTTTAGTTTGTCCGGTGTAATGAAACTGATCCTGTCCACGAAAACAAGGTCTAATAATGAAAAAAGCTCTTATTTCCTTTTGTGATGTTGTATTTACAGCCGTTTGCTCTTCTGTTTTATGCAAAGACCGTGAGAGTATGCAGGAGTAATGGTATAGTCATGGCAAATTCAGGTGGCGAAGCGGGAGAGAAAAGCCAGTAAATGGTTCATCTCCGCAGTTTTTCTGCTTGCAGGATCCGCCCTCTCTCTGGCAGATTGAATATTCGGTCATAATGGCCTGCGTGGGGCCCTATTATTCGAGGAAAATGGAAGTATGTGTTCGATATTTGGTATTCTGGACATCAAATCTGATGCTGTTGCATTACGCAAAACAGCACTGGAGATGTCTAAGCGTCTACGTCACCGCGGTCCTGATTGGTCCGGTGTATATAGCAATGACAAAGCGATTCTTGTGCATGAACGTCTGTCGATTGTTGATCCCGGTAATGGCGCGCAACCACTGTATAATCCCGAACATACCCACGTCCTGGCTGTTAATGGCGAGATCTATAATCATAAAGATCTGCAAAAAAATCTGACCGTTGATTTTAAATTCCAGACTGGTTCTGACTGTGAAGTTATCCTAGCGCTGTATAAAGAAAAAGGCACCGCCTTTCTGGATGACTTAAGCGGCATTTTCGCTTTCATACTGTATGACGCAGAACAAGACGCTTACTTGATTGGTCGTGACCATATGGGGATCATTCCTCTTTATACAGGTCGTGACGAACACGGTAACTTCTATGTTGCTTCAGAAATGAAAGCGCTGGTTCCTGTCTGTAAAACTGTTGCTGAATTCCCACCAGGACATTACCTGTGGAGCAAAGACGGTGCAGAACCTACCCGTTATTACACCCGTGACTGGATGGAATACAGTGCTGTTGAAAACAATCAATCAGACAAACTGGCGTTGCGTGACGCACTGGAAGATGCCGTTCAGCGTCAGCTGATGTGTGACGTACCTTACGGTGTATTACTGTCTGGTGGTCTGGATTCTTCCGTCGTTTCTGCTATTACCAAACGTTTTGCTGCCCGTCGTATTGAAGATGACGGTAAGAGCGAAGCCTGGTGGCCACAATTGCATTCATTTGCTGTGGGTCTGGAAGGTTCACCGGATCTGGCAGCAGCACGTAAAGTAGCTGATGCATTGGGTACTATTCACCATGACATTCTGTTTACCGTGCAGGAAGGTCTGGATGCGATCCGTGATGTGATTTATCACATTGAAACTTACGACGTCACCACTATTCGTGCCTCCACCCCAATGTATCTGATGGCTCGCGTCATCAAAGCCATGGGTATCAAGATGGTACTGTCTGGTGAAGGTGCTGATGAGTTGTTTGGTGGTTACCTCTATTTCCATAAAGCGCCAAATGCCAAAGAATTCCATGAAGAAACAGTACGTAAGCTGAGCCAATTGCATATGTACGATTGCCTGCGTGCCAATAAATCAATGGCAGCATGGGGTGTGGAAGCGCGTGTTCCATTCCTGGACAAAGAGTTCATGGATGTGGCTATGCGTCTGAATCCGAAAGATAAAATGTGCGGTAACGGCAAGATCGAGAAACACATTGTTCGTGAAACCTTCGAACATTATCTGCCGAAAGAAGTGGCATGGCGTCAGAAAGAGCAGTTCTCTGATGGTGTTGGCTACTCTTGGATCGACAGTCTGAAAGAACTGGTAGAAACAGAAGTGACTGATCAGATGATGGAAGCTGCTGCTTATCGTTTCCCGATCAACACTCCGCTGACCAAAGAAGCGTATTACTACCGCTCTATTTTCGAAGAACATTTCCCGCTGGAATCTGCAGCGCTGTGTGTTCCTTACGGTAAATCTGTTGCTTGTTCTACTCCGGCAGCTCTGGAATGGGATGCCAAGTTCAAAGAACTGGCTGACCCGTCAGGCCGTGCAGTACTGGATGTGCACAACGATTCATTGTAATAATACTGATTAAGACCCGCTCCGGCGGGTCTTTTTTTCTGCCTACCTTTATCTGCTCGTGATAAAATGTGACTCAAATCTACTTTATCCCGTATATTCATGTCTGCTATTCGCTACGTATCACACCGGATACTGCGTATTACACGTGATTTTCTGGTGATCCTGGCCTGTCTCCAGGCTGGTAAAGCTATTGCTGCTGTTCTGCCTTTCCGTTTTCCTGACAGCATACTCGGTATGCTATTGCTGTTTATCCTGCTGAATCTGCAATTAGTGAAATTGCACTGGATTGAGATGGGTGCCAGTATCTTATTGAAACATATGGCTTTGTTGTTTATACCTGTCGCGGTCGGGCTGTTAGGATATATGGACACCTTCATGAGCTCTCTGGGTGCCATTATTTTTAATGTGTTCCTGGGGATGGTATTGATACTGCTGATTGTTGGCCGGATCTTCCAGAGGATGAATCAATGATGCTCTATCTGGCACTGCCGTTAACTATCTTACTGTATTGGCTTACGCGAAAGCTCTATCAACGGATCCCGTTGCCGTTCATTAATCCGCTGCTGATCCCCATGGTTGTCCTGATGCTGATTCTGCATTTTGGTCAGTTACCATTACAGGATTTTATGGATGGAACCTGGATCATCAACTGGCTGCTGAAACCAGCTGTGGTCGCACTGGCTTTACCGCTCTATCAGCAAATGATTCATATCAAAGCCAAAATAAAACCCATCATGATCTGTTGCTCAGTTTCCGTTGTGATCAGCATACTGACCAGCATGCTGATTTGCCGGGCAATGGGAATTGACGAAGAGATCACCCGAAGCATCGCCACCCGCTCAATCACCACTCCGCTGGCGATGAGTGTCAGCGAAAGTCTGGGTGGGATCCCATCCATCGCTGCCGCAGTGGTGATTATGGTGGGAATTTCCGGTGCTGTAATTGGTTTCCCGCTACTGAAACTATTCGGTGTAACCGACCCTCAGGCACAAGGATTGGCAATTGGTGCATGTTCTCATGCGATTGGCACGGCAGCTGCCACTGAACGCGGAGTTACCCAGGGAGCGTTTTCCTCTCTGGCATTAGTGGTGTGCGGTATTCTCACCGCGCTGATAGCACCCATTATGTTTGCTATCTACGGGCTTATCCTTTGAATAAATTAAAGGCGGCCTGAGCCGCCCTTAATCTCTAATCTGATGTTCAGTGGTTAGCTTTGAACTGATTACTCATTTCATCGTAATGATAACCAATAGAAGACATTTTTTTATTCAGCGCATCCTGCGACATATCATAGCGCAGCAATAATTCGCCCAGATCTGCACATTCCAGTCTCAGTTTCTCATTCACAATGCCAAGTAAAATATTGGCATCCATTCGTTGATAAGCACTTAGATCCATCGCATTTCTCCTGACTAATCAACCACCACAGGATAACTATAGTGTGTTAATTTCAGGATACTGTGTGCTGTGCTGAATTTTTTAACACTGAACACGACTCAGCCAGTGACGAATCAACGAGGCAAGGGCCTGCATATACCCCGGATCAGCATTTAATGCCGGAATATAATGAAAAAATTCGCCACCGGCTTGCAGGAATGTCTCCTTCCCCTCTTCGGCTATTTCTTCCAGCGTTTCCAGACAATCCACACTGAATGCCGGGCAAACCACATACAATCGCTTTTTCCCCTGCGCGGGTAATTGCCGCAGCAGAGTATCCGTATAAGGTTCAACCCATTTCTGTTTGCCAAAACGCGATTGAAAACTGAGTTGCCATTGCGAGGCAGATAACCCCAATTCCCGGGCAACCGCTTCTGCTGTTTCTTTACATTGCTGAGGATAAGGATCGCCACGTTCAGCATATTGTTCAGGAATTCCATGAAAGGAGAACAATAACAGATCATCCCAGTTTGCTGCGAAACCTTCCCGGCGAACAGAATCAGCCAGTGCTTTGATATATGCAGGAAACTGATAATGCTGCCCTAGCAATGTATACGACGGCACATGATGTTCATTTGCCATGACACGTTGCCATGCATCCGCGACCGAGGCAGTCGTCGTTGACGAGTATTGCGGATAAAGCGGCAACAGCAGAATCTGCGTTACTCCCTGAGCCTTCAGACGTCGCCATGCATCCTGCAAAGAGGGCTGACCGTAGGTCATCGCCAGTTCAACGATAACCTGACCGCCCAGAAGCGTTTGTAATGCCTTTTGCTGGGCCTGACTATAAACCAGCAGCGGAGACCCCTCTGCCAGCCAGATTTGCTGATATGCATGCGCTACGCGCTTACAGCGCAATGGCAGAACGATTCCGTTCAGTAAAGGCCACCAGAGCAGATGCGGGATCCCGACAACCCGCTTATCCATCAGAAACTCTTGCAGAAACGCGCGTACGCCTGAAGGTGTTGCTTCAGAAGGTGTTCCCAGATTGACCAGAATAACGCCTTGTTTCTCTGTCATGAGTTTCTGTCCTTTTGTTGTCTGCCATAAAGTATAACGCCCGAACCATTTCTGGTACGGGCGTTATCATTAAATCGATCAGATTGTTAAAACAAACAGTTAGCCTAACAATACGGCCAGTTGTTTACTGATTTCAGCAACTTGCTGAGTACCGTCGATTTTGCTGTAGCGGGTGTTGCCCAGCTCTGCTTCTTTTTTGTAGTAACCAACCAGCGGTTCAGTCTGCTGATGGTAGATATCCAGGCGCTTACGCACTGTGGTTTCTTCATCATCAGCACGGATGCTCAGCGCTTCGCCGGTAACATCATCTTTGCCTTCTTCTTTCGGCGGATTGAATACCACATGGTAAACACGACCAGAACCGGCATGCACACGACGGCCGCTCATACGTTTCACGATTTCTTCGTCCGGCACATCGAATTCCAGAACGAAGTCAACGTTGATACCCGCTTCTTTCATCGCATCAGCCTGAGGAATGGTGCGAGGAAATCCGTCCAGCAGGAAACCGTTTTTGCAGTCTTCCAGAGTAACGCGTTCTTTAACCAGATTGATGATCAGTTCATCGGAAACCAGCTGACCTGCGTCCATTACCGCTTTAGCCTGCAGCCCCAGTGCTGTGCCCGCTTTGATAGCAGCACGCAGCATATCCCCGGTAGAAATTTGCGGGATACCATACTTCTCCATCAGGAACTGTGCCTGAGTGCCCTTCCCTGCGCCTGGTGCGCCTAGCAGAATGATACGCATATCTATTTTAGCCTCTGTTTCAGATAACCTTACTTAGGGCGCAAAAAGTACACGTTTTTGCGCCATTCCTCAACCTTTTCACCCAAACAAAAGCCGTGACAGGCACGGCTTTTGAATATTGGAAGTAATTAAATTACCCCAGCAGTAAGCGGTTCATGCGGGCAACGAAACTGCTCGGATCAGTCAACCCACCCTGTTCGGTCAGTTGCGCCTGTTCCTGCAGCAATAACGCCCACTCTTTGAAGCGTTCTTCATCCTGCACATCGGCGATATGGTGGATCAGTGCATGTTCCGGGTTCACTTCCAGAATGTATTTCTGCTCCGGCACTGGCTGACCAGCCGCCTTCATCAGTTTCATCATCTGGCTGCTCATACCATGACCATCAGTCACCGCACATACCGGAGTTTCCGTCAGACGATGTGATACACGTACATCCGCAACTTCGCTGCCCAGTGCAGTTTTCAGACGCTCAATCAGACCGGCATTGGCTTTAGCAGTCTCTTCCTGTTGCTTACGGCTCTCTTCATCTTCCAGATCGCCCAGTTCCAGATCGCCACTGGTCACTGAAATCAGTTTTTTGCCATCGAACTCTGACAGATGGTTCATCAGCCATTCGTCGATGCGCTCCCACAGCAGCAGAACTTCAACGCCTTTTTTGCGTAACAGTTCAAGATGCGGGCTATTTTTCGCCGCAGCATAACTGTCTGCAATGATGAAATAGATCTTGTTCTGACCTTCTTTCATGCGGGATACGTAATCAGTCAGGCTGACAGTCTGAGCATTGCTGTCGTTATGGGTAGAGGCAAAGCGCAGCAGTTTGGCGATATCTTCACGGTTAGCCCAATCTTCCGCCGGACCTTCTTTCAGTACATTACCGAACTCACCCCAGAACTTCTGATATTTATCAGCATCATCTTTAGCCATCTTGTCCAGCATGCTCAGAACACGCTTGGTGCAAGCTTTACGCAGCTGCGCAGTAATTTTGTTGTCTTGCAGGATCTCGCGGGAAACGTTCAGTGGCAGATCGTTGGAATCCAGCACACCTTTTACGAAACGCAAGTAAGTTGGCATGAACTGTTCAGCGTCATCCATGATGAATACGCGCTGTACATACAGTTTAAGGCCATGTTTCTGTTCACGATTCCACATATCCCAAGGCGCACGGGCCGGAATATACAGCAGACTGGTGTATTCCATGTTGCCTTCGACACGATTGTGCGACCAGGTCAGGGGATCTTCGTAATCATGAGATACGTGTTTGTAGAATTCGCTATATTCTTCGTCTTTGATCTCTTTGGCAGAACGAGTCCACAGTGCCGTTGCACGGTTAACTTGTTCCCAAGCGCCTTCAGTCGCCGGTTTATCTTCACCTTCGGCAGCTTCTGGTGCTTTCCACAGTTCTACCGGAATGCTGATGTGATCAGAATATTTGCCGATCACGGAACGCAGACGATAATCGTCAAGGAATTCGGTTTCATCTTCTTTCAGATGCAGGATCACATCGGTACCACGGCTGTCTTTGGTGACTTCAGCCACCGTAAAGCTGCCATCACCAACCGATTCCCAACGAACCGCTTTATCATGAGTCTGACCAGCAACACGGCTGATTACAGTGACTTTGTCTGCCACGATAAAGGCAGAATAGAAACCCACACCAAACTGACCAATCAGTTGGGAATCTTTGCTCTGATCACCGCTTAAATTCTGGAAGAAATCTTTGGTGCCGGAACGGGCAATGGTGCCCAGATGCTGGATTGCATCTTCACGGCTCATACCGATACCGTTATCGGAGATAGTCAGGGTGCGCTGTTCTTTATCAATCAACAGACGGACATGCAGCTGACCATCATTTTCATATAAATCAGCATCGGACAACGCTTTGAAGCGCAGCTTATCAGCCGCATCCGCCGCGTTAGAGATCAGTTCACGCAGGAAAACCTCTTTGTTGGAATAGAGGCTGTGCGCCATCAGGTTCAACAGTTGTTTAACTTCAGTCTGAAACCCATGGGTTTCCATATGAACAGTTTCTGTCATCTTGCTTTCCTTGATTTACGGGGAATTTCTGGTACAGAAAACAAGATGGGGATGAATGGCTGATTTTCAAGTCAGGAAAATGCCCTGACGTAGTATATTGAAAGAAAAGGTTACTCCAGCGGACGACGACCGCTTAATGAATGCGACAATGTAGTTCCATCCACCAGTTCAAGCTCCCCGCCAACCGGGACACCATGCGCAATACGGGTGATATTGATCTGATACCGTTTCGCCATGCTGGCAATATAAAATGCCGTCGCATCACCCTCAATGGTTGGATTGGTCGCCAGAATCACCTCCTTCCACTGGCCGCCTTGCAGCACATTATCCAGTTGATCCAGCCCCAGCTCTTTCGGACCAATGCCATCCAGCGGAGATAAGTGCCCCATCAGTACGAAATAACGACCGGAATAAAGATGCGTTTGTTCAATCGCCGCCACATCAGCCGGTGTCTCGACGATACAGAGCTGGCCACTCTCCGCCCGTTTCGGATTCGCACAGATATCACATAACGAGTTTTCAGTGAAAGTACGGCAATGCTGACAATGGCCAATTTCCGTCAGAGCCCGCTGCAGGGTTTGCCCTAACTGCATACCACGTTTACGTTCGCGCTCCAGCAACTGAAATGCCATCCGTTGTGCCGATTTGGGTCCGACACCAGGCAATACTTGTAATTCACGGATCAGAGCATCCAGTAGTGGGCTGAACTTCATGCGTTATACATCCACAGAGTAAGAAACGAAAACAGGCCGTAGCTTATCACTACGACCTGTCAGATACGAATGATCGCCGGAACGGGATCAGAATGGCATTTTGAAACCAGGCGGCAATTGCATACCACCGGTAATTTCAGCCATTTTAGCTTTATTCTGTTCTTCAGCCCGACGCACGGCATCATTAAAAGCAGCAGCAATCAGATCTTCCAGCATTTCCTGATCATCATCCTGCAACAGACTTGGGTCGATAGTGACACGGCGGACATTGTGGCTGCCAGTAATAGTGATCTTGACCATACCGGCACCTGATTCACCAGTGACTTCCATCTTTGCCACTTCTTCCTGCATTTTCTGCATGCGCTCTTGCATCATCTGCGCCTGCTTCATCAAATTGCCCATTCCACCTTTACCGAACATGTTTCCTCACTCAATTTCTATTTGGTTGTGGTTTCAGTCCGCTTCAGTCGCCGGAAGCGGTGGTATCTGTTTTCAATGGCTGAATACTACCATCATCCAGCGTAGCGCCAAACCGTTGCTGTAAAAACTGAACATTCGGATCAGACAGCAATAACAGTTCCGCTTCCTGCTGCAGCCGGATCCGCTCCTGCTGCTCAATTTCTGCCGGACAAGGCAGCGCCAGTTGCACTACCGGCTCAACCTGCAAATTTATGGCCGTTGGCAATATGGTTGATATTGCCTCTGCCAGTTCCTGTACCATCCGAGGCTGAGCCAGATGACGAGCTTCATTTCGGATCTGTAAGTGCCAGCTGTCAGCTTGCTGATCAGTAACTACCGCCTGCATAGCCAGTTGTCGCACCCGGCCGGCAACAGGTAATTTAGCGACTGTTTGTGCCCATTGATCACTGCTTCGCAGTAGTAATTCATTACTCCGCCACACCGAGTCATCGTCTTCATCCGTTTCAGGCAAACGGCTGACCGGTGCCGGATTAGATTGCATCACCGGCGGTGCGGAAGGCGTGAACCGATCAGACTGGCGCTGCTTAAACGACGGCGCAGCATTGTCCTGCTCACTATCCACCGGGGAAATAAATGCTTCCTGATCCTGATACGCGGTCAGCGGTGGTAATTCCCACGGCGGTAAATCATCACTTAATGCCCGATTTCCGGCTACCTGTGGCTGTACATCCTGAGGGGCTACCGTTCTGGCTGGTGCCGCGGTTGCAGGTAACGGAGCGATCTCACCCCGGTTTGCCGGGATACGCGCAGGCATTACCGCAGGCGTGACATGACTTTCGGTCTGATTTTCAGCTTGCTGACGGCGACTGCGTAACTGATTTCTTAAACGAATAATATCCTGCACCCCTGAATTATTCACTTCAGGTCCGGATGCAGCCGGTGTCGCCGGTGCAACCGCAGGAATAACGGCAACTGGTGCCGGAGCCTCAGTCACCGGCGGACTAACAGGCAATGGCCGGGGTTGCATTTCCTGCTCAGCCTGAGCCATCAATTCAGCTTGTTCCTGCATGAGTTTGGCTTGCATCGCCAGATCCTCAACAGCAGCACTTGCTGTCACAGGAGGAGCAACCGGAACAGCGGCAGGAATAACGTCAGGTCTGGCCGGTGTTGCCACAAACGAAGCTGCCGGCGCTGTATTCCGGTGAATCAATTGCGGCTGTTCAGTTATTGCCGGACGGCCCGCCCGTGGGGCAAACGCCAGCATCCGCAGCAAGGTCATTTCCAGTGCACTACGCCCGTCAGGAGCCAACGGTAATTCTTTACGGCCATTCAGTGTGATCTGATAGTAAAGCTGGAGTTCTTCCGGCGGGATCTGTTCCGCCAGCAGCTGTAACTCTTCCGTATCATCAGCACCCGGTTCAGTCTGTTGCCCCAACAACTGCCACATGGCAGTCCGGTGCAACAGACTCGCTAATTCAACATGCAGCTGATCATAATCAGGAGCCAGCTCAGCCAGAGAACCAATCTGCTGCATCAGAGCAGCACCATCACGGGCCGCCAATAACGATAAAATCTGATAAAGCTGCCGGTGATCCAGTGTACCCAGCATCTGCTGTACAGTTTCAGCCTGCAGCAGACCATTGCCGTAAGCAATCGCCTGATCACTTAAGCTCAGCGCATCCCGCATACTGCCCTGCGCTGCCTTGGCCAGCAGACTTAACGCCGCAGGTTCATAAGTTAGTTGTTCTGCCTGCAACACACGCTGCAATTGTTCAACAATCTGCTCACGAGTCAGTGCTTTCAGATGGAATTGCAGGCAGCGGGAAAGAATTGTCACCGGTAATTTCTGCGGATCCGTGGTAGCCAGCAGGAATTTCACATGCTCCGGCGGTTCTTCCAGTGTCTTCAACAGTGCATTGAAGCTATGCCGTGACAGCATATGCACTTCGTCGATCAGATAGATCTTGAAGCGGCCCCGGGCCGGTTTATATTGCACGTTATCCAGTAAATCACGGGTATCTTCCACTTTTGTACGGGAAGCGGCATCAATCTCTAACAGATCGACAAAGTTACCTTGATCAATTTCCCGGCAAGCACTGCATTGTCCGCATGGCCGGGAGGTAATACCAGTTTCGCAATTCAGACATTTCGCCAGAATACGCGCAATCGTGGTTTTCCCCACCCCGCGCGTACCACTGAACAGATAAGCATGATGCAGTCGGCCCTGATCCAATGCATTGGATAATGCCTGTAAGACATGTTGCTGCCCCATAACCTCATGAAAGTTACGCGGGCGCCATTTACGTGCAAGAACCTGATATGCCATATCTGCCTGTTAACGGATCAATGTCCGGGAAAATCAACCAGTTTAAGAACGTTCACACCCATTGCCGTCAGACGCTCTTCACCACCCAGATCAGGCAGGGAAATAACGAATGCCGCATGTTCCACAATACCACCCGCCTCACGGATCATCTTGATTGTGGCTTCAACAGTACCACCGGTTGCCAGCAGATCATCCACGACCAGAACTTTCTCGCCGGGCTTAATTGCATCACAGTGCATCTGCAGACAATCTTCACCATATTCCAGCTGATAGCTTTGCTCCAGCACAGAACGGGGTAATTTGCCCGGTTTACGCACCGGAATAAAACCAAGCTGTAATGCATAAGCTAACGGCGCACCAAAAATAAAACCGCGAGCCTCCGTCCCCACCACTTTATCAAACGACATCGACTGATAATGTTCTTTCAGCAGTTCGATTGTCTGATGAAATCCCTGCGGATGTTCCACCAGACTGGTGACATCACGAAAGATGATCCCTGGTTTTGGATAATCAGGAATGGTGGCAATACAGGATTGGATGAAATCTAGCGTGTTACGGTTCATGGTAGTGAGTTTCAGAAGATAAAATCAAAACGTGTAGGTTAGCAGCCTGCAGGCTGAATGCAATCATTGCGCTTAATGAGGTACAACAAACGCACAAAAATAAAGCCGCCCGAAGGCGGCTTCATAACAATCAGCTAATTTCAGGCGAAATTAGAAGGTATATTGCAGACCAACAATGTAGTTGTCGTCCTGGCCAGAAACCTGATTGATTTTATATTCAGCGAATGCTTTTGCTTTGGCTGTGATGTCATACTGAGTTGCCAGCACATAATATTCGCCCCATGAACCAGATGCATCACCATTGGTGCCAGCATTGTGCGGATCAACCAAGCCATAGTTCACCAGTACTGTCCACTCAGGCAGCATTTTATAAGAAGCAACTACACTCCAGACTGTGTCTTTGTCTGTATCCTGAGTGTCGGTATCATATTTAGCCTGACCATAGGTTGATGCTAAATAGAATGCATCATAGGTATAACCCAGACCAGCAGCATACTGTGAATTGGTATAATCCAAACCGTCTGTAGTTTTACCTTCTTCTGCCTGGTACGCCAGAACAGGTTTCAGGCTAGATACTTCATTGATTGGGAAGGTGTAACCAGCGCTTACGCCATAACGAGTCTGAGTTTTGGCATCATCACCGCTCAGATCTGAATTAGTTTTTTCTTCATCGCTGAATGCAACCGCTGAACGCAGATCCCAGCCATCAGCAGCATAAGTTACCGCTACGCCGTCATCCCAAATATCGCCAGTAGACTGATCTTCTACACCACCAGAGTAGTTCTCATAAGTATCCGTGGTATCAGTCAGTTGAGCATAAGGGCTCGCAATTGCGCCAACCATAGACTGAATACCGTTACCGAAATCAGCACCAATCCAGGAATAACGCGCATCAAAAGTGCCATCGTTATCACCATCGCTGGTGTCATTGCCCTGAGAGGCAACCTGCCATTCCAGTTTACCAATCAGAGCCACATCATTGTAGCCGGTAGCCCATTTACCTTTGGTACCGATACGAACACGGCTGTCACCACCAAAGTTTTCAGCTTCACCTGCTTTAGCATTACCTTCAGTGACTGTTTTATCTGTATCTTTGTAGTTATCTTTCTGACCAGCCATGTAGCGCAACTGACCGTAGAAATCGAGTTGTTGACCATCTTTATCATATACAACAGCCGCATTGGCAGATGCAGCAAACAGAGAGGAAGTTACTACTGCCAGAATTGTTTTTTCATAATTTAATGCCTACTGTAATTAAACACCGAGTCTTTTTTTATTTCCCTGTGCGGTAGCACATGAGTGCTACCTCTTTGTGAATCTAACAAGAAAATGTGACGACATCAACAGTTTATATGTCAATTCAAACAACAGTAAAATTGTGGTGCAATTATCTTTTTTTGAGCCCCAATGCAGTGCAAAAGATTGTAAAAAAGAAAGTTAAAGACATATTAGAAATTAAACTTCTTTATTCTGATATTATTTTAAGTGACATCAATCACATTAGAATCACACAAAGAAGACTCTATAGAGCCCACAGCATTTCATCTGTTCTTGCTCTGAATAAATAGAAGATTAGAATGCTGTCTTAGAAATAACCGTTATCAAGGATTCGTTATGACAGTGCTGTTCCGTACCTGGTTGTCCCGTTCTTTATCTCTGTTAGCAATATTTGCCTGCACATCTGCATTGGCTGACACCACAGTAGTAGTTCCCCGTCCTTATACAACCAACCTGATCGATGGTAAACCATATAAAGGAAACAGTTCAGAGCTCAATCTGGTTGAAGGTGAACATCAGTTAGTCATACGTTTCGAAGGTAACTACAGTACCAAAAACAACGTTGATCTGGTGAGTGGCGAACCGCTGGTTGTTAACTTCAAGACTAACGGCAAAGAACAACTGACGTTCGATTTACCGTTAATCAGAGAGTCAGCGCAGGCAAAAGCTTTTCTGAAAAATCAGAAACTGCATTTGGTCGATAAAAATACCAAAGCCATTAAAGAAGCTAATATCTTTGAATTACCGAAAAAAGAAGGCTTACAGATTGGCCGGGATTATCAGGAAGAATTGCTGGCGCTGGGTAAAGCATTTCAGCAACCCGTTATCAATGAAGACGGCACTGTGTCAGCAGGTGGTAATGTGCAACAAGCTGCTCTGACAAATACAGTTTCCGGTAACAAGAATCTGCAAGCACTGGAAATGCTGAAATACTGGTACAACCGTGCGGATCCACAGACGCGGAAAGCATTCCAGCATTGGGTGATTACGCAGCAATAAAAATAAGAGAGGCCGCAACTGCGGCCTCTCTTGTTAATACAAACTTTTATTATTCTCTCAGCTTATCCAGCATTGAACGGGTAACTAACACCACGCCGTTATCACTCCGATGGAAACGTCTTGCATCTTCGGCCGGATTTTCACCGATGATAGTTCCCGGTGGAATATCACAATGTTTATCAATGATAACTTTGCGCAAGCGGGATCCACGGCCAATGATTACATCCGGGAAGATAACTGCCCCATCGAGCGTACATCCGGAATGCACTCTGACACCGGAAAACAGTACCGAGTTGTGAATAATTGAACCGCTGACAATACAACCACCGGAAATAACCGAGTTCAGTGTACTGCCTGACTGCCCCATGTAGTCCTGTACAAACTTGGCAGGAGGCAATTGACGCTGGTTAGTCCAGATCGGCCAGCTTTCATCATACACATCCAGTTCCGGCACAACAGAGGCCAGATCCATATTGGCTTCCCAGAAAGAATCAACAGTACCTACATCACGCCAGTAACATTGATTGTCTTTCTCATCATCATGATCCTTGCAACCAACGCAGGACATGCTGAATGGATGTGCGTAAGCAACACCTAACTGAACCACTTTAGGGATGATATCCATACCAAAATCACGGCGAGAACCTTCGTCCAGCTGATCTTCCTGCAGTAACTGGTACAAGTAGTCTGCATCAAAAACATAAACCCCCATTGATGCCAGAGAGACTTCAGAGTTGCCCGGTATCGTTGGCGGATCTGCAGGTTTTTCTACAAACTGAGTGATCTGACGATCGTCATCGATAGCCATTACACCAAAAGCGGTTGCTTCATGTTTAGGCACTTCGATACATGCAACGGTCACTTTACCGCCCAGACGCACATGATCGAGCAGCATGCTGGCGTAATCCATTTTATAGACATGGTCACCGGCAAGAACTAATACATATTTAGGGGCGTAATCGCGGATGATATCCACGTTTTGATAAACCGCATCGGCGGTACCACGATACCAATTCACTTCATCCAGACGCTGTTGCGCCGGAAGCAAATCAATAAATTCATTCATCTGGTAACGCAGAAAAGACCAGCCAGCCTGGATATGACGAAGAAGGCTGTGAGATTTGTATTGTGTTACAACGCCAACACGGGTGATCCCTGAATTAATACAATTAGAAAGCGCGAAATCAATGATACGGAACTTACCGCCGAAATGTACGGCTGGTTTTGCTCTGTTATCAGTCAGTTGCTTCAACCGACTACCTCTTCCTCCCGCCAAAACCAGTGCCAGCGTCTGATTGATTGCTTCTCTGGCCTGCGTCATGCCCTGCGGATCTACTGAAACCATAAAAACCTCCCGTGATAACAACTAAAAGACACGTTTGGTTGCCAAATGGAGCGAGCTAGTTCATTACCAATCCATTGCAACAAAACCATAATGTTCCTTAAATGAAACAAGTTCCATTCGAGAGATCACGAATCTAAGCTTACTGATAATAATTCTTCTATTTTGCTACTCAGAGCACATTGATTAGACAATAAAAATGATGGGCCGGAACACACATCGGCAGAGGATGAAGTATTGTTTATAGAGAAGGGATCGTGAAAAAAATCCGGACAAAATCAGACAGGAGCCAGGGATGAAAGAGCACTCTATCTATCACAGGCAATGGTTATCTTTATGGCTCATTTTGTTGTTAACCGTGATAAGTAATATGCTTGTTCTTACTTTCTGGTTGGCAGATACAGTCAGTTCGGAACTGCTACTCATATCAAGCGGAATACTTATACTTTCATTGCTGGCTTTGCACTGGAACCATCAGGTTTTATTGAAAAAAGCAGAAAAACTGATCGCTTCCGAGTTAACAGCCAATCAGCCCTCTTCCGGTGTTTTTCCTTTCCTGACATCTGCCGTTCAGCAAACAAAAGACGCTCTGAATAAAGATGTCGACCGGATAAAAAAAATCAATTCGGAACTGGAACACCGGGTTTTGCAGGATAATCTGACCGGCCTTCAGAACCGCAGTGCCTTCCGCAAAGATCTGACTGAATTCTTACAACGGGAAACCCTGTCTGATCAGGCTTGCTTATGTCTTATCCGATCGACTGAACTGGCCACAATCAATCACCAGCGCGGCAGGATAGCCGGCGATCAGTATCTGCTTGCGATTGCAGAAATAGTTCAATCCGTCAGTCAGCGATTCTCGACCCATTATGTTTACCGGCTTTCAGGCAGTGACTACGCCATATTGCTTCCAAATGCTTCAGCATCCATAGCACCTATCTTAGGAAAAGAGTTAAAACAGCTCTTTGATAATTTACAACTGCAAATTCTGGCAGAAAGTATTGCCTACTCCGGCATCACATTTCTGCATCCCGGACAACCGCCCGAACAGCCTTTATCCCGTGCAGATTTAGCGCTGGCAAAAGCACAAACCAACGTGGTGAATGGCTGGTATTTGCAGGAGGAAAACGCTGGTGATGCATTTCAGGGAGAAAGCCATTGGCAACACACCATACAATCGATTCTTGAATCTCACGGTATCAGTTTTTCAGGTCAGGCTATTCAGCCGCTCAACATGGCCATCAATAACTATATTCAAATCATTCCCCGCTTTATTGGCCCGAATCAGCAATCACTCCCAAGTGAAACTGTTTATGCCATGGCCATGCGGCATGGCACCATGGGTAAACTGGAAGAGTTAGTCATAGAAAGTTTGCTGCAACAACATAAACTTCATCCGGAAAATGTAGCCCGCTGGGGCCTGAATCTGAGTGCCAGTGCATTATTTAGCTCGTCTTTTATAGTCTGGCTTGAGCAACGTTTATTGCAAGAACAAGATATTACACCGAATCTGGTCTTTGAAATTGACGAAGAAATTCTTGATTGTCATTTGGCTGCCAGCATCCGGATGTTTGAAATGCTGCGCAGAGTGGGCTGTCGGTCCTGTATTTCAAAATTTGGCCGGGGATTAGGCTCATTCCGTCTGTATCGGGAACTACGCCCTGACTACATTAAACTCGATTCTTATTTAGTTGAAACGATTGAACGCGACGGCACCAGCCAACAGTTTGTTCGCATGATCATTGAGATCTCACATCGGTTAGGATGCGTGGTCATCGCGGAAGGTGTTGAAACAACGTCACAGAGAGAAGCGCTGGAGCGCATGTATATAGACGGTATTCAGGGACAACTGGTTTCTAAAATTATACCGATCGGCGATTAGCTATAAAATCTTTAGAATTTTCAGTGAATTGTTTTTTGAAGGTATTGTTGCAATTTACAGAGGGTCTGATAATATCGGCCGCGTTTCTGTGATGGCGGCCTGGTGGGTCCTCTCGCATCAATAGTTCGTGAACCCGGTCAGGTCCGGAAGGAAGCAGCCGAAGCGAACGACTTGAGTGCCGAGATGTGGCTTATCAGGCCGCCGCCCTTTCTGCTGTATCATTTTTGTCATTTCCAGCATAACCTCATCTGTTGTTTCCCCTCAAACGCACCACGTTATCTGTGCTTTTTCGCCATTTCTGTATCACGTATGATGCTGAATCCAGACTAAACGGGGAACATATCGTTGATGCGCGCGCAGATCCACATGAAACGAGACATCCGCAGTCAGCAACAGGCTTTATGCGGAAGAAGTATTCAAACAATATCAGCCTTCGAATATTGTCGAGTCATTCAGGTTTTTTCTTAACTCCTGCCAGATCTTCGCGGAATCTGCACCATATTGACGGACGATACTTTTCGCTGAATTTAAACTTCCGCTTTCTGCAATGACTGCCAGCTCATCATAAAATTTCATCGCTAAGGCACGTGCAGCAGGATCCGAGAAGTAATAACGACCAATACGACGATAAAGACTCTTGAATCCATTGAAAATTAAGGCATATATCGGATTACCGGATGCTAACGCCAATACATGGTATAGCTGATAATCAAAATCAATATAGGCTTCTGCCGAATCATTCAGCCTGGTACGTTCAGCCAGAACCGAAAGCACGGAGAAAGCATCCCGTTTCAGTGCGGAATGAATAAAAATAACACTGATATTCGTACGGGCAGAAAATAACTGTTCCACTAACTGCGGCAATTTCTCCTGCTCCAGCTTAGCCAGAGTATCCAGAATATTCAGGCTGGATGTTTCCCAGAAGTTATTCACCCGCGTAGGTTTGCCATGCTGTATCGTTAACCAGCCATCCCGGGCCAGTCGCTGAAGCACTTCGCGTAATGTGGTGCGAGTTACGCCGATCACTTCTGATAACTCCCGTTCTGCCGGCAAAATAGAGCCTGGAGCATAACGGTGATTCCAGATAGATCGGATAATGTACTCTTCAGCAAGCCCCGCTGGGCTTTGAGCCTTAAACACGGTGTGTGGCCTTATATAGTTGATACGAATGAATCATAACAAAGCCAGAGGATAGTGAACAGTTAACGTCAATACAATCAAATGTTATTTGTTAACTGAGTCAACGGGAGTAAATAATTTCACTCCCGTTACAGACTTATTCTGCAGCCGTTTGTTTGGCATGAACTGCTTTCAATAATGGCTGCAGTTCACCCTGCTGAAACATTTCCAGCATGATGTCACAACCACCAATCAGCTCACCCTCTACCCACAATTGCGGGAAAGTTGGCCAGTCAGCATATTTAGGTAACTCTGCACGAATATCCGGATTCTGCAAAATATCCACATAGGCAAAAGGTACACCACATGCCATCAGAGCCTGTGAGGCCTGTGATGAGAAGCCACAGCTTGGCAACTTCGGTGAGCCCTTCATATACAGCAGGATAGGGTTTTCTGCGATTTGTTGCTTGATCTTCTCAATGGTTTCCATGATTGCGCCTCATAACTGAAATCGTACTGATTTTACTCCATCATTACGGCTTAACAACGCTACCTTTTGTAGGGTTATAGCCGTCAGGATGGTCTGACAATGCCACTATCTTTCTATTGATGTATATTAAATGTTAAATTTTTTACAACAATATGTAGTATATATGAGTTAAAATTTGCTATAAATCAATTTAGCAAAAAGGTCTGACCTATAGAGACCGTGTTAATCAAAGAGGAGAATTTCAATGGCTTTTGAATTACCAGCTCTGCCTTATGAAAAAAATGCACTGGCACCACACATCTCTCAGGAAACCCTGGAGTACCACTATGGTAAACACCATAACACCTATGTGGTGAACCTGAACAATCTCATCCCTGGCACTGAGTTCGAAAACAAATCTCTGGAAGAGATCGTCAAAGGCTCCAGCGGCGGTATTTTCAACAATGCAGCTCAGGTATGGAACCATACTTTCTACTGGCATTGCCTGTCACCAAATGGTGGCGGAGAACCAACCGGCGCACTGGCGGATGCAATCGTTGCAACTTTCGGTTCATTTGAAAAATTCAAAGAAGAATTCACTAAGTCTGCTGTTACCAACTTCGGTTCAGGCTGGACCTGGCTGGTGAAAAAGGCAGATGGCTCTCTGGCGCTGCAGAACACATCTAACGCGGGTTGCCCTCTGACCGATGGCGTTACTCCGGTTCTGACTGCAGACGTCTGGGAACATGCTTATTACATCGACTACCGTAATCTGCGTCCGAAATACATGGAAGCCTTCTGGGCTCTGGTGAACTGGGAATTTGCTGCGAAAAACTTCGCTGCTTAATCATCAGTTCAGCAAAAATAAGAAAGGCTCCTTAAGGAGCCTTTCTTGTATCTGCCATATCAGCCGATAATTTTTATTATTTCCAGCCAGTCACTTCGCGCAAACCGACCGCGATATCCGCCAGGGAACGCACGGTTTTCACACCCGCTTCTTCCAGGGCGGCAAACTTCTCCGCTGCCGTGCCCTTACCACCAGCGATAATAGCGCCAGCATGACCCATACGCTTACCTGCAGGGGCAGTGACACCAGCAATATAGGAAACCACGGGTTTGGTTACATTGGCTTTGATAAAGGCTGCCGCTTCTTCTTCCGCAGTACCGCCAATTTCACCAATCATTACGATCGCTTCTGTTTCAGGATCTTCCTGGAACAGTTTCAGGATATCAATGAAGTTGGAACCAGGAATTGGATCACCACCAATACCCACACAAGTGGACTGACCAAAGCCGGCATCGGTCGTCTGTTTTACTGCTTCATACGTCAGCGTACCGGAACGGGAAACAATGCCCACTTTACCCGGCAGATGAATGTGAGCCGGCATGATGCCGATCTTGCATTCACCCGGTGTGATGACACCCGGACAGTTAGGGCCGATCATACGGACACCGGTTTCATCCAGTCGACATTTTACCTGCAGCATATCCAGTGTCGGAATGCCTTCAGTAATACAAACGATCAGCTGGATACCCGCATCAATGGCTTCCAGAATGGCGTCTTTACAAAATGGTGCCGGAACATAGATAACAGATGCGGTAGCACCCGTCGTTTCTACGGCGTCACGCACGGTATTGAATACCGGCAGTCCCAAATGGGTTGAACCACCTTTACCCGGTGATACCCCGCCCACCATTTGTGTGCCGTAAGCAATCGCTTGTTCAGAATGGAATGTACCCTGCGAGCCGGTGAAGCCCTGACAGATGACCTTGGTCTCTTTATTAATCAGGATACTCATGCCACCGCCTCCGCTGCTTTCACTACTTGTTCTGCTGCATCCGTCAGGCTGGTTGCCGCAATAATGTTTAATCCGCTTTCGGCCAGTTTTTTAGAGCCCAAATCAGCGTTATTACCTTCCAGACGCACGACGACTGGCACTTTCACACCGACTTCCGCCACAGCGCCAATCACACCGTCCGCAATCAGATCGCAGCGCACAATACCGCCGAAGATATTGACCAGCACAGCTTTCACTTTGCTGTCAGACAGGATCAGCTTGAATGCTTCGGTCACGCGTTCTTTAGTCGCGCCACCACCGACATCCAGGAAGTTAGCCGGGAAACCACCGTGGTGTTTGATGATGTCCATGGTGCCCATCGCCAGACCTGCGCCGTTCACCATACAACCGATATTGCCATCCAGCGCGACATAGTTCAGATCCCAGCGGGCCGCTTCCACTTCACGCGGATCTTCCTGCGTTTCATCATTCCAGGCTTTCAGTTTTGGCTGGCGATACAGAGCATTGCTGTCGATGTTAATTTTACCATCCAGACACAGCAGGTTACCTTCGCCGGTAATAACCAGCGGGTTAATTTCCAGCAATGACAAGTCACAGGCGACAAACATCTTGCCCAGACCCAGGAAAATTTTAGTGAACTGTTTCAGTTGCTCCGCATTCAGACCCAGTTTGAAGCCAAGTTCGCGCGCCTGATATGGCTGCGGGCCAGTCAATGGATCCAAAGCTGCTTTGTGAATAAGTTCCGGTGTGTTGTGGGCGACGGTTTCGATGTCCATACCGCCTTCAGTAGAAGCCATAAACACGACACGGCGGGAACTGCGATCGATTACAGCGCCTAAATACAGTTCTTTGGCAATGTTACCGCAGGTTTCAACGAGAATAGTATTAACCGGCTGACCATTGGCATCAGTTTGATAAGTGACCAGACGTTTGCCTAACCATTGGTCAGCAAAAGCGCGTACTTCCTGTTCACTGCCAGCAACTTTAACGCCACCGGCTTTACCACGGCCACCGGCATGAACCTGGCACTTCACTACCCATTTATCGCCGCCCAGCTTTTTAGTAGCAGCGACAGCTTCATCAGCGGAAGAACAGGGAATGCCTGAAGGCACAGGCAGGCCGTAGTCAGCAAATAATTGCTTGGCCTGATACTCATGCAAATTCATGATAATAGTCCGTTATTCAGGGAGCGGCACCGTGTCGCTCTCGTTATATTAGATATCCAATAGCAATCGGGTCGGATCTTCCAGTAAAGATTTTACATGAACCAGAAACCCGACAGACTCGCGGCCGTCGATGATACGGTGATCATACGACAGAGCCAAGTACATCATTGGAAGAATTACCACCTGACCATCCACAGCCATTGGACGATCCTGGATTTTATGCATACCCAGAATCGCGCTTTGCGGAGGATTAATGATGGGCGTCGACATCAATGAACCAAAAACACCGCCATTCGTGATGGTGAACGTGCCGCCGGTAAGATCTTCCACCGAAAGCTTGCCATCACGGGCTTTGTCAGCCAGTAATTTGATGCCTTTTTCAATCTCAGCCAGCGATAACTCATCACAGTTACGTAAAACCGGGGTCACCAGTCCACGGTCTGTTGATACCGCAATGCTGATATCGAAGTAATTATGATAAAGAATATCATTTTCATCAATAGAGGCGTTGATTTCCGGATAGCGTTTCAGTGCTTCACTGACGGCTTTCACATAAAACGACATGAAGCCGAGCTTAATACCATGACGTTTTTCAAACTGTTCCTGATATTTACTGCGGATCTGCATGATCGGCTGCATGTTGACCTCATTAAAGGTGGTCAGCATTGCCGTGGTATTTTTAGCTTCCAGCAAACGCTCGGCGATGCGTTTTCTCAGACGGGTCATCGGCACCCGTTTTTCCTCTCTGCCACTGACCGGAGTCTCAGTCGCAGAATCAACAGTCGCAATCAAGGCTGTTGTGGCCGACGGGTCATTTGTCTGACGTTGTAAATGAGCAAGCACATCCTGACGTGTAAGACGACCATCACGGCCAGAGCCTTGCAACACAGAGGGGTCAACCTCTTCCTCAGCCAGAATACGGCGCACCGATGGCGTCAGAATATCGCTGGCATCGCCGGTATCAGGAGCCGGGGCTGGTTTCTCTGTTGTCTCCTCGCCACTCGCAGGCACTTCCTGCAATTCAGCCAGCAATTGTCTGGCCTGCACAACACTGCCAGAGTCAAAAAAGATATCGCCGATGATCCCATCCTGAGGAGCCGGTACTTCCAATATAACTTTGTCCGTTTCCAGGTCAACCAACAACTCGCCAGCTTTGATGCGTTCACCAGTTTT
This sequence comes from Tolumonas auensis DSM 9187, assembly GCF_000023065.1. Taxonomy (NCBI): domain Bacteria; kingdom Pseudomonadati; phylum Pseudomonadota; class Gammaproteobacteria; order Aeromonadales; family Aeromonadaceae; genus Tolumonas; species Tolumonas auensis. The sequence goes on from NC_012691.1 coordinate 2,439,535, forward strand.
TTTGTGCCAGGTGCCAATGGTCGCATCAGATACAGATTCAGGAAGATCAGGCACCATTATTTGCAAAGTCATGGGGTATCCTTTTATTTTATAGTCAGAGCTTCTTCAACTAATGTTTTTTGCTGCTGCAAGTGCAACGACATATAGCCTACGGCGGGTGCGGCAGATGCCGGACGGCCAACATAATTCAGATAAGTTCCTGTCGGTATAACGCGTTTCATTCTGTGCTGACAGTTATACCAGGCACCTTGATTTTTTGGCTCTTCCTGACACCAGACAAAATCCTGCACGTGCTGATAAGCCTGCATGATCTCTCTCAGCTCTTCTTCGGGGAAAGGATAAAGCTGTTCAATACGAATGATAGCGACCGCTTTATTATCCGCCTTACGGCGCGCTTCCAGTAAATCGTAGTAAACCTTACCGGAGCAGAGGACAACCCGCTGCACGCCTTCCGCCGGAATCGCATCTGTTTCAGCGATTGCATTCCGGAAGCGTCCTTCCGACAACTCCTGCAGAGAAGAAACCGCCAGCGGGTGACGTAATAAAGACTTCGGTGTAAAGACCACCAGCGGACGGCGCATCGGGCGTAACATCTGCCGGCGTAATAAATGATAAATCTGAGCGGGGGTCGTTGGCATACAAACCTGCATATTGTGTTGTGCACACATTTGCAGGTAACGTTCAGGGCGTCCTGATGAATGCTCCGCTCCCTGCCCTTCATAACCATGCGGCAAGAGTAATACCAGACCGCAGAGCCGGCCCCATTTCTGTTCACCGGATGAAAGGAACTGGTCGATAACCACCTGCGCGCCATTCGCAAAATCACCAAACTGCGCTTCCCAGATCGTCAGACCATCCGGTGTTGCGGTGGCATAGCCGTATTCAAACGCCAGAACAGCTTCTTCCGACAGAACAGAATCATAAACCCGGAAAGGTGCCTGATCCGGAGCAAGATGCATCAATGGGGTATACGTGGATGCATCATTCTGGTTGTGTAATACCGCATGGCGGTGGAAAAAGGTGCCACGACCGGAATCCTGGCCGGTTAGCCGGACAGGGAATCCACGAACCAATAAGGAAGCATAAGCCAGATTTTCAGCGAATCCCCAGTCAGCCATTTTTTCGGCATGACTCATCAACAGACGATCTTCATAGATCTTTTGTACACGCGACTGTAAAACATGTGTGTCCGGATAACGGCATATTTTCTCAGCCAGTGTTGTCAATTGATCCAGTGGGTAAGCCGCATCGTAACCTTCCTGCCAGTCATGCCCCAGAAAGCGATTCCAGTTCTGATGTAATTCAGACATCGGACGCCATTCTTTCAGAACACATTCGCCACGATCCAATGCCTGGCGATAATCCGTTACCATTTGCTCAGCCGCACTCTCTTCAAGAATGCCATTCTTCACTAACTGTTCCGCATAAATCTGCCGGGTTGTCGGATGCTGGCGGATTTTCTGATACATCAGCGGTTGTGTCGCAGTCGGCTCATCGGCTTCGTTGTGTCCGTTGCGACGATAGCAAACCAGATCGATCACCACATCCCGGTGGAAAGTATTGCGGAAATCCATCGCCAGTTTCGTGACCCATAAAACGGCTTCCGGATGATCTGCGTTGACATGGAAAATAGGAGACTGCACCATTTTTGCCACATCAGTACAGTAACGGGTGGAACGGGTGTCTTTTACATTGGCGGTCGTAAAACCAATCTGATTGTTAATCACAATTCTCAGCGTACCACCGACACCAAAGCCCCGGGTCTGAGACATATTAAATGTTTCAGCAACGACACCCTGACCGGCAATAGCCGAATCGCCATGAATGGTAATCGGTAATACTTTATTGAATTCATTATCATGCAGTCGTTCCATTCTGGCCCGGACCGAGCCAATAACGACCGGATTGACGATCTCCAGATGCGATGGATTGAATGCCAGCGCCAGATGAACATTACCGCCTTCAGTAGCAAAATCAGACGAGAACCCCATGTGATATTTCACATCACCGGTTCCCCAGGCATCACCATGATGACCGGCAAATTGATCGAACAGTTCTTTCGGCCGTTTCCCGAGGACATTCACCAGCATGGTTAACCGGCCCCGGTGAGCCATCCCGATCACGATCTCTTTATAGTCATTCGCACCGGCCTGACGGATGATGGATTTCACCATCGGGATCAGCATGTCCCCGCCTTCCAGTGAAAAACGTTTTGCGCCGGGGAACTTGGCACCCAGATAACGTTCCAGACCTTCCGCAGCAGTTAACTCTTCCAGTGCCTGCTTTTTGATGGTATCCGGCCAGACTGGTTGACCTTTCACCTGCTCCATCCGTTCCTGGATCCAGCGTTTCTCAGACTGCGAGGTCATATGCATAAACTCTGCACCAACAACACCGCAATATGTTTTACGCAGAGAATCCAGCAGATGACGGAGTGTCATCCGTTCCTGACCGGCCTGGTAGCTGCCAATATGAAACTCCCGATCCAAATCACCCGCATCCAGCTGATAATAGGAAAGCTCAAGTTCAGGAATAACCGGATTCGACGTCAGTCCGAGAGGATCAAGGTTGGCATACTGGTGTCCGGCATAGCGGTAGGCATTAATGAGCTGTAATACATGAAATTGTTTTTGATCCAGAGAACTACCGCTGACAACACCTGAAGAACGTCTGGGTTGCATCACTTGCTGGCGCAGTTGCTGACGAATCAAGGCATGAGGTTGTTCATCACTCTGCGGAGAGCCTAAGCCGGCAAAACAGCGCTGCCATTCCAGCGGAACAGATCCGGGATCAGTCAGATATGACTCATAGAGGTCTTCAACATAAGCGCTGTTCGCCAGGTAGGAAGATCGAATCCAGGTAACAACTGCATTTTCGGCATCTTCATGCATATTCATTTTTTTCCTTTAACCGCAGCCTGTCCGGTATCCAGTGTTGTTTCTGAATCGGTGACTCATCAACAACGACTGATTCAACTCAATTTACTGTCTGGATGAAAAGATTCCTTTTATATCCAACATATTATGATGATCTGCTGCAGAGACAGCAATCACAGTCCGGATTCTGTAATCTCTGTGCTTAAAAAACAGGCTTACCAGCCATTCTTCACCGCAAGATCTGCAAATCACCTAATAACCACTTCAGTATATTCAGCCAAGCCAATTGATTACAAAATTTTAACCAATTAGAAACAGTATTTTATGAATTAAGCATTCAATCTGTGACCATTCATGCATTTAGACGTCGCTATCAAATTGACAAAGGGCATCAGGATGGTTGAAATAAGTGTGACGCGATGAGGATTTTTTATTGCTATCAATCGCAATAGCGTTTATACGAACTATAAAGGAACAATAAAAGACGTTTTGCGTAGTTACTACGCGAAAACCGCTTTCACTTTAATTGCAAAGGAGACTTGCTATGGCTAATAAAGTAGCCACCCTGCACATCCCCGGTCAGGAACCGATCGAGCTGCCTATTTTGTCCGGAACTGAAGGTCCGGAGGTAATCGATGTCCGCGCATTAGGGGCGCATGGCTATTTCACTTATGATCCAGGTTTCCTGTCAACTGCATCCTGTACTTCCAAACTCACCTATATTGATGGTGATGCCGGTATCCTGCTGTATCGTGGCTACCCTATCGCTGAGCTGGCGAAAGACTCCAACTATCTGGAAGTCTGCTATCTGCTGCTGAATGGCGAACTGCCGAATAAAGAGCAGTATGACAAATTCCGTTATCTGGTAACCCGCCATACGATGGTTCATGAACAGATCACCTCACTGTTCAAGGCTTTCCGCCGTGACTCTCATCCAATGGCTGTTATGTGCGGGGTCGCTGGCGCCCTGTCTGCGTTCTATCACGATGAGCTGGATATCAGTCATGAGCAACATCGTGAAGTTGCGGCTTACCGCCTGATATCTAAAATGCCAACGCTGGCAGCAATGTCTTATAAGTATTCTATCGGTCAGCCATTCATCTATCCGCGGAATGACCTGAGTTATGCCGGTAACTTCCTGCATATGATGTTTGCTGTGCCTTGTGAAGAGTATCGGGTTAATCCGGTCATTGAGCGGGCGATGGATATCATCTTCGTTCTGCATGCTGACCATGAGCAGAATGCATCAACCTCCAGTGTCCGTCTGGCCGGTTCTTCCGGTGCGAATCCGTTTGCCTGTATTGCTGCTGGTATTGCGTCTCTGTGGGGCCCAGCACACGGTGGTGCCAACGAAGCTTGCCTGAAGATGCTGCAGGAAATCGGTTCTGTTGATCGGATCCCGCATTTCGTTGCCCGCGCTAAAGATAAAAATGATCCATTCCGTCTGATGGGCTTTGGTCATCGCGTATACCGCAACTATGATCCACGCGCTATTGTTATGCGTGATACCTGCCATGCCGTACTGCAAGAACTGAATATCAGTGACCATCCGTTACTGGATGTCGCAATGGAACTGGAACGGATTGCACTCTCTGATCCATATTTCATCGAGAAGAAACTGTATCCGAATGTGGACTTCTATTCCGGTATCATTCTGAATGCGATCGGTATTCCGACATCCATGTTTACCGTTATCTTCGCGCTGGCCCGTACTATCGGCTGGATCTCTAACTGGCTGGAAATGCAGGCTGATCCGGCGAGCAAAATCGGTCGTCCCCGTCAGTTGTACACTGGTGCACCAACCCGTACTGTTTTGCCTGTTAATATGCGCAAATAATTACAGGTATGCAGATACATTAAGGGCAGCTGATAGCTGCCCTTTTATTTTTTACTCAGATGTTTTTTTATTCAGACTTATCAGAATACTGCGCGACAAACTCTTCCAGTTTATCAACCATAAAACGGGAACCCACATAGAAAGGCGTTCTCTGGTGCAGCTCTTCCGGCTCCAGCGCCAGGATGCGTTCACGCCCGGTAGAGGCCTTACCACCCGCCTGTTCCGCCAAAAATGCAATCGGGTTGCACTCATACAGTAAACGCAGTTTACCTTTGGGTGCGTTAGTGCCTGACGGGTACATGTAAATACCGCCTTTCAGCAGATTACGATGGAAATCAGCCACCAGTGAACCGATATAGCGGGAGGTGTAAGGACGTTTATCCTGTTCATCTACCGCCTGACAATATTTGATGTAATGCTTCACGCCCAGCGGGAATTTAAGGTAATGACCTTCATTGACTGAATAGCAATATCCCTGCTCCGGCAACTTCATATCCGGATGTGACAAACAGAAATAACCAATTGAAGGATCCAGCGTAAACCCATTTACACCCTGACCCGTGGTATAAACCAGCATGGTGGATGAACCATAGATAACATAGCCGGCGGCAACCTGACGGTATCCCGGTTGCAGAAAATCAGCCAGTGTTGCAGGTTGATCTGACGGTGTAATACGGCGATAAATAGAAAAGATGGTACCGACCGACACGTTCACATCAATATTGGATGAACCATCCAAAGGGTCGATCAGTACAACATATTTTGATTTTTTCTCGCTGACAGGATCAAACGCAACAAAGTCATCCTCTTCTTCAGAGGCCAGACCACAAACCTCGCCACGTGCAGCCAGCGCATCTTTGAATTTTTCATTGGCAAACCAGTCCAGCTTTTGCTGTTCTTCGCCCTGAACGTTATCACGCCCCATCGCACCGAGAATATCACTTAACCCGGCTTGATTAATTTCACGATTGACAATCTTTGCTGCCAGACTGATTGAAGAAAGCAAGTTAGTCAGTTCACCGGTAGCATGTGGAAAATCCGCCTGTTTTTTGATGATGAACTCGCCAAGCGTTGTCCCTATAGTCATGATGCTGTCCTTAAGGAGGAATGTATACGGTTTGTTTGTGCAATGTTACACTCAGTTACAAAAAACACAAGCGCAAACAAGAAGAATCGATTCAGCTTAGAAATGAAGGGACAAAAAAGCCAGAGATATAACTCTGGCTAGTTAGAATTCGTGATTCGGAATTACTTTTCAGATTTTATATTGCCCAGAAAACGACGAACTTTTTCCAGATCTTCCGCCGTATCAACACCTGCCGGTGGATTCTCGGCAGCCACCGCGACATGGATTTTTTCACTGTGCCATAACACGCGAAGCTGCTCCAGCGATTCAATCTGTTCTAACGGGCTAACCGGCCAGCTGACATACTGACGAATAAATCCGGCGCGATATGCATAGATACCGATATGACGCAAAAAGGTATGCCGCCATTGTTTCGGTTGCTGAGCAAAACCATCCCGATCCCACGGAATAGTGGCCCGGCTGAAATAAAGGGCATATCCCTGTTTATCCATAACCACTTTAACGGCATTCGGATTAAACAGTTCATGTTCATCCTCTATTGCTACCGCCAGTGTCGCCATAGGCGCACTGGTGTTAGCCAGATTATCTGCAACCTGAGTAATGATCGCTGGCGGGATCAGCGGTTCATCACCCTGAACATTCACAATGATGGTATCCGGCGCAAAAGCGTATTTTTCACAGACCTCTGCCAGTCTTTCAGTACCGGATTGATGATGCGAACCCGTCATACAGACATCGACGCCCAACGCTGAAACAGCCGCAGCAACCCGCTCATCATCGACAGCCACTATCACCTGACTGGCACCGGCTTGCTTTGCCCGTTCCACGACCCAGGCAATCATGGGCTTGCCATGAATATCAGCCAGCGGTTTACCGGGTAAACGTGATGATTGATAACGGGCTGGGATCACCACAACAAAACTCATAATGGGAGCTCTTCCTCTTTTAATGGCCGGGCACGATTTTCCAGCAGCACCGGAATATCATCTTCCACCGGGTAAGCCAGTTTGTCAGCTCTGCAAACCAGCTCCGAACGTTCTTTGTCGTAATTCAGCTTTCCCTTACAGATCGGGCAAGCGACGATTTCCAGTAATTTATAATCCAGCGCCATGTCTGAGTTCCTTCAGTTGAGCAAGTAATCTGGTGGCAAATTTTTCCGGTAACTGAGCAGTAACGGGTAAATACCACCAGTTATCCAGAGCAAAATCCCGGCACTTAACGGCATCTTTTTCCGTCATAATCAGCGGACGTTGTGCGAAACGCTGGTGTAATTCGGCAGCATTAAACGCCTGGTGATCAGCATAAGCAACCTGCTGATTCACTGCGTAGCCCTGCTTCAGCAAGCTATTAAAGAATCGTGGCGGATATCCGATACCCGCCATCGCATCAACAGCACCGGATACCACAGCAGTATGATTGGTCCGCACATTACGTAATGGGGCCGGCTGCAATGACATCTGGATCTCATCTGGTCTGGCCTGTCCACCATTACAAACCACCGCCATCACCTGCCGCAGACGCGAAGCTGTTTCCCGTAATGGCCCCATCGGCATTAACCAGCCATTACCCAGTCGGCGCTCGCCATCCATTACCACAAATTCAATATCACGCTGTAAAGCATAATGCTGTAAACCATCATCGCAGATGATGACATCCACCCCGCATTGCTCCACCAGCAATTGCACAGCTTTCGCCCGCTTCGGCGCAACCGCGACCGGGCAGCCACAGCGCTGATAAATCAGCACAGGCTCATCTCCCGCTTCCGCAGCTGTCGTTTCAGGATGTAACAGGTAAGGATAATGCGGTGCTTTGCCACCATATCCCCGGCTGACCACACCTGGCTTATATCCGGCTTTAGTCAGCAGCTCCACCAGCCATAACACCATTGGTGTTTTGCCATTACCGCCGACAGTAATGTTGCCGACCACAATAACGGGTACCGGAGCCCGGTAACTGGAGAAAATACCAGCCCGGTACGCGTAACGACGCATCGTGGTCAGTAACGCAAACAAAGCTGCGAAGGGCGCAAACAACCAGTTCAACCAGCTACGTTGGTACCAGAGTTTTTCAATCATGCGGTTTGCGCGCCCATTTGGGTACGACGAAGTAAGGCATAAGCACCACCTATTTTCAGCAATTGCTCATGGGTACCGCGCTCAACAATCTGGCCGTCATCTACCACCAGAATTTCATCTGCATTCTCGATAGTAGAAAGACGATGCGCGATAACAAGTGTTGTACGGTTTTTAGTCAGTGACTCCAGGGCGGCCTGAATACGGCGCTCTGATTCTGTATCCAGCGCGGATGTTGCTTCATCCAGCAACAACACCGGCATATCACGTAATAATGCACGGGCTATTGCCAAACGCTGACGCTGACCACCGGATAAGGTCGCACCGTTCTCACCTATCACAGTGTCATAGCCTTGCGGCATCTTAACGATAAATTCATCGGCATTCGCCAGTTTGGCAGCCTGAATGATTTGTTCACGAGTAAAATTTTCTTCCGCCGCATAAGCGATGTTGTTTGCAACAGTATCATTAAATAAATGCACATTTTGCGAAACCAGCGCAAATTGACGACGTAAGTCACGCAAACGGTAATCACGGATATCATGTCCATCCAGCAGAATTTTACCTTCCTGAATGTCGTAAAAACGGGTGAGCAAACTGGCAATGGTGCTCTTGCCTGAACCGGAACGACCAACCAGTGCGATTGTTTTTCCCGGCTCAATGGTGAAATTGACTTCCCGTAATGCCGGTACATCTTTAGTCGGATAGGTAAATGTCACATTTCTGAATTCAATTTTTCCGGCTGCCTGCTTCAGTTCGAGCTGACCATTATCTTCCTCCAATGGCAGATCAATGACATCAAATAAACTCTGACAAGCTGCAATACCTTTCTGGAACTGCACGTTAACCTGAGTCAGACTTTTCAGCGGTTTCATCAATCCGAAGAGCGCTGAAATAACAGCGGCAAAAGAACCGGCCGTCAATTGCTGACTGATTTCGGGATATGTAGCCAAATACAGCACCAGAGCTAATGCTGTTGATGCAATAAACTGAACAATCGGGGAACCGACGGCATCAGCAACAACCATTTTCATATTCTGCTGACGCACCGCGTTGCTCACTTTATCAAAGCGGCTGGCTTCGATTTCCTGACCACCGAACATCAGCACTTCTTTATGGCCTCTCAGCATCTGCTCAGTCGAAGTGGTGATATTGCCCATGGCGTGTTGCAACTGTTTACTCAGTTTCCGGAACCGTTTACTGATTACAGAAATCAGAAACGCAACAATGGGACCGATGACAAAAAAGATGACCGATAATTGCCATGAGTAGTAAAACATCAGTACCAGTAAACCAATAACTGTACATCCCTCACGAATGAGTGAAATCAGGGTTGAACTGGCAGCAGATGAAACCTGAGAGGCATCATAAGTCACCTTGGATAAAAGGGTGCCCGTATTATGTTTGTCAAAAAACGAAAGCGGCATTCCCATTAAATGGGAAAAAACGGTACGCTGTAACCGCATAACAACAGTATTACCAACCCATGCCATGAAATAGTCTGATGTAAAGTTACAGACACCGCGTAATGCGACTAATCCCATGATCATAAAAGGCAGCCACAACATGGCTGAGGGGTCTTTGCCGCTTAATCCATCATCCAGCAGCGGTTTGATCAGCGATATCATGTAAGTATCAACAGCCGCATAACCCGCCATCCCGATAGCTGCTATCGCTAATCCCTTCCGACGACCTACAGTGTAACCCAATAGGCGTTTAAGGATCGGCCAGCTGGATTTCTGCGCTGCATCGCGTACTTCGTTCGACATGAATTATTTAAACCTTGCTGCAAAATGACCCGTCATTTTAGCGGTTGATCGCCCACTAACCAAGCATCCATCTGCCTATACCAGGGCTGCAAACGACGAAAAGGGCGTATATCTGTATTATTTTGACTAAATTCAAAGCTGACCAGACCATCAACAGCTGTTATCCATTGTTGCGACTGCGAATAACGAGATAAAACGACAGGATGAGGATGGTGCCAGCGATTCTGATATCCGGCACTATGAACAACATAATCCGGCGCTACCGCAGCAATAAAATCCGGCGTAGAAGAGGATTTACTGCCGTGATGCGGCGATGACAGGATCTGACTCTGCAATAACTGCCGGGGCAGACGAATAAGCTCCGCTTCCGCTTTCCGTTCAGCATCACCGGTTAACAGCAGACTGTGCTGGTTATCGCTGATTCGCAACACGCAGGAATCTTCATTCACATCACCACCGGAAGAGGATCGGGGGGATAATACCATCACTTGTAATTTTCCCCATTGCCATTGCTGTCCACGCTGACAGATCAACGTATCAACTGTCAGCGCAGAAGAAGAAACAATGCGGGCTTGCGGATACTTTCCGGCGATCCGTTGCCAGTTAGCCGAGTGATCTTTATCGCGGTGACTAACGATCAAATAATCCAGTTGCTTGATCCCCCGGTATTCCAGCATCGGGAAGATCGCGGCATCGGCCATGTTATATCCTCCCTGATAAGCATCTCCGGTATCAAATAACAAAGCCCGCTCATCCTGACTGATTAATACGGATAATCCCTGCCCCACATCCAGCATATCCACCCGCCAGTCCGGCTCAGACTGACAGCCCGCAAACAGCAAACCGCACCCGGCTAATAGCAGTAAGCCAAATTCCCTTTTCATGACAACCGGCGAGAAACGCCAGATGAACCACCCCGCCAGCGCCCAGAACAACAGCAGTTGCTGACGAAAAGAAATTGCCATCCAGCCGGAACCCCATGTCTGGATCCATTCCAGCGCGGACATCAGCCAGTCCAGCTGAAGATCACACAACCAGAATCCGATGTATGCCAGTGATGGGAAAATCGGCACTAACAGCCCGGAAATGAGTGCTACCGGCACAATCGAAAAGGTAAACCACGGGCCGGCAGGTAAGTTAACCAGAACACTGCTGATACTGAGACCATCAAATAACACCAACTGGACTGGCACCAGCAACAGCGTCATTAACCACTGTATTTGCCATAAAGAGGGTTTGCGCCACAAAAATCCGGCAACGCCCAGAATCCCGACAGCGATGAACGATAACCAGAATCCGGCAGAAAATACCGACCAGGGTTCAATTACCAGCATGATAGCCAAAGCAAACAACCAGATCCGGATCCCGGACCATTCCCGTTGCCAGAGCCGTAACGCAATCCAGATAATCAACATGCACAACGCCCTGACAGTGGGAGCAGAAAAATCAGCTAATGCACTATATAACAAAGCAAAAGCTATCCCGACCAGCCAGTGTAAACCTGGCAGTTTTTCACTCCAGCGCTGCAGTAGTAAGCGGGATAACGCCATACCAATCCAGGCAATCAGCCCGATATGCATACCGGAGATAGCGATCAGATGGATAAGACCGGTATCCCGCAGCGTTTGCCAGTCCGCTTTGTCTACGTCCTGCTGTTCACCATAAATCAATGCCATCAGTAATTCCGGCTGACGAAACTTCTGCATCAGCTGACGGGACTTCATCAGCCAGTTGTCCCGCCAGCTGCTATCCGCCTGATAAAGAAGTTTAAAGCTGCTAATACTCCCGGTTGCCGTCACTCCCTGTCCGAGCAGCCAGCGCTCAGCGTTGAATCCGGCCGGATTGCCAAGTCCGTGCGGTATTTTCAGGCGAGCCCGAATATGTAATTTGTCGCCACGTTTCAGGAATGTCTTTTTATCGGAAAGCGTGAGTCTGATGGCTGGCTCAGGCCAGTAAGATTGACGATTGATACTTTGCACTGAAACCAGTAGTTGCTGGCGATCTGATTTTCGATACACAGCCGAAACAGTCACATTTAACTCATGCTGTGCCGGGAGTGAAATATGCTGCTCTTTCAGCCAGCTCAGCTCATGGTTGAAAAAGAGTATTGCCCAGCTCAGCCCGAGTAATACCGCACCGGCAAAACGATAACGGAAAACGACGATTAACCCGGATATCAGAATAATCCATCCCCATCCGTTGGAAGGCAAATCAGGCCAGAGCAGAGAACTGGCTATGCTCAGAGCCATTCCAAGCAGCAATTGTTCCACTATTTATATCTTATCTGTTTAGTTGTTGTCCTATTCTCCCGTTAAGAGTTACCAGTCAACAGCTGTTGTTTTTGACGTTGGCACCGGAATCTCTGTATAAAAAAAAGACAAACAGATGGAATGAGGCCGTCTGATTCACATAAACCGGAGAAAACTACCGCTGATTTACACACGCATGAACGAATGAGTGTCATAATCGGCCAACATTATGTTGTTGTAGTTTTATGTGTTGTCTCTGAGCGATGAATAACATAACCATGAGACTACCGGGCAGGAATGGGGTGAAAAAGACAATACGATGGACATTCTGATTTCCATTTTTTCTGATTATGGCTATTTAGCTGTTTTCGTTATGCTTTTGTTATGCGGCTTTGGTTTACCGATTCCGGAAGACATTACGCTGGTCGCAGGCGGGATTATTGCCGGTTTAGGCTATGCTGATGTACATACCATGTTTGCTGTATGTATGGCGGGTGTTCTGATCGGTGATGGCATCATGTTTACTTTAGGCCATACCTTCGGTCAGCGAATACTGGCTTTTGCGCCAATCAGACGCATCGTTACACCGCACCGGTTTGCTCAGGTGCAGGAAAAATTTGTGAAATACGGTAACTGGGTTTTATTTGTTGCCCGATTCTTACCGGGTTTACGCTCGCCCATCTTTATCGTTGCCGGTATGAGTCGTCGGATCTCCATATGGCGATTCCTGATCATGGATGGTCTGGCGGCCAGTATTTCTGTTCCTGTCTGGGTATACATCGGTGACTATGGTGCTTATAACAGAGATTGGTTACTGCATATGATCAGCCGGGGACAAACCGGTATTTATTCACTGCTTGGTCTCGGAGTATTGATACTGGCGATTCTTTATTTGCGTCACAAACGCAGTAAAAAAATGTGAATATAAAAAACCAGCATTCTGATGCTGGTTTTTTATATCTGTGGAATTAACGCCCCAGTTCTCGCGCCGGTAACAACTGACTGGCCCGCCATGCCGGATATAATGTGGCCAGCAGGCTCATCAGGACAGCAGCGGTGGTGACAACAGCCACATCCAGAAGATGTAATTCTGATGGCAGGAAATCGATAAAATAAATTTCCGGATTCAGGAACTGATATCCCGTCACCCGTTCTACACCATGAATAATGGATGACAGATACTGCGCCAGAATACATCCCAGCAAAGCGCCACTTCCCGCACCAACCAGGCCATTCACCATTCCCTGCGTCATAAACACCAGACGGATTTGCCAGTCGCTGGCTCCCATGGTTTTCAGGATGGCTATATCACCGCGTTTTTCATTCACCGCCATAACCAGCGTTGAAACAATGTTAAAGCAGGCAACAGCAACGACCATCAATAACACAACGTACATAACTGTACGTACCATCTGGATATCCTGATACAGATATCCCTGAGAGGTCATCCAGCTACGCAGATACATACGGTATGGCAACTGATTGGCGGCCTGATAAGCAATGGTGTGCGCAGACAGCACATCATTTACTTCTATGCTCAATCCCTGGACTTCATCCTGCCAGCCCAGCATAGCCTGCGCATCCTGCAGATGGATATATCCCAGAAATCCATCCAGTTGCCCGCCAAGTTTCAGCAAACCAACCACCGTAAACTGACGTTGCATCGGTGCTGAAAACGCGGACTGAGCCTGTTTATCCGGCACCTGCATGGTGACACTATCACCGATTTTCACGCCCAGCTTGTCAGCGATCTGTTGTCCCAGAATGACGCCATTCTCGCCCGGAAGTAAAGCATCCAGACCACTTCCGGTCATGTATTCCGCAGCCTGAGAAATCTGTTTCTCTTCGGCTGGTAAGACGGCCCGCAACTGAGCCGCTTTCATTTTTCCACCCGCTTCCAGCATGCCATTAAGCGAAATCAGCGGTGCCACAGCAGTGATACCCGGTTGTTTCTTTAACAGCGCTGAAGCAGACTGCCAGTCACTGAAACCACCGGATACCATCTCAACTTCAGCATGCGGGATCACTGCCAGTACACGCTGACGCAGCTCCCGCTCAAAACCATTCATGGCTGAAAGCCCGAGGATCAATGCCATTACCCCCAGGGCAATACCGATGATCGAGGACGCAGAAATGAAACTGACAAAACGGCTGCTGCGCCGGGTCCGGCTGTAACGTAACCCAAGAAAAAGCGCAAAAGGCTGAAACATCATTCGCCTCCCAGCAATGCACCATCCACCATATGAACCTGACGGTGTAATTTACCGGCCAGCTCACGATCGTGCGTAACGACGACAAACGCAGTGCCTAACTCACGGTTTAACTGACACATCAGTTCATAAATCGCAGTGGCACTTTTATGATCCAGATTACCTGTTGGTTCATCGGCCAATACCAGCCGGGGCTGATTAACCAACGCACGGGCAATGGCCACACGCTGCCGTTCACCACCGGATAATTCCGCCGGACGATGTTCAACACGATGCGACAAGCCGACCCGTTCCAGCATCTCAGCAGCCTTCTGTGTCGCTTGTTTTACTGCCATACCGCCAATCAGCAAAGGCATCGCCGCATTTTCCAGTGCGGTGAATTCTCCCAGCAAGTGATGAAACTGATAGACAAAACCTAATTGCCGGTTACGGAACTGTGCCTGCTGCTGACTGGTCCACTGATAAATATCCTGCTGATCAAAAAACACCGTCCCCAGAGTCGGTGTATCCAGTGCCCCCAGAAGATGCAGCAACGTACTTTTCCCGGAACCGGAACTCCCGACTATCGCCAGCATCTCTTTTTGCAGTACTGACAGATTAATCCCCCGTAATACCGGTGTCTCTACAGCGCCTTCGTGATAAATCTTCACCAGATCCTGACAATGCAACAGGATATTATTCATAACGTAACGCCTCCGCCGGACGAATATGAGCTGCACGATAGGCAGGATAAAGCGTCGCCATAAAACTCATCAGTAATGCTCCGGATGCAATCAGCAACACCTGCGATACCTGCATTTCTACCGGTAATCCGCTTCCGCCGGCATCCATATATAAATTAAGCCCGAGAACCCGTAATACCGGGTTCAGATAATGGGTAAGAATAACCCCGCCGAATGCACCGAATACCCCGCCCAGCACACCGCTCCAGATCCCCTGAACCATGAAGATCTTCATCACGGTTTTACTTTGCATTCCCATGGTCCGCAGGATCGCTACTTCCCCTTGTTTATCCAGCACCACCATCACCAGAGAAGAAAGAATATTGAAAGTAGCCACCAGAATGATCAGCACCAGCATCATGCTCATGATGTTTTTTTCCATAGCAACAGCCCGGAACAACTCTCCCCGTTCCTTGCGCCAGTCCTGAAATATCAGTGAAGACGGCAGCGATGTTTGGGCAATATCTTCCGTCTGGAAAGCATCATCCAGCCATACTCGCCAGCCGGTAACATTTTCTGCGGGATAGCGTAGTAAGCGACGGGCATCATCCAGATGAATCAATGCAATCTGATCATCAACCGGAGAACCGACATCAAACAAAGCCACAACATTAAATAACCGCTGCGATGGTACTCGACCCATCGGGGTAAAACGGCTGCCTTCGCTGACCAGCACCCGCACTTTATCGCCCGGCAGAACCCCTAGCTTCTGTGCCAGAGCCCCACCCAGAATAATATTAAATTTGCCGGGAACCAGACGCTCCAGAGCCGTATCACCCAGCGTCTGGCGCAACAGATCCTGCTGCGGATAATTCTGTGGATTCACACCCTGCAATGCGATCGGTGCCAGACTCCCCGGACTTTGCACCATCCCTTCGGTGGTAATAAAAGGAGCTGCCGCCTGCACATGGGGTAACTTAGTCACAATCTGCTGATATTGCTGCCATTCAGGTAACTGACCTGATGCGGTCGTGATCACACCATGCGGAACAACCCCTAAAATGCGGTCTTTCAGCTGTGCTTCAAAACCATTCATGACCGAACTAACCACGATCAGCGCCATGACACCGATCGCAATACCAAAGGTTGAAAATATGGAGATAAAAGAAGCGAATCGATTATCACCTCTGGCACCGGCATACCGCAGGCCAATCGCCAGACTGATAGGTTGAAAAATGAGTGATTTCACGCTGTTTCCAAGCGTTGCGCAATCCAAGAGTTAGCGGATAATAAAGGTAAGACATCCGCTCAACAAGAGGTTCTCCTTGAGCGAGCAATATTTTAGTGTGTTGCACTGTTTGTCGATCCGTGTGACCCGGCAAAAATAAAACATTAACTAACCTGAATCTGACTGATGACCAATTACTTTACTTTTTCTCTGAACGCAAAAGCGAATCAGCGTCTTACCTTCGGACAATTAAATGGCAGCAGTCTTTCTCTGGCGATTGCTGAGCTGGTAACAACGCAAAATCACCCGGTAGTGCTGGTTGTGAATGACACACCAACTGCCTTATATCTGGAGCAGGAGATCAGCTTTCTGCTCAAAGAGAACAACATTCCGGTACGGTTGTTTCCTGACTGGGAAACATTGCCTTACGATACCTTCTCACCACATCAGGATATTATCTCTCAGCGTATAGAAACCCTTTATCATCTTCCTAGGATGAAACAAGGTCTGCTGATCCTGCCGGTAGCGACACTGATGCTCCGGACAGCACCTGCCGGTTTCATTGACGGTTACAGTCTGCTGGTCAAACCCGGTGATAAACTCGATTTACACAATCTGCGGCAGCGGCTTGAACATGCCGGCTACAATGCCGTCGAGCAGGTACTGGAGCATGGGGAATACGCAGCCCGAGGCTCCCTGCTCGACCTGTTCCCTATGGGCTCATCGCAGCCTTACCGTATTGATTTCTTTGATGATGAAGTTGATACCATCCGTGCCTTTGATCCGGATACTCAGCGCTCACATGATCCAGTCAAAGAAGTTCGCCTGTTACCCGCTCACGAATTCCCTACCGATAAACATGCGATCGATGGCTTCCGTCAGCGTTTCCGTGAACTGTTTGACGCCAGTCGTGCACCTGACTCAGTCTACCAGCAGGTCAGTAAAGGATTATGGCCTGCAGGAATTGAATACTATCTGCCGCTGTTTTTTGAGCAGACCGCTACACTGCTGGACTATCTCCCCTCTTCCAGTCTGATTCTGACTGTTGGCGATATTCAGCAGGCCAGTGAACAATTCTGGCTGGATGTGCAGCAACGCTATGAAGATCGCCGTTATGACTTAAGCCGTCCGCTGCTACCACCCGCGACGCTTTATTTGCCGGTGGATCAGCTGTTTGGCATTCTGAAAGAACGGACACAAATTCACTGCCAGACATTACCGGCAGAAGAAAAAGCCGGGCGGGTTAATTTACCGGTCAATGCGTTACCAGAATTAACAATAGAAGCGAAACAACAGGAACCACTGGAAGCACTGCAACGCTTTTTAAGCCTGTTCGGTGGCCGGATATTATTCTCGGTGGAATCAGAAGGCCGCCGCGAAGCCTTACTTGAGCTGCTGGCTCCACTGCAACTCAAATTGCCGATCCTGAACTCATTCGATGAGTTCGCCAGCGGTACTGCTCAGCATGCCATTATTGTTAGTCCGCTGGAACATGGTTTTATCCTGCCGGATGCGGGTATCGCACTGGTCTGTGAAAATGAACTGTTTGGGCAGAAAGTTGTACAACGCCGTCGGCGTGATAAAAAATCCAGTACCAACAGCGAAGCTATCGTACGAAATCTGGCCGAATTAACGATTGGTCAACCGGTCGTCCATCTTGATCACGGGGTTGGCCGTTATCTCGGGCTGCAAACCATAGATGCTGGCGGTATTGCCGCTGAATATCTGACACTGGAATATGCCGGCGCCGACAAACTATATGTCCCGGTCACCTCTTTGCATTTGATCAGCCGGTACAGTGGCAGTGAAAACCCGCCCCTGCATAAATTAGGCGGTGAAACATGGCTGAAAGCCCGGAAAAAAGCCGTTGAGAAAATCCGGGATGTCGCAGCAGAACTGCTTGATGTCTATGCCAAACGAGCGGCCAGACCGGGGCTTGCATTCAGGCATGACAAACAGGCCTACAGTAAATTTGCAGCCGGTTTCCCATTTGAGGAAACACCGGATCAGCTGAATGCCATTAACTCAGTGCTGGGTGATATGTGTCAGGCTAAAGCCATGGATCGCCTGGTTTGTGGCGACGTCGGCTTCGGAAAAACCGAAGTGGCCATGCGGGCAACCTTTGTTGCCGTCCATGCCGGTAAGCAGGTTGCCGTGCTGGTACCTACCACCTTGCTGGCACAACAACATTACGAAAACTTCCGCGATCGGTTTGCCAACTGGCCGGTCAATATCGAGGTGATGAGTCGTTTCAAAAGTGCCAAAGAGCAGAAAGCCGCGATGGAAGCACTGGCAGAAGGCAAAATCGATATCATTATCGGCACACATAAACTGCTGTCCGAGGATATTCGTTTCAAGGATCTCGGTCTACTGGTAGTAGATGAAGAACACCGCTTCGGTGTCCGTCAGAAAGAAAAAATCAAAGCATTGCGGGCCGATGTGGATATTCTGACCCTGACCGCAACACCAATTCCGCGCACGCTGAACATGGCGTTGTCCGGTATGCGCGACCTGTCAGTAATAGCAACACCTCCGGCTAAGCGACTCGCAATCAAAACATTTGTCCGCCAGTACGATAAAGCGGTTGTTCGCGAAGCTATCCTGCGTGAACTGAAACGTGGTGGTCAGGTCTACTACCTGCATAACAATGTTGAAACTATTGACCAGACTGCGGCACTGCTCAGCGAATTGATACCTGAAGCCCGGATTGCGATTGCCCATGGACAAATGCGCGAACGGGATCTGGAGCGGGTCATGACCGATTTTTATCATCAGCGTTATAACCTGCTGGTTTGCACAACCATCATTGAAACCGGCATCGACGTACCCAGTGCGAATACCATCATCATGGATCGCGCTGATAATTTAGGTTTGGCTCAGTTACATCAGCTCCGGGGCCGTGTCGGTCGATCACACCATCAGGCTTATGCCTACTTGTTAACGCCGCATCCTAAACAGATGACCAAAGATGCGGTAAAACGTCTCGAAGCAATCGAGTCACTGGAAGATCTGGGTGCTGGCTTTGTGCTGGCAACACACGATCTTGAGATCCGTGGCGCAGGAGAACTGCTAGGCGATGAACAAAGCGGACAGATCGAATCTATCGGCTTTACCCTCTATATGGAAATGCTGGAGCAGGCAGTCAATTCATTGAAGGAAGGCAAAGAACCGTCTCTGGATCAGCTGCTTTCTGATCATACGGATATCGAACTACGGGTTCCGGCCTTACTGCCGGATGACTATATTCCGGACGTAAACATGCGTTTGTCCATCTACAAGCGCATTGCCAGCTGTAATACCCAGGAAGAGATTGATGAATTGAAAATCGAGCTGATCGACCGTTTTGGTCTGTTACCTCAGTCAGCTCAAAATCTGATCCAGATTTCACGTTTCCGCTTACTGGCGAAACCATTAGGTCTTAAACGTATCGAAATTGGTGATCGTGGTGGCTTTATTGATTTCAGTCAGGAAACAAAGATCAATCCAGTGTTCATCGTTGGCCTGATACAGAGTCAGCCACGACTGTACCGCATGGATGGTCCGGCCCGTCTGCGATTTAATCTGCCCAGCGCTGATGCCAAAACCCGTTTCTCACTGGTCGAGCAAATACTGACTTCGTTTGCAACGAATCAGCTTTAATCATCTTATCAGGCGATCCCAACAATTATTGAAGGGATCGCCTGATAACGAATTCAATCAACTCTGACAGACAAAAAAATCAGGACGCTAAAAGCGTCCTGATTATTATGAGCAACAATAAATAGTGATGCTTATTCTGTCATCGGAACCTGTTCAACCACAGCTTCCTGTGCTGGTGCAGATTCAGCTACTGATTCAGCAGCAGGCAGTTCATCACGTTTGGCTTCTTTGATAGACAGACGGATACGGCCCTGACGGTCTACTTCCAGTACTTTAGTGCGAACCATGTCGCCTACCTTCAGGTAGTCGGAAACATCTTTCACACGTTCATCAGTGATTTGTGAAATATGAACCAGACCATCTTTACCTGGCAGAATGTTCACAAACGCACCGAATTCAGCCAGACGAGTTACTTTACCTTCGTAGATACGACCGATTTCAACGTCAGCAGTCAGCGCCTGAATGCGACGGATCGCTTCCTGAGCAGCTTCACCGCTTACCGCAGCAATCTTCACTGTACCATCATCTTCCAGCTCGATAGTGGTGCCGGTTTCTTCAGTCAGAGCACGGATCACAGAACCGCCTTTACCGATCACGTCTTTGATCTTCTCTGGATTGATTTTGATGGTGTGAATGCGAGGTGCGAAATCAGAGATATCATCACGTGCAACACCGATCGCTTTGTCCATTACAGTCAGGATGTGCAAACGCGCATCACGAGCCTGTTTCAGTGCGATCTGCATGATTTCTTTAGTGATACCTTCAATTTTGATGTCCATCTGCAATGCAGTAACACCTTCAGAAGTACCAGCTACTTTAAAGTCCATGTCGCCCAGATGATCTTCATCACCCAGAATGTCAGACAGAACAACAAAGCTGTCGCCTTCTTTTACCAGACCCATTGCGATACCGGCCACAGATGCTTTGATTGGTACACCCGCATCCATCAGAGCCAGAGAAGTACCACACACAGAAGCCATGGAAGAAGAACCGTTAGATTCGGTGATTTCAGAAACCACACGAACAACATAAGGGAACTCAGCCTGTGAAGGGATAACAGCAGACACACCACGACGAGCTAAACGGCCATGACCGATTTCCCGACGTTTAGGTGAACCCATCATGCCGGTTTCACCCACACAGTATGGTGGGAAGTTGTAATGCAGCATGAAACGGTCGGTACGTTCACCAGTGATTTCATCAATGGTTTGCGCATCACGTTCGGTACCCAGAGTACAAGCTACCAGAGCCTGTGTTTCACCACGGGTAAACAGTGCAGAACCATGAACACGTGGCAGAACACCGGTACCCACGCTCAGAGCACGGATCATTTGTGGATCACGGCCATCGATACGCGGTTCACCACGCAGAATACGACCACGAACAACATCGCTTTCCAGTTCATGGAACAGATCAGCAACTTCGCCTGCATCCTGAGTTTCATCAGCAGCAACAATTTCAGCAACAATGCGTTGTTTCAATGCGGAAATCGCGTCATAACGCACTGCTTTTTCAGTAATACGGTAAGCTTCACCAATTGCAGCAACAGCCAGCTCAGCAATTTTTGCTTTCAGTGTTACGTTTGCTGCTGGCGCAACCCAATTCCAAGGTTTTGTGCCAACTTCAGCAGCAAATTCATTGACTGCTTTGATAACAGTTTGCAGTTGGTCGTGACCATAAACCACCGCGCCGAGCATCACTTCTTCCGGCAGGATAGCAGCTTCAGACTCAACCATCAGAACGGCAGCTGCAGTACCAGCAACAACCAGATCCAGCTTGCTTTCCTGCAACTCAACAACAGATGGGTTCAGAATGTATTGATCATTGATATAACCAACGCGGGCAGCACCAATTGGACCATTGAATGGGATACCAGAAATAGCCAGCGCAGCAGAAGTACCGATCATCGCTACGATATCCGGAGATACCGCCGGATTTACTGACATAACAGTGGCCACAACCTGAACTTCATTCAGGAAGCCTTCCGGGAACAGAGGACGAATAGGACGGTCAATCAGACGGGCAGTCAGTGTTTCACCTTCGCTTGGGCGACCTTCGCGTTTGAAAAAACCACCCGGAATACGGCCTGCTGCGTAGGTACGCTCTTGATAGTTAACAGTCAGCGGGAAAAAATCGCGACCTTCAACAGCTTCTTTTTTACCAACAACAGTTACTAATACTGCAGTATCATCCATGCTGACCATAACAGCTGCAGTTGCCTGACGAGCCATAACACCTGTTTCAATCGTTACAGTGTGCTGGCCATATGGGAAGGTTTTTACAATAGGATTCACGTGAATTTCCTTTTATTAATTTCGTCGCTCAAAATGCGCGCTTATTATAGCTGAAGGCGAGCACAATAGGTAATTAGGGATAGATCGACTTCAGATATAATTCTGGCGGAATTGTCATTTCTGTCACGAAAAAACAAAAGGAGGCAAAAGCCTCCTTTTATTAGTAATCACTAAGTATGAATTAGCGACGCAGACCCAGTTTAGAGATCAGATCTTTGTAACGCGCATCATCTTTGCGTTTCAGGTAATCCAGCAGTTTACGACGCTGAGAAACCATACGCAGCAGACCACGACGGCCGTGGTGATCTTTAGAATGTACTGAGAAGTGGCCTTGCAGATGGTTGATCTGAGCAGTCAGCAGGGCAACCTGAACTTCTGGCGAGCCAGTGTCATTGGTACCGCGAGAGAAATCAGCAACGATCTTGGCTTTAGTTTCAGCATTTAGTGACATAGTGTACTCCTGAGTTTAATGGACTGTGAGCCGATCACTAATTCAGCCCACAGAGAAGCTGCGCATTCTAGCACAGCTGTAATCACAGACAAGCTACTCAGCTTGTTCCTCTGCATCTGGCATATCGCCACCGATGCGGACTAAACGACGTGGCGCAACTTTACCGTCATCGTCGATCTCACCAACGCCGATAAATTCGGCTTCCGGGCCTACCGTCATACGGACAAACCCTTCTATTGGAGCATGAGGCACCATTACCGCTTGTCCCTGTGTCACATAAGCGGCCAGTACTGGCGGCATATTGACTTCCGGTAAGCTGTAAACAGCGCTGTCCATCGGCAACAAGTATTGATCGAGTCGTTCACGAGGTGGAACACCTTGTTCCCGGCATTCATCCAGGATCTCGTTCAATTTTTCAAGATTCAGCATTTTGTCGTTCGGGTAGCAGGCTACCTGAGTACGACGCAACTGGATAACATGCGCACCGCAACCTAACAGTTCACCTAAATCATCGATCAAAGAACGAATATAGGTTCCCTTGGAGCAGTGAACTTCCAGAGAAATCTCTTCCCCGGAAAAAGCTTTTAATTCCAGTGAATATATTGTGATTGGACGTGCTTCACGTTCAATCTCAATGCCTTCACGCGCGTACTCATACAAAGGGCGTCCCTGATGTTTTAATGCAGAAAACATCGATGGCACTTGCATGATATCACCACGGAATTTATCCAGTGCCTGCGCCAGCTGATCTTCGCTCACATCCACCGGTCGAACCGAAACAACAGAACCTTCGGAATCACTGGTATCAGTGCGAACACCCAACCGTGCAGTAACCTGATAACGCTTATCAGCATCCAGCAGGAATTGAGAGAATTTGGTAGCCTCACCAAAACAGATTGGAAGCATACCCGTGGCCAGCGGATCCAAAGCACCGGTATGTCCGGCCTTTGCTGCATTATAGATACGCTTCACTTGTTGCAGCGCATCATTCGAAGTGATACCGCCAGGCTTATCCAGCAGTATAATGCCGTGTACATCACGACCTTTGAAGCGACGTCGTCGAGACATCTTTAATCACGATCCTCCTCGTTTTGATCCGGCGACTCGCCACGGCGAAGCTGATCATCACGAACAGTGTTAGTAACCAGGTTGGAGATTCGCATCCCTTCAACCAATGTTTTGTCATAGACAAAGCGAATTTCCGGCACTACGCGCAGTTTCATCGCTTTACCCATCAGAATACGAATATAACCTGAAGCATCATTCAGCACTTTGACGCCGGCCTCAATGTCATCTACTTCATTCAGAAAGAAGGTCACAAAAATTTTGGCGTGCTGCAAATCGCGAGTCAATTCAACATCAGAGACAGTCACCATACCAACACGGGGATCTTTCACTTCACGTTGCAGAATCACAGCAATTTCACGCTGAATTTGTTGCGCAACCCGATCTGCACGACCAAATTCTTTTGCCATTTTTAGCTCCGGAACAAACGGGGGCATTCAAGCCCCCGGAACTGATTATAGCGTACGCTGAATTTCGACTGTCTCGTAAACTTCAATCTGATCGCCTGGGCGAACATCATTGTAGTTCTTAACAGCGATACCACATTCGTAGCCGTTTTTAACTTCAGGTACGTCATCTTTAAAGCGACGCAGTGATTCCAGTTCACCTTCATAGATGACCACGTTATCACGCAATACGCGGATCGGGCTATTACGTTTCACTGTACCTTCAGTCACCATACAGCCAGCAACAGCGCCGAATTTCGGTGAACGGAATACATCGCGAACTTCAGCCAGACCAATGATTTGCTGTTTATATTCCGGCGCAAGCATACCGCTCATTGCCTGACGAACTTCATCAATCAAATCATAGATAACAGAGTAATAACGCAGATCGATGCTTTCAGATTCGATGATCTTACGCGCAGAAGCGTCAGCTCGAACGTTGAAGCCCAGAACGATTGCGTTAGAAGCAGCAGCCAGACTTGCGTCAGTTTCTGTAATCCCGCCCACACCGGAACCGATGATTCTGACTTTAACTTCGTCAGTGGACAGTTTATTCAGAGAATCTGCAATTGCTTCAACAGAACCTTGTACGTCCGCTTTCAGCACAACATTCAGTTCAGAAACTTCACCTTCAGTCATGTTAGCAAACATATTTTCCAGTTTTGCTTTCTGCTGACGAGCCAGTTTCACATCACGGAATTTACCCTGACGATACAGAGCCACTTCACGCGCTTTCTTCTCGTCACGAACAACAGTTGCTTCATCACCAGCAGACGGCACACCGGACAAACCCAGAATTTCCACTGGAATTGAAGGACCTGCAGCATCAATGCTACGACCTAATTCATCGCGCATTGCACGAACGCGGCCATATTCAAAGCCACACAGAACGATATCGCCCTGATGCAGAGTACCTTCCTGAACCAGAACTGTTGCAACCGGACCGCGACCTTTATCCAGGCGAGATTCGATAACCACACCGCTGGCCATCGCATCACGGACAGCACCCAGTTCCAGAACTTCAGACTGCAGCAGAATTGCGTTCAGCAGGTTATCAATCCCTTCACCACTTTTCGCTGATACTTTAACGAACTGGTTTTCACCGCCCCACTCTTCCGGAATAACGCTGTAACGAGTCAATTCGTTCATTACACGATCCGGATCTGCGTCAGGCTTATCAACCTTGTTCACAGCAACCACGATTGGTACGCCAGCGGCTTTAGCATGCTGGATTGCTTCAACAGTCTGAGGCATAACACCATCGTCAGCTGCAACTACCAGAACAACGATATCGGTAGCCTGTGCACCACGGGCACGCATTGCGGTAAACGCGGCGTGACCAGGGGTGTCAAGGAAGGTGATACTTCCGTTTTCAGTATCTACATGGTATGCACCGATGTGCTGGGTAATACCACCCGCTTCACCGGATGCTACTTTTGCTTTACGGATATAATCCAGCAAAGAAGTCTTACCATGGTCAACGTGGCCCATGATAGTTACTACCGGAGCACGGCCTTCACGGGTAGCAGTAGAATCACGATCCTGCAATACAGCTTCTTCCAGCTCGTTTTCGCGGCGCAGGGTAACTTTGTGACCCATTTCTTCCGCAACCAGCTGTGCTGTTTCCTGATCGATGATTTGGTTGATGGTCGCCATAGCGCCCATTTTCATCATCACTTTGATGACTTCAACCGCTTTGACTGCCATCTTCTGTGCCAGTTCACCGACACTGATGGTTTCACCTACCACGATATCGCGGTTAACAGGCTGAGCCGGTTTCTGGAAACCATGCTGCATAGAGTTTGGCGTATGCACTTTAGCGCGCTTGCCTTTTCTCGCACGGGAATTACGCTCTTCACGAGCTTCTTCATGCGGAGATTTTTTGGCTTTAACGACACCAGTACGACGACGGCCTTTGCTCTCATCCTGACGTTCGCGTTCGGCTTCTGCTTCTTTAACAAACTTCGACGCAGCTTCACCAACATCATCAGTCAGTTCGGCACGACGACGAGCTTCTTCTTCAGCAGCCCAACGACCTTCATTTTCTACAGCTAAACGTCGAGCTTCTTCAGCAATACGCTGTGCTTCCAACTCGGTTTTACGTTGAGCTTCCAACTCGGTTTTACGTTGAGCTTCTTCTTCTTGTTTCTTGCGTAATGCTTCTGCTTCTCGCTTGGCATTTTCATCTGCGCGTTTATCTGCCTCAGCTTTCACTTTTCTGGCCTTCTCATCCGGAGATTTTGCTGCATCATCAGCAGCAGCTTCTGTCGATTGTTTTCTGGCCTCAGCTTCTTTGCGCGCTTTTTCTTCGGCTTCTTTGCGGGCTTTGGCTTCCGCATCCTTACGCGCCTGTTCAGCTTTGGCTAACTCTTCCTGACGCGTTTTTTCAGCTTCCTGACGCGCCTTTTCTTCTGCTTCTTTCTGTTGTTGAGCTTCGTCAATTACAGAACGATGAACATAAGTCTTCGACTTACGTACTTCAATTTGAACTTCTTTATTTTTACCACCAGCACCCGGAACACTCAGGGTACCTTTGGTTTTACGTTGCAGAGTCATACGTTTAGGCTCTGCATTATCAGCACCATGTTGCTTTTTCAGATGCTCCAGCAGAGCTTGTTTTTCATGCTCTG
Organism: Tolumonas auensis DSM 9187; assembly: GCF_000023065.1. Taxonomy (NCBI): domain Bacteria; kingdom Pseudomonadati; phylum Pseudomonadota; class Gammaproteobacteria; order Aeromonadales; family Aeromonadaceae; genus Tolumonas; species Tolumonas auensis. The sequence goes on from NC_012691.1 coordinate 2,466,050, forward strand.
TTACCATTGCATCTGCATCTTTATTTAAGCCTGCATCTTTAAACTGTTGTACTAACCGGTCAACCGGCGTTCCCACTTCAATGGCTAGTTGTTTTACTGATAAATCGGCCATTCACTACCCTCCGCAGTTTACTCTGCCTGCTCGCCGAACCAGCAGATATTACGAGCTGCCATAATCAATTCACCGGCTTTTTCTTCGGTCATTCCCGGGATACCACTCAGATCGTCGATACCTTGTTCAGCCAAGTCCTCCAGAGTCGGTATACCACGGGCAGCCAGTTCATAGGCCAGATCCAGCGTCATACCTTGTAATGCCAGCAGATCATCAGCTGGCTTAGCACCGGCTAAAGTTTCTTCCTTAGCCAGAGCCTGTGTACTCAGAGCCTGCTTAGCCCGCTCACGCAGCTCTTCAATTTGCTCATTATCAAGTCCGTCGATACGTTGCAGTTCGCTTAAAGGAACATAGGCAATCTCTTCAACAGTAGAGAAACCTTCTTCAACCAGCAATTCTGCAAAGTCATCATCGATATCCAGAGCTTGTGTAAACAACGTCAGAATACGATCTTTTTCTGCCTGATGTTTAGTCTGCATATCTTCAACAGTCATCACGTTCAATTCCCAGCCTGACAGCTGAGAAGCCAGACGCACGTTCTGTCCGTTACGGCCAATTGCCTGAGCCAGATTGCTGGAAATCACGGCGATATCCATGGTGTGGTTATCTTCATCAACGATTAAAGATGCCACATCAGCCGGCGCCATTGCATTGATAACGAACTGAGCAGGATTATCATCCCACAAGACAATATCAATACGTTCACCAGCTAATTCACCGGAAACAGCCTGCACGCGGGCGCCACGCATACCAACACAAGCACCAACCGGATCAATACGACGATCATTGGTCTTAACTGCAATTTTTGCACGGGAACCAGGATCACGCGCCGCACCTTTAATTTCGATGATTTCTTCACCAATTTCAGGTACTTCGATGCGGAACAATTCTTTCAGAAAATCAGGGTGAGTACGGCTGATAAACAGCTGTGAACCACGCGCTTCCGGTTTGACCGCAGCCAGTAAGCCTTTGACACGATCGCCGTTACGAAATGATTCACGCGGCAGCATATCTTCACGATACAGAACGCCTTCAGCGTTACTACCCAGATCCATAATGATGCTGTCGCGGTTTACTTTTTTCACGACACCGGTAACGATAGTGCCTTCCTGATCGCGGAATTGTTCAACAATCTGCGCACGCTCAGCTTCACGGACTTTCTGAACAATAACCTGTTTTGCAGTTTGTGTGGTGATACGGTCGAAAGTAATAGATTCTACTTGTTCTTCGACATAATCGCCTAACTGAATCGATGGATCATCATACTGAGCAGCATCTAATGAAATCTCGCGATATGGATTCTGCATGATCCCATCACCTTCCACGACCTGCCAGCGGCGGAAAGTATCAAAATCGCCGGTTTTACGATCAATTGTGACGCGAACTTCAATATCGCCTTCATATTTCTTTTTGGTTGCTGTTGCCAACGCGGTTTCCAGTGCCTGGAAAATCTTCTCGCGAGGTACTGCCTTTTCATTGGAAACGGCATCAACAACTAAAAGGATTTCTTTATTCATTATCCAATAGCCTCGTCAATCAAAGTTCGGGATCAGGTTTGCCTGTTGAATATTGGCAAAGGCCAGAATTTCATCTCGGCCATCAATAGTCAGGGTGATCATCTCTCCGTCAACCTGCTTAATGGTACCCTTATATTTGCGTCGGTTATTCACTGCCATCCGCAATGTCACCGTCGCCACCTGGCCGATATACCGAGCAAAATGTTCTGGTTTGAGTAATGGTCGATCCATACCAGGTGATGAAACCTCGAGGTAATACTCAGTGGTAATCGGATCTTCCACATCCAGTAATGCGCTCACCTGATGACTGGCTTCAGCACAGTCATCTACCGAAATTCCATTCGCATGATCAATATAAACACGCAAAGTAGAATGTTTACCGGCACGGATAAATTCAATTCCCCACAACTCATAGCCTAATGCAACGATAGGTGCATCAAGTAATTCTGTCAGGCGTTGTTCCAAGGTAGCCAATAGACCCTCCATAAATAAAAAAAGGGCATCGACGGCCCAATATTATGCCCACCAGAGTGGTGGTAACAGAATCCGGATAACAAAAAGCCCCGTTCAAAGAACTGGGGCCTTGAGCCTGATCACCCTTAAATAGTGATCATATAAAATGGTTGCGGGGGCAGGATTTGAACCTACGACCTTCGGGTTATGAGCCCGACGAGCTACCAAGCTGCTCCACCCCGCGTCAAATTACGCATATAATAGCACACTGAGGTTAGTGCTATCAACTAAATTGGTGCCCAGCGCGGGACTTGAACCCGCACGCCTACTGGCACTACCCCCTCAAGATAGCGTGTCTACCAATTCCACCAGCTGGGCTTAAATCTTAATTTGGAACGTCAGCGTCTTTCTTAACGTCTACAGCTTTTTCTGCTGGTTTATCAACAGTCTGCTCAGTAGTAGCAGGTTTTGTCAGATCAGACCAGTTGTCAGCAGGCTTATTACGATTGTTAGTCATCGCACCTAAAGCAAGGCTGATCACAAAAAACAAAATTGCCAAAATCGCAGTGCTTTTGGTCAGGAAGTTACCTGAACCAGATGAACCAAAGACTGTATTAGAAGCTCCAGCACCGAAAGAAGCACCCATTGAGGCACCTTTACCATGCTGTACCAGCACCAGACCAACCAGTGCAATAGCAACTAACAAATAAACTACCAGCAGAACTTCGTACATGTTATTCCTCTGACGCCCGTAAGCGAACAATTTTGCTGTTTCAGCAATGCAAAGCGGCAGGATACTAGCATCGAAAAAATAAATTCTCAATCTCGCTAGTTTTATTCCTAGCATGGCCGCGAAAGCGAGGCAATACTAGCCAGCCTTTCTGATGCTGACAAGCAGATTTTCAAAAAAGCCGACTAATTGCATATTTTTACAACAAAAAATGACTATTTAGCAGCGGTAACCTCTGCGGCAATCTTTTCAGCTAATTGCCGGACCTGCTGTTCATTTTCACCTTCAACCATGACCCGAAGCAGCGGTTCTGTACCTGATTTGCGTAGCAAGACGCGGCCAGTCTGTCCTAATATTTTCTCTGCATCACGTACCGCTTGCTGCACTGAAGCTGACAACAAAGGATCATGATCTCCGACAAATCTGACATTGATAAGAATTTGCGGGAATTTTCTGATATCGCTGCGTAATTCAAACAATGTTTTTCCCGCGCGGCTGGCCGCTTTTAGTACCTGCAAAGCAGCCACAATTCCATCACCGGTGGTAGTCTGATCCAGGCAGATAATGTGTCCGGAATTTTCACCACCCAGACGCCAGCCTTTTTCCTGCAGAAGTTCCATAACATAGCGATCGCCAACCTTAGCACGCACTAATGGAATATCACGCTTAGCTAAAGCTACTTCCAGCCCCATATTTGTCATTAAGGTGCCCACAACCCCACCGGTCAATGATCCCTGTTGCTGCAGATCACAGGCAATAATGTATAACAGCTCATCACCATCGACTTCATATCCGGTATGGTCGACCATAATCAGGCGATCACCATCCCCATCAAAAGCAATCCCGAGATCCGCTTTTTCCTGTAAAACTCGTTCAACCAAGGCCTGTGGTGCCGTAGACCCCACATGATCATTGATATTCAGTCCGTCCGGAGCACAACCCATGGTGATAACATCAGCACCTAATTCACGGAATACTGATGGCGCAATATGGTACGTAGCGCCATGGGCGCAATCCACCACAATTTTCAGCCCATCCAGGTTTAGCTCACCTGGAAATGTACTCTTACAAAATTCAATGTAGCGGCCGGGAGCATCATCAATACGTGATGCCTTGCCCAATTGTGCAGACTCTACACAACGAATGTCTTCATCCATTGTTTTTTCAATGGCATTCTCGATTTCATCCGGCAGCTTGGTGCCTTGTGCAGAGAAAAATTTAATTCCGTTATCATAGTAAGGGTTATGTGAAGCACTAATAACCACACCCGCTTCAGCGCGGAAAGTTCGGGTAAGATAGGCCACCGCAGGCGTAGGCATAGGGCCAAGCAATACGGGCTTCAAACCCGCGGCAGAAAGCCCGGCTTCCAGCGCAGCTTCCAGCATATAGCCGGAGATGCGGGTATCTTTACCGATTAATACTTTCTTACTGCCCTGCTTCGCCAGCACTTTACCCGCAGCCCAACCTAGCTTCATTACAAAATCAGGAGTGATCGGCATTTCACCGACCTTGCCGCGAACCCCATCTGTACCAAAATATTTTCTGCTCATTCGTTTTATCCGGATAAGTTTAGTTAGTATGTGATATCTGGTATTGCTGAGCATGCCAGAAGACCCGAACCGCATCACGGGTAGCCCGTACATCATGAACACGGATAATACGCGCGCCCTGCGTAAGTGCATAGAGTGCCGCACCAATACTTCCGGATAATCGCTCATCAACAGAACAGTTCAGAAAGTTTCCGATCATGCTTTTGCGTGACATGCCAACCAAGACCGGATATTGAAAATCTAATTCTTTCATTCGGCCCAGCAGCTCATAGTTTTGCTCTAATGTTTTACCAAACCCAAAGCCAGGATCGAGAATCAGCTTTTCAGCTGAGATGCCGGCCTGAAGGCAAGCATTCACCCGGTTATTGAGGAAGGATGACACTTCAGTGATCACATTTGTGTAAGCTGGTTGCTGTTGCATGGTTTCCGGATCGCCCTGCATATGCATCAGACAGATTAGTGCATCGCTTGCAGCAGCAACATTCAGCGCACCTTCTTCCTGTAATGCTTTGATATCATTAATCAGATGAGCACCGGCACGGCAGGCTTCTGCCATAACTGCTGGCTTATAGGTATCGACAGAGATCATAACATTCAGTTTACGGGACAACTGTTCAATGATCGGAACAACACGATCCAGTTCTTCCTGTTCAGACACATAAGCTGCACCTGGCCGGGTTGACTCTCCGCCAACATCAATAATATCCGCGCCTTCAGCCACCATCTGTTCTGCTCGAAACAGGGCTTTATCCAGTTGATTAAAATGAGAACCGTCAGAGAATGAATCTGGAGTTATATTCAGGATCCCCATGATTCTTGGTTGCGACAGATCCAGATCACGTCCACAGCCAGTCAATATCATCATTTTTCTCCAATAAAAAAACCCCAGACTAACTGTCTGGGGTTAATGCTAAACAATACTAATGCGAGGTATCAGAAGGTGTTGAGCTATTATTGCTGTCGTTATTAGCAGAGTTACTTTCAGTGCCTGTTGTAGCTGCACCGCCGCCGTTCTGCGAATTATAATCACGCTCATAATCCGCAGGTAACCGCACCTCTCTGCGGCACATTAGATCATCAATCTGATGTGCATCAATGGTTTCATACTTCATCAACGCATCTTTCATCGCATGTAAAACATCCATGTTATCTAATAACAGTTGTTTTGAGCGATCATAGTTACGGTTGATGATCTGTTTGATTTCGGTATCAATAATACGAGCCGTATCATCAGACATATGCTTCGCTTTGGCCATTGACCGACCCAGGAAAACTTCACCGTCTTCCTCTGCATACAGCATTGGACCTAACCGATCAGACATCCCCCACTGTGTCACCATTTTTCTGGCTAATTCAGTGGCACGTTCAATGTCATTTGATGCGCCGGTAGTTACCTTTTCACTGCCATAGATAATTTCTTCGGCTAAACGGCCACCGTAGAGACTGGAGATCATTGACTCAAGATACTGCTTTGAATGACTCCAACGATCCTGTTCCGGCAGATACATGGTTACACCCAAGGCACGACCACGAGGAATGATCGATACCTTATAGACTGGATCATGTTCCGGTACCAGACGACCAATGATGGCATGACCTGCCTCATGATATGCCGTCATCTCTTTTTCTGATTCAGACATCACCATGGACTTACGTTCGGCACCCATCATGATCTTATCTTTCGCACGCTCGAATTCAGCCATGCTAACCAGACGTTTATTACCTCGTGCAGCAAACAGAGCGGCTTCATTGACCAGGTTGGCCAAATCGGCACCGGAGAAACCCGGTGTACCACGAGCAATCAGTGATGCATCAACATCATCACCCAGTGGCACTTTGCGCATATGAACTTTCAGGATCTGTTCACGACCACGGACATCCGGCAAGCCAACAACAACCTGACGGTCAAAACGGCCCGGACGCAGTAATGCAGGATCAAGTACATCAGGACGGTTAGTTGCCGCAATCACAATGATAGCTTCGTGACCTTCAAAACCATCCATTTCAACCAGCATCTGGTTCAGTGTTTGCTCACGTTCATCGTGACCACCACCAAGACCTGCACCACGCTGACGACCTACTGCATCAATTTCATCGATAAAGATAATGCACGGAGATGCTTTCTTCGCTTGTTCGAACATATCACGGACACGGGAGGCACCGACACCAACGAACATTTCTACGAAATCAGAACCTGAGATGGAGAAAAACGGGACTTTAGCTTCACCAGCAATCGCTTTTGCCAGCAAAGTTTTACCTGTACCCGGTTGACCGACCATCAGGATACCTTTAGGTATCTTACCGCCCAGTTTCTGGAACCGGGATGGATCCCGCAGATAATCGACCAGCTCTTTCACTTCTTCTTTAGCTTCATCACACCCTGCGACATCAGCAAAAGTCGTTTTGATCTGATCTTCACCCATCAACCGCGCTTTGCTTTTACCAAAAGACATGGCGCCTTTTCCGCCACCGCCTTGCATCTGACGCATGAAGAATACCCATACGCCAATCAGTAGAAGCATTGGGAACCAGGAAATGAAAATGCTTGCCAGCAAGCTAGGCTCTTCAGGTTTATCACCAACAACGCGAACGTTATGATTCAGCAAATCATTAATCAGCTGATTATCCTGCATCGGCATAACAGTCGTGAATTTCTCACCGTCACGCTTCTGACCATTGATTACCTTGCCATCAATGTGCACTTCACGAATTTGATCTTGTGCCACATCACGGACAAAACTGGAATAATCCAACTGCCGTCCTGAGTTATCACTGGGACTAAAACTCTGGAACAATGACATCAGTACTACTGCGATAACTAACCACAGGATCAGGTTTTTCGCCATATCACTCAATTCTCTAACCTCGCAATTGATGGCTAAGATAGTTTCAGGTTACTACAGTTTGAAACCTGTAGCCACAATATAGACTTCCCGCGAACGGGATCGTGATGAATCAGGTTTACGAATTTTGACCACAGAAAACAATGATCTGACTTCCTTTAGGTACTCTTCAAAACCAGCACCCTGAAACACTTTTACCACAAAGCTGCCTTTGGCAGCCAGAACCTGTTTACACATTTCCAGCGCAAGTTCCACCAGATACATCGACCGTGGCTGATCCACAGCCGGAGTTCCGGACATATTGGGTGCCATATCAGAAAGAATAATATCCACTTTCTGTTCGCCAACCCGTCCCAGCAATGCACTTAATACTGCCTCTTCACGGAAATCGCCCTGTAGAAAATCTACGCCGGCGATTGGATCCATAGGTAGAATATCGCATGCTATCACCCTGCCATGAGGTCCGACCTGTTCAACACAGAACTGTGACCAGCCTCCGGGAGCGGCACCAAGATCTACGACCGTCATGCCTTGTTTGATCAATTTGTCTTTTTGCTGAATCTCATCAATTTTAAATACAGCACGGGATCGCAGCCCCTGTTTTTGTGCCTGCTGCACATACTTGTCATCAAAATGTTCTTTTAGCCAACGTGTTGAGCTGGCGGTACGCTTCTTTTTACTCATGTAAACGACTCTGGGAACGAACCCTATTAGTATTAAAGTGTAGATGGGGTTAAAATGTGGCGTTTTCAATATTTAATAAAGAAGAAATAGTGCCATGAATTTAACAACCAAACAAAAGCAATATTTGAAAGGACTGGCTCATGATCTGAAACCAGTTGTCATGCTGGGACAGCATGGACTGACTGAAGGTGTGCTGGCCGAGATAGATGCGGCACTAAACCACCATGAGCTAATCAAGGTTAAAGTATCTGCCGCTGATCGCGAAACCAAGAAATTGATCGTTGACGCGATTGTCCGCGAAACCAATGCGGTACAGGTGCAGGTGATGGGGAATGTCTTAACTCTGTTCCGTCCTTCCGAAGAAAAGAAAATCCATATTCCGAAGTAACTAACAACGCCATCTGCTGCTTTGTTTCAGTAGCAGATGGCGTCATCCTGCACAGCCGTCAGATATATTCAACCTGAACAATTTCAAAATCAACTTTGCCTGCAGGCGTCGTGATAGTTGCTACGTCATCGACTTCTTTACCGATTAAGCCACGAGCAATCGGCGAATTGATAGAGAGCAAACCAGACTTGATATCAGACTCATCATCACCAACGATCCGGTAGGTAATTTCTTCTTCTGTATCGCATTTCAACACAGTAACTGTTGCACCAAAAATAACGCGGCCATTTTTTGGCAATTTAGTCACATCAATGATTTGAGCCTTAGATAGCTTGGCTTCAACTTCCTGAATGCGACCTTCACAGAAACCTTGCTGCTCACGGGCTGCGTGATATTCTGCATTTTCTTTCAAATCACCATGCGCGCGGGCTTCCGCAATTGCCTGAATGATTTGTGGGCGTTGTACTGTCTTCAAATACTCGAGTTCTTCGCGTAATTTCTCCGCGCCGAGCACGGTCATTGGAGTCTGATTCATAACCTTGGACCTAATCGTTCTTTCTTAGCGTTAAGAAAACGCAATAAGAGAAAGATGATATGAAAAACTCATATCATCTCACTACAAAATGGAATACCCGACTATACCTCAGCGCCTGCCCGAAACAAACAGACACCCGCATTATTAGCCTGTCAGATCATCAAAGAATCGTTTTACGCCCTCAAAGAATCCATCTGCTTTTGGCTTATGTGTTTTCACACCTGAACCGTTCAGTGAATCTTCAAGTTGCTTCAGTAATTCTTTCTGCTCGTCACTGAGTTTTACCGGTGTTTCCACCACAGCTTTACATAGCAGATCACCTTCAGCACCAGAGCGTAATGAGCGAACCCCTTTACCACGCAGGCGGAACATACGGCCAGTCTGTGTTTCAACAGGGATCTTAAGCATTACTCTGCCATCCAGAGTCGGCACTGCAACTTCGCCACCCAAAGCAGCCGTGGTGAAACTGATCGGGATTTCGCAGTACAGGTTATTGCCATCACGAACAAAAATCGGATGCTCTTTTACATGAACCTGTACGTACAAATCACCGGCTGGAGCACCAAACTCGCCTGCTTCACCTTCACCAGCCAAGCGGATACGATCACCTGTATCAACGCCAGCCGGAATTTTAACGGACAGGGTTTTGGTTTTTTGCACACGGCCATCGCCATGACATTTACGGCACGGATCAGTGATGATCTTACCTTTACCATGACAGTGTGGACACGCTTGTGTAACCGCGAAGAAACCCTGACGCATTTGTACCTGGCCGGAACCGTGGCAGGTTGGACAGGTTTGTGCTGATGTTCCCGTACGGGCACCTGAGCCATGACATTCGTCACACTCTACCAGCGTAGGAACTTTGATCTCTTTGCTTACACCCCGAACAGCCTCTTCCAGAGTCAGTTCCATGTTGTAGCGCAGATCAGAACCTCGTGCAGCTCGCTGACTACGACGACCACCACCAAAGATATCGCCAAAGATATCGCCGAATACATCACCAAAATCAGCACCACCGCCAAAACCACCCGGGCCAGCCTGATTCGGATCAACACCTGCATGACCAAATTTGTCATACGCTGCGCGTTTTTGAGCATCAGAGAGAATTTCGTATGCTTCTTTAGCTTCTTTGAATTTTTCTTCTGATTCAGGGTTGTCGGGATTGCGATCCGGGTGGAACTTCATCGCCAGTCGCTTGTAAGCTTTTTTGATTTCCCGCTCATCGGCAGAGCGTTCAACCCCTAATATTTCGTAATAATCTCGCTTTGCCATAGTGAGTCATCCATACCTTTTTGTATAGACAGACGGGCGTTGGTCTCCCAACGCCCGTGATTACTGCCAATAGCTGTTAATGATGCTTATTTTTTGTCGTCTTTAACTTCTTCAAATTCAGCATCGACAACGTCATCATGTGCTTTACCACCAGCAGTATCTGCACCAGCGTCAGCGCCTTGATGTGCATGCTGATGCTGCTGTGCTTGCTGTTGAGCAATTTCCATCAGTTTCTGAGATGCGGTCATCAGCTCTTGCTGTTTAGCTTCGATGGTTGCTTTGTCTTCGCTCTTCAGTGCATCTTCCAATGCTTTTACTGCTGCATCGATTTTCGCTTTTTCATCCGCTGGCAACGCAGTACCTGCTTCGGTGATCTGCTTACGAGTAGCATGGATCAACGCATCGGCATGGTTACGCGCCTGAACTAACTCTTCGAATTTCTTGTCTTCAGCTGCATTAGCTTCCGCTTCACGTACCATGCGCTGAATTTCATCATCAGACAGACCAGAAGATGCCTGAATAGTGATGTTCTGCTCTTTACCTGTTTCTTTATCTTTCGCAGAAACATGCAAAATACCATCCGCGTCGATATCGAAAGTTACTTCGATCTGTGGCAAGCCACGTGGTGCAGGACGGATGCCTTCCAGGTTGAATTGACCCAGAGACTTGTTATCAGTCGCACGTTTACGCTCACCCTGCAGTACATGGATAGTTACTGCTGACTGATTGTCATCTGCTGTAGAGAACACCTGTGATTTCTTAGTTGGGATCGTGGTATTTTTCTCGATCAGCGTAGTCATCACGCTACCCATGGTTTCGATACCCAGTGACAGCGGGGTAACGTCCAGCAGCAGTACGTCGTGTTTTTCACCAGCCAGTACCGCACCTTGAATAGCCGCACCCATTGCTACCGCTTCATCAGGGTTTACGTCTTTACGAGGCTCTTTACCGAAGAAATCAGCAACCGCTTTTTGCACCATCGGCATACGAGTCTGACCACCGACCAGGATGATGTCATCCAGCTGGCTGACTGATAAACCCGCATCTTTCAGTGCTGTTTTCAGTGGTTCGATAGTTTTCTTAACCAGATCTTCAACCAGAGATTCCAGTTTAGAACGGGTTACTTTGATATTCATGTGCTTAGGACCAGTAGCATCTGCGGTGATATACGGCAGGTTTACTTCGGTCTGCTGAGCAGATGACAGTTCAATTTTTGCTTTTTCTGCAGAATCTTTCAGACGTTGCAGTGCCAGCTGATCTTTACGCAGATCGATGCCCTGCTCACGTTTGAATTCATCTACCAGATAGTTGATCAGGCGGTTATCAAAGTCTTCACCACCTAAGTGGGTGTCACCGTTGGTAGACAGAACTTCGAAGGTTTTTTCACCGTCCATTTCATCAATTTCGATGATGGAAATATCGAATGTACCACCGCCCAAGTCATAAACAGCGATTTTACGTTCGCCCTGCACTTTGTTTACGCCGTAAGCGAAAGCGGCTGCAGTTGGTTCGTTGATGATACGTTTTACGTCCAGACCCGCGATACGACCAGCATCTTTAGTTGCCTGACGTTGCGCATCGTTGAAGTAAGCCGGAACAGTAATAACTGCTTCAGTGACTGGCTCACCCAGGAAATCTTCGGCTGTTTTCTTCATTTTTTTCAGCACTTCAGCTGAAATCTGTGGTGCAGCCAGTTTGCGACCTTTTACGTCTACCCATGCATCGCCGTTATCAGCACGCACGATGTCGAATGGCATAATTTTAATGTCACGCTGTACTTCTTCGTCTTCATAACGACGGCCAATCAAACGCTTGATTGCGTACAGGGTGTTTTTCGGGTTAGTGATTGACTGACGTTTTGCTGGTTGACCAACCAGAATTTCACCATCATCGGTGTAAGCAATGATGGAAGGAGTTGTACGATCGCCTTCCGCATTTTCAATTACACGAGCCGTGTCACCATCCAGAATAGCCACGCATGAGTTGGTGGTGCCCAAGTCAATACCGATGATTCTACCCATTTTGATATGTCTCCAGAATTTCTTACTACATTTAAACCGTTATTTATTAAGTGGGGGCTGAACCGCAATTTTCAAGTTAACCCACCAAACGGCGTTGACAGTTATATGGTGTTATCCCCTCATCTATTCAAGGGGAAATAATAAATTAAACTTCTGCGCTGGCTGCTGGTGCTTTGCTAACCATCACCATGGCCGGACGAATCACCCGGCCATTCAATTCATACCCTTTTTGCATTACAGCAATAACGGTATTCGGCGCTACATCGCCATTTTCAATCATGCTCATAGCCTGATGCTGATTCGGATCAAATGCCTGCCCCTGCGGGTCAAGCGCGATAACACCGAATTTAGCAACACTGTTAGCCATTGATTTTAGTGTCAGTTCCACACCTTCCAGCAATGGTTTTACTGCGTCATTTTGTTTGTCCGCAACCTGGATTGTGCGCTCCAGATTATCCAGAACAGGAAGCAGTTCAGTTACAAATTTCTCTAAGGCAAACTTATGTGCTTTTTCAACGTCTAATGCTGTACGGCGACGCAGGTTTTCCATTTCAGCAACGGTTCTCAGCGCGCGATCTTTTTCTTCCGCAGCAATGCTACTGGCTTGTTCCAGCTTCTGTTCAAGCTCGACAACATAAGCGGAATCAATAGCTACACCTTCGATCGCCACTGTTTCTTGCTGGTCCGCGGTCTGAGTTTCCTGATTGATGGGTTCCTGAACTTGTTCCTGATTAGTCATCTCTCACTACCTGAATGTTACGTAATGGCACAAATATGGGGATGCCATTGTTATTTTCAAGAGGCTATTTTTCATCTGCAGGTAATTTATTGGTTCAACAGGCAAAAGAGTTATACTGAAACCACAGTATTTTCCGGAATGAACTCATGTCTCAGGCTTTTCGTACGCTGGCATTACTCGGCAAAGCAAACAATGATGATGTTAATCAAACCATCAATGCATTGTATAAATTCCTGCGCGAGCAAAACTACAACGTCCTGACTGAGACCCGCCTGGCACATCAATTACCATGTCCGGCTGAGCATTGCATGGATATAGTGGAACTTGGAAAAAATGCAGATCTGGCAATAGTGGTGGGTGGCGACGGCCATATGCTGGGCGCAGCCCGCGTCTTGGCTCGTTATGATGTTCCGGTGATTGGTGTTAACCGCGGTAATCTGGGGTTTCTGACTGATTTATCTCCGCATGATTTCGAAGTGTCATTACAGCAGGTGCTATCCGGTGATTATCAGACTGAACATCGTTTTTTACTGGAGACAACCATCTATCGCCATGGTGAACCGAAATCATCAAATACTGCACTCAACGAAGCTGTACTGCACCCGGGCAAAATAGCCCATATGATTGAATATTCAGTCTATATTGATGATAGTTTTGTTTTCAGTCAGCGGGCTGACGGCATGATTGTATCAACACCAACCGGATCAACTGCTTATGCCCTTTCTGCGGGTGGACCGATCCTTATGCCACAACTGGATGTTATGACGCTGGTACCAATGTTTCCACATACACTGAGCTGTCGTCCGATCGTAATTGATGCACATCGTCAGGTTAAACTGGTTATTTCACCTGATAATCCTGATGAGCAGTTGCATGTAAGCTGTGATGGTCACGTTACACTTTCAGTTCATCCCGGAGATGAAATTATTATTCGCCGGGCACCGCACCAGCTAACTTTGCTGCATCCTAAAGATTATGATTATTTCAATGTATTACGCACTAAATTAGGTTGGAGCAATCAACTGTTTTAATATACAGTAAATTTATTCACTGCCCTCTTTACTGTATCTATATACAGTATATACTCAAAGTCAGTTTATCTGCAGTGGAGTCTGCCCGGTATGCTGACACAACTCACCATTCATAACTTTGCGATTGTCCGATTTCTGGAACTGGATCTGCGTGATGGCATGACCTGCGTCACCGGAGAGACTGGTGCGGGAAAATCAATAGCCATTGATGCGTTAGGTCTTTGTCTTGGTGAACGGGCAGATGCCGGTATGCTGCGCCATGGCGCAGATAAAGCTGATGTCATCGCCCGCTTTAATATCGAAAAAAATCTGAACGCACAGCAATGGTTGCGCGCTAATGAACTCGACACACAGGATGAATGCATTCTGCGGCGGGTTATCACAAATGAAGGGCGTTCCCGGGCTTATATCAACGGCACTCCGGTTCCTCTGGCACAGCTGAAACAACTGGGCAATACGCTGATCAATATTCATGGTCAGCATGCACATCAGTTATTACTGAAATCTGAATATCAGCTGACCGTGCTGGACGCTTATGCTAACCATCAGGGATTACTGGACTCAACCCGTCAGCATTATCAAAGCTGGCGTAGTTTGCATGCGGAACGCCAACGTTTGCGTCAGGCTCAGGAACAACGTCAGTCACGCTTACAACTTCTGGAATATCAGGTTCAGGAGCTGGATGAATTTGCACTGCGTCCCGGTGAATTTGCAGAAATTGAAGTTGAACACACCCGGTTAGCAAACAGCGAATCGCTGCTTCATGACAGTCAGTTTTGTCTGCAATTACTGCATGATGGCGACGACATTACGATTGGTACATTGATGCAAAATGTTCTGGATAAACTGGAGCAGTTGGGGGAGATGGATCCGCTGCTGAAAAATGTCGCTCAGATGCTGCAGGATGCAAAAATCCAGATTGAAGAAAGTCATTATGAGTTGCGCAGTTATCTTGATAATCTCGATATTGACCCTACCCGCTTCATTGAAGTCGAAAATCGTCTTTCAAAGACAATGGAGTTAGCCCGTAAGCATCATGTCAAACCTGAAGAACTGGCAGAAAAACATCGGCAATTACGTCAGGAACTTCAGGAGTTAGGTGCGGCAGATGAACGTTTACAGGAGTTAGCTACCGCACTACAACAGGCCCGGGATGAATATCTTGATGCGGCACAAAAGTTATCCGCCAGCCGGAAACGTTATGCGGCAGAACTCAGCCAACAAATCACAGAACAGATTAGTCAGCTGAATATGCCGGATGGACGATTAGAGATCGTATTTCATCCGCAAGAAACGCCGACACCGACTGCATTAGGGCTTGATATCCCTGAGTTTCAGGTATCAACCAATCCGGGACAACCTTTGCAGGGGCTGGCAAAAGTAGCATCCGGGGGGGAATTATCCCGGATCAGTCTGGCGATACAGGTGATTACGGCACAACGCGTAGCAACACCAACCCTGATTTTTGATGAGGTGGATGTGGGGATCAGTGGCGGAACTGCATCTATTGTAGGGAAAATGCTACGTAAACTTGGTGAATCGACACAAGTTCTGGTCGTAACGCATTTGCCTCAGGTGGCTGGGCATGGACACCAGCAATATCTGGTTGCTAAACAAAATGATGGTCAGCAGACAGAAACATCAATGCAATTGCTGGATAAGGAAATGCGGCTACATGAATTAGCCCGCTTACTGGGAGGCAACCAGATCACATCTAATACACTGGCTAATGCCCGTGAGTTGCTGATCAGTGGCTAACGCTTTCCCTGATGATATTTACCCGTTATCATCTGGACAGCTTAATCGACCGTCAGACAAGAAGAACCGACATGCAAAATCGCAAATGGATAGCGGCACTGTTAGCCGGCGTGATGATGTCAGCCACTACTGGTTGTGTCTATCGTATTGATGTTCCACAAGGTAATTATGTCGAACAGAAACAAGTGGATCAGCTTCGCGTTGGCATGACCCGCGAACAGGTAATATATGTGATGGGTAGCCCGATGGTCACCGATCAGAATGATCCAAATGTCTGGTATTACATTTATTATCTGAAACCGGGCTGGGATAAAGCAGAGCGCAAAGACATGCGCCTCATGTTTAAAAATGATCGTCTTGCTGCTGTTTCCGGTGATTTTCGTCCTCCGGCAGATTTCTACAGACCGCTCTGATTTCCCCTATCAGACGGGGAACTGAGATAAGCCGTCGCCACTCGACGGCTTATTTATTTCAGCGATTGCAGCTTTGCTTTCTCAGCACGCTGTCTGCGGATTTCTTTTGGATCAGCAAGTAGCGGACGGTATATCTCAATGCGGGTTGGCCGCTCAAGACGGGTGCTCAATGCCACTGCCCGGCCAAATAGCCCCACTTTATTAACTGCCAAATCAATTTCCGGATGTCTCGCAAGAATTCCTGATTCCCGGATAGCGTCTTCAACACTGCTCCCGGTATTTATTTTCAGAGTCAATGTTGTCTGACGCATCGGTAAGGCATATACCACCTCAATCTGAATTTGATCAGGCACCGTAAACCTCCTTTGCTCGTTGAGTGAACGCCTGCACCATTGCGCCTGTAAGCTCTCTGAAAATCTTACCGAAAGCCAGTTCAATCAGCGGGGACATAAATTCGAATTCCAGATCCAACTCAATTTTGCAGGCATGCTCATCCAGGGAAACAAAACGCCAGATCCCTCGTAACATTCTGAACGGACCGTCAACAAGCTCCATATTAATGGAATTGTATGGGGTCAACGTATTTCGCGTCGTAAATGTTTTATGAATACCGGCTTTGGATACACTGACTGCTGCAACCATTTGACCATCTGATTGCTCCAGCACCTTTCCGGTTACACAGCCCGGCAGGAAATATGGATAGGCTTCTACATCATTGACTAATCTGAACATTTGTTCTGCACTGAACATCACCAGCGCACTGCGGTTAACTCGCGCCATAATCACTCCTCTTACTGCGCTGATTCTAGCATGAGGCCGTGACCAATCACTAAACCTGTGTGGCTTTGGTTTTACAGCATTATTACAGTACGTATAATAGAAGACCTAAGTTTATAAAAGGTTTCAGCGACATGAGTAAAAATAAAACGAAAAAAGGCGGTGACAGTACCATCGCGCTGAACAAAAAAGCCCGCCACGATTATTTTATTGAAGATAAATACGAGGCTGGTCTGGCATTGCAGGGCTGGGAAGTCAAATCTCTGCGAGCAGGTAAAGCCCATATCGGCGACAGCTATGTGTTACTGCAAAATGGCGAAGCCTTCTTATTCGGGGCGACGATTACACCATTGAACGTTGCTTCTACTCACGTAGTTTGTGATCCCACCCGGATCAGAAAACTATTATTGAAGAAAAGCGAATTAGAGCGCCTGATTGGTCTGGTCGAACGCCAGAGTTACACCTTGATCCCTCTGTCTATGTACTGGAGTCGTGCCTGGGTCAAAGTTGAAATTGGTTTGGCTAAGGGTAAGAAAGAACACGACAAACGAGAAGATCTGAAAGAGCGTGAATGGCAGCGGGATAAAGAACGAATGATGAAAAACAAAGGCAGATAACCTTGGATAGCATTTGTTTCTGAGGTATAGTAGCAGTAACACATTGGGGCTGATTCTGGATTCGACGGGACACTCGAAACCCAAGGTGCATGCCGAGGTGCGGTAGGCCTCGTTAACAAACCGCAAAAAAATAGTCGCAAACGACGAAACCTACGCTTTAGCAGCTTAATACCCTGCTCGGAGCCCTTCTACCCTAGCTTGCCTATGTCCTAGGGGATTGGAAGGTCATCTTTCATAGGATCGCGTGGAAACCTTGTCTGGGGTGGAAGCGTTAAAACTAATCAGACTAGTTATTCAGTAGCGTGTCGGTCCGCAGCTGGGTGGCGAATTTAAAGATTCGACTAAGCATGTAGTACTGAGGATGTAGGTTTTTCGGACGCGGGTTCAAATCCCGCCAGCTCCACCAAATACTTGTACGAAGCAGTACAAAGAAATACAAAAACCCGCGCAGCATAAGGCTTCGCGGGTTTTTTATTGTCCGATGTAATCCACAATAGTTCACCTAGAGCCAATAAAAATAGTAACATTATTGGTAACACCGGTCTGGTAACATCAATTTTGGTGTTACTGTTGTGGAGATGCCTCTATGAGTAAAGACAAATTAACCGACTCCAAGCTGCGAACAGCAAAGCCGGAAGACAAAGAATACAACCTCGGTGATGGGGATGGTCTGTATCTAAGGATCAAGCCCAACGGTAACAAAATGTGGTTATTCAACTACTACCGTCCAGACAATAAAAAAAGAGCTAATTTAAGTTTTGGCCCCTACCCTGATGTTACTTTGGCGGCTGCCAGAGAGCGGCGTAGGCAAGCACGTGCGTTGTTATCTGAAAACATTGACCCACAAACCTACTTGCAAGAACAAATCGCAATTACCAAAGCCAGAGATGAGGCAAGTAGTAACACGTTCGTTAAGATTGCTAGGCAATGGCTGGATATGAAGCGCCATGATGTTTCTGAAGACTATGCAGAAGACACATGGCGTTCACTCGAAATGTATATCCTTCCAGAGCTAGCGAACAAAACCATAGATCTCATCCGTGCCCCGATGGTTATTTCTCTACTGCGACCGTTAGAAGCCGATGGCAAGCTGGAAACAGTCCGTAGGCTTTGCCAGCGTGTAAATGAAATTATGTCTTATGCCGTTAATCACGGGCTTCTCGATGCAAACCCTTGCGCTGATATTCGAAAAGTATTCAAGAAACCATCTAAAAAACACATGCCAACAATCAGACCCGATGAATTACCGCTTCTGATGGCAGACATTATCAATGGTCGTTTAGATGCCACCACCCGCTGCCAGATTGAATGGAGTCTTCATACCCTAGTCCGACCGAACGAGTCAGCCGGTACGCGATGGGATGAGATCGACTTAGAATCTAAGATATGGACTATTCCGGCAGAACGGATGAAGATGGATCGAACGCACCGGATTCCATTAACAAAACAAGCCATTGCCCTGCTTGAAAGAATGAAACCAATCAGTGGTCATCGACCCCATGTATTTCCCAGTTATCGTAATCCACTTGGTCATATTCATGAACAAACTGCAAATGCAGCATTGAAACGCCTTGGCTATGGCGGTCGACTGGTCGCTCATGGTCTGCGCTCTCTTGGAAGCACAACGCTAAACGAGCAGGAATTTAACCCTGATGTTATTGAGGCTGCGCTGTCTCATGCAGATGATAATGAGATCCGTCGGGCCTACAACCGAAGTGATTACTTTGAACAACGCATAAAAATGATGCAATGGTGGAGTGATCATATCGAGGCTGCGGCCCAAGGATGGTTCAGTCTGGGTGGCAGTAAGGGATTAAAAATAGTAAATAGTTAGCTAACCTGTGATCGGTTTAACAAGCATTAACTGCATAAACAAGTCGGTACTGAATATCAGTACCGACTTGTTTTTTCTCAGCTATTCAGCAGACCTCGACTTTCATTCTTGCACTAGTCATTGAATGAAGCGTGTATTCAACAATTGGTATAGCGCCATCATTGCGGCAAAATGTGCGGGCAAGCGGCGGTAGATTTCTAAGGCTAGATCATCTTTGTAAGTTTGAGATGTAAGCACGCGATCTTTCAGCATACTTAGCCATTCAGACTCATCATTTAACCAATGAATTGCATACGCCTGCTGGATACTTTCTCGTGGAGTGTTAACTTCGATACCTTCAATTGCTAAACATTTCTTTAGCATTTTCCATGTTAGTTCAATAGAAAACTCAAATCGCTGGATACAGGCATCGACAACCAATGGCTGAGAAAGATCAAAGGCAAGAGATTCTTCCAGACGTTTTAATGCATTACCTAATGCATCAATTTTTAATTGGGCGTTCATATAGCAGCCTCTTATCCTTTTCTATCTGAATCCGTAACGGGCTGCTTAGCTGTTCGTGATCTAAACGGATGCAATCTATTGGCAACAAGGTATCTGCATCATCAACAATATTTACTATTGTCTGCCAATTTCTCTCGCTAGCATTAGGACACAAAATAGCGAGATCGATATCCGAACGCTCACGATGATCCCCTCTTGCTCGAGAACCAAACAGGTAAATAGCTTCTACAAATGGCAGATCCGCTATTTGCTGTAGAAAGTGATAATTCGTTAACTGCATAGCTCCCACTTAACCTTGTCAAAACTAAGCAAAGTCTAGCATATGGCGCATGTTCCTCTAATAGTTGGATTGTAGTAACCAAATTAATTTGGTTACTACATGTTGCTTTCATTGCTCCACAACTTCATTAAATTAACATCCTCACTATCTGGCTGTTTTTCTCTTTCTAACAGATCAACCTGTAGAACCATGGGGAGATCAAATGAGGTTCCTGTCACAATGCAACACCCACGAGATAAGTTAGGTATCATATTCCTCGATATACTATCTAATGTGCTGATTGAATTATCTATAAGTTGTAAATCTCTCTCATTGACTAACCTATGGATAAAGAAGTTATGCACTTGTGAAATAATAGTTGGAGAAATATCTGCGGGGCGCTGACTTGATAAAGTCAGAAAAAATCCGAACTTTCTCCCCTCTTTAATAATCTCTTCAAATTGTTCTAAGCGATAGTCTTTCCAGCTTTCACTTTCACGAGTTGACTGATGAGATAAAATATTATGCGCTTCATCAATGATCAAATGAACTGTATTTTTCGGCGGATTATCAACATTATCCCTGTGAGGATGATAATAGTGCTTCGCAATTAGCAATGGGAGTACTTTCTTTATACTTTGATTGCACTTTCTAAATGAGATAATTGTAACAGTTTTTTTATTGACTTCTTCATCCACCACAGAAATAACTTTTTTAAGTGCATTTAGAGATGCGTCTATTCTTTTTAATAATGGCTGAATAAACTCATATTGAACATAGCCAAAAATCAAATCGTTAATTAGCTGCAAGTCACAACGAAGCTTTAGTTCCTCGAAAGCATCTATCGTTTTTAGTTTCAAGCTGTCGACTTTAGACTTAAATACTAAGTTATAACCATTAGATTCTGAATTAAAGTAAACCGTAGAACCACCAAACAAGCAATAAAAATTTGATCGAGTAGTGTTCCAACCAACAGACTTCAATAAGATGTTTATATCATCCAACTCCAACAAACTAGCTACATTTCTAACCAAATCCAATGAGTCAGCCTTGGGTTGCGCCGCGGTAAATATTCTTTCAAATGTTTTCTTTAAATAAATCTCCAAGCTATTATCTATGCTTTTATATTTATCCTTGCTGTTAATTATTCTATTTATAAATGGCTTTTGAGTATTGGCAGTAGCCTGAAATAGAATGCAAAGTGATTCCAAACTCCAGAATTCATTTTTAGATAGTGGGAATTTATCTGATTCATCTTTTGTGTTTAGATTGTAAATGGTTTTGTATTTTTTAGATACCAGTTGATTGGTTGCGTACTCTCCATTAAAATCCACTACAACAAACCTACTTTTCCCGCAAATTTGTTCAATTTTATGTTCAAATAAAGTAGTATATAACTTTGTTAACGTATTTGATTTCCCACTACCAGTATTGCCAAAAACACCAATATGAGTATTAAATAATTTATCCCACTTCAAAGAGATTGGTATTTCTTCTTTCAATAACCGACCTATTATGAAATCTTCGTCCACTGGTTTACCATAAATATCTGAAACTCTCTCTTCCTCAAGAAGATATACTCTATCTTTGATAAGAGGCAGGTACTTGATACCCTCGAAAAAAACTCCCTTTTCAAAATAACCTATTGGTTTTAGCTCTACTCTCCTAATATAATATCTCTTTTCTTCATTATCTTCATAACGTTTCTCATCAAGAAACTCTCCCTCAACAAGACAAATAATTTCTTTAAATCCGCGCTCTATTTTTACGAACTCTCTGATTGATATACCTTTTAATAATTTCCCACCGTAGAATAAAGTATCTTTGTTAGATTCCTCATAAAGTCTAGCCGTGACAGTTACACCATTTACGCCAACTACCTCACCAACCAATATAGACATATTTCCACCCTACACCAAAGGGGTAATAGAAAAAACATTATTATTGAATTCGCTGAAGTTTAAGTTTTGTTCGATCTTAATAAACTTAACATTGGCATATTCAGCAAAATAGCTTTTCATCTTTGAAAGCTGGGAATCATCAAAACAGCATATATACATTGTAAGATAATTGTTGGATAGAGACCTTTTAACTAAATGTCTAATATGTTCATCTGCAAATGAAAAACCAAAAACAATTAATGTCGATTGTCTTTTTTCTAACTGGTAACTCATATACCTTAGCATTTGATAGTAATGCTCCTCAAATACTGTTTCATAAAACTTCCATTTTGTGGGATTAACAATTGGAAGTTTATTGTACTTAACCCAGAATTCCTTTTCTATTTCGTCAAAATCAGAGGAGAATTCAATTTTTAGCTCTTCTTTTTTTGAGTCAGATTTTTTAATAAAAGATTTAAATATTTTCAATTCGCTTTCTGGAAATCGCTCAATCAATCTATCATTATTGTTATTATGGTATTGGACTTCTATTGATTCACCTTTCTTTCTCCAATAAGCAGATCCATGCAGGTGAATAATGTTTACCTGAGGAACTATAGTGGCATTCTTATCAAAAGTGCTTTTCCTAACCTGTATTGAATCAAAATTTCTAGCTTCGACCACTTTTCGCTTAAAACCATTTGACCCGTCATTTAAATTTAACTGAGTTTTATTTTCTTCAAGCAACTCTTCGTAAGCTTCAACAAAACAAGAATCATAATTGGTTGTAAATATATTAACCTTTTTTTCTTGATGATGTTTTTTATCCAAAATAGAAAACAGTGTAAATAATAGCGCTTTGTAATTACTCATTACCTCTAATTCAATTCTATCATCAAAGTCAATATGCCAACCTTTGTTTTCGCTCCAGTTAAATTTCATTACAGGCTCAATACATTCTTTGTAATAGTACATGAACAATAGAGAGTTTAAATTTTTTTTGTTTTTTGATTCAAAATAATGAGCAAGCGTTTCGATGGTTTCATAATTGCCATTTTCATCTTTCATTTGTGTTGCCAATGTTGGAAACAACCCAAATGAAGCTCCAGCACCAAATAAAAAATTTAAATCCTGCTCGTATATCTTACTTATATCTATTTTATTTATAATTTCGGACATATTGTTCTCACTTCTTATCTAATAAACCATCACACCCCAACCATTCTCTGCACGCTTTGCATCCATGATGTTTTAAATGCTGCATCGTTGGCGAACAGCTTGTAGAGCTCCAATTCATCTTTACGGCGCAGTAGCATCACTTCTTTCAAGATCTTTTCGAATGCCAGTTCGCGGTTGATTGGGTCAGGGTTGTTCTGATATTTCGCTTCGAAATCAGGGTGTTTTTTCACGCTGTCGGCGATGTTCACGAACTTCACTTTTTGCTCTTCTGGCGTTGAGCTCCAGCCTTGGAACCATTTCTCGTTGAAGTTATTGATGATCGCGTCCAGCGGATCTGTCTCGACATCACCGCCATGCCCACCACGCGGGTTCGGGTTCTGCGGGTCAACGGTGGTTTCTTGTGCATCTAAATCAATGGTGTAATTCAGTTTGACGCGCTGTAGGCCGTAAGAGGCCAGATCGACTGAGTTGAGCAGTTCATCCAGCAGATCGCTTTCTGGATCTTGTACTTTCAGTTTCGGGATCAGGAATTTGAGGAACCAGAACAGTTTCTCCCACAACAACATGTCGTAAGGAATAATCGATGCCATCTGGCCGTAGATTTTTACGAACTGCTTGGCTTTGATTTTAAAATCAACTTGCTCTGCGTTGGTGAGTTCCAGCTCTTGATTGAAGCGCTCGGCAGCGACATCGATAATGCCGCTGAGTAGTTGGGCGTCATCGCCTTTGAAATAACGCTGAACGAACTCTTCGACTTCATACCACTCATACACGCCCACGTCATCGAGCGCGTCTTTTAGCTCATGCAACACGTTAATGTCGGTCGCCTGTGATAATGATGTCGCAGTGTAAAACGGGTCGAAGGCGGCCTTGATATCATCCACCGCATTAAAGAAATCGAGAATAAATAAATCTTCGGTTTTCTTACCCCATTTCGGTGCTGCTCGGTTCAAACGTGATAATGCTTGCACGCAAAGCACACCAGCCAGTTTTTTATCGACATACATCGCGCAGAGTTTCGGCTGATCGAACCCTGTCAGATATTTGTTCGCGACAATCAGCAGGCGGTATTCATCAGTATCAAATTTATCGCGGGTGTCATTTTCAGCAAAACCATTCAGATCAGCTTCGGTATATTCAATGCCATCGACCTCTTTTGTGCCTGAGAATGCGATCAGAACTTTGAAAGGGTTGCCTATCGCGTCGAGCTGTTTGGTAATGGCTTTGAAATAACGAATGGCAGACACGATGTTCTGCGTCACCACCATCCCCTTGCCTTTCCCTTTCAGCTTCTTGGCATTCACAACATGCGGAATAAAATGCTCCAGCATGATTTCGGCTTTCACATTAATGGTTTCCTGACTGCCTTCGACATATGCACGTAACTTCTTCTGTGCCTTTTTACTGTCGAATTGCGGATTGTCTTCGACCGATTTACTGATTTCGTAATAACTGCGATAGGTGGTGTAATTCGCCACCACATCCAGAATAAAGCCTTCTTCGATGGCCTGTTTCATTGAATACAGGTGGAATGGCCGATAGCTGCCATCTTCCTGTCGCTGACCGAACTTCTCTAATGTGGTGTTCTTCGGTGTTGCTGTGAACGCCAGATAAGAGGCATTGCCCCGCATCTTGCGTGATAGCATCGACTGCAAGATCAGATCTTGAATATCTTCAGCTTCTTCTTCCGTTTTCCCCATCGCTTCGTTCATTTTGCTGTGCGCGGTGCCCGATTGTGAGCTGTGCGCTTCGTCGATGATCACGGCAAAACGTTTGTCGCTGAGGTCGCTAATGCCATCAACAATGAACGGGAATTTCTGGATGGTGGTGATGATGATCTTCTTGCCATTTTCGAGGGCCGATTTCAGCTCTGATGATTTATTCGCTGGCGCAATGATGTTTTTCACCTCAGAGAACTCTTTGATGTTCTCTCTGAGCTGTTTATCTAGCAGGCGGCGGTCAGTCACGACAATCACAGAATCAAATAACGGCTGATCGATGCCATGACTGCCATGCACATCATTGGTTGCTGGGTACGCCTCTATCAGTTGATAGGCGGCCCATGTGATCGAGTTTGATTTGCCTGAACCGGCAGAGTGTTGGATCAGATAGGTGTGCCCGACACCATAATGTGCGGCATGATCGACCAGCCTGCGCACCACATCAAGCTGGTGATAACGGGGGAAGAACAGGGTGCGTTTGTTGAGTAAGTCTTTCGATGAGCCATCTAAACGCACAAAGTGCTGAATGATGTTGGCCAGACTCACTTTGGTGAAGACCTCTTCCCACAGATAGGCCGTTTTGTGGCCGAACAGGTTGGGTGGGTTGCCCTGACCGTGATTATTGCCTTTATTAAATGGCAGGAAGAAGGTCTCTTTACCAGCCAGTTTGGTGGTCATATAGACTTCATCGGTATCCACCGCCATATGCACCAGACAACGGCCAAAGTTCAGCAAAGGCTGATTGATGTCGCGATCTTCACGGTATTGTTTCTGGCCGTGGTAACGCGCGGTTTGACCCGTCCACGCGTTTTTCAGTTCGAGTGTCACCAGCGGGATGCCGTTAATAAACAGCACCATATCAATTTCTTGCAACGGGTTGAGTTGCGAGTAACACACCTGTCGGGTGCAACTGAAAATATTCGCGGTGAAATTCTGTTTCACTGCCTGACTGCTGCTGGCGAGTGGCGCCGGATACATCAGGGTCAGGTAAGCATCATCCACACTTAAGCCTTTCTTGAGCAGATGCAGCACACCGTGTTTTTTGATCAGACGGTCGAAACGCTCTAACACTTTGCGCTGCCAGTCGTTGGCATGATGCACTTTCAGCTTAGCTAATTCTTCAGCTTGCGTGTTTTCAAGAAACTGCCAGAACAAGCGTAAATCGAGGGCATATTGCTTATCGATATCAGCCGGAAAACCTTGCTGGAAACCATTATGCTGGGTGATATAAGCACCAGCAGGTTCATTAATACCCGCTTTCACCTCTTCCATACACAGGCCGGTTAAGGCTTTCTCTATGGCTGCTTCCAGCGCTTGTTCGTTGGTGTGGCTTACCATGTTTTCTCCCTGATTTTTTATTCTTGTATAACCTGCCAGTAACCATCTTTTTTCGGCCCGATAAACGCTATACGGCCTTGTGTTTTCAGCTTGGCAACGGCGCGTTCGACGGTCGTGACTGATTTTTCTATCTGCTGTGCGACCTCGGCCAAACTCATTTGCGGATGCTCGCTTAACAAAGCCAAGATCAGTTCCGGCGTTTGTACCCGCGTTTGTACCCGCGTTTGTACCCGCGTTTTTTCGGTATCAGGTTGGGTGTTAATGGCTTCTTGCAGGCTGTCTTCTATCGCTTGCAGCAAAAATTCGATAAAAGCCGAACAATCGCTTTTCTGATCAGATTCGGTCAGTAATTGGTAATAGGTTTGCTGGCGATGTTTGATAACGGTTTCAACCGGCAGGAACGCCAGCATCGGCTGCCAGTGGCTTAAAATAAGCGTTTGCCATAAGCGCCCGATGCGGCCATTGCCATCACCAAACGGGTGAATAAATTCAAACTCGTAATGAAAGGCCGCCGAGGCAATCAGCGGGTGGGCATCGGTGTTGGCTAGCCAAGCGAACAGATCGGCCATGAGGCGTGGAATTTGGCTGGCTGGTGGGGCCATATGTACGAGTTGCTCACCGCGATAGATGCCCGCCCCTTTGCTGCGCCAGTGGCCTGCGTCATCAATCAGGCCATGCAGTAATAAGGCGTGTGCGGCCAGTAAGTCGTCGATGTGCTGCGGGTGCCAGCGCTCTAACGCTTCATAAGCGGTAAAGGCATTGCGCACCTCCTGAATCTCTTTTGGCAGGCCCAGCACGGTTTTGCCTTCGATTACCGCCGTTACCTGTTCCAGTGTCAGCGTGTTTTGCTCGACTGCCAGCGATGCCTGAATGGTTTTAATACGGTTGCCACGGCGCAGCTCGGGCACCAACTGGTTTTGATTAGCCGCCTTCCATGTGCCAATCAGTTCGCCGATGTGGGCCACATGGCGCATCATGGTGTGGGTGAGCTGAAACGGTGGCTGATAGCTCATGGTTACACCACTTTGATTTTGCCGGTAACGGCGCTGTTAATGAGAGTGGTTTTGTATTCCTGATATTTAGTGATCTGCCCAATAAATATCTCTGTTGCTTTATTTATCTCATCGACCTTAGATTGAATTGCTGAAAATATCGCGCGCTGTTCATCAATAGGCGGAATGAATAAATCAACCTGAGAAAAATTATCAAAATTCAAATCTTGCCCATCACGGATAAAACTTGCCGTCATTTGTAAGGCATTAATGTAACTGGGTAGTTTTAGTAAATAACTAAAAAACCCCGCGTCTATCTCTTCAGAATTTACAGGCCGTAACACGACATAAGAGGATCGAATACACCCAGAGGCCCAAGCCCTCTCGAGACCACCTTGAAAACTACGCATGCTGATAACAAAGTCATTTATTTCTACATGTTTTCGTTTGTCTAAATGAAAAGAAATTTTAACAACCTTTCTACCAACCATTTCCTCATATTGCTCTTGAGGAATGACACCATAGGCTTGAGTTGCGGACAACTGAACATCATTTGATCTAGCTCTTTCTTTTCGCTGACAAAAAACAAATCTACTTCGACGAACTTCCCAATGCGCCGGAATCTTCCCAATCCATTCCACACCAGAGTCTTTCATCGGCACAGTCGGGTCTAAGCCTTGTGTGACAGCCTGTTGAATGATGATCTGTTTGCGTTCTTTCAGCAGTTCAATTTGCTTTTCTTTGATGGCAATCGCTTCGTCGATTTTGGCTGTTTTTTCATCGAGGAAATTAGCGATGGCGGTTTGAGCTTCTAATGGCGGAAACGTGACAAAAATCTCTGCCATTTCGCCATTCATTATTTTTGCACCGTTTGTATCAGGTCTCTTGTAAAATTGAGCCGCAATTGATAATGCGTTTTTTAAAAACTCTAGACTTATTTTCTGCTTGTTAATTGGTTGCAATGTACCGCAAACATTTGTGCAATTATGCTTACCTTTTCGAAGAAAGACGGTTCCTGCATTGGCACCATCTGTCGTCCAAGTAATTTGCTCACAATCAAAATCAAAAGTTGATATGTATCCTAGTATCCCATCATTTTGAGTCTGAGATGAATACACTGGATAACACCCATTATCATCAAGTTCTTGCTGCGAGATAACACGCCCTCGACCAATACGGAACAAATATTTTACTTTTCGAGTGCTCCATTCTTCTGGTATTTCTCCTAACCAATCAACACCAGAATCTTTATACGCCTCATACTTCGGCATTACAGTGAACGTCGTCATGCTTGCGTCTCCTGCCTATACCGTTGCCGAGTGGGTTGTCAGCCCTAAAATCTGCGCAATCAGACCATCGGCCTGTTTTTCCAGATCAATGATTTCTTGTGCCACCGCTTCAAGTTTACGCAGTGGTTTATGGCGGTAGAAATATTTATTAAAGCTGATTTCACAGCCAATCTTCACCGATTCCATATTCAGCCAAGCTTCAGCAACATGCGGTTTTACTTCATCAAGGAAATACTGATAGATGCTCTGTTTCAGTGGCACGGACTCGGTGTCGCGCAAATCGCTGCTGCTTTCATACGTGACGAATTCGCCTTTCTTGCCATGCGGGTAATAACCAAAATCAGGCAGGTCGCCCTCTTCGCAGCTATAGAGTTCCAGTAATTCCGCCAGTTTATCAGCAGAGAGTTTGAGCACCTTCTTCACCACTTTTTCTGCGGTTTCGTCATACCAGCTCACGGCATTTAAAATGGCATTCTTTTCGGGCGCGGATAGTTTCAAACTGCTGGCTTTCAGTGCTGCATCGACCTTGTCTTTAAACAGATTGAAATCGGTAAACTCAGCCTCACCCACACCTTCCATCAGCGTTTGTGCGGCATCGAGTAACTTGCGTGAACTGAGCCAGAAAGCGGTATCGAGCAGCTTTTCTTTGGCTTTGTTATTTAAGCTGATGTCGTTTTTCTCGCACCAATCGGTAATGTGTTTACCCTGTTCTGCCAAGAAACCAGCTTGATAGACCTTGTCGTTATATTCGCCATAGCAATATTCCATCGCTTCGCTGAGTGATTTGTCAAAACGCAGCGGCGCAATGCGCTCGGCGCTGAACTGCGCTTTACGGCGATCAGGGCGCTCGACGGTGACTTTGAAATAACCGAAATCTTCGTTATTGAAAATTTTACTGGCTAAACCGATGGCGTCGCCATTGGCATCAAGCTGGCGTTCCACCTCGTTAAATTCAAGGTAGGTTTGCATGATTTCGGCGATATGTTCCGGCGCAAATTCGCAGTTTTTATTGCCTAAATTTTTACGCAGTTTGCGGAATAACTGACTGGCATCGATCAGTTGCACTTTCCCTTTGCGGCGTTCTGGTTTGTTGTTGTTCAGCAACCAGATATAGGTGGTGATTCCGGTGTTATAGAAGAGGTTATTCGGCAGTTGCACGATGGCTTCGAGCATGTCGTTTTCAATCAGATAACGGCGGATGTTACTTTCACCACCACCGGCATCGCCGGTAAACAGGCTTGAACCGTTATGCACCGAGGCGATACGGCTGCCAATGGTGCCATTAACCGGCGCCTTCATCTTGCTGACCATTTCCATCAGAAACAGCAATTGCCCGTCACTGGAACGTGGCGTGGCATCACTGCCTTTCGCATCCACTTTGCCCCAGTAATCAGTCAACTGCACTTTAAAGCGCGGGTCGATGACCTCGGTTCCCTCTTTAATATTTTTCTGCTCCGACGCCCAGCTTTTGCCATAGGGCGGGTTTGAGAGCATAAAGTCGAACCGCATGTGCGAGAATTCATCGGTCGAGAGGGTTGAGCCGATTTTGATATTGGCGGGATCATTGCCCTTGATCATCATGTCTGACTTACAAATCGCGTAAGTCTCGTCGTTGATCTCTTTGCCGTAGAGGTGAATGTCGCGGCTCGCACCCACTGCCGGATATTTCTCTTCAATGAAGTTCTGCGATTCGGTAAGCATGCCACCACTGCCACAGGCGGGGTCGTAGATGGTCATGGTGAGCGGTAACTGATCTTTGAGCGGGTCAAACACCAGATGCGTCATCAGCTCGATCACTTCACGCGGGGTAAAGTGTTCGCCCGCCTCTTCGTTGTTCTCTTCGTTAAATTTACGGATCAACTCTTCAAACACATAACCCATGCCGAGGTTGGTCAGTGCCGGAAGTTTGTTGCCAGAGGCATCTTCGCATTCCTGCGGTGTCAGGTTGATGTTGGGTGAAATGAACTTTTCCACCACATCGAGCAACACCTGTTTTTCAGCCATATGGCGGATCTGCGATTTCAGGTTAAAACGCCCAACGATCTCTTTGACGTTGTCGCTAAAACCATTCAGGTATTCATTAAAATTCTGCAACAAGATCTGCTGATTATTGGTGGCCGCCGCATGTAGGGTTTTCAGCGTCCATTTCGAGATGTTGTAAAACACATAACCCGATGCCGCTTTTAATGGCTCGTCATCCAGTTCCACCGCGTTCATTTCTTCCTGCTGGAAACGAACCTCTTCCAACACCGCTTCTTTCGATGGCTCAAGCAAGGTGTCTAAACGGCGCAGCACCACCATCGGCAGAATCACGTCACGGTATTTGCCACGCACATAGACATCCCGCAGGCAGTCGTCGGCGATGCTCCAGATGAAAGAAACCAGTTTGTTGTGAACGCTGTGATCCATGTTGTTATCCTGTTGCCAGGCTGATGCCCAGCTAAAATAAAAATTAACTCATGCCTGGTGCTAATAGGGCGTTATGCGCCACCGCCAGACATGCTGAATTGCGTAACCAGAGCTGATATTCAGCCCCTGTCAGGTGATGGTCTGCCGAACAATCAACATTCCATAACCGTAATAAATAACCGGCCATCGCGGCCCTGATCTGAATGGTTTTCAGGCCATCAGTCATGGCGTAATCAAGTGCAATCGCTTCTTTATGTTTGAGATTCGGGTGTGGCACTAATTCGAGCGAAATAAGGGCGCTCCATTGCTCATCGTTCATTGATTGCTCTGCTTCGTTCAGCGTTGAATCAGTAACGAACGTACATTGTTTTACCCGCGTCAGTACAAAATCTCTGAATGCGTGTTGTAAGCGATCATAAGCGCGTACATGCCAGCGTAAGCCACTATCAACCAGTGTATGCGGCACAATCTCACGCAGCGTTTCACCACTGCTCAGTGAGACATAGTTGATCTGAACTGCTTTGCGTTTGTGAATAGCTTCGGTCAAGGTCGCGATAATAGACAGTGCAGGCTGATTGAGATGATGTGGCGCTTCACAAGGGAATGGCACACCACGTTTGCCAGAGAAACCATCACCAAAGCCCTGACTCAACGTTGCCAGTGTGCGTAGCGGGTCGTATTGAAACAGAGAATGGAACTGAGCGCTGCGAACATGCAACCGGCGTTGTGCATCATACTCAATGTTCTGAGGTGCCAATTCACGATAGAGAGTGAAATCTTTCGTCACCTGAGCGGGTGCGATGTTGAAGCGTGCGATCAAGTCAGCCCGCACCGCTTCACCTTTAAACATCAAGGTAAAGTCGATATGCGCAAGCCGCTCCCGAGTTGCCTGCGGGAGTGCATCTAAACGCTTTTCAGTGACGTTTGCAGGCATGTAAAGGCTTGCACCTAATAAAATGTATTAGGTTAATCCTACTGCGTTATAGCGCGTTTGGGAAGCAATTGGCACGGATATATCAAAGTTTTTAATTCATCAGCGCCAGATCATCATTTGCCTAATCAATCACAATGAATAAACGGGAAACTGACTACAGCCAAAATTACGAAAACCATCATCTGTCGTTTTCGTATCGACTTTAGAGAGATATAAGAATCGCTCTAAAGCCCATATAAATTTCTCATCCTGTAATGTCGCATTTTTACCTTCTAGGTTATACGCACAGTTATCAGGAAAATGCACCAATGTTGCATATTCTGGAAAACTCACTCTTAAAGCACTACACCAAGCCTTTTGAATCATAGCTGCAATCCCAGATGAGTTATCAGGTGAGCAATCACCTAAATGATAATAAACATCCTTATCAAACAATAAAACAAGATGGTAGTGATGATGAAATGATTCATCCTTCTCTCTTGTCCAGATATATTTAAAATCATCTCTACTTACCATTATATTTTTATTTTTACGATATACCTTTAATTGACTCTTAAGTGATTCAAAGAAACGAGTAATTGCCTTCGGGTCTGCTTGTTGAAAATGGGATGGAGTATCTACATCTCCATCCATGTAATCATTGGCAAAACGTAAGTCTATCCTGAATGCTCTTACCCTACTATAATACCGTAAGCTTTTCTGCACTGTCTCTATGATTCTATTAACCTTATACAGATCTAAAGATCCATAGTTCTTAGTCATTCTGTTTGTTAAATTATTATATTCAATGGTTGTCAGTTGATTATCGAAATACATATACACCTCAATAAACGGCATAGATAACCCCTAACTATGCCGTTATTAATTAAATGAATTACATTAAGAGTAGAAATGTATCATTGGCATATATTACAATACCAACAAAAATTAATATAAAAATAAGACGTTACGTAAGAAAACCTCCATCAATTATGAGAAAAATCCATGAAGGATGTTAATTAAACACTCTGAAGTTATTTTTTAAACCCTAGGTGTGCCATATGGCAAATATTGAATATAGTTTGTTTTTCCATGTTTAAATACATTAATCTTTCCCCGTTGAAAAAGTGTGGCTAAGGCCTTCTCCAGTGAACATTTTGAGCGAACACTATTGGGGCCGAACTTTAGAAGATGATTTTTTGGAAATACACAATTCGGATAATTATGTATTTTGTGTTGCAACCAACTATCAAGTAAATCTGCAAATCTAATTTCTTCTGGAATACAACTTTTACTCATCAAATAGATGAAGGAATCAAAATACCAGTTCGCTATTGTTATAGCTGCATACATGATCTGGTCAGAAACCAATGCATCACCACTACAAAATCCCTCCAAAACCCCAGCGATTCTGGATACATGTTCAGCATGCTTTGAAGCATAATCACGAAAATTCTCTAGCGAACCCAACGGCGTGCACAGTGATTCAACGCGATTAAATTCAGCAGACCATCTCGCACTAGCTTCAGGAGAAAACCGAATAATGTCTCGAGGTTGTCCTGTAATTCTTCGCCATACAGCTTTTTGTAATCGTTCTCTAATTCGCTTGTTAAAAGCCTCCAACGCCATTGGATTTGAGTTATTAATTAACCATTCTTCTTTGTCGCTTGTTCTCTGTCCTATCGTCGAAAGAGGTGCACAAAATAGCGTCCGAGCGAAGAATCCTGAAGCTCGCGACTGTTCGCCTTTTTTCGCCATGTATGCTTCAAACAGTTGTGGCTGAACCATGAACATACAACTGAGTCTAGCATCTTCGATTTTAAACACCTCAGTACTGGCACGATCAACCTCAATGGAACTACCATTCCACAATGAGTTCAGTAAAGCCGAATCACTGAGTAATTCACCGAACAAAATACTACCGGCTTCATCAGAATAAAGACCTAAAGACGGCCAACCAGTGCCCAACATTTTTTTAATAGCCGCCGTCGTGATGTCATTAATCACGACACGTTTACGAACTGGTTCTTTAGGTTTTGCATTTGAACATTCAATTAGTGCTTTTATCGTTTTCTCTGGATCTTCGCCCTTCTTGATATCTTGCTGTAACTTTTTACGAAGTGCGTGATATTGCACTTCCCATACTGAAATATCAGTTTTATTGTTTGATACGTGGTCTTGATGCTCTATTTCCCACTCTGCTTCAAGTTCACGAATCCCACTCATTAGCAATCGATCTACGGTCGATTTACGTTCTCCAGATTCCGCTAATATCATTTGGTATAGCGAAATTGGGTAACGCATTTTTTCCTTTGGTTCCACGTCAAAAAGGTCTTGGCAAGACAGCGACATTGCTCCAAGTAACGAAGATGCAATCAAAGGTAATGGTGCCTGAGTTTCTGCATGTACCCTCTGGATTACCTGTTGCAACCCAATAGGTAATACATGAAAAGGAAATTGCACTGGATTTTTGTCAAAAGTATTCATAATTACGCTCCAAAGAATCAATTTGTTGAAGTTAAAGAACTAATCCACGCAGCAACATCGACTAAGTGCCAGCCAATCGCTGACGCACCAAGTTTGATGGGTCTAGGAAAAGTAGGGTCGAATCGTGGTGACTTTGGGTTTAAGCGGTCATAGATCGTTGAACGACTAAGACTGATCATTGCAGCAAACTCTTTGATTCGAATGATCCGATCACCATCACCGAAGATTGGGGAACACCTATGGCCTACCAAAGGCGTATGTTCTTTTGTAGTGACGATATGATTTCCACAATTTGAAGTGGATAGCATTTGACTAAGATGGTTTAAATGCATTGGTATCAGCTTGATGCTTGTATCCTTTAATTTTTTCATGTTTTTTCCTTCGCTCGTTGAGTTAAAACAAGACTAGAGTTTTTGGATTTATGTAACCTCCGAAAATCTGCAGAGACAAGGAGAAAAATTTAGTGATAGTAAAATCAATTAATTATGAGGAAATCATTTCATCGCTTTTTGATGCTTGTGATTTAGTTGATGACAGAAAAGAACAACTTTCCATAAAGCGTAGCTTCACAACAAAACAAGATATTTTTTCTGATGTATTACTTAACCGGCTAGTTTCTTTTCTTTCAGGTAATGATGAACAGCTGATGGTTCAACTTGGTGGTGTATTAGAACTTGTTGAAGAAGCAATGAAAAATTTAAGTTCTTCACCATATCTGCTTGATATGGAAAAAGAAGATTACAACAAGGAATTTCAAAAGAAATTAATAGTTCCTTTTTCTGCACTACTATTATTTAATTTAATTGAAAACTTTAGTACAAACAGCCCTATTTATCATTTTATAAACCTTATTAACTCAAAATTAGAAACAGAAGAAAAAACGCCACTTGATGTACTGATTCGAAATTACATAAAGGCAATCTTAAAAAATAAAAATTTAACAACTGAAGAAACAACAGAGTTCAATGAATTTATAGGGAAAATATCTTTAAAGTCAGCATTAAAACAAAAAACAATTAATGAAAGAGTTGAACATTTAATCACACAACACAAAACACTCAACAAAAAAGGAAATAAAGACTCTAAAAATGCCAGTAAAGAACTATTTTTATTGATATCGTCCGCTCTACAAGGAATGCGTCTTGCTTTATATTTTAGAGATCACATTGATGAATTCTCTTATTATTACCTCTCCGCAATAAACAAATCAAAGCACACAAAAACCGAACACTGGAAGTCATTAAATAACTTAACAACTGAAATAAATAGATCTATAAAAAAAGGAAAAAAGAATCAACAAAAAATAATAAACATGACAGAAAACTTATCTATCAGATATCATGCAAATCTAAATGATAAATACATGAGCAAATCCGCACACATTTTACATTATTTAATCCACCACAGATTCGACAGGGAAAACTCATGTTGGTTCCAGAGGCAAAACCTTAAATATAAAAATAGTTCCCCCTATTACATGCTCGACACCCTAATTAAAATTTATGATCTCAATTTCGACTCCGCAGCAATGGAGTCATTAAAGATAATTAAAAATAGCGAAAACCATCCCAATTACAGACTAACATCCACTTATACAAAGATATATATCTGTCTACTTATTAAAACCAGCAACTCCAATATTAAAAATAACACATTAACTCCTTACATTTACAAGATAGTTTCAACAGAAAACTTCAAAGAAAAAGCAATTCCATCTCATGGGATGAGCTTTTTCAATAAATCATCAATCTTTTCAAATGACGTGGAGTTCTTTACATTAATTGATTGCTTATCTGAGTGGAATATAAACCTAAAAGAAGAATTAGATATAGGAACAGAAAAATCAGATGAATATGATATTAATTTCACATCTAAGATTGAAAAATCTCTCAATAAAATATACACAGCCTTAGGAAGTAAAGATTTAGCATACAATGAAATAGATGATGAAAGCCTAAGAAAAGCAGTGAACTCAACACTTACAACAAATGAGTTAATAGAGTGCACAATAGGATTCATCCCTAATATGTCATTGTATTTTTCGCTGAGAGAAATGGCATTCATTTATTCCGCAATGAGCTACAAGATGATAATTGAGTCACCTTCAATATGTCGATTTGTTTCATGGCCATTGAATTTGAAAAAAAAACTACTGAAAGCTATAAGTCCAAACGAATACATTAACGACGAAAAAAACGAAACAACTAACTCATCAAAATAGAGAACTTATTGCCACTTCTGCTACTAATAGCAGAAGTGGCAATAGATTAGTGCCCCACTAAAAAACAGTCAATCCGAATTTATTACAAATATATATCATTCCTTAGACGTAAATACCAAACAACAAGGAATATATTTATGGCTCATGAAATATCATCCATGGCTTATATCGGTGCAACACCATGGCACGGTTTAGGCAATCAACTCACCGAACAACAACCAATTAATATCTGGCTTAAAGAGGCGGGTATGGATTGGTCTATTCAACAGTCGGACGTTTTATTTAATGCGGACTCTGCTGCGTTAAATATTCGTTCTCATTCCGATGCCAAGGTACTTTATCGTTCTGATTCGTTAGAGCCGTTATCGGTGGTCTCCAATCGTTATAAAGTCGTGCAGCCGCATGAGGTGCTGAACTTTTATAAAGACTTGGTGTCTGTCGGTGGTTTTGAATTAGAAACGGCGGGGGTATTAAAAGGCG
Organism: Tolumonas auensis DSM 9187; assembly: GCF_000023065.1. NCBI lineage: Bacteria > Pseudomonadati > Pseudomonadota > Gammaproteobacteria > Aeromonadales > Aeromonadaceae > Tolumonas > Tolumonas auensis. Next base: position 2,502,999 of record NC_012691.1, read on the forward strand.
GGCGTAAACTCTGGGCGTTAGCGAAAACCGGTCAAGAAGCACGCATTAAAGGCAATGACCGTATTAAAGCCTATCTGTTATTAGCCACCAGTTGTGACGGTACGTTATGTACGACCGCGCAATTCACCTCAGTTCGCGTGGTGTGTAATAACACCTTGCAGATGGCAACGCGGGAGAGCTCCGGTGCCGTGAAAATACCGCACTCCACCAAGTTTGACCCAATGCAGGTGAAAGAAGCATTAGGGCTGGGCTTTTCCAATTGGGATGCGTTTATGCGCAATCTCAAGCAGTTGGGACAGCGCTCTGTATCGCCGGAGGAAGCAGACCAATATTTACGTATTGTGTTGAATGAACCGGAGTACAGCGAAGCCAATGCCGATTCCAAAATCTTCCAGAAAGTGAGTGGTTTGTATCTGGGGGAAGGCATGGGGTCAGATTACTCGGCTGCCAGTGGCACGGCGTGGGGGTTACTGAATGCGGTCACGGAATATGTCGACCATCATCGTCGAGCACGCAATCAAGACAATCGCCTTGATTCCGCTTGGTTTGGTCAGGGCGCACAACTGAAACACAAAGCGTTAGAACAGGCGTTAACGCTCGTTCACTGATTTATTTTCTTTATCCCCTTTATTCCATTCATTCAGTAGCCCCGAACGGCCTTGCCCTCGGGGTTTTTCATTTCTGGAGTTTCTATGAAAGCACGTTATTACCAAGCCATTCGGTTGGCCTCGACCACTGATTTAGGCCGTGAAGCATGGTTGAAAATCAGAGCGCAAGGGATTGGTTCTTCGGATGCAGCAGTAGCCGTGGGGCTATCGCCGTATAAAAGCCCGTTATCGCTGTGGCTTGAGAAAACCAATCGTAAGCCAGCCGCGGATTTATCCGAGAAGGAAGCCGTGATTTGGGGAACGGTGTTAGAGCCGGTATTAGCCAAAGTGTATGCCGCCAGAACAGGCCGACGTGTACGACGGGTCAATGCGGTACTTCAGCATCCAGATTATCCGTTCATGTTGGCGAACCTTGACCGTGAAGTGGTGGGTAAAGCAGATTGCGGGATATTGGAAATTAAAACGGCGGGTTATCACTCGGCACCTCAATGGGAAGACGGGATACCGATTGCTTACCAATGTCAGGTATTACATCAATTGGCGGTGACGGGTCATGCGTGGGCCGATGTAGCGGTGTTGATTGGTGGGCAGGATTTTCGGATTTATCGTATTGAACGCGATGATGACAAAATTGCGGATTTAATCGAACGGGAGTCGCAGTTCTGGGCCTGTGTGCAAGACAACCGACAACCTGAGCCCGATGGCTCTGATGATGCAGGCAAAGCACTGTTATCCCTGTTTCCAGCGGATAACGGTCAAACGCTCGATTTATCGGAGTCGCCGGAATACAACCAACTGTTTGCCGAATTACTCAATTTACGTGAACAGAAGGAAGTCGCTGAGCGCAAAGAGTCCGAAATCAAACAACGCATTCAAGTGGCGTTAGGCACCTGTACGGCGGCGTTATTCCAACAAGGCAAAGTCACTTGGCGCAAAGCCAAAGACCGGCTGGTAGCTGATGTCGATAAAATCAGTCAAGAACACCCTGAGTTGATCCAACAATATTGCAAACCTGTTCCGGGCTCGCGTCGCTTCACCATTCAAACCACTGCTCATCCTTCTCATTAACCCATATTAGGAGTCCGTATGATTAAAGGACTGGCAATTACCCCGCCCGTTATCGGGCGTATCTCGATTGGCCGTTTAGTGTGTAAAAACGATAAATGGCTACCGGAAAAAGACGATAGTTTTACCTTAACCACACAAATCAAAAACAAGGGGGAATGGTTACTGCACCCGCTGCATCAAAAACTCTCAGAGGCCGCGCCGAATCAGAAAATTCGCGCGATACCGGTTCGGATGCTGTTTAATGACACCGACTTAAATCTGCGTGCGGAATACAGTGCGTTTGACCGACAAACCGGACGACCGCTGTGTGTTGGCGATGGAGAGAAAGCCCGACGAGTGAGTGCAGCCGGTGGCACAGAAGAACAGCCTTGTGCGGGCCCGCAGTTTTGCCCGTATGCGCGAGAACATGGTTGCAAATTGTATGGCCGATTGAATGTGCAGGTTGATGGTCAAGGCGATGAGTTAGGCAGTTTCATCTTCCGAACAACCGGTTATAACTCGGTGCGAACCTTAGCCGCCCGTCTGCAATACTTTCAGGCATTGAGCGGCGGTAATACGCGTTATCTGCCCTTACTGCTCAAGCTTCGCGCCAAGACCACCACACTGTCGTATCAAACACCGGTGTATTACGTGGACCTTACTTTGCGGGAAGGTGCGGAGCTTGCCACTACCATCAGCCAAGCCAAAGACGCTGCTGAATCCGATTTAGAGGCGGGTTTAGGCATGATTGAACTGGAGCATACAGCCCGACAATTGCTGCAAAACGGCCAGTTCGAAGACTCGGAGGAAGAAATACCATTGGTCATGGAAGAGTTCTATCCTGACGGACCAGTTCACGATGACAAAACGGCTGTTTTCACTCATCAGATAGCCAGTGAACAGCCTATTCAACAGCGGAGAAAAACAACGTTAACGCCTAAATTGGGGAAACAGGCTAATACAACCAATTAAGTTAACTACAAATACTCATGCTTAAGAATCAGCAAGTCGTTCAACCAGTTGCATCATCGTATTAAGTAATAGTTTCCGGTCAGTATCATTCAATCTGGCTAGTTGCTGACTTAATATAATGCTTTGCTCAGTAGGACGATTGCTGGTTTCACGTAGGAAATCAGTTAACTCACAGTCAAAAAGTTGAGCCAATTCAGCCAGTCGGACAATGGTTGGCACCACAATACCTCGCTCCATTCGGGAAACAGCTTCCATACCGATATTTAGGTACTCTGCCACTTCCTCCTGCGTCATGGCTTTTTGCTGTCGTTGGCGCGCAATTGCTTTCCCAATCGCCTTGGTCAGCAGCTTAATGTTGATCTCGGTCATGAGTCCTCCAGTCAACCTTTATAGTTGGCTATAGACTCATTGACCGTAAGGGCTTAAAAAGGTGATTATCACCCCTGAAGGTTGATTATTAACGCAAAACAACCAATTTTTACGTTAATCGATACATGTCACATCCTTCATTTCATGCGTCTGCACTCATCCTCGCATGGCTGGTTACCTTCGCTTTCAGTCCAGATGAACAGACTCCACTACAAATACTAAGGAAAAAACCATGATCCGTTATCCGATTATTGCCACACTTTTTATTTTAGTTTCCACGATTTATTCACTCTTTACTGGCGGCTCACCTCACCTCGGATTCTGGGGGCATTTTTGGTTCTTTGTCTTTGGCTCACTTTTCTTGTCACTGGGTTTGATGGGCGGTGAACTATTCCGTCGCTTCGTCAAACCGGATATCTTGATAGCAAATGGAGCTCAAGATATGTTCAAACAACGTCTATTCTGGAAAGTTGGTCCACAACTCATCGGTGGCGTTATTGGCATTATTGCTTGTAGTGGTTTTATGCAAAATGTGCTGGGTTATTACATTGGATAAGGAAAACAAATAATGAAAGCATCATTACTTTTACCAATAGTTGCGTTGCTGAGTAACAATGCGCTGGCGTATGGCGAAGCTGGTCAATGGAGCAGTGGTTGGGGTCAGGGAACAACCGAATACACCGCCGTGGTTGATGCGCACAACAGCCTATATATCGCATGCAGTGATATTGCCAAGGTGTCTATGACCGCCACTGTCAAAGGGCAAGAATATGGCTCTTATGCCGCTAAAGGTTTTTCGTTGATAGTTAACGGAAGCGAATATGAAGCGCCTTATGAAACTAACTCTCGTGTCGGTGAAAACAACTTTTACGACATGTGGGCTAAGTTACGTAAAGCCAAATCAATAACAATCGTCACCGCAGATGGTCAGAAACTCGCCCTACCAGTTAAAGGTGTTTCAGTCACGCTGCCTGCAACCAACACATCAGCGTTTAGCTGTCTGATGTGGGACAACTGATTACCTTAGTCAACATTTGATACCAAGGGAGGCTCATCACCTCCTTCTATTTTTCACTGCACCGCATTCACCCTTCCCAAAAATATTTCTCTGAAAAACCAACTTCGTATAGCAATAGCAACACCTACGAAACCCATCAATAAACCCAATACAAAACTGGAACGGCTGAAGGCCAATTCTCAGGTTTATCTTTCATCCTATTTTGCCTCTGTTGGGGCATTTTATTTCCTTATGAGGACAAAACGATGGAAATCGCAGACCACATCATTACCTATCAGGGTGATGTTCCACAGCACGGTATTTACGCAGGAGAAAACAATGTTATTTATTTTGATAGCAAAAATACTCGTTCAATTCTTGTTGAAAATATGGACCATTTTTGTCAGCAGAAAGGATGCTTTATCCGCAATTATCCGTTCCGCCCGTATGCGAGGCCGGAAAGTTTAGACAGAGCATTTGAACAGATGAGTAAGATGACAGAACACCCGTTTTCTTCAGATGAACAGTTTGTTGCGTGGTGTATTAAAGGTGATTTAAACCCCAAAACACACCGTAGTGGCAGGAACGAACACGAAGAGGAAATCATTAAAATGACAATCAAGAAAATTCTAACATCCGCAGTGGATGTGCTGGCGCAGCACCCAAAATGGCAACAACAAGCCGAGACCGCCAATAAATATTTGCCCGTTATCATCGGTTCTATTCAGTTGGGGATAGAGATAAAAAAGATGGTGGATGCCAAGAAGCAGTTGTAGATCATGATTTTTACTGCGGGGATAGCAAGGGGCGAAAGCCCTTTGCTGTTGGAACATTCTTTTTTTATTCTAAGTTGTTTTTGGACAAAAATGAGTTAAGGGTTTACGTAAGTCAGCTTTGTAAGACTTGGGGGGGAGATGTATCGTGACAATAAGCCTTAAGTTGCCCAATAGTAGAAAGCCCCATACGGGGCTTACACAAATGGTTAGTTAATGTCTTTCAACGATGGAATAGTCTTTCCATCACTGGCAATTGAAAGTGGCGCACCAGCATCAGTAATATGAAAACGCTCTAAATGATTTTCGATGAATTTTTGACCTTGATTGGTCAGCCTGTCAATGCTTTGGTTTAAGCTAACAATGTCTCTATTCAGTTCTTCTAGGAAACGAGTTGAAGTATGAATAATGTTACCCATTTTAGTATCAACAGCTCGAATTAGAATGTCTTTTGCTCTTTCATTATCACCAAATTTATCTTCGATTCTAATGAAATCGTTCATCGCTTCTTCGATTGCGGTATTTTGAAGTTGTTTATACTGAATGGTTTTTTCATAAACAAGCTGTTGAGCACGTTCCTTTAGCTCAAGTTGCATATGACCTATCGCATTGATTGTTTCAACGTTTAGCTTCGTTAACTGTTCAAGATAAAGAGCAATAGCTACGGTAGTGCGCTCCATTCGCTCAAACTCTTTTTCTTTTTTCCATTCTTGGATTTCGGCGACTGCCTTTTCGATTTCACGAACTCTACGGACCTCAAGATCTACGTCTAGCTCTTTCTCTTTTGCCCTTAGTTCATGTTCAAGCTCCATCTCCTTTGTTCTGATTTCGTGTTCAGAACGTTTTTGAGCAGTTAATGTATCCATGTTGCGTTTATGTTCAGATTCTCTTGAGGATTCGCTCCTTTCGTGAGATCTGGATTTTAAAGGCTCACTAGCCCATTCACATAAAACATCTACTGGTTTGCTGATACAATTGAGCAATGCACCACCAATACGACTAAATATCCCCATTTTGTTCTCCTAAAAGTCTATTAAATTCTCTTTCAAAGAGAACTTGATCTTTCCTTCTTATGTAATTGATTTCTTCAAGCCTATCTTTATCTTTATCAAAGATTGAGAATATCTTTTCGATTTGTTTTACTTTATCTTCCAAAAAGAATGAGTCTATACAAGATGTGCTTTTTGACTGTTTGAAGCTTACAAATTCTTCTGTGATATGCTTTAACTTTCTCTGCGTAACTTCATCATTTATATCAGTTATACGGATTGAAAGTTTTTCCAGATTGGCATTAATAAATATTGAATATTCTCTTTCAAATGAGAGTGATAAAAGGTTTTCATTCTTTTCATATTGGAAGAAAGACGAATAGAGTTGAGGATCTTCATTAACACTTCGAAAAACTAGGTCTTCCCTTGCCTCTCGTAAAGCTGTTAGTAGCTCCATCATGACGGTTGGAGCCACTTTCGATTCTGCTAGTTTATCTTGCATGATTCTATATAACACTCGCAATAAATGTTCTCTGGTTCTCTTGCCTAAATCTTCGTGAACAGCTTTGAGTTGCTTGACTAAGTGAAGCACACAAACCAGATGCTTTATGTGAGTGTCATATTCCATTAATGGTTATCACTAGAGGCGACAGAAGGCTTATTCAACTTAGCCTCAGCACGAATCTTACCGATAGTATCAAGTGTATGTTCTTCAATTAGGCTGCTGCTAAGATCTAGGCTCTTGGTGTAACTATCAACAAGTTCTTTGAGCCATTTTGATGCAACATCACCATCAACCTGAGATTCGCTTAGAGTATGGGAAACTTCTTTTAATGTTTCAGAGAAGAATTTTGATCGCTCTTTACGTAAATCTTCTTGCAAGGTAGAAGCAAACTTGATTTCCTCTTTGTATTCTTTGACGAGTTCCAGATAGTTTTTTTCGAAGTTGTATAATACTTCTAACTTGGTCTTTAATAGTTCGAGATTTACGTAGCCACTCAGTTCTTTCTTAAGGGATTCAGTCAATTGAGATTTGATTGAGTCATCCGCACCTGATTCTTTTACAGCCGATGCGATTAGTTGGTTCAGATCTGTCATTACGTACTTTCCATTGATATTAAGAATAGACATAAAGGTTATATTCAGACTAATGCGTATGTAAATCAAAGCATTGTGTAACTTAACATGATCTCGCTCATGCTCAACGCGAGTAATAGTTCAAAGTTTAACCTCATAACATTCACTTAGAGCCTTGAGGATAGTTAGATTAAGGCTGGTCGTAAAACAAAATGGGGCAGAAACGTGTTAGCTCAGTGAACTTACACACCGATTAACAGTACGAATGGAAACCCAACAGGGCTAATTATCGCTACATGAAAGGCGGTGTCATGCTGAATGACTTTTATGATGCTGGTATTTATCAACCTGATCTATTCAGCGATACGGCAGTAAAAGCTCACTTTGAGCCATTGATGCGAGTGCTGGACAAATTAACCACTGTGGAAAAGGCAAGGTCTGACTAGCCTGAGAAGGGATCGCGAAAGCGTAGTCGATGACTGCGTACACAACAAGCGGGGAAGAACTGCTTAAGATAAAGTAGAAAGAATAGTCGCATAGCTTTTATATAGCGTATGTTTTATGTAGTGGTTTCGGAAAAAACTAGACAGATAAACCAGCCTCTTAGGGAGTTGAACCGATGTTTTTTTGAGGAGTTGAACCGAGCCTTCAGGGAATTGAACCGGTATCCTATATCTCTAGTTTTGGCTAAGTAGACAGCTAAGAATATGGGTGGAATAGTCAAAAGTAACACCAAGAGTAACACAACAACAAGCAATCAATCACAAAAAACCTTTAAATTCAAATTGATAAAACTCAAACTCAGACGACGCCAGCCCACCAAAAATTGGTTTTGAACAGTACCAGAATGTTTCAAAACATACATTGAACCCGCTAGCTGAAAGGCTTTGCGGGTTTTTTATTGTCTAGTGGTTTTCATTAACTCTCATTAGAATCCGCACTTTTTAGGTATATGTTTAGGCATATCTCTTCCACATCGACAGCCAGCCGTTATTCCCAAAGGAACATGCTCAGCATGTGGTGCTCCTAACTCACTGATCAGCCTGTATTGCAACACGGCTAACTCTTTTGAAAACAATCATTATTTTTCTCAGAATGCGAGACAGATACCATCCCGACTGCGTTGGCCGTCAATTAAAGTTAATTTTGGTGATGTAAGTTTGATTCAGGGAGGATTAGGTCTGTTATAACAAAGACTCAGTGAACCACAGGAGAGCACTTATGGTTAATGTTGAAAAATTACAAAAAGCGCATTTTATTAGTCATGACCTTGTATTGCCTCATTTCCATGGTTATCCAATCAGGGTTATTACAGCATCATGTCCATGGTCAGAAGAAAAAGTTACTCCCAACATACTCAATGTGGCCGTTTCTCTTCCTGGTGAAGACGGAATTGCGCAATTGAAGCAAATGTTAAGATCTATTGATGTAACACCAGGTGAATAACAATTATTCATTTCTTGTCACTGTCATCCTGCATTATCTCAATCAGTTGACAGTGTCGTACCCAGCTAACGGGGAGTTCCCGTTAATCGAACGAGGTCGCATATCGCGACCTTATTTCGTACGCATGCTGCGTTATCTCAGCATGCGTACGAAATAACCACTCATAATTCCTGCCATACACTATTTGTTTTTCCGAAATGAAGTATCCGTTTATATTCGTTATTATTTTTAATAATCCGTCTGTTATGGGATGAATCAAATGGCTATGCCATTACTAGCTATAATATTAGGTCTGGTTGTACTGGTCTGGAGTGCCGAGCGGTTTGTTGACGGTTCAGCGGCAACAGCTCGCTATTTTGGAATGCCCCCGCTACTGATTGGTATGGTGATTGTCGGTTTCGGTACTTCAATGCCGGAAATGGTAGTATCTGCGCTGGCAGCCATACAGGGAAATCCCGGCATCGCTCTAGGTAATGCTTACGGTTCCAATATTACTAACATCGCCTTAATTCTTGGTCTGACTGCAGTCATTTGTCCGATTACTATTCATTCACAGATATTACGTAAAGAATTACCAATTCTGACAGCCATAACCGGTGTCGCTATCTATCAGCTATGGGATGGTGTGCTGAGCAGACTTGATGCCATCATGCTGATTGTCATTTTTCTTCTACTGATGGGCTGGACTGTCTGGCAAGGCATGAAACAGCGAAGCGATGCTTTCGCTGATGAAATGAATACCGAATTATCAAGTCAGCCGAACATACCTGTTCGCCTTGCATTATTCCGGATGATTAGCGGGTTAATTATTTTGATCATCAGCTCGCGGTTTCTGGTATGGGGAGCGGTTAGCATCGCGCAACAACTTGGCATCAGTGATTTAATTATTGGCCTGACTATTGTTGCTATTGGAACCTCCTTACCAGAACTGGCCTCTTCGATTGTTGCAGCACGCAAAGGTGAAGACGACATCGCTTTGGGCAACATTATCGGTTCAAATCTTTTCAATACACTGATGGTTGTCGGTATAGCCGGTTCAATTTCACCACAGCAGACCGATCCTGAAATTTTATCCCGCGATATTCTGGTAATGACGTTACTAACCCTGTCATTATTCATATTCGGTGTTGGCATGAGAAAGAAAAAAATGATCAGCCGATCCGGCGGAATTTTACTGCTGGGCTGCTTTTCGGGTTACACATCTTATCTGGTAGTGACTACATTTGCCTGAGCCGGATTAATTCGAATAATCATCTCCCCAGAAACTCAATGATCTGAATTTTGGTGGGTAGCAAGTGCATTTACTAAAATAATTCACTAAATGCACTTGCTATGCGGGCGATAACCCTATAGATTAGATTCTGCTCAATGATTAAGTAATAACTGCGTTGTCTTTTCTCGCTACACCGTCTCTTCTAAATCATCTCTAGAAAGTCTCGTTGTTCCGGCACAGCCTTCCATCTTATGGACGTTATCTCTGCATTTTGCTTTTAGCACTTACATGTGTATTTATCTTTAACCAAACTAAAAATTAGCAGCCCGGCATGGGCACATAATTATTAAAGGAAACTTATGTTTATTAATATTTCAAATAATATCAGCGTATCAAAACACCTTGGTCATCAACAAAACAGCTGGATCTGCTATGAACCTCTGGAAGGTAATGATCAGCGTAAAAAGCCGCTGTGGAAACGCCAAACCGGATTAATGTCGGCAAATGCCATGCACAACTGGTTAATGCACCAATATGCAGATCAGAATGCAGCTTCTGCCTTTCAGCATATTGCTGGTATGTAGCCTGTTGCAAAATGTCTACTGTTCTCAATTAATTACTTTTTACCAACACAGTTCGTATCATGCAGCGCACTCTGCACGCTGAATACAACAAGCTTCAAATATAGAAAAAACTTATTGAATTTTAATAATTAAAATAAAAATTCTGTTAAGTAAATCAAAGACGCACCTCCTGTTCTGAATGAAGATGATATCAACCTGAGACTCATTAAAATCTCATTTGATATACATCTTTCATTATCAAGTTAATAACAGGAGCTCCTCATGAGCGTAATGCACTTTTCTGTTCCCCGCGATATCGTCTATGGCGAAAATGCCCTTCAAACCCTTAGTACATTAAAAGGCAAACGAGCAGCACTGGTCACCGGTGGTAGTTCAATGAAGCGCTTTGGTTTTCTGGAGCAGGCACAGGCACTGCTGGCAAAAGCCGGCATGACCAGTATCGTCATTGATGGCGTGGAACCTAATCCGTCAGTAGCAACTGTTCAACGCGGCGCGCAAGCAATGCTGGAGTTTGAACCTGACTGGATTGTCGCAATTGGTGGCGGTTCGGCGCTGGATGCGGCCAAAGTGATGTGGTGTTTTTATGAACATCCTCACCTGAAATTTGAAGATATTATTGCTGTCGGCTCTATGCCGCCTCTGCGTAATAAAGCCCGTTTTGTTGCAATCCCTTCCACCAGCGGCACCGCTTCAGAAATCACTGCGTTTTCTGTTATTACTGACACCGAAAATCATATCAAATACCCGATTGTAGCAGCCGATATGGTGCCTGATCTGGCGATCCTTGATCCGGCTCTGCCTGAATTGATGCCACCGCATATCACAGCAAATACCGGTATGGATGTACTGGCTCATGCAACCGAGGCTGTTGCGTCTATCGCTGCGACATCATTCACAGATCCTTATGCCATTGAAGCCATCAAGCTGGTGCTGGAAAATCTGGAAACAGCGTATAGCGATCCGCATAACAAAGAAGCCAGATTCAACATGCACAATGCGTCTGCGCTGGCAGGCATGGCATTTACCAATGCGTCTTTAGGTCTGGTACATTCTCTGGCACATAAAATCGGTGGTGAATTCGGTGTCACTCACGGTCTGGCAAATGCCATTCTGATGCCTTATATCATCAACTTTAATCGCCGGTTCAGCGACAAATATGATCGGGTGGAGAAATTGCTGGGTCTGACTGATCTGGCGGAATCGGTACGGCAACTGAATGCCAAACTAGGCATTCCATGCTGTTTCAAAGCGTGTGATGAGGTGGATTTTGCTGAAGCCAAATTCCGCGATGTACTGGATCGTATGAGTGTGAATGCACACGCAGATCCTTGCACACTGACTAACCCGGGCAAACCGACTGTAGCTGATGTTAAAGCACTTTATACTGCCGCTTATTACGGTACCGCTATTTAACTTTATCTAATCACCCATAAGCGGATGATGGCAGCATCGTCCGCTTTTTTATTGCTGCAACAATGCTACTATGCCGCCTCGCTGATTATTTAAATGAGGAGTCACAGGTCGTGTGTCAACACCACTGCACAGCAATTACCCAGGCCCCGCAAGCTCAGCTGGCCATTCATCTGCCGGATTGGATCAATCAGGTAGTGGACTGGCAACAAGCCCTGCATTCCGATGAAGAAAAAATGACCCTGGCAATTGAACTGGCACGTCAGAATGTTCTGCGTGGCACCGGTGGCCCGTTCGCCAGCATCATTGTCCACCGTCAGAGCGGCGTCTTATTAAGTGTCGGTGTAAATCAGGTTGTAGCGCAGAATAACTCCACACTGCATGGCGAAGTCATGGCTATCATGCTGGGTGAGCAACGTCTGCAACAGTTCAGCCTGAACAGCCAGTCCGGTGAATATGAACTATTCACCTCCTGTGAACCATGTGCCATGTGTATGGGGGCGATCCTTTGGTCTGGAGTCAAACGTTTGGTCTGCGCCGCTACGGGAGAAGATGCCCGTGCTATTGGTTTTGACGAAGGCCCGGTATTTGAACAATCGTATGAATATCTGAGTAACGCCGGGATTGAAGTGAGCCGTAATGTGCAACAACCGGCAGGAAAAGCCGTACTTGAACTCTATTTGCAGGAAGGCGGTAAACTTTATAACGGCAAAGCAAATAGCTGATGCAACGCCGTCTCTTTTTTGCACTACCGGCACAATCAGTGGCCAGTGCCTTACATCATTGTCAGCAACAACTGCATGAAGAAGGACACCGCAAACCAGTCAATGCAAACAATTTTCATCTTACATTGCATTTTCTGGGCATGCAGGACGAGCATATTCTGCCGCAACTTTATCAGGTTGCCGCAGAACTACGCAGTCCACCCTTTGAGCTAACACTGGATCAATACGGTTTATTTCGTCATGCCCACTGCTTGTGGCTGGGACCGCAACACCCTGCCCCGCCCTTGCTGCATCTGGTAAACCGCTTAGGGGAATCGCTGACACAACTTGGCTTGCCTGTCAGCACAGATTATCGCCCTCATATCACATTGTTTCGTAACGCGCGCGCTATGACGCAGTGCCCTGCGCCTGCCCTGCGATTGCAGGTTTCAGAGTTCATTTTGTATGAATCGATCTCCGCTGCCGACGGTGTCTGGTATAAGCCATTACGGCGCTGGCCGTTACTTAATCAATCAGTTGATGAAAAGCAGCAATAGTTCATATTTCTGCTATATAACCGGACATTCATAACCATGCGGGACTAAAATAGTAGAAAACCAGTACATGTTATCAATTCTCATTTTGAGAAATTATTTTGCCGATAGCATTGAAATGGTAATACCGAGTCCCCATAAAGTGGTGCCTGTTTGAAATCACAATCGGGAATCAGGCATTTCATGTGAGGTTGTGATGAAGTTTCAGGCTTGGCTAACATTTTTTGCCAACGGATTTGCGAGGCGAGGCTGCATCTGATATAGATACCGGCCTCAAAATTCATCGCCAGCACACAGTGACGTGCTGTGTCATGTAAAAGTAGGAGATAGGCATGTCAGCAGAAGATAACAAAAAATCTCTGGGACCGCTGGCCATCGCGGGCGTCACCCCTTATCAGTTAGCCCCTGGTGAGGAGTACATGAATGACCAGCAGAAAGAGCACTTCCGGAAAATTCTGGAAGCATGGAAAAACCAGCTGCGTGAAGAAGTTGACCGTACCGTTGATCATATGAAAGATGAAGCGGCTAACTTCCCGGATCCGGTAGACCGTGCAGCACAGGAAGAAGAATTTGCGCTGGAATTACGTGCCCGTGATCGTGAGCGTAAATTAATCAAGAAAATCGAAAAGACACTGAAAAAGCTGGAAGAAGATGACTTCGGTTATTGCGAATCCTGCGGTGTTGAAATCGGTATTCGTCGCCTTGAAGCGCGCCCGACCGCTGAACTGTGCGTCGATTGCAAAACACTGGCTGAAATCAAAGAAAAACAGCTGGTTGGCTAAATTGCAACAAGATGACAAGGGAGCTGCGGCTCCCTTTTGTTATTTTATAAACTTGACGCTATGACTTATATCGGACGCTTTGCCCCTTCCCCATCAGGCCCGTTACATTTCGGTTCTCTGATTGCTGCAGTTGGCAGTTATCTGCGTGCCCGTTCACAACAAGGACGCTGGCTGGTACGCATCGAAGATCTCGATCCGCCACGTGAACAACCCGGCGCGGCTGCAGGTATTTTACGTACACTGGAACAATTCGGCCTGTACTGGGATGGTGCGGTGATGTATCAGAGTCAGCGCCATGAACGCTATCAGGCTGTACTGGATGACTTATACCGGCAGGGAAAAACCTATCATTGCCACTGTACCCGGGCACAGATCCAGGCTGCTGGTGGTTTCTACCCCGGCACCTGCCGTGACCGGCATTATCCGCCGGAGAATGCTGCCGTACGTCTGAAAGTCGATGCTCCTTGCCTCTCCTTTCATGATCAATTGTTAGGCTTGGTAGAAGTTGAACCGCATCTCGCCAGCGAAGATTTTATCCTGAAACGCCGGGATGGTTTATTTGCCTATAATCTGGCGGTCGTAATTGATGATGCCGACAGTGGCATTACCGAAGTGGTGCGGGGCGCTGATTTACTGGATCCGACGGTTCGGCAGATCACCTTGTATCAGCAACTCGGCTGGAAAGTACCGGACTGGCTGCATTTGCCACTGGCACTGCAGGATAATGGTCTGAAACTGTCAAAACAAAACCATGCACCATCGATTGAAGAATTACCGGTGGCTGCAACGCTGTGCCGGGCTCTGGCCTTTTTGGGCCAGCCGCTGCCGGAACAGGCCGCTGATATGAGTGCAGAAGCATTATTGAAATGGGCGGTAAAACACTGGCAGTTATCGCTGGTGCCGACAGCAGCCAGTGTTCATCATCATTAAGAGCGGAAATTCAGCTTAGCGTGCCATGGTGCCAGATAATGATAAATAACCGGTGTCAGATAAAGCGTGACAATCTGCGACAGCAATAATCCGCCGACGATCGAAACACCGAGTGGCTGACGTAATTCAGCGCCGGCGCCATAACCCAGCGCTATCGGTAACGCGCCAGCCAGAGCGGCAATACTGGTCATCATGATCGGCCGGAAACGCACCAGACAAGCCTGATGTATCGCATCATCCGGCGTCATCCCATCCCGCTCCCGATCCAGTGCAAAATCGATCATCATGATGGCGTTCTTCTTCACGATGCCAATCAGCAACAGGATGCCGACAAAGGCATACAGTGTGACCGGAAACTGGAATAACCACAGTGTCAGCAACGCCCCCAGACCCGCCGAGGGCAAGCCGGAAAGAATAGTCAGCGGATGTACAAAACTCTCATACAGCATTCCCAGCACACCATAGACCACCAGCAAAGCCAGAACCAGCAACACCATCATGCCGGATTGCGAACTGGCAAATGCGGCAGCACTGCCCTGCAAACTGGTGACTACTGAGGCTGGCGGAAGCAGTTCTTCTTTTACCTGATCCAACGCTTTTAAGGCATCGCCAAGCGCCATTCCGGAACTCATATTAAAAGAGATAGTCGCTGCGGGTAATGTCCCCAGATGATTGACAGTGAGCGTCTGGGGCTGACGTTTGAAACTGGCGACAGTATCCAGACTGATCAGGACACCATCATTATTTCGTACCCGGATCCGGCTTAAATCTGCAGCCTGCTGCTGCCGTTCCGGTAATACTTCCAGAATCACAGCATACTGATCCGTATCAGCATAAATGGTAGACACCTGACGTGCGGCAAATGCACTCTGCAGTGCCGTTTCAACCTGACTATACGTCAATCCGTAGCTGGCAAGCTTATCGCGATCTACGGCCACGGAAAGACCGGCACCAACGACCTCCTGGTCACTGGTCACATCACGCAGCCCCGGAATCGCTCTGATTGCCGTAAGGAAACGATCATGCCACTGCGTCAGTTCATTAAAATCATTACTCTGGACGGTGAACTGATATTCGGATGCCGTCGACATGCCGCCGATACGAATCGACGGCGGATTACGCAGATAGACGCTGAGCCCCGGAATATGGTTCACCTTCTGCCGCAGTTCAGCAATCACCTGATCAGCGGAAAGACGCTGCTCCCGCGGAACCAGCCGGATCGTCATGGATCCACCGTTGGCACTGCCATTCGGGCCAGTACTGCCAACCGACGACATAAATGCAGCAACGTTGGGATCCGCCTTCACGATTTCAGCAACCTGCTGCTGCATGCGGGATAAGGTTGCAAAAGAAGTATCCGGTGCCGCTTTGGTGGTCAGAGTGATCTGGCCGCTGTCTGTGCTCGGTAAAAAATCCTTTGGCAATTGCTGATACAGCAGCACCGTTAATGCCATGCTGACAAAAAAAGTGAACATCACCCAGCGGGGATGACGCAGAACGGCAACCAGAGACACGCTGTAACTTTCCGTTAATGTGCTGAAACCTCGCTCCAGCCATTGAGACAACCGACCCTGCGTTGCGGTTGTTTGTTCCGCCCGTAACACCCGGCTGCAGAGCATCGGTGTCAGTGTTAACGAAACCAGACCTGATACTGCAATGGCAGCACTAATGGTGACCGCAAACTCATGCAGCAGACGCCCCATCAACCCGCCCATAAACAGAAGAGGAATAAACACGGCAATCAGCGACAGCGTCATCGACAAGATGGTAAAACCGATCTCCCGGGCCCCTTTCCTTGCTGCCTGCATCGCCCCCATGCCCTGCTCCATGTGGCGGACGATATTTTCCATCATCACGATAGCATCATCGACCACAAAACCGACCGCAAGAGTCAAAGCCAGCAAAGAGAGGTTATCCAAACTGTAATTCAGTAAATACATTACCGGCACCGCACCTAATACTGACAGCGGCACAGCCAGTGCCGGGATCACGGTTGCAGACAGATTACGCAGGAATAACCAGATAACCAGTACGACCAGCGCACAGGAAAGTAACAAGGTAAATTGCACATCATGGATAGAGGCGCGGATCGACTCGCTGCGATCGTATAAGATATCCATCTGGATCGAATCAGGCAGGATCGACTGAAATTGAGGTAACGCCTGACGTACAGCATCAACGGTGCTGATCGTATTGGCACCCGCCTGCCGCTGTACCGCGAGAATGATACCTGGCTTATCAATAAACCAGCTGGCAACACGGGTATTTTCCTCACTATCCAGCACATTCGCGATACTGGAAAGATAAAGCGGCGCGCCATTGCGGTAAGCAACGACCAGCTTACGGTATGCGGCTGCATTTTTAAGCTGTCCGTTACTCTTCAGACTTAAGCTACGGAATTCACCGTCCAAATCACCCAGTGGCTGATTAACATTATTATCCGCAACCGCGGTGGCCAGCTCATCCAGTCCCAGATTATGGGCGGTCAGTTTATCCGGATCAGCCTGAATACGAACCGCGTAAGGTTTCGAACCATATACCGAAACCTGCGCTACTCCGGGCAGCATAGAAAGTGATTGTGCCAGCTTACTTTCGGCATACTCAGTCACCGTAGAAATCGGCAAGCTATCAGAGTGCAACGCAATAAGAAAAACGGGAGCATCCGCCGGATTCGATTTACGCATCGACGGCGATGACGTCATGTTCTGGGGCAATTTGCGTTGTGCGGAGCTGAGCGCACTCTGCACATCCAGCGCTGCCGCATCAATATTTCTGTCGAGATCAAATTGCAGCGTGATCCGGGTGATACCCTGAGAACTCGAGGAGCTAATGTTATCGATACCGGAAATGGTCGCCAGCTGCCCTTCCAGTGGTGTTGCGACCGCCGAAGCCATCGTTTCCGGTGACGCCCCTGACAAACTGGCTGTGACGTTAATAGTCGGAAAGTCGATCTGCGGTAATTCACTGACCGGCAATGCCCGGTAAGCCAGAATGCCAAACAGCGTAAAGAATGCCATCAGCAGGCAAGTCATCACCGGCCGGCGGATAGATAACATCGAGAGTTGCATGATCTCTACTCCGCTCCGGATTTGGTAGTTGAAGCAATACTGACCGGTGAACCATCATTCAGCCGGAATTGCCCTTCGGTGACCACCAGATCACCCTGTTGTAATTCACCCTGAATTGCACTCCAGCCATCGTTTGCGGCCAGTTCTTCAACCATGATCCGCTGTACAATCCCATTATCAACCACAAACAGTTGCAATCCTTCCGGTCCCTGCTGCAACGCCTTTCCCGGTATAACCAGCACTTGCTTTAAGGTTCGTGCTGCCATCTGCACCGTAACATATTGCCCGGGTAACCAGTCGCCTGACGGATTGGCAAAGTCGGCTTTCAGTGTGATCGTGCCACTGCTGCTATCAACGTTATTATCCAGGAAAGTAACCGAGCCGTGACGCTGTTCGACCGCTGTGCCGGAGTTAATCTGCGCGGTGACATCCAGTGCACCGGTACGTAATGATTCCTGTAAATCAGGAAGATATTTTTCCGGTAAGGTAAAACTGACCGATATTGGATCCAGCTGATTCAGCGTAGTCAGTATGGTGTTATATGCCTGCACGGTGGCACCGGCAGAAACCAGATGTGCGCCGGTACGTCCACTGAAAGGTGCTTTGATTTTGGTGTAATCCAGATTACGGGCCGCAATAGCCAGACTGGCTTCGTCCTGTTTTACCTGTGCGGCAGCCGATTGTTCGGCAGCCTGATAACCATTCATATCTGCTTCAGATACAAACTTTTTCTGCAGCAATACTTTCGCTCTGCTCAAATCAGCCTGCGCTTTTTTCAACAAAGCCTGATCCTGCTGCAGAACCGCTTTTGCCTGCTGCCATTTATTGCGGTAATCACTGTCATCCAGCTCAATCAGTACTTGTCCTGCGCTGACCGAAGCCCCCTCGTTAAAGAAAATTTTCGAGATCTGGCCTTCTATCCGGGGCTTCAGTTCCACCGACGATTTCGCAACAACACGCCCGACAGCTTGCCAGCCAGCCTTAAAATCTTCTCTTTTTACCGGCGCCACCACGACCTGCGTTGATTTCTTTACTGATGCAGCAGGTTGTTTCTGTTCATTTAAGGAAAAACGATACCCGACGACAACAATCACAGCGGCTAATACAATCCAACGCCAGATGTTCATATTTTCTCCATTACTTATAATTGAACAACCCCTGACCGGCCCAGGATGGTAGTCTGCATGTTAATGGTGGTAAAAGTGTGTCAGGCAGCAGGATCAGCGCCATAAATTACCGTGCCACCTGAAAAAAGCATGATCAGGCCGCCCCGATGTTCGCATTTACGCTGGGGTGCGCTATCATACCGCCCGCTCTTTTTTTGTGTCAGAAATTCCGAGGTGTACTATTTTTTCCCATATCGCCAATTTGTATCGCAAAGTGCTTGGTAAAGAAGAGACACCAGCGACGCCAAAAACAACCCCGACTGAACCCGCTGCGCCAAAGCGTCAGCGCGCTGTCAGCGAGAAAAAAACGGCTGTCAGCTCAGGCTCACCACGACGTATTTTAACCCGGGACCAACACAGCATCTCTCGTAGCATGATCAGTGAAAACGCACTGAAGGTGCTTTATCGTCTGCATAAAGCCGGTTATCAGGGATATCTGGTTGGTGGCGGGGTGCGTGATTTATTGCTGGGAAAAATACCGAAAGATTTTGATGTGGTCACTGACGCACATCCTGAACAGATCCGTAAATTATTTAATAATTGCCGCCTGATTGGACGCCGTTTCCGACTGGCTCATATCGTATTTGGCCGTGATATCATCGAAGTTGCCACCTTCCGCGGACATCACCATCAGGTTAACACCAGCAAAAATATTGCTGAACAATCCGAAGAAGGTATGCTGCTGCGCGATAACGTGTACGGCACCATCGAGGAAGACGCAGAACGCCGCGACTTCACCGTGAACGCGCTGTATTACAACATCAAAGATTTTTCACTGCATGATTTCCATGGCGGACTGAATGATCTGGCTGCAGGTAAGCTGGAACTGATCGGTGATCCGGAAACCCGCTACCGGGAAGATCCGGTACGGATGCTGCGTGCCGTTCGCTTTGCCGCAAAACTGGGCCTGACCATCAGTGACCGCAGTGCTGAACCGATCTCCCGGCTCGCCCCTCTGCTGCAGGATATTCCGTCTGCCCGTCTGTTTGAGGAAACCATCAAACTGTTCCTGGCAGGGCACGCGCTCAGCACTTATCAGCTACTGCGTAAATTCGGTCTGTTCCAGCAATTGTTCCCGCAAGCGGCAAAACTGCTGACACCGGATAATAATTCAGCCTATGAGCGCTTCCTGGAAAAAGCATTAGCGAACTCAGATAAGCGGGTAGCAACCGAACAGCCGGTTACCCCGACATTCTTCTATGCCACCCTGCTGTGGGGTGTAGTGGCAATGCGTCAGCGTGAAATCAGCAACGAAAGCAATCTGCCCTATCTGGATTCCATGCAGATGGCGATGAACGAAGCGATTGAACAGCAGATCCATAGGGTTGCCATTCCACGTCGTTTTACCAGCGATGTACGGGAAATCTGGTTGCTGCAGGAACGTCTGCCGCGCTATTCCGGCAAGCGGGCCGAAAAACTGTTTGCCCAGCCAAAATTCCGTGCCGCTTTCGATTTCCTCGAATTACGGGCGCATGTTGAACCACGTCTGCGCGATATCGTCGCCTGGTGGCAGGATTATCAGCAGACACATGACTTTATCCGTCCGGAACATACGCATGCCCGCCCGGCACGTACGGCCACGGCAACTACTGCTGCTGTTGAACAACCTCAGAGCGAAGAACATGCGCCGCGCAAACGACCACACCGCCGTCGTCGTTATCCGCAGCAATCCGGCCAGCGTCGCCATGACTGAGGTTTTTGTTGCTCTCGGGGCTAATCTGACTGAACCCCGGGTGCAGATCTTGCGGGCGATTAAAGCGCTGCAGCAGCTACCGGCAAGTGAACTGGTCTCCTGTTCTCCGCTGTATAGCTCAGCCCCGATGGGACCACAGGATCAGCCGGACTACATTAATGCCGTAGCCCGGTTGAATACATCGCTGGCCCCCCATGCACTGCTGGATGAATTGCAACGCATTGAGCTGGAACAAGGGCGTGAGCGTAAAGATGAGCGCTGGGGTCCGCGGACACTGGATCTGGATTTACTTTTGTATGGACAGCAGATTATTCAGGATGAACGTTTGACCGTCCCTCATTACGGTATGACTCAGCGGGCTTTCGTACTGGTGCCGTTATTTGACATAGCACCACAGCTGGCATTACCGGATGGACGTCAGTTAGCCGGACTGGTTGCTGCCTGTGATCGCAGTACACTGTTCCGCCTACCGGATTAATTATTGTTTCACAGGAGTCGCTATGAGCAAAATCAGCCTGACCCAGGTGCAGAAAATGAAACAAAGCGGAGAAAAGATCGCCATGATCACCGCTTACGATGCCACCTTTGCCCGTCTGTTTGATGATGAAGGTGTTCATTCCATTTTAGTTGGCGACTCGCTGGGCATGGTGGTTCAGGGTCATAACGACACACTACCGGTAACAGTAAACGATATGGTTTATCACACCGCTAACGTAGCCCGTGGCGTACAAAACGCCCTGCTGATTGCCGACCTGCCATTCATGAGTTACAGCGATGTGCACTCCGCATGCATCAACGCAGGCCGTCTGATGGCTGCGGGTGCCAAGATGGTGAAAATTGAAGGTGGCGACTGGCTGTGCGACACCGTAAAACAACTTAACCGCAATGGCATTCCTGTCTGTGCGCATCTGGGCTTAACCCCGCAATCCGTGCATCTGTTCGGTGGTTTCCGCATTCAGGGCCGTGACGCACAGCGGGCAGAAGAAATTTATCACCACGCATTAGCATTGCAAACCGCCGGTGTTCAGATGGTCGTGCTGGAATGTGTGCCAGAACAACTGGCTGAACGGATCACCAAAGCATTACGTATTCCGGTGATCGGTATCGGTGCCGGTGCGCAAACTGATGGCCAGGTATTAGTCATGCAGGATGCATTAGGTGTAACAACCGGTTATATCCCTAAATTCAGTAAAAATTTCCTGGCAGAAACGGGAGATGTACGAAAAGCTATCCAGCTCTATGTCGAGCAGGTAGCCAACGGCCAATTCCCGGCTGCTGAACATACCTTCAATTAAGGAAGTCCGATCGTGTTAGTCACCGAACAGATCGACGCCCTGCGCGCCGTTATCCGGGAACATCGTCAACAAGGCAAACGCATCGCGTTTGTCCCGACTATGGGAAATCTGCACAATGGTCACCTGACCCTAGTGCGTGAAGCCAAGAACCATGCTGATGTCGTTATCGTCAGTATTTTTGTTAACCCGATGCAGTTTGATCGGGCAGAAGATCTGGTTAATTACCCGCGCACGCTGAGTGACGACTGTGCATTACTGGAACAGGAAGGTGTAACGGCTGTATTCACGCCGACTCCGGCCATCATGTATCCGCAGGGTCTGGAAACACAGACTTTTGTGGAAGTTCCGGAGATCTCTTATTTGCTGGAAGGTGCCATGCGTCCCGGCCATTTCCGCGGTGTCAGCACGGTCGTTACCAAACTGTTCAATATCGTACAGCCGGATGTGGCTTGTTTTGGTCAGAAAGATTACCAACAACTGGCGCTGATCCGTAAAATGGTACGTGATATGACCATGCCGATTGAAATTATCGGAGTCCCAACAGTACGGGCAGAAGATGGTCTGGCGCTCAGCTCCCGGAATGGTTACCTGACCGCAGAAGAACGCCTTATTGCACCAACACTGGCGAAAGTTATGGGTTGGATCGGCGAACAATTGCCAGCACGGCAAACTGCTATTCCGGCACTGATTACCGAAGCAGCAGACAAACTGAATTCGGCTGGTTTCCGTACCGATGCAATTGATATTGTGGATGCTGAGACGCTGCTGCCATTGAGCGGACAAAGTACCGAAGCTGTTATTCTGATGGCCGCATGGCTGGGCAATCGAGCTCGTTTGATCGATAATTTAGTGGTCAATTTGCGCGCAACCACCAGATAGTTTATAGTCGCGCCGCTGGTGTGATCTGTGGCACACCGAAGCCGAGTTACGTAAGGAAAAAGCAATGCAACGAATCATGCTGCGAGGCAAACTGCATCAGGCCCGTGTTACCCATGCGGTACTGAATTATGAAGGCTCCTGTGGAATCGATCAGGACTTTCTGGATGCTGCCGGTATCGTCGAATATGAAGCGATTGATATCTACAACATTGAAAATGGCGAGCGTTTTTCCACTTATGCTATTTCTGGTGAGCGCGGTTCCCGCATGATCTCCCTGAATGGTGCTGCTGCACGTAAAGCTGCTGTGGGCGACCGCATCATCATCTGTGCCTACGGGCCGATGACCGAAGATGAAGTCGCACAGCATAAGCCGCGATTGGTTTATCTGGATGCCCAGAACAACATTGTCCGCACCAGTAAAGACATTCCGCTGCAACTGGCCTGATAAAGGCCAGTTTTCTTTCTATCTGCCGGAACTGTTTGTTATGACACAACCAATACAGCTGATTGTCGGGCTGGGCAATCCCGGTCCGGAATATGCCAATACCCGCCATAATGCCGGGGCATGGTATGTTGCTTCGCTGGCTGAACGTTACAACGGCAGTCTGCGCGAAGATCCTAAATATTTCGGCCTGACCGGACGCATTCAGATCAACGGGCAAGATGTCCGCTTGCTGATCCCGACTACGTTTATGAATCTGAGCGGAAAATCAGTCGTCGCCTTGGCTAAATTTTTCCAGATCCCGCCAGAGAGTATTCTGGTGGCGCATGATGAACTGGATCTGCCGCCGGGTGTTGCCAAGTTTAAACAAGGCGGTGGCCACGGTGGGCATAATGGCCTGAAAGATATCATCAATAAACTGGGCAATAACAATCAATTTCATCGCCTGCGTTTAGGTATCGGCCACCCCGGAACAAAAGAACAAGTTGTTGGTTTTGTGCTGACCAAAGCACCAAAAGCAGAACAACAACTGATTGACGACGCGCTGGACGAAGCGGTGCGCGCAACTGATATACTATTCACTAATGATATGACCAAAGCCATGAATCGCTTACACAGCTTCAAGGCTACCGCCTGATATTGAGGAATCAACCACTATGGGTTTTAAATGCGGCATCGTCGGTTTGCCAAACGTAGGCAAGTCCACCCTGTTCAACGCGCTGACTAAGGCTGGTATCGAAGCTGCCAACTTCCCGTTCTGTACCATCGAACCGAATACCGGTGTGGTTCCTATGCCTGATCCACGTCTGGATCAACTGGCTGAGATCATCAAACCACAACGCATTGTGCCAACCACCATGGAATTCGTGGATATCGCAGGTCTGGTAAAAGGCGCGTCCAAAGGCGAAGGTCTGGGTAACCAGTTCCTGACCAACATTCGTGAAACCGAAGCAATTGGTCACGTGGTGCGTTGTTTTGAAAATGACAACATCATCCACGTTGCGGGTAAAGTTGATCCGGCTGACGATATCGACACCATTAATACCGAATTAGCGCTGTCTGATTTGGAAACCTGTGAACGCGCTATTCAGCGTATCCAGAAAAAAGCCAAAGGCGGCGATAAAGACGCCAAAGCTGAACTGGAAGTGCTGGAAAAATGTCTGCCACAGCTGGAACAAGCTGGCATGCTGCGCGCACTGGATCTGAGTGCCGAAGAAAAAGCCGTGATCCGCTATCTGAGCTTCCTGACCCTGAAGCCAACTATGTATATTGCCAACGTCAATGAAGATGGTTTCGAAAACAATCCGTATCTGGATCAGGTGCGTGCTATTGCCGCCAAAGAAGGCTCTGTCGTGGTGCCAGTGTGTGCTGCCATCGAAGCTGACTTAGCTGAAATGGAAGAAGAAGATCGCGCTGAGTTCATGGCGGAATTGGGTCTGGAAGAACCGGGTCTGAACCGTGTGATCCGCGCAGGTTATGAGCTGCTGAATCTGCAGACTTATTTCACTGCCGGCGTGAAAGAAGTGCGCGCCTGGACTATTCCAGTCGGTGCCACCGCACCACAAGCCGCCGGTAAAATTCATACCGACTTTGAAAAAGGCTTTATCCGTGCTCAGACCATCGCGTTTGAAGACTTCATCACCTACAAGGGTGAACAGGGTGCAAAAGAAGCCGGTAAGATGCGTGCCGAAGGTAAAGACTACATCGTTAAAGATGGTGACGTGCTGAACTTCCTGTTCAACGTCTAAGCTTTTTTAGTTCTGAATGCCCGCATAATGCGGGCATTTTTGTTTCAGCTAAACGAAAAAAACCCCACAAACATCGCGGGGCTTAACACCAGTCTTAATTTACGCTCAGGCCAGCGTATGTTCCGTTCTGGCGATGATGTCATCCTGAGTATCGGGCGAAAGTGCGGTGAAAAATGCAGAGTAACCTGCCACCCGCACCACCAGATCACGATACTGATCCGGATGTTCCTTGGCAGCCAGCAGGGTTTCGCGGGAAACAATGTTGTACTGCACATGCCAGCCTTTATGTACCTCAAAGAAGGTACGCAACAATGTCATCAGTTTCTGACGATCACGAGGTTGTTCCAGACTGTTCGGGTTCAGTTTCTGATTCAGTAACACCCCGCCCAGAATGGCGGCAGTCGGCAATTTACCCAGTGAGTTAAATACGGCGGTCGGACCATGACTATCCGTACCAGACGACGGGCTGGCACCTTCAGCCAGTGGCGTATGCGCTTTACGGCCATCAGGTGTGGCCATTGTGCCCGCGCCAAACGGTACGTTAGCTGAAATTGATGAGGTACCGGCATAATAACCACCACCGATCGGGCCCCGGCCATAGCGGGTGTTATGGAAGTGACTGATTTCATCAATGTAACTCTGGTATGCATCAACCAGCAGTTCATCAACTGAATCATCATCATTACCGTATTTAGGTGCGCGATTGTGCAGGATCTGCCGTAAAGCTTCCCCCTCTTCACCCGCGAAGTCATCCGCCAGTTTAGCCGCCAGTTCCTGTTGTGACACTTTGCCAGCAAAGACAAAATCACGGACAGCTGCCAGACTGTTACCGGTATTTGCAATCCCAACCTGTAAACCAGAAACCCAGTCGTATTTCGCACCACCTTGTTTTGCCGTTTTACCGCGTTCAATACAGTCATCAATCAGAGCAGAACAGATAATGTCATGCGCGTTTTCTTCCAGCATGGTATCAATGACGCAATCGATCTCTATCGTCTTACGGGCGTAGTAGCGCACCTGACGATCCCAGGCGGCCATCACTTCATCGAAACTATTGAAGTTGCCCAGAGATAACCCTTTATCCTGTGGCAGGAAGATTTTACCGGTAGTCGCGTCCTTCCCCTGCTCCAGCGCTGCCAGCATGACACGGGTAAAGTTAAGGAAGCTCATACCGGTACAACGATAGCCCCATTTGCCCGGAACTGCTGTTTCGATACAACCAATCGCGGAATAGTTATAAGCGTCTTCTTTTTCCACACCCAGTTTGATGAATTCAGGAATAACAATTTCATCGTTATTGAACGCAGGCATACCAAACCCGCAGCGGATCACCGCCATGCAGGCTTCCAGGAAGTCATTGCTCATTCCGGCATGATAACGCACGCTTAAATTCGGCTGAGTGGAGCGCAGACGGCCGCAAGACTCCAGGATCGTGTAGGACAGCGGGTTCACGGCATCAACCGGCTCGCCATGATGTAATTTCTGCCCGCCAATCGTGACGTTCTGATACATCGGACTGCCCGCAGAGGATTTGGAATGCAAACCAGAACGGATCTTGTTTACTTCCAGCAACTTCAACCAACAGCCATTCAGTAACTCGATCGCTTGTTCACGGGTTAAAGTCTGTTCCATTTCAACGTCGCGACGGTACCAGTGGTACAGGTACTGATCCATCCGGCCAAACGAGACAGAGTGACCATTAGATTCAATCTGTAAAAACAACTGAATGAAGTAACAAAGTTGCAGCGCCTGCCAGAAAGTTTTTGGTGGCTGTTCCGCAATTAGATCGCAGTTTTCCGCAATTTTAAGTAACTCGTCACGGCGTTCAGTCCGGTCTTCTGTCGACGCCATTTGTCTGGCCAGATCAGCATAGCGGCGAATATGCGCAGTCAGTGCTCCGAAAGAAATATCCACAGACTTCAGGAATTGCTCACGGTGCAGATCCTCCCAGTCGGCAAGATCCAGACGCTGACGACGTTCAGCGACCTTCTGCCGTACACCTGCAATCCCCACTTGCAGGACCAGCTCATAATCCACGGCCATGTGAGCATCGCCGGAATTCATATTGCCTTCTGCCTTGATAATGCCTGAGTCCAGCAACGCCTTTTGATCATCTGAAAACAGCGCATAGCAACGATCACGTACCGTTTGACCAGCCCAGAATGGGGCAATTTCATGAATGATCGCTTTATCTTTCTCAGAAACACTGAAACCAGCGCCGGGACGTTCAGCTAACTCATTGATCTCTTTAACCACCCAATCCATCGTGTATTCAGGGAAGATTGGTGCCGCACGAAGATAAGCACCCTGATTACCAACGATCAGCTCATCATTATCAATCCAGATAGTGCGTTGTTCTAAGTGATGCGCCAGCGCCAGCGCACGACGCAATACAACCGGTTTATCAATATTGGCTTTATATGCCTGCGTGTAATGCAACGCACGTTCCGTACAGACTGGTGGTGAAACAATTTCAACAAGACGGCGTTTATGGTTACGCGTACGCTCAGTCAGTGTGGTCAGATCCAGTTCAGTCATAGTTACCCCCTAAGAATCGCAGTCAGGCCACAGTCTTTGGCTTGCTGTTCCGCAAAAGCCAGTAACTCGGGGCGCTCAAGTGGTTGCCGGGCACAGTTGTAGTCGAGCCCAAGTAAGTGATATTTGTGCATGCCATAGGTGTGATATGGCAGGAAATGAATTTCGCCACTGCCGCCAAACTGGCGGTAATGCTCAGATGCTTGCTGAATGATGGCAGCCAGCGTTGGTTCATCATCATTAAAATCAGGAATGATCGGGACACGAAACACCACATTGGCGCCATGCTCTCCCAATCTGCGGATGTTCTGCTGAATTAAAGATAGTTGTCCATCAGTCCACTGCAGGAATTTTTCCGCATCGACATGCTTAAGATCAATCAGCCATAAATCGAGCAGATCAACAACCGGTTCAATGTAATTCCACGGTACATGCAGACAACTTTCTACTGCCGAATGAACACCTTCATCTCGGGCAATTTGTAGCAGGTGCTGCACCATTTTCCGGTGCATAAACGGTTCACCGCCGGAGATTGTCATTCCCCCGCCACTACGTTGATAGAATGCTTTATCGCGCAGAACCTGCTGCATGATCTGTTCTGCCTGCAGACTTTCACCACACAGCGAAATAGCGCCGCTTGGGCAAGCATCCGCAGCCTGGCGCATTAGTGATTCTGTGAGCTGCTCTCGGACAATCAGTACAGCACCAGTGCTATCCTTTCTCTGGAAGCAATCGTTATTTTTTGTACAACGCTGACATCCTGATATGCAGAGGCGTTCGTCATACAGCAAATCAAGGCTTCGGGATCGGCTTTCCGGATTCTGACACCAGCGGCAGCTGAGTGAGCATCCTTTCAGGAACACAACCGTTCTGATTCCGGGGCCATCATGTGTGGCATAACGTTGCAGGTTACAGATCATAATTCATCCTGTAGCTTTGTTTTCGCTTTCATTTAAATACTTTCATTCGAAGTTTATTTTGATTTAAATCAATAAAAATCAAAATCCATATTTATATAGTTAGATCTGTAAACTGACTCACAGGAGAAGACGATGGAATTTTATCTTGATAGTGCCGATCTGAACGCTATTGAACGACTGGCTCGCTTTATGCCCATCCAGGGTGTAACCACTAACCCCAGTATTATTGCCAAAGGTGGCAAGCCATTAGCTCAGGCTCTGCCGGCACTACGCTCACTTATCGGTCCTGACAAAATATTGTTTGCGCAAGTCATGGCAGACAAAGCAGAAGATATGGTGAAAGAAGCAGAACAGTTACAGACGCTGGATCACCAGCTGGTAGTGAAAGTTCCGGTAACAGCTGAAGGTCTGTTAGCGATACAGCAATTGAAAACACGCAATATTACGACTTTGGGAACAGCGGTTTATTCCCCGATGCAGGCTTTGCTGGCTGCACTTGCCGGTGCCAGCTATGTTGCCCCTTATGTAAACCGTATTGATGCGCAGGGCGGCAGCGGCATTAAATGTGTTCAGGAATTGCAGCAATTACTGACATTACATGCTCCGCATTGTCAGATCCTGGCAGCCAGCTTTAAAACACCACGTCAGGTACTGGATTGTCTGCTGGCAGGATGTACCAGTATTACCCTGCCAATCGACGTTGCAGAACAATTAATTCGCAGCCCGGCGGTTGATGCGGCAATCACACAATTTAATCAGGACTGGCATCAGGCATTCGGCGCCTGATGTATTGAAATAATCCGGCTAAAAGTGCAGCAAAACCAGTAGATAAGCTGTTCGTTTCACTAAATTGCGGGCAAGATTTAAGCAGACGGAACAGGTTAAATAAAAAAGGGTTGACGGTAACTGCGCATATACGCATAATGCGCCCCGCACAGTTCAGCAGCCCTGCTGAGTTGTTCGAGTGTTGGCTATGTAGCTCAGTTGGTTAGAGCATCGCACTCATAATGCGGGGGTCACAGGTTCGAATCCCGTCATAGCCACCATTTTTGGGGTGTCGCCAAGCGGTAAGGCAGTGGATTCTGATTCCACCATACCCAGGTTCGAATCCTGGCACCCCAGCCATCTTTATTAAAATATTCCAGTTGGGGTATCGCCAAGCGGTAAGGCAACGGGTTTTGATCCCGTCATACCCAGGTTCGAATCCTGGTACCCCAGCCATATATTTTAAGTATTTCAGTTGGGGTATCGCCAAGCGGTAAGGCAACGGGTTTTGATCCCGTCATACCCAGGTTCGAATCCTGGTACCCCAGCCATATTTAAGAAAGGCTATGTAGCTCAGTTGGTTAGAGCATCGCACTCATAATGCGAGGGTCACAGGTTCGAATCCCGTCATAGCCACCATTTCTCTCTGCACTTCCGTTCGCCGTCAATTCACCACTACGTCTTTTTTTGTATCTGCGCTTTGGCATTCTGAGCTTTCATCTGTTGCTGTGTTTTCAGCTGCTGCTCTTTCGCCTGTTTTTTTGCGGGCACAACTGACACGGATTGCGGAAATAAAAAAGCAGACCCTCTGACAGGTCTGCTTTATTTCATTTATTCATACTGCACAGCAGATCAACCGATGTGAGTCAGGCCGCTCATATAAGGACGCAGCACTTCCGGCACTTCGATACGGCCATCAGCTTGCTGGTAATTTTCCAGTACCGCAACCAGAGTACGGCCAACTGCCAGACCAGAACCATTCAGCGTATGCAGCAGTTGTGGTTTGCTGTCAGCACCACGCACACGAGCCTGCATGCGGCGCGCCTGGAAGTCAGTACAGTTAGAGCAGGAAGAAATTTCACGGTAGGTATTCTGTGCCGGCAACCAGACTTCCAGATCGTAAGTCTTGGCGGCAGAGAAGCCCATATCACCGGTGCACAGTGATACAACACGGTATGGCAGGCCTAACAGCTGCAATACTTTCTCGGCATGCCCCACCATCTCTTCCAGTGCATCCCATGATTTTTCCGGATGAACCAGCTGTACCATTTCCACTTTGTCGAACTGGTGCATACGGATCAGACCACGGGTGTCACGACCGTAAGAACCGGCTTCGGAACGGAAGCATGGACTGTGCGCAGTCATTTTCACCGGCAATGCTTTCTCGTCATAAATTTCATCACGCGCGATATTGGTCAGCGGCACTTCTGCCGTCGGGATCAGCGAGAACTTACGGACTTTGCCCTCTTCATCACCTTCACCGTTGATCGCGGTGTGGAACAGATCTTCGGCAAACTTCGGCAGTTGGCCGGTGCCCAGCAGACTATCGGCATTCACCAGATACGGCACATAGCATTCGGTATAGCCATGTTGCTGCGTGTGCAGATCAAGCATGAACTGTGCTAAGGCGCGGTGCATGCGGGCAATTTGCCCTTTCAGTACCACAAAGCGGGAACCGGAAATTTTGGTCGCAGTTGCGAAATCCAGACCACCGTTATCTTCGCCGACAGCAACGTGATCTTTGATTTCAAAATCAAACTGACGCGGTGTACCCCAGCGGCGAACTTCCACGTTTTCACTTTCGTCTTTACCAACCGGTACCGTGTCTGCCGGCAGGTTAGGCACCAGCAATGCGATCTGACGCAGTTGCTCCAGGATTTCATCCTGCTGCTTTTTGCACTGCTCCAGCTCACTGCCCAGTGAACCAACCTGAGCCATCAATGGCGCAACATCCTGACCAAGACGTTTAGCTTCACCAATTGCTTTAGAGCGGGCATTACGTTCCGCCTGCAGTTCCTGGGTACGGGTCTGAAGCACTTTACGCTGTTCTTCCAGCGCATTAATAGTAGCCACATCCAGTTTATAGCCACGCAGAGCCAGACGCTCAGCTGCTGTTTCGATGTCACTACGCAGAAATTTAGGATCAAGCATGATAAACCTGCTGTATATGCGAAATTATTGGAGTAATAGAACGATCCGCGACCAAATAAACGTCGTCGATGACTGCAGTTTACCAAAAGCAACCGGTGGCGGGTACGTCCAAACGAGGATTATTCTGTTTTGATACCGTCAGGAACGGGATTTAGGATAACGCTGGAAAGTGGTCTGAGCATCCAGATCCGCCAGATAGTTTAATTTTTGTGCGATCTGTTTCTCAGCGCCCCGTTCTGACGGCATGTAATATTCACGACCTTCCATCTCTGGCGGGAAATAACATTCACCGGCGGCATAGGCACCCGGCTCATTGTGGGCATAGCGATATTCTTCACCGTAGCCCAGGGATGCCATCAGTTTAGTCGGCGCATTCCGCAGATGTGGCGGCACTTCATAATCAGGTTGTGTCTTCGCATCCTGTAATGCTGCTTTCCAGGCAACGTAGACCGCATTACTTTTCGGCGCACAGGCAAGATAAACAACCGCCTGCGCAATAGCCCGTTCCCCTTCTGCCGGCCCTACCCGTTCAAAACAGTCCCAGGCAGCCAGAGCAACGCGCATCGCATTTGGATCAGCATTGCCAATATCTTCTGAAGCAATCGCCAGCAAACGCCGGGCGACATACAACGGATCACCACCGGCAGCCACAATCCGCGCATACCAGTAAAGTCCGGCCTGCGGATCAGAACCACGAATTGATTTATGAAAAGCGGAAATCAGATCGTAATAGACATCGCCCTGATTATCAAAACGCGCAACCTTTTCCCCGGATACCGCGGCCAGCAGATGACGGTCAATATGTTTTATACCGCTCTGGCTATCCGCCATATCATTCAGCAATTCAAGATAGTTCAGTGCTTTCCGGGCATCACCATCAACCAGTTGCACCAGCGCTTTCAATACGCCTTCATCAAACTGCAATTGTTCGCTCGCCAGACCACGCGGATCAGTCAGCGCCTGCTGCACCACCTGATAAATTTCTTCATCCGTCAGTCGTTTCAGCAGATAAACCCGCGCACGTGATAACAGTGCGTTATTGAGTTCAAATGAAGGGTTTTCAGTGGTGGCGCCCACAAAGATGATGGTGCCATCTTCAATGTGCGGCAAAAAAGCATCTTGCTGGCTTTTATTGAAGCGGTGCACTTCATCGACGAACAGTAAGGTACGCCGTGCACGGTAACTATTGTCTTTGGCACGATCAATCGCGGCACGGATCTCTTTCACCCCGGAGGTCACTGCGGAAATCCGTTCCACATCCGCCTGGCAATAACGGGCCATCAACTCGGCCAATGTCGTTTTACCGGTACCGGGCGGCCCCCACAGGATCATCGAGTGACAATGCCCCGCTTCTATCGCCCGTCGCAGTGGTTTGCCTTCGGCCAGCAAATGACTCTGCCCGATATACTGATCTAACCGCTCCGGCCGCATACGTGCAGCCAGAGGGCGAAAATCAGCAGCAAAATCCAGCGACAGATTACTCATCAGCGTTGATCATCAACCGTTACACCTTCCGGTGCTTTGAAGTTGAAAGTATCAGATTTGATAACCGGCTTGGTATTAAAGGATGACAGAGTAAACTCACTACGCTGCCCCTGAGCCTCATTCACTTCCATACGGGAAATACGGTTCTGACTGTCAAATACCATGCGCAATGATTCGATGCGCTGATCTTTTTTCTTACTGGTGATAGTAAATGCTGAACCATCCTGATCGATCAGGTAGTTATTCCAGATCTTGTCATCGGTGCTTGAAATCAGCAGAAACGGTGTATTAATCACCGCCTTGCTCAGGCTCATGACTGTTACCTGTTCCACAAATGGATCATACAGCCATACCGCTTTCCCATCCGACAGGATCAGGTTGTCATCCGGTTGCTTCGCTTCCCAGCGGAAATGATCCGGGCGTTGCAGCACCATCTCACCACTGCCTTTCTGTAATGGCTTACCCTGAGCATCCAGCACTTCCTGCTCAAAATGTGCACTGAACTGACGAAAGCTTGCCAGTTTTTTCTTAAGTGCTGCGCTGTCATCTGCCAGCGCATTAAAACTTAACGACCAGACACAGGCGGTTAAGCCTGCAGCACACCACTTAGCCATTATTCTCATATCAGTCTCTCATAGATGCGGGCGCCAATACTTCACGTTGCCCGTTACTGCCTGGTGCACTGACAATTCCCTGTGCTTCCATCTGCTCAATCAAACGAGCAGCCCGGTTATAACCGATTTTGAAACGACGCTGAACACTGGAAGTTGAACCACGGCGTGAATCTACAACAAATTCAACCGCTTCATCAAACAATGGATCCAAATCTTCATCCCGGCTGGTTTGTTCACCCGGCAGCGCATTCTCTGCCGTGATCTCACCATTCAGGATTTCATCAATATAATTCGGTTCACCGCGCAGTTTCCAGTCATCAACTACACGATGCACTTCGTTATCGCTGACAAATGCACCATGCACACGGGTTGGCGTACTTTCGCCGGCCGGCATATACAACATATCCCCCATCCCCAGCAGCGCTTCTGCCCCCTGCTGATCCAGAATGGTACGCGAGTCAATCTTCGACGATACCTGGAATGAAATACGGGTCGGGATATTCGCTTTGATCAGACCGGTGATCACGTCCACCGATGGACGCTGGGTTGCCAGAATCAGGTGGATACCGGCAGCTCGCGCTTTCTGCGCAATACGCGCAATCAGCTCTTCAACCTTTTTACCCACCATCATCATCATATCGGCGAATTCATCGACAATAACGACGATGTGCGGCAGACGTTCCAGATCCGGTGCTTCTTCCTCAAAGGAATCATTCGGACGCCAGAATGGATCTTTAATTGGATTACCGGAGTCAATAGCAGCGCCAATTTTGGCGTTGTAGCCTTTCAGGTTACGAACCCCCATTACTGACATCAGCTTGTAACGGCGCTCCATCTCACCAACACACCAGCGCAGCGCATTGGCTGCATCTTTCATGTCGGTGACCACTTCGGTCAGCAGATGCGGAATACCTTCGTAGACCGACAATTCCAGCATTTTCGGGTCGATCATAATGAAGCGGACTTCTTCCGGTGTCGCTTTATACAACATGGAGATAATCATGGCGTTAACGCCGACTGATTTACCAGAACCGGTTGTACCCGCTACCAGCAGATGCGGCATTTTTGCCAAATCAACAACTGACGGTTCACCGGCAATATCCTGCCCCAGAACTAACGCCAGCGGACTACCGGCATTATGGAACGCTTCACTATCAATGACTTCCCGCAGATGTACTGTCTGGCGATACCGGTTCGGCAACTCCAGACCAACATACGGTTTACCCGGAATCACTTCAACCACACGGACACTCACTGCAGACAGCGAGCGAGCAAGATCGCGTGACAGACCGGTAATTTTGCTGGCTTTCATACCCGGTGCCAGATCAAGCTCAAAGCGGGTAATAACAGGACCTGGATAAACACCGACGACCCGGGCCTGAACGTTGTAATCAGCCAGTTTCGACTCAACCAGACGAGCGATGCGATCCAGCTCTTCTTTACTCATACTCTGTACTTTGGCTGGTGGTGTATCCAGCAGCGAGAATGCAGGTAAGTCACCAATGGCGGCCTTTTTACGGGCTTTTTCGAGCAGAGCCTGTTCAGCCAGTTGCAATGGTGTCGGAGTCGGAGCTGCGGCTGGTTTGGCAACCACAGGCACCGGCATCACAGGTGCATCTGCCACGACTGCAGGCTGGGTTTCTTTATCGTTAGCCCAAGGCAGCGCAGGTTCCCAATCATCATCGTCTTCTAATGCTGACCAGCTGGCAGTAAAGGTTGGCTCACTACGCGACGAGGATGTTTCCTTTGCCGTATTCAGATTAAATTCCGGTTCACGGCGCTCGCCAACAACCGGAGCGCTATCGTCTTTGTCATCACCCAGATCGTCATTTTCAGCCACGACCGCCGTTTTGCGGCTGAAAGAAAATTTCGGTGCGCTGCGGTGCGGCATAAAATCTTCATCCACACCCGCCGGTGAAGGAATGAAATCATCTTCGTCATCATCACTGAATGCATCGTCGTCATCCTGTGAATCGGAATGGACACGCTGATAACCGGCTTTACCGGCGAACCAGCCAACAATCCGGCTTGGCAGGGTATAAACAAAATTCAGTGCGCCGGTTACAGCTTCACCGATTTTTTCTGCCAGCATCAGCCATGACCAGCCGGTAAATAAGGTAATACTGGCTGCGATCAGACAAAGCAGTACCAGCGTTGTTCCTAATTGCCCGAAGATAGGCAGGATCGCGGTGTAAAGCATGTCACCAATCAGGCCGCCGGATGAGAAATTATGAATATCAGTGAAATTCATACTTCCCATGGCAGACATTGACAGGAATAACGCAATAAAACCGATAATGCGTAAGCCGACCGCGAAGTAATCCACTTCCAGCAGACGGTACGGTTTCCAGAAAATAGCCCAGCCAAGAGCCACAATCAGCACGGGGATCAGATAAGCAAAGACCCCGAAAACGAAAAACATCAGATCGGCCAGCCATGCACCGGCATTACCGGCTGCATTATGCACTTTGCCGCCCCAGGCAGTCTGAGACCACCCCGGATCAGAGGGATGATAGGTAAATAATGAAAGCACCATGAATAACGCGGCTACCGTTAAAATTATTAGCCCCGTCTCAAAAATTCGCCGAAAACCTGACATCGGCGTAAACTTTCCAGCAGCCAAACCTATACTCCTTATTGGAAAGCGATAATTATGCGTCTGAGTATATTGATATGATCGATGCTCAGACTTGAATTCTGCGGCATATTATAAGCGGTCGTGAGGGAATAGGTACAATTCTGTTGCGCGAGATGGAAGACAAAGCCCGTGCAGAAACACGGGCTGAATGCTTAGCGGGTATTAATTACCAGACGGCTGGTCTGTTTAACCTCTTCCATTACCACATAGGTGCGGGTATCACTCACACCAGGTAAGCGCAGCAGAGTTTCACCCAACAAGCGGCGATATGCAGACATATCAGGAACACGCGTCTTTAACAAATAGTCGAAATCACCAGAAACCAGATGGCATTCCTGTATTTCTTCTAATGACAGAACGGCTTTATTGAACTCTTCGAATACATCCGGTGCGCCTTTCTGCAGAGTGATCTCAACAAACACCAGCAGCGATGCCTCCAGATAGTGCGGGTTAAGAATTGCAGTATAACCCTCAATAAAGCCTTGTCTTTCAAGACGTCTTACGCGCTCCAGACAAGGAGTCGGGCTCAATCCGACGCGTTTGGACAGCTCGACATTAGAGATTCGGCCATCTTTTTGCAGTTCATTCAGGATGTTTCTATCTATACGATCCAAATCCCTGAGTCTGATCTGTTCTTCCAGCATTTCCTTCCACCTTAGATATGAAACATAGTGATAATCACTATTTGTTTTATAATGAACAAACTAAACTTTTATAAGATCATAGTCAGACTATGTCAATATTCCTTTATTATCCAAATTAAGGGTAAACAGCATAATCATCTGTATTTACAAGGAGATAGCAGCATGATCATCGGAGTACCTAAGGAAATAAAAATCCATGAATA
Organism: Tolumonas auensis DSM 9187; assembly: GCF_000023065.1. Taxonomy (NCBI): domain Bacteria; kingdom Pseudomonadati; phylum Pseudomonadota; class Gammaproteobacteria; order Aeromonadales; family Aeromonadaceae; genus Tolumonas; species Tolumonas auensis. Next base: position 2,539,700 of record NC_012691.1, read on the forward strand.
TCGCATAGGTATGACGCCAGCCAGTGTACGCGAATTGACCGCAAGAGGCCACACTGTACTGGTAGAAACTGATGCGGGAAAAGCAATTGGTTTTACGGATGCGCACTACCTAGCCGCTGGCGCTGAAATTATACGCTCTGCAGCCGAAATTTTTGCCGCCGCAGAAATGATTGTAAAAGTAAAAGAACCACAGGAAATTGAGCGGTCGCTTCTGCGGCCGGGACAGATTTTATTCACTTATTTGCATCTGGCACCCGATCTGGCTCAAACGCAGGATCTGCTGCGAAGCGGCGCAATCTGTATAGCCTATGAAACTGTCACAGATGATAAAGGAGGGTTACCGTTATTAGCCCCGATGTCAGAAGTAGCAGGCCGGATGGCCATTCATGCCGGAGCCACTGCGCTGGAAAGATCACACGGTGGTGCCGGCGTCTTATTAAGCGGAGTGCCAGGGGTTGCTCCGGCCAAAGTGGTGATTTTAGGTGGCGGTGTCGTGGGCTCTAATGCTGCCCGCATGGCAATCGGAATGCGGGCCGATGTGACCGTACTGGATAGAAGTACCGAGACCCTGCGCCGGCTGGATAACGAGTTCAGGGGGGCGGCAAAACTAATCTATTCGACAACCGAGTCAATTGAACATGCGGTTCTTGAGGCTGATTTAGTGATTGGGGCCGTGTTATTGCCGGGCGCTGCGGCACCTAAGCTGATCAGTGCGGCAATGGTAAAGAAGATGAAAAACGGCTCGGTCATTGTCGATGTGGCGATCGATCAGGGCGGCTGTGCCGAAACATCACATGCGACCACCCACAGTAATCCCACCTATATTGTGGATGATGTCGTCCATTATTGTGTCGCCAATATGCCGGGAGCCGTTGCCCGGACATCAACCCAGGCACTGAACAATGCCACCCTGCCCTTTATTATCAAACTGGCAAAAATGGGTTACGCCGATGCACTCAGCAGCGACAAACATTTACGCAACGGATTGAATGTGTTCAGAGGTCAGCTCACCTGTGCTGAAGTCGGTGTGGCACATGCTCTGCCAACAGTCACCGCGGAGAGCGTACTGGCGATAAGCGCATAGCCTATGTTTTTCAGCGGCAAATGCGTTTCGGGCAGATAAATTGTATTTTATCTGCTCGTTTTCCGTCCTGCTTATACATAAATGCTATTTAATAGATAAAACCGATTAGTTTAATCGGTTTCTCCTGCTTTACCCCACCAGCATCATTTCCTATTATTCGGGTACAAGCCACAAAAGGATGCCTCCATGACCCAGGTAAAACACAGTAAGCTGCTCATTCTCGGATCAGGCCCTGCAGGATATACCGCCGCCGTCTATGCGGCGCGCGCCAATCTGAATCCGGTTCTGATTACCGGTATGCAACAGGGTGGTCAACTCACCACCACGACCGAAGTTGAAAACTGGCCAGGCGATGCCGAAGGCTTAACCGGGCCGGCCCTGATGGATCGCATGAAAGCGCATGCCGAACATTTTGATACGCAGATCCTCTTCGATCATATCAATGCGGTTGAACTGCAACAGAAACCATTCCGCCTGAAAGGTGACAATGGTGAATACACCTGTGATGCGCTGATCATTGCGACCGGCGCCTCTGCCCGTTATCTGGGTCTGGATTCTGAAGAAGCATTTAAAGGCCGTGGCGTATCGGCCTGCGCGACCTGTGATGGTTTCTTCTACCGTGGTCAGAAAGTGGCGGTCGTTGGCGGCGGAAATACCGCAGTGGAGGAAGCACTCTATCTGGCCAATATTGCGTCAGAAGTTCATCTGATCCACCGTCGTGACACCTTCCGCTCAGAAAAGATCCTGATCAAGCGTCTGTATGACAAGGTTGAACAAGGCATCATCAAGCTGCATCTGGATCGCACACTGGAAGAAGTGCTGGGCGATGAGATGGGTGTGACAGGTGTACGTCTGCGCAATCTCAAAGATGATTCCGTGGAAGATGTGGAAGTGATGGGCGCCTTTATCGCTATCGGCCATAGCCCGAACACGGCTATTTTTGATAACCAGCTTGAAATGCAGAACGGCTATCTGAAAGTCAAAGGCGGCAGTGATGGTTTTGCCACTCAGACCAGTATTGAAGGTGTATTTGCTGCCGGTGATGTGGCGGATCACATCTATCGTCAGGCAATCACGTCTGCCGGCACCGGTTGTATGGCCGCGCTTGATGCTGAACGTTATCTCGATAGTCTGGCGAAATAATCCGCTTCACTCTCTTTTCCGGAATGCCGCCTTGTGCGGCATTTTTTATGGCGGCGATATGACGCCATGACAAAACCGGGCATGCTGGTTATTATCAGATCAGCGCGTCTTTTCAAATGAATGTAGTTGATGACGATTTATCTGACTGAACTGGACTCCACACTGTATTTTCCTTCACCGGAAGAGGCATTGACCGAGCCCAACGGACTGCTGGCAATTGGCGGAGACCTGTCCCCGGCCCGGTTATTAACCGCTTACTATAATGGTATTTTCCCCTGGTTCAGCCCGTATCAGCCCATTCTCTGGTGGTCACCCGATCCCCGTGGGGTCTTACCGGTGGCGCAACTGCATATCAGCCGTTCATTACGGAAAACGCTGAACAAAACGTCACTGCGGTTTACGGTTAACCACGCGTTTATGGATGTCGTCACTGCCTGTGCCGCGCCACGACGCTATTCAGAAGACACCTGGATCACCAGTGAGTTTATGCAGTCGTATGCGGTATTGCATGAGATGGGACAGGCGCATTCAGTCGAAGTCTGGGATAACGACCAGCTGGTGGGCGGCTTGTATGGTCTCAGCGTAGGTAAACTATTTTGTGGTGAATCCATGTTTCACCGGCAGACGGATGCATCAAAACTGGCGCTGGTCGCGTTATGCCGGCACCTTTCCCGTTATGATGCCCCCTTAATTGATTGTCAGATGCAGAACAGTTACCTCGAAACCATGGGGGTACAGGAATGGCCCCGGGCAGAATTTTTACGCCAGCTGGCTCAGTTGCGCGAACAATCATTTCCGGCTGAATGCTGGCAACCGCAGGTACTGACATTATGAATCCGACGCCATTGCGGGTTGGTATAACTCCCGCGCATACCTGCAGTTACCTGCCGGAACAATATGAGCAGCTTATTGTGCTGATGGATGACAACTATCGGACTGCATCCGGTTATGAGGCTCTGCTGCAAGCTGGTTTCCGGCGTAGTGGTAATGATATCTACCGCCCGCATTGCACCCAATGCTCAGCCTGCCAGTCATTACGGATTAAGGCCGCTGAGTTTGCACCCAGCCGTAAACAGCGCCGGGTGTTACACAAAAACAGTGATATCAGCTGGCAATTAAATGATACCGATAAACCGGCTTATTACGCACTGTATGAGCGTTATATCCAGCAACGACATTTTGATGGCAGCATGTATCCGCCCAGCTACAGCCAATACAAACAGTTTCTTTTTTCTGACTGGTTGAATCCTGTTTTTCTGGAGTTTTATCAGAGAGATAAATTAATTGCTGTCGCTGTCACCGATGCATTACCGGATAGCCTGAGCGCTATGTACACTTTTTATGATCCGGAGTTTGAGGCCCGTTCTCTCGGCACTTATGCCATCTTGACGCAGTTACAGCTGGCACTGCACATGGGCCGGACTTATCTCTATCTGGGCTATCAGGTCGACAACTGCAAGAAGATGAATTACAAATCCAGTTACCTGCCACATGAGCGTCTGGAAAATAAAGTCTGGAAAAAATACACCATTCCGACTGACCGAACTTTACACAACCAGTTAAATCCGGCATGATCCAGCAGATTTTTTTGGTGGTAATTACGAGGATTCAATGTCTAAAGAAGACAGTATCGAGATGCAAGGGACGATTCTGGAGACCCTGCCTAATACAATGTTCCGTGTTGAACTTGAAAACGGTCACGTGGTAACGGCTCATATCTCCGGCAAAATGCGCAAAAACTACATCCGTATTCTGACCGGTGACAAAGTAACAGTGCAGCTGACTCCCTACGACCTGTCCAAAGGTCGCATCGTATTCCGTTCTCGTTAAGATCCAGATAGAAAAAAGCCCCAGTATCATCCGGGGCTTTTTTCTTTTGGTCTTAACGACCCGTTATGGCTGCAAGACAATTTCCTTGTTCGGCGTAAAGTCGAACTTCAGTTTGTCATCCTGCAAGTCAACCTTAACACTTCCGCCTGCAACCAGTTCACCAAACAGCAGTTCGTTGGCTAATGGTTTCTTCATCTGTTCCTGGATCAGACGGCCCATCGGACGTGCGCCCATGGACTTGTCGTATCCTTTTTCAGCCAGCCAGTGACGGGCTGCAGAAGTAACTTCCAGTGACACGCCTTTGGCATCAAGCTGTGCTTGCAGTTCAACAATAAACTTATCAACGACCTGATGGATCACATCCATATCCAGATGGTTAAACCAGATAATGTTGTCTAAACGGTTACGGAACTCCGGCGTAAAGGTCCGGTTGATTTCCGACAGCGCATCATGTGTATGATCCTGTTGCTGGAAGCCAATTGATTTACGCTGTGTTTCCTGTACCCCGCAATTGGTGGTCATCACCAGCACGACATTCCGGAAATCGGCCTTACGGCCATTGTTATCGGTCAAGGTACCGTTATCCATCACCTGCAGCAGCAGATTGAATACATCCGGATGCGCTTTCTCAATTTCATCAAGCAGCACAACACAATGCGGCTGTTTGATCACGGCATCCGTCAGTAACCCACCCTGTTCATAGCCGACATAGCCCGGTGGTGCACCAATCAGGCGGGAAACTGTATGCCGCTCCATATATTCCGACATATCAAAGCGCAGCAGTTCAATGCCCATCGCTTTGGCCAGTTGCAGAGTGACTTCTGTTTTACCGACACCGGTCGGGCCAGCAAACAGGAATGAACCTACCGGACGGCGCTCATTGCCCAGACCGGAACGGCTTAGGCGGATCGCATCGGTCAGCACTTCAATCGCTTTATCCTGACCAAACACCACCAGTTTCAGATTACGTTCCAGATTACGCAAGGTATCGCGATCACTGGAAGAAACTGATTTTTCCGGAATACGGGCAATTTTCGCCACAATCGCTTCAATATCCGGCACATTGATCACTTTCTTGCGTTTGCTTGGCGGCAGCAGACGCTGACTGGCCCCCACTTCGTCAATCACATCGATTGCCTTGTCCGGCAGATGACGATCATTGATATATTTCGCGGAAAGCTCTGCAGCAGCACGCAACGCTTTATTGGTATAGCGCACGTGATGATGCTCTTCATAACGGGGTTTCAGACCAATCAGGATCTTGGTAGTGTCATCAACAGACGGTTCAACCACATCGATTTTCTGGAAGCGACGCGCCAGCGCATGATCTTTTTCAAAGACCTGCGAATATTCCTGATAGGTTGTAGAGCCCATGCAACGCAGCTGACCGGAAGAAAGAATCGGCTTGATCAGATTCGCTGCATCCAGCTGACCACCCGAAGCAGCGCCGGCACCGATAATGGTATGAATTTCATCAATAAACAGAATGGCGCCTTTTTCCCGTTCCAGCTGATTCAGCACAATCTTGAAACGTTTTTCAAAATCACCGCGATATTTGGTGCCGGCCAGCAGTGAGCCCATATCCAGCGAATAAACGGTGTTATCAGCAATTACTTCCGGCACATCACCATGCACAATCCGGTAAGCCAGCCCTTCAGCAATGGCGGTTTTACCCACACCGGCTTCACCGACCAGCAGCGGATTATTTTTCCGGCGACGGCATAGAATCTGAATAGTGCGGTTCACTTCAGCATCACGTCCGATCAACGGATCAATACCGCCTGCGACGACTTTCTGGTTGAGGTTGGTAACAAAGTTTTCAATCTGGTTGGCGGCGGCTTCTTCACTCATGCCCTCACCTTCACCTGCATCATGACCTGAATGCGAGTCATCCTGATGCGGTGCATCTTTACGTACACCATGCGAGATGTAATTCACGACATCCAGCCGGTTGATATCCGCTTTTTTAAGGAAATAAACAGCCTGTGATTCCTGCTCGCTGAAAATGGCCACCAGCACATTGGCGCCGAAGACTTCGTTATGGCCTGAAGACTGGACATGGAAGACCGCACGTTGCAACACACGCTGAAATCCGAGTGTAGGCTGCGTATCCCGTTCTAATTCTTCGAGCGGAATCAGTGGTGTGGTTTGTTCCAGAAAAACAGTAAGTTCTCTGCGCAGTTGGTCAATATCAGCCCCGCATGCCACTAATGCATCATGAGCAGAGTGGTTATCGATTAACGCCAGCAACAAATGCTCTACTGTCATAAACTCATGACGCGCATCTCTTGCTGACTTGAATGCCTGGTTAATGGATTTTTCCAGTTCTTTGTTTAGCATGGGCACCTCCCAAACCAACTGACGACAACGCTATGCAAGGGGCACCTGCTGATCTTCAGGCTTGTTCCATAGTACACAGCAACGGATGTTCATGCTTACGAGCGTAATGGTTAACTTGATCAACTTTTGTTTCTGCTATATCTGCAGTATAGACGCCACAAATCCCTTTGCCGTCATAGTGCACAGCCAGCATGACCTGCGTCGCCTTTTCCAGATCCATCCGGAAAAAACGCTGCAACACCTCAACGACAAAATCCATCGGCGTGTAATCATCGTTCAGCAATACCACTTTATACATAGAAGGCGGCTGAATTTCAGTTTTGCTCTCCGCCGCCGTACCCGGGGTGGGAGAGACACGAGTTTTACCCATTTACGACTACCTTTTTCTTTCATTACTACTGAGATAGGAATTGTTGTCAATATACTATTTGAAATAGCTCTTGCTTTAGAGATCTGCCACTTGACTCACTGACTTTTTACACTAGATTGATGCTTTGGTGACCAGCTGACCCATAAAAATCAACGGCAGATGGTGATCATCCCAACGGCGTTTAAAGTAATTTCATCTCTGAGGACGTAGATGTATGGCTACTGGAACCGTAAAGTGGTTTAACAATGCGAAAGGCTTTGGCTTCATCTGCCCGGATGAAGGCGGTGATGATATTTTTGCTCATTATTCCACTATCGACATGAACGGGTACAAGACGCTGAAAGCGGGGCAGCCTGTTGAGTTTGAAGTACAAGCAGGGCCTAAAGGGTCACATGCCACGAGCATTGTCCCTACCGCATCCCAGGAATCATAACAAGAGAGAACGGGATGTACCCTAAATGAAGAAGCGGGAACCAGGTTCCCGCTTCTGTTTTTTTGCGTTCTGACAACCACAGCCTGAAACTGTGGTCACCGGATGAATTACATCTGACTGATCATGTCGTCAGCAAATTCAGAGCATTTACGCAGGGTTGCGCCTTCCATCAGACGTTCAAAGTCGTAGGTCACAGTCTTGTTACGGATCGCACCTTCCATACCTTTCACGATCAGATCAGCCGCTTCGAACCAGCCCATATAACGCAGCATCATTTCAGCAGACAGGATCAGTGAACCCGGGTTAACTTTGTCCTGACCAGCATATTTCGGTGCAGTACCGTGAGTGGCTTCAAACAGCGCGATGCCGTCACCGATGTTCGCGCCTGGCGCGATACCGATACCGCCGACCTGTGCGGCCAGCGCATCAGAAATGTAGTCACCGTTCAGGTTCATGGTGGCAATAACGTCGTATTCAGCCGGACGCAGCAGGATCTGTTGCAGGAACGCATCAGCAATCACATCTTTAACGATGATGTTTTTGCCGGTTTTCGGGTTTTTGAACTGGCACCATGGGCCGCCATCAATCAGTTCTGCACCGAATTCTTCACGTGCCAGCTGGTAACCCCAGTCTTTGAAGGCACCTTCGGTGAATTTCATGATGTTGCCTTTGTGTACCAGAGTCAGTGAGTCGCGATCGTTATCAATCACATACTCCAGTGCAGCACGCACCAGACGTTTAGTACCAGCTTCTGACATCGGTTTGATACCGATACCACAGTTTTCAGGGAAACGGATTTTCTTCACACCCATTTCGTTTTGCAGGAAGTCGATCACTTTTTTCGCTTCGGCAGAATCGGCTTTCCACTCGATACCGGCATAGATGTCTTCAGCGTTTTCACGGAAGATAACCATGTCAGTCAGCTCTGGTTGTTTAACCGGGCTTGGTGTGCCTTCATAGTAACGAACCGGGCGCAGACAAACGTACAGATCCAGCTCCTGACGCAGGGCTACGTTCAGAGAACGGATACCACCACCGACTGGTGTGGTCAGCGGGCCTTTGATACCGACATGGTATTCGCGCATTGCGTCCATGGTTTCAGCTGGCAGCCATACATCATCACCGTAAATCTTGGTTGATTTCTCACCGGTGTAAATTTCCATCCAGGAGATTTTCTTTTCGCCTTTGTAGGCTTTCTCAACTGCGGCATCCACAACTTTCAGCATGGCCGGAGTCACATCAACACCGATCCCATCACCTTCAATGAAAGGAATGATTGGGTTATTCGGTACGACCAGCTTACCCGCCGCATCAACAGAAATTTTTTCACCTGTAGCGGGTACAACGATTTTACTTTCCATCTGTGTCTCCTGACTTCCGGTTTATTGTCTTGCAAATCATTATTGTGACCGTCATCTTAGCCCATCAGTCGACTTCTGCAAACGGCGTCTCGGTATAGCAAGCCAGATTTCACGAAAACAAAATGCATTTAATCAGTTTGTTGTGTACGGACGACTAAAGATGACGCGGTGACAGCTGTTCAGGTAATCTATAGCGGTTCTCTGAGGAGTTAGCATGACTTTTCGTCCAAATATAACCGTTGCTGCCGTTATTCGTTTTGAAGATCGTTTTTTACTGGTGGAAGAGTTAGATCGCCGTCGTCATGTCTTTAACCAGCCAGCCGGGCATCTGGAAGCCGGCGAATCGATTTATCAGGCGGCCTGCCGCGAAATCAGGGAAGAGACCGGGTTAACACTGGCACCTGATGGCTGGCTTGGCACGTATATGTATACCAGCCCTTATCGTAAACTCACCTATCTGCGCTTCTGTTTTTACTGTGAGCTCACTGAAGCGCCGGGCGAGCATTATCCGCAGGATCCGGATAATGATATTTTAGCCTGTCACTGGAAAACGATGGATGAAATTCGCGCGCTGGGCAAGCAGTTACGTAGCCCGCTGGTGATGGAATGCTTCGATGATTATCTGGCTGGCGTCCGGCTACCGCTTTCAACACTGAAAGATCGCCGCTGAGGTTGTAGGCGTTGAGGTGCTTTTTTGCTAAAATACGCGTCGATTTTCCATCTTTACAGATATCCCGATGACAAACAACAGCCAAATCAAAGTCATCGTCGGCATGTCCGGCGGTGTAGACTCTTCCGTTTCAGCGTATTTGCTCCAGCAACAAGGCTATCAGGTCGAAGGCCTGTTTATGAAAAACTGGGAAGAGGATGATTCAGACGAGTATTGTTCTGCCGCGACCGATCTGGCCGATGCCCAGGCTGTTTGTGACAAACTCGGGATCAAACTGCATACCGTGAATTTTGCTGCAGAATACTGGGACAATGTATTTGAACTGTTTCTGGCCGAATACAAAGCCGGCCGGACGCCGAATCCGGATATTCTGTGCAATAAAGAGATAAAATTTAAGGCTTTTCTGGAATTCGCAGCCGAAGATTTAGGTGCGGATTACATTGCGACCGGCCATTATGTGCGCCGGGATGACAGCACGGGTCACCCCCGCCTGCTGCGTGGTCTGGATAACAACAAAGACCAGAGTTATTTTCTCTATACACTAAGCTCAGAACAGATAGCACAAAGTCTGTTTCCGGTCGGCGATCTGGAAAAACCGCAGGTTCGCGCCATTGCTGAACAGTTAGGTCTGGCGACAGCCAAGAAAAAAGACAGCACCGGCATCTGTTTTATCGGTGAGCGGAAATTTACTGAATTCTTAGGGCGTTATTTGCCCGCACAGCCCGGTGTTATCGAAACCGTCGATGGCAAAGTGATTGGTGAACATCAGGGCTTGATGTATCACACCTTAGGCCAACGCAAAGGTTTGGGTATCGGCGGACTGAAAGACGGCGATGAAAACCCATGGTATGTGGTGGACAAAGACGTTGCCCGTAACGTATTGATTGTCGCACAGGGTCATGATCACCCTCGCCTGTTCTCTGATGGCCTGATCGCGAAACAGCTGGATTGGGTTGATCGTCAGGTGCGTCGTGAGCCATTTGATTGCGTGGTAAAAACCCGTTATCGCCAGCAGGATATTCCCTGCCATGTGGAACCACTGGATGATGACACGATCAAAGTAACTTTTGCATCACCGCAGGCCGCTGTTACCCCCGGCCAGTCAGCCGTGTTTTATCTGGGTGAAGAGTGTCTTGGCGGCGGTATCATTGAACAACGATTCTCCGGGAGTGTGTAGCCATGCAACATAAGCAGGCAATGCAAACAATGGCGCTGGCAGCTGTCTGTCAGGCCGCCTGGTTAGTACAGCAAGTCGCCCGTAATGGCAGCTGCGATGAAGAGTCCATGCGTTGTTTACTGCAGGGCGTTCTGATCACAGACCCCAACAACGCGGAGTCTGTTTATCCGGATCGCACATTATTACGTGAAGGTTATAAAACGCTGGTAGAACAGCTGGGTAATAACCGGAACCCGAAAAACGTTGAACTGACACGCTATGTCATCGGTATGGTGGCATTAGAACGTAAACTGAGTGGCAAACGGCGCGTATTGTCTGCGCTGGCTGAACGGGTTAGTCAGGTGAAACGTCAGGCTTTTCATTTTGATCTGCTGACGGATACCGTTCTGAGTAATCTGGCCGGGATCTACAGTGATCAGATCAGTAACCTGGGTCCCCGCATTCAGGTTTCCGGTGCACCGCTTTATCTGCAGCAACCACAGGTGCAACATAAAATCCGTGCGTTGTTGCTCGCCGGGATCAGAGCCTGTGTGCTCTGGCGACAACTGGGAGGTCGTCGCCGTCAGATCCTGTTCTTCCGTAAAAAAGTCATTGCCGCTGCCGAAGCTGCATTGCGCCAACTTTAATTTTATCAGAGACCGAAAGTGTCGAGGAGTGATGTGATGGAACTGTCAGCCCTGACTGCTGTTTCCCCGATTGATGGTCGTTATGGTGATAAATGTACCGACCTGCGGCCGATTTTTTCTGAATACGGCCTGTTGCGCTTCCGTGTGGAAGTGGAAGTGCGCTGGTTACAACAGTTAGCAGCCCACCCTGGCATCCCGGAAGTTCCGGCGTTTTCTGCTGCAGCGAATGCGCTGCTGGACAGCATTGTCAGCGATTTTAACGAAGCCGATGCAACCCGGATTAAAACCATCGAGAAAACCACCAACCACGATGTGAAAGCGGTGGAGTATTTCCTGAAGGAAAAAGTAGCGGTCAGCGAAGAACTGAATGCAGTAACTGAATTTATTCACTTTGCCTGTACGTCAGAAGACATCAACAACAACTCTCATGGTCTGATGCTGAAAGCAGCCCGTGAAGACGTGATTGCCCCTTACTGCGAAAAACTGATCACAGCAATGAAAGATCTGGCGCATAAGTATCGTGCCGTGCCAATGCTGTCACGTACCCATGGTCAGCCAGCTTCCCCGACAACGTTGGGCAAAGAAATGGCGAACGTGGCGTACCGTCTGGAACGTCAGTACAAGCAGATCATGGCGGTTGAGTTCCTCGGCAAGATCAATGGCGCCGTCGGTAACTACAACGCTCACATCAGCGCTTACCCGGAAGTGGACTGGCATGCATTTGCTGAGCAGTTCGTGACCGGTTTAGGTCTGACCTGGAACCCGTACACCACACAGATCGAGCCGCATGATTATATCGCCGAACTGTTTGATGCGATTGCCCGCTTTAACACTATCCTGATCGACTTCGATCGTGATATCTGGGGTTATATCTGCCTGGGTCACTTCAAACAACGCACCATTGCCGGCGAAATCGGTTCATCCACCATGCCGCATAAAGTTAACCCGATTGACTTCGAAAACTCCGAAGGCAACTTAGGTATGGCGAACGCGCTGTTTGATCATCTGGCCGCTAAACTGCCTATCTCCCGCTGGCAGCGTGACCTGACGGATTCAACCGTCCTGCGTAACCTGGGTGTGGCTGTGGGTTACTCGCTGATTGCTTATCAGGCGACACTGAAAGGTATCTCCAAGCTGGAAGCGAACGAAGGCAACATGGCTGCCGATCTGGACAGCAACTGGGAAGTGCTGGCTGAACCGATCCAGACGGTGATGCGTCGTTACGGTATCGAGAAGCCTTACGAGAAGCTGAAAGAGCTGACCCGTGGCCGTCGCGTTGATGCTGCCGGTATGCGTGAGTTCATCGACACTCTGGCGCTGCCGGAAGAAGTGAAAGCTGAGCTGAAGAAAATGACACCGGCGAATTACATCGGCCGTGCTGTACAACTGGTCGATGAACTGAAATAAGTTCTGACTGGTGTAAAGAGTGATACCCAGAGGCATGCATTGGCATGCCTCTGTTGTTTCTGCGGAAAGGTATTACATGCGCCGCATATTGATATTCATGATCTGAATGCGATAAGCGATTTGTCGTGGCGTCATCCCCAGTAAGCGGGCTGCTTTGGCCTGTACCCAGCCGCATCGTTCCAGAGCCGCAATCAGGCGCTGACGTTCGTCCAGTTGTGGATCATTGAAATCAACGTCAGTCACAATCGCGGGTTTATTAACCGCGGCAAGTGTATTCATGCCTGTCTGCGGACGATCATTGGTATGGAACAACACCACATCACGATCGATAAGACCAGTTTCTGACATGATGGACGCACGTTCGAGACAGTTTTCCAGTTCACGCACATTACCCGGCCAGTCATGACTCAGCAGCATCCGGATTGCACCATCGCTGATTTGGATCTGACGTCCCTGTTTTTCTGAAAGTTTCTGTACCAGAAATTTCGCCAGTTCCGGCACATCTTCCAGACGTTCACGCAAGGCAGGTAACTGGATTGGCATCACGTTCAGACGGTAATACAAGTCTTCACGGAAATTGCCTTTGCGGACTTCATCTTCCAGATTACGGTTGGTAGCAGTGACAATACGCACGTCGACTTTCAGTGTATCTGTGCCCCCTACCCGTTCCATTTCCCCTTCCTGCAGAATACGCAGTAACTTAGCCTGAAACGGAGCACTGATTTCGCCGATTTCATCAAGGAACAAGGTGCCGCCGTCTGCCATTTCAAAACGGCCTTTACGCTGTTTCACCGCCCCGGTAAACGCCCCTTTCTCATGACCGAACAGTTCACTTTCCAGCAAGCTATCCGGCAAGGCGGCACAGTTCAGTTTCACAAACGGCCCGTTCACACGTGGCGAGTTGTAGTGAATCGCGTTGGCAATCAGTTCTTTACCAGTACCACTTTCGCCACGCACCAGCACGGTGGTATCCCATTTCGCGACCTGACGGATAGAATCGAAGATCTGACGCATGGACTGGGTCTGGCCGACCATATTGTCAAAACCGTACTGACTGCGAACTTTGCGCCGCAGGCTGTCACGCTCGGTTTTAATCGCTTCATGTTCACTGTGTACCTTGCCGATCAAACGGACGGTCTGACCGATCAAATTGGCCACCATTTCCATGAAACGGGTTCTGGCTGGCAATTCAGACTCATCAGCTGATTGCGGTTGTGCCGCCAATACGCCGATGGGCTGACTGTCAGCGCCCGGGATCGGCACGCAGATAAACGGCAGACCATAATCGTACAGATTCAGCCGATCCAGAAAGCGTGGATCATCGGCGACCCGCGGGATCACCAGTGAGTGTCCCTGATGCATAACGGTGCCCATAATGCCTTCGCCCATGCGGTAGCGGACACTTTTTACATCCTTAACCACTTCCGCATCAATGCCATATACCGCCTGAATAAATAAGGCACTCCGGTTGTGATCAAACAGAGATACCAGGCCATATTGCATATGGGCAATGTCACTCAGCGTTTGCAGCATACTGCGCAGTGTCTCTTCCATATCCAGTGAGCGGCTGAGCACAATACTGATCTGATGTAAGGCATTCAGCTGTTGCTGCATGCTGAGACTTTTACTACCGCTTGAAGAAAACAGGCTGGTTTGTGTACTCATTTTTTATCCTCCCTGATAATGCCGCACAAAGGCAGCCTGAGCCGAATGCAACTCCCCCCTAAATCACTCGTTTCCACCTCGATCACTCCCCTATGATCGTTAACGATATTCTGAGCAAAACCCAGTTCCATCATGTCGTTACGTTTATCACCACTGTCTGTCTGCGGTTGTAATAAACGGTGTGTCGCTGTAATAAGTGGCGCGTCTCCGCTATCGTGCACTTCCAGATAAAGTTCCTGTTCTTTCTGATAAGCACAGAGCTTGAGCTGAGCGGCTGATTGTTCAGCAACGGATTGACAGGCCCGATCGAACAACAGACACAAACCTGTCAGCAGACGGGTTCGTTGCATGAACAGCTTCGGTAAATCAGGCGCGATATCGATTTGCATCAGAACATCAAGATGCTCGAGTCGCAGCACCTGCATATCATGCAAATCAGCAAATAAACTGGTTAAGTCGAAACCGGATGATTCTTCTGTTTTCGTTGCCGGACGGTAAAGTTCCAGGCGCTTCAATGCTTCGCGACCAGCCTGGAGTGCCGTGTTGATAGCAATTGCCGCACGGCTGTCCGTATCAGATTCAAGCCGCAAGGCGGCCTGCAGCATATTCAGTGGTGCCTGACTCTGGATCATGGCGACATCCAGCGTTTCCCGGATAGCAGAGAACAGCGTTTGTTCTTCCACCTGCATCCGCAATTGTTCCAGTCTGGATTGCTCCATCTGCTGACGGCGCTCCGTCTGATCCGTGATCATCAATAACGAACAAGGATGCTTGCCATCACCGAAATAAAGTCCCGCTTCTTCGTTTAATTCGGACAACGGCTGGATGTTGATGCTGAACCAGCGCTGACGACCACGGATCGTCAGTGGCCATAGATGATCACGTTCCGGACGATGTTGTCCGGGAATAAAGCCAAGAGCGGTAAAAGGCTCCATACCACGCAGATCGGTACGCAGTGTTTTATATGTCAGGTTATCCAGCACGACCTGATGATGTTCATTCAGCACGGCGATAGCCGTTGGCGCGGCATCCAGCACCGCTTCAATCATCGCTTTCTGATTGTGGACCCGCTGTTCCAGCGCAAACTGATCACTGATGTCGCGGTGCATGCCGAGAAAATGCGTGATTTTACTGTCGCCGTTCAGCACAGGCGTGACGGTAACCTCCGCCAGGTACAGAGAGCCATCTTTCCGTTTATTAATCAGACATCCGGTCCACGGCTGATGCTGTGTCAGCTGATGCCACATTGCCTGATAACGCGATTTCGGCGTTTGCTGACTGGCCAGAATATTGTGGTTCCGATATTGCAGCTCTCCACGCTTGTAGCCGGTCAGGCGACAAAAGGCAGTATTGCAGTAGAGGATATTGGCTTTCGGATCAGTGATGGATATACCAACTGATGATTGTTCCACCACACCATAGAACAGCTCCATCGGCAGCAGTGATACCATTTGCTGCAAACTGGCACTATTGATGCAGACCGCACCGGTAGTCTCAGGGGTGTAGTTTTGCAGGATAGTCATATCCTCTCCTTCATGCGCTAAATCAGTTGCTGTGAGCAATCAGACAATTTGTCGGTCTTGATGAATCTGTGCTGTGGTTGTCGCCAGCATATCCGGTTAAAGCAAAAGTCATTCCGTTTAACACGATCAGCAGACCGATTTGTCATATCCGGCACAAAACCACACAAAAATCAGGTTTATTGCAACAAAATGGGGTGGCGTTGTCCGCTTTAACTCAATAAAAAGCCGTTATTGTCAGATCCGGGTGCCTTGTTATGGTGCACCGGTTCAATGTGATGCAGACCACACTTTTTGGCATATCTTTCGCATTTTCCCTGTATCTGGGTTTGAAAGAGGCAAACGGAATGCGTGATCTGCTGCTAATCATACTGGCCAACGGGCTGGTCAATAATGTGGTGCTGTCCCGGTTTCTCGGGCTGTGCTCATTTATGGGGGTTTCCAATAAGGTGTCGTCAGCAATCGGTATGGCGATGGCGACGACCTTTGTTCTGACGATGGCAACCGGTGTGGGCTGGATCATTGAACATGCGGTGCTGGTTCCGTTGGGACTGGAATATCTGCGTCTGCTGAGTTTCATCATGGTTATTGCTTCTCTGGTTCAGCTGACCGAGCTGTTTATCGCCAAACAGAGCCCTGAGTTACACCGTACGCTGGGGATCTTCCTGCCATTGATCACCACGAACTGCGCCGTACTAGGCGTGTCACTGCTGACAATTCAGGAAAACCTGAACTTCATTCAGGCACTGGTTTACGGCCTCAGTTCTGCCCTGGGATTTTCACTGGTGATCATTCTTTTTGCCGGTTTACGTCAACGTCTGGAGAAATCGGTGTTACCTGATCTCTTCCACGGCACCCCAATCAGTTTTATTACCGCGGGCATTCTGGCAATGGCATTTGCCGGTTTCGGCGGCCTGGCCGGTTAAGGAGGCAGAGATGCTCACATTACTTTATTTATTAGCGATTCCGCTGATTGCCGCTGGCATCGGTTATGCGCTGGGGTATGCCGCTATTCATCTGAAAGTGGAAGGTGATCCGCTGGTTGATGAAATCAGTGCCTTACTGCCAAACGGTCAGTGTGGTCAATGTGGTTATCCCGGTTGTACTCAGGCCGCGAAAGCGATGGCCTGTGGCGAAGCTGCACCGGATGTTTGCCCTCCCGGTGGCGATGCACTGGCCCAGAAAATAGCCGCGGTATTAGGCGTGTCACTGGATAGCAGTGGTTCAAAAGGCCCACAGGTGGCAGCCATAGATATGGACGGCTGCGATGGTTGTGGCCGCTGCATCAAACAATGCAGTTACGATGCGATTGTCGGTGCAACCCGACAGTTACATGGCGTGATTGCCGATGCCTGTACCGGTTGTGGTGCCTGTGTTGCTGTCTGTCCGCATAACGGAATATCGCTGTATCCGGACCCTGCATTTATGAGCCGGGTAACGAAGCCGGGTGTGATCCAAACAGCCACTCTGGAGGTGAAAAATGCTTAAGGCCAGAATTCGTCCGCATGGTGGTATTCATCCGGACAGCCATAAACAACTGACCAGCCAGAATCAGGTTATTCCGATGCAGGCACCATGGCGTTTGATTTTACCGCTCAAACAGCATGCCGGTGCGCCTGCGTTACCTGTTGTTGCGGTTGGCGACACCGTGAAAGCCGATCAGTTAATAGCGAAAGGAAACGGGCGTTTCTCTATGCCTATCCACGCCCCATTAGCGGGTGTGATCAGTGCGGTGGATCAGAACAACATCACCATTAAAGTGGATGTACAGA
The DNA here is from genome assembly GCF_000023065.1 of Tolumonas auensis DSM 9187. Lineage (NCBI taxonomy): Bacteria > Pseudomonadati > Pseudomonadota > Gammaproteobacteria > Aeromonadales > Aeromonadaceae > Tolumonas > Tolumonas auensis. Next base: position 2,557,098 of record NC_012691.1, read on the forward strand.
ATCCGCGGAACAATGCAGGGAACACGGCGCGCGCCAATAATACACTGTCCCGGGAAGAGATGATCAACCTGGTAGAAGAGGCTGGCATTGTCGGTATGGGCGGGGCTATGTTCCCGACTTCAGATAAATTGCGCCTCAGCATGCATTACCTGATCGACACGCTGATTATCAATGGCAGTGAATGTGAACCTTATCTGACCTGTGATGATCGTCTGATGCAGGAACAGGGGGATCGCATCATGGGTGGCATCCGTTATCTGCAGCAAATTACGCTGGCGGATAAGGTGTTCATCGGTATTGAAGAAAACAAACCGGAAGCCATCGCCGCGATGGAAGCCTTATGTAAGGCAGAAAAAAACATGCAGGTTGTCGGCCTGCCTGCGCTGTATCCGATGGGTTCGGAGAAGCAGTTGATTGAAGCAGTCACTGGTCGTCAGGTACCGAGTGGTAAATTATCTGCCGATGTTGGTGTTCTGGTACAAAACGTGGCCACCAGCATCGCCATCTTTGAAGCGCTACGTTTTGGCCGTCCGCTGACACATCGCGTGATCACGATTTCCGGTGATGCGGTGGAAGTACCAAGTAACGTGATGGCGCCTGTCGGCATGCCGATCTCTGAGATTGTGGCACAGTGTGGTGGTCTGAAATCGACGCCGGCCCGCATTGTACTGGGCGGCCCGATGATGGGACGCGCCATCACGGATATCCACGCCCCTGTCACTAAAGGCACCAGTGGTGTGCTGCTGCTGACCGAGGATGAATTACCCAATCCGAAAGCCAGTGCCTGTGTGCGTTGTGGCCGTTGCATCGGGGCTTGCCCGATGAGCCTGACGCCACTGGATATGGTGGCTGAACTAAAAGTCGACAACTTTGGCAAAGCCGCTGAGATGGGCGTGATGGATTGCCTATTATGTGGCTCCTGTGCCTATGTCTGTCCGGCTGCCATCCCGCTCACCCAATATTTCGACTGGGGCAAACAGGAAGTCAGCAAAATCCGGCTTTCCGAACAAAAAACATCCCGAACCTGTCTGAACAGCGCCGCCCGTCGTGAACGGATGGAACGTGAAGCAGTAGAAAAAGAAGCCGCTAAAGCTGCAAAAGCCGCTACTCGCCGGCCGTCACGCCGTAGCAGTGCATCCGCGACAGAGGAGTCCGCATGATGATCTTACGTGCCCCCCATGCCCATGAAGGCATCTCAATCAAGAAAGTGATGTTCAAAGTGAACATTGCACTGTTGCCGGCGGTGTTACTGGGAATACTGCAATTTGGTATGCCCGCGCTGTTTCTGGTGGTTACGACTATCCTCAGTGCACTCGCATGTGAGGTGATTTCACTGAAATTAAATCCGCGGGCTCAGGGTAAAATCAATGATGGTGCTGCCATTCTTACGGCCCTGATTCTGGCGATGAGTCTGCCACCGCATGCGCCGCTCTGGCTGGGTGCGCTCGGCTCTGCGTTTGCTATTTTCTTCGGCAAACAGGTGTATGGCGGTTTAGGCCAGAACCTGTTTAACCCGGCGATGCTGGCCCGTGTCGTATTGCTGATTTCATTTCCGGTTGAAATGACCAAATGGATCACGCCCAGTGCATTCTATGACGGCATCTGGTACAAGATGGGCGTCGATGGTGTCTCCGGCGCGACCACGCTGGGTCTGAGCAAGGAAGGCGCAGAAACCGGCTTTCACTGGCTGTCACATGTGTTGGGTACCAGCACCGGCAGTCTGGGTGAAACCTCGGCCATGCTGATGCTGCTGGGTGGTGTCTGGCTGATCCATCAACAAGTATTCACCTGGCATGTTCCGCTGGCGACGCTTGCCGGTTGTCTGCTACCCGGCACCGCAATGTGGCTGTCCGATCCGGCTGCGATCCCCGAACCACTGGCGCAACTGACCAGTGGCGGGCTGCTGATGTGTGCCTTCTTCATTGCCACCGATCCGGTGACCACCCCGACCAGTAACCGCGGCAAGCTGATTTTTGGTGCCGGCACCGGCTTCCTGATCTTCGTCATCCGCGCTTTCGGTAATTTTCCGGAAGGTGTGGCCTTCTCCATCCTGATCATGAATGCCGTAACCCCATTGATTGACCAGTACACCCGTCCGCGGATGTATGGCTACGGCCTGAAAACGGAGGAAAAATAATGAATCAATCCGTCGCTTTACCTGTCAGAGAACAGCCTTACTATCAGGCATTTCTGCTCAGCCTGTTTGCTCTGTTTGTCTGTGGTGCGGTCGCTGCATTTTCAGCAATGACCAAAGAATCCATCCTTGCCAGAAGCATTGAAGATACTCAGCGCCAGCTGGTACAGGTGTTGCCACAAAGCTTGTACGACAACATGCCCAGTCAGGAAGAGATCACCCTGACACTGGGTGGCAAACCGGTACATTTCTTCCGTGCCCGTAAAGGTGGTGCCGGTTCCGGTGTCGCTCTGTTCGCCGAAACCAGTGGTTATTCCGGCGTGATCCGCATTTTACTGGGTATTGATGCCAACGGTTCACTGACCGGTGTCCGGGTATTAAGTCATACCGAAACACCCGGCCTCGGTGATGCGATCGACCTGAACAAAAGCCAGTGGGTTTTAAGTTTTAACGGTAAATCGCTGCAGCAGCCAGACGAGAAAGGCTGGCATGTGAAAAAGGATGGCGGCCAGTTCGATTCATTTACTGGCGCCACCATTACCCCACGAGCTGTGGTGAAAGGCGTACATGAAGCGTTGCAGTTATTCCAACGCCACCAGAACGAATTTCTGGATCGGAAAGGGAGTTGATCATGAGCACTAAAAACGTATTTACTAATGGCTTATGGAAAGAAAACGTCATCTTTACGCAGTTGCTGGCACTCTGCCCACTGATGGCGGTAACCACTACCGCCACTAATGGTCTGGGTATGGGCGCTGTAACTACGCTGGTTTTAGTCGCATCAAACCTGCTGGTGTCGTTGATTCGTTCTATCGTGCCTAACCAGATCCGCATACCCATCTTTACCCTGCTGATTGCGGCACTGGTGACACTGGTTGATCTGGGTATGAATGCCTGGATGCACGATTTGCATAAAGTGCTGGGCTTGTTCATTGCCTTGATCGTGGTGAACTGCGCCATTCTCGGTCGTGCCGAAGCCTATGCCATGAAAAATCCGCCGGTTCTGGCCATGTTAGATGGTTTAGGTATGGGGCTCGGGTTCACCCTCTCCATGACCATCATGGGTGGTTGCCGGGAAATTCTCGGTAGCGGCACTCTTTTTTCCGGTGCCTCACTGCTGTTAGGCCCGCATTTCAAATTTATGGAATTACATGTCCTGCCGGGCTACCACGGCTTTCTGCTGATGCTGTTACCGCCAGGCGGTTTCATCATGATGGGCTTATTGCTTTGTGCCATCCGGATAAGCAAACGTCTGTTAGCCGGGAAAAATGCACCCGCTACCACTACACCTGCGACTGAGGGAGGTTGCCACGTATGAAAATCAGTGTCGCACATGCTCGCGGAGCAAAAGGAAACTGGTATCAGCTTGATTTGCCTGAACCCGTCACCGCGCAGGAAGCATTACAGGCTTCACCCGTCTTTCAGCATTATCCAGATCTTGATCTGGATACACATCGCATCGGTATTTTTGGCAAATTCTGTGCGGCTGATACAGTATTAAAAGCAGGTGATCGGGTTGAAATATATCTGCCGGTACAGCGTCAGGCTGACGAAGATGAAGACGATGATGCATAGTTTTGTCGGTGATCATGCCGCCTCATGATATTTACTGCTATATAACGATGCTTTCAAAAAACACATTAAAGCTGGATGCTATTTAAAAGCATAAGCAGTAAACAAACTACGTATTTTCCGGTTGTAGAATACAAGGATGATCTTTCAATGAAAAAAACTAACACAGGTAAAAATGTCGGTTCCTGGCTATTTTTGCTGACCGCACTTCTCTTTCCGGCTCTGGCGACTGCCGCCGATGGCGGTTCGATGCTAACCATTGCCGGGATAAGACTCGAATTCGTCCTTTTCGCAGCCACATTACTCGGCGTTGCATTGTTCCACCATTACACCATGTGGGTTGCGCTGACAGGGCTGGCAGCTATCCTCGCCAGTAAATATTTGTTCCTAAATGACTTTTCTTTTATTCATCACATCATTGGTGGTAATGGCCACGAAGGTGAATGGCGGATCCTGCTCAACCTGCTCGGTCTTCTGTTTGGCTTCGCAATTCTGGCCAAACATTTTGAAGAGTCAGATCTGCCAAAAATATTGCCAAAATATCTGCCGGATGACTGGAAAGGCGGATTTACGCTGCTGGTGATGATCTTCGTGATCAGCGCGTTTCTCGACAACATTGCCGCAGCCATGATTGGTGGCGCAATTGCTTTCGTGGTTTTCAATAAACGTGTGCATGTCGGTTATCTCGCGGCTATTGTCGCGGCCAGTAATGCCGGTGGATCCGGCTCGGTGGTTGGCGATACCACAACGACACTGATGTGGATCGACGGTGTGAACCCACTTGATGTAGTGCATGCTTATATCGCTGCAGCTACTGCACTGGTGTTGTTTGGTGTAATCGCCTCGCTGCAGCAGGACAAATACCAGCGTATCGTCAAGGACGCGCAGATTAATGCGACCGTCGAATGGCCTAAATTAGGTATCGTCGCGCTGATTCTGGTGTGTGCGATCGTAACTAACTATGCGTTTGACTTCCCGGCACTGGGTGTCTGGGTCGCGATCCTGCTTGGTTCTTTCGTAGTTAAGACCCCTTGGGACGAGCTGAAAAATGCCGCCTCAGGCACCGTATTCCTGATGGGACTGGTCACCTGTGCATCCCTGATGCCTGTTGATGAACTGCCACCAGCATCCTGGGTAACTACTTTCTTCCTCGGTTTCGTATCTGCGGTCTTTGACAATATTCCACTCACCAAACTGTGTCTGGAACAAGGCGGTTACGATTGGGGTGTTCTGGCTTATGCCGTTGGTTTTGGTGGTTCCATGCTGTGGTTCGGCTCATCAGCCGGGGTTGCCCTCTCCAACATGTACCCGGAAGCCCGTTCTGCCGTGAACTGGGTGCGTCAGGGCTGGCATGTGGCGGTATCTTACGTTATTGGCTTCTTTGTCTTGCTGGCTCTGTCAGGCTGGAATCCTCATGCCCCCCATAAGACAATGCAGGAAAACGTAGTGCAGCAACAGGTTACTGTTTCGCCGAACGCGTAAAAAGGCGATACCCACAATGAAGGCCACCCTCCCCGGTGGTCTTTTTTTTGCGCTTTTGTCGCAGATTGTGAGGTTTATCACAAGCCAAACCAAGCCAATAAATAAATAAATCCTTTATTTTCATGCTGTTAAAATAAATAAAGCGGCGGCACTGTTCCTGCATCATTAAGAAAAACACCGTATTCAAGGAGACACACCATGGCTAAAGTCGGCATTTTCTTCGGCAGTGACACAGGTAAAACCCGCAAGGTAGCAAAACTGATTCAGGACGCGTTCGCCAGTGATGATGTGGCGGCACCGGTGAATATCAACAAAGCCAGTATTGATGATCTGCTGGCCTATGATTACCTGATTCTGGGCACACCAACACTGGGCGATGGCGCGTTGCCTGGCCTGGATTGTGACTGTCAGGCAGAAAGCTGGGCAGAATTTGTTCCGGAACTTGAGTCGGCTGATCTGGCTGGCAAGAAAGTGGCGCTGTTTGGTTTAGGCGATCAAACCAGCTACGGTAATGCTTTCGTTGATGCGCTGGGCGAACTGTATGACGTCGTTTCTGAAGCAGGCGCGTCTGTGGTGGGTTTCTGGCCAAACGAAGGTTATGAATTTAACAGCTCTAATGCACTGGATGGCGATGATTTTGTCGGTCTGGTCATTGATCAGGACAACCAGTCCAGTCTGACACCTGAACGTGTTAAGACCTGGGTGGCATCCCTGAAATCTGAATTTGCACTCTGATACTACTGTTCACTACTCGTCACGTTTTGAGCCGCAGATTCCTGCACCTGCGGCTCTTTTTTTCCCGCTGATCCATCTGCGCCTTTCAGTTCCCCGTGATTTTTTGCGCTCATTCACAGTTTGACGCATAATCTCCTTCCTTTCTGACTCCATGGGTTCCTTCCCGATGGCACATTTGAAACAACATATCGGACTGTGGCAAGGCACTGGCTTGCTGGTTTCGACCTTGCTGGGTTCCGGCGTTTTCATCGTTCCGGCCATGACCGCCAGTCTGGCGGGTAGCTGGTCATTACTGGCCTGGGTGCTGATGGGGATATTGATCCTGCCCATCGTCTTTACCTTTGCTTCCTTAGGCAAACGTTACCCTGATGCCGGTGGCACCGCTTTTTTTGTCGAACAAGCCTTTGGTGAACGCGCCGCCGATGCGATCAGCTGGCTGTTTCTGTCGGTGATTATGATTGGCCCGCCGGTGGTGATCGTCACCGCGACCGGTTATCTGTGCCAAACGTTTGGCCTGCCGGAAAGCCAGCATGGAGTCTGGCAATTTCTGCTGTTAGGCAGCATGCTGGGGCTGAATTTACTGAACATGAAAACCGCCGCGTGGATCCAGAGTTTTATCAGCTTTGGCATCTGCAGCACCTTGCTGTTAGCGGTGGGATTATACCTTTACGGGCATCCGGTCAGCTTACCCGCCACGGATTTCTCAATGACGAATCTGGCGCAGGCAACCGGGCTGATTTTCTGGTGTTTCGTCGGCATCGAAGCCATTGCGCATCTAAGCGGTGAATTTCACCATCCGGCACGTGATTTTCCGCGGGTCGTGATGCTCGGCATGGTGATCGCACTAGTGTTATATCTGTGCCTGAGCACCGTGCTGCTCTCCTCGGGTTTTTATGGCAATGAAGCACAAAACCTGACCTCGATTATTCAGCTGATGAGTTCACTGACCGGACAAACCGGGCATCTGTTGATCGGCTTATTTGGTCTGATGACCTGCTTTATCGCGGTGAATCTGTATATCACCAGTTTCTCGCGTCTGTTCTACAGCATGGCGGAGCGCGGGCAGATCCATGCCTGGGCGGGAAAACTCAACCGTTACGGCGCACCGACCAATGGTCTGCTGATCACTTGTGGGTTAATTGCCATCACACTGCTGTTACGCATGAACGTGCATTTACCACTCGATGGCCTGATCGGTTATGCCAATGGTGTGTTTGTGCTGATCTATCTTTCTGCGGCGTTGTCCGGGCTGAAACTGCTGCAAGGAAAAGAACGTAAACAAGCGATCATGGCCACTGCGGTTTGTGTGCTGGTGGCAGCATCATTGGCGCTACATACTCTGTATGCGGCAGCGGTGTTGGGTGCTTGTTTGTTACATAAACGGCATCCGCGCAGCATATGACTATCAGTACCACTCTCTGGTTTGTATACCGCGGGATGATTTATTGCGGCATTGCAGGTCTGCTGCTGACCGCGATCCCGCATATGCGGCTGCACAAACGCGCATTACAGTGCTACTGGCTGACTAACCTGCTGATAATGGGAGTCTGGTATGTGTCGCAATTTTCCACACAGAACTGGCTGGTTACCTCTGCCCCGCTACGCTGGATCATTGCGCTGTGGCTGAATGCCAATATGGCCTATGTCGCCACCGGGATGGGCTTTCTGGTGATTTCCATGCTGCTGCGGCTGTTTCGCCGTAAACTGCGCAGCTTGTTCTGGCGTAAGCCCAATGCGTGGCTAATACCGTTTGTCAGCATTTTGTCGGTGTCCGGCGTTTATGAGGCCATGTCGCCGCCGCAGTTGCGTCATTTTGATGTCTATCTTGAGCAACTGCCTCCCGCGCTGGAAGGAATGAAAATTGCCCAGATCACCGACAGTCATGTGGGCGATTTTGTCAGTAGTGCGGAACTGGCATCGGCAGTGAGCAGACTGAATGCTGAGAAACCGGATCTGCTGGTGGTGACCGGCGATCTGCTGGATGATGAACGTCAGCTGGCCAGTGCTTTTGCGGCGCTGGCCAGTGCGAATGCCCCGCTCGGGGTGGTGGCTGTGCTGGGGAATCATGAGAAATATCAGGGATTACCGGCAATCCTGCAGCAATATAAAAACGCGGAAACCAGTGGCCAGATCCGGCTACTGGTGGATGAGAAAATGAATCTGAGCTATCGCGGTACGGAATTTCAGATTGTTGGTGTGGATTATCCGATTTTACCCGATTCCCGCCGCAAACTGGCTGAAACCGCCAAACTGGAATATCTGCAGAGTTCCGCGAAAAAAGCGTTCTCTGATGTGACGCGGGAGCAGTGGATCCTGAGCCTGACACACCATCCGGATTTTTTTGATCTAGCAGCCGCCAATCAGACCAGCCTCAGTCTGGCCGGTCACACTCATGGCGGACAGGCGTTACCACTGGGCTATACCGTCGGCAGACTCTGGTCGGACTATCTCAAGGGCTGGTTTCAGCGACAACAAAGCCAGATGTATGTCTCTGTTGGTATGGGGCATATCTGGCCTTACCGGCTGGGCGTACCGACCGAGATTGTCACCTTCACGCTGCACACGAAAAAATAGGAACAGGAGGCATCATGCCTCCTGTTGCATTAACCAGGTCAGCCACTGTTTCTGCAGCTTTTTCTTCGCATGATCCAGCTGCGCCGCAATAATTTTCGGCACTGCCTCATCCAGCGGCATCGGTACTGCCGGATGGATTTTTTCACACCACAGCAGATGGAACCCCATTGGACTGCGCAGGATATTGCTGAAGCCCCGTTCCGGCAGCTGGAATAACGCCGCATCCAGCTCTGGGTAAAGTAGCCCGGCTTTCACCAGACCAATTTTACCTTCATTGACAGCGGTCGGACATTCCGAATAACGCATCGCCAGCGCGGCAAATTTTCCCGGTGACTGAATCAGCTGGCCGCGGATATCCAGTAACCGCGCATACGAGGTCTCTTCGTAGTTATCCGGATTTGCATCATCAATGGTGATCAGGATATGCCGCGCCATCCGGCGTTCCGGTTGCAAAAACTGTCGCGGATGATCCAGATACCAGGCCTTCGCCGCTTCCTGTGTCAGTGGTTTGATATTTTCCACCACCTTATCCATCACCTGCGAGACCAGCAACTCACGCCGCAATGCCTCTTTCAGACTCGGCAAATCAAGCTTTACCGCGGCCATGGAGACTTTCCAGACCTCTTCATCGGCATAGGCTTTTTTTACCTCATCCAGAGCAGCATTGAGATCAGCCGCCTGCACCGAGATACCCGCCTGTGCGGCATAATCCAGGATCCGGGCTTCCATCGCCAGCTGATGCTCCAGCATTTTTTCCAGCTGGATTTGTTCATCCGCAGACAAATCAGCCGGCGTCTTGCCGAAATGCTGGGATGCCAGTTTTAAACGTGGATATGCCTGCCAGTTCAGCATGCCACCTCCTCAGTCTGTTCAGTTTCCGGAGGCCAGCAGATAGCTGAAATCGGCACCAGTAACATCCGGTCGCGGAACAGTACTTCATACAATACAGGATCCAGATCACGGCGCACCGACATCACCTGCCCTTCGGCACCGGCCTCGGCAATGATTTCACCTTTGATCGCCAGATGATTGACCGCACGGATCCAGTCGCCGAATTCAAACTCGCTTTCCACCCAGGGTTCATCCGCTGAGATCAACTCCTGACTACGACAACCGACGATCAGATCCTCTTCAATGAAATGGATCTGATAGATCAACTGATCCTGCAGGAAGACACCGACGTCACGCACATAGCCGGTGCTGCCCTTACGGACAATCAGGTCGCCGCGTTGTTTTCCCGGGAACGTGCCATCATCACGGATGGTACGTACAACCCTTACCACTTCACCATAGTCATATTCAGGCTTCACAGGCAAACCTCCTGCAGTTGGGCAAAGGTAACGAAACTGGGCGTTAAGCGACTATAAACACCCAGTGTGGAATGTTCTTTCACTTCCTGATGATGGAAAGTCTGATAGCTGTCGGTCAGCAAAGTTTTTGCCAGTAAGAAACGATCCTGCTCTGTCAGACAGCGATCCGTTTTGGCTTTTTTTATCTGCTGATTAAAGTGATGCATGATATGCAGTCGTTTACTGCGTACCTGCAGCGGTTCATATGAAATACCGAAATAATCCAGAAAGGCTTCGGTAGTCTCTAACTCATCAACACCATCCAGTGAGGTAAACCAATCCATATTGACTCCTTGGCCTGCATTACAAGGCAACACGTTGAGGGGATTTAAACAAACGCTGATAAACCCAGCGTAATTCTGATTCAGTAGGGTTACGTTTGGCGCGTTCCGCAAAATAACGGATCTGTTCCAGCACCAGATCAATCTGCTCGTTCGCCAGCTGATACCCGAGAGAAGCAAACACGGAACGTACCGCATTGCGTCCGGAATGTTTGCCCAGCACCAGTTTGTGCTCGCGTCCTAAACTGGCCGGGTCGACACCCTGATAGTTATTTTTATCTTTCAGCAAGCCATCGACATGCATCCCTGATTCGTGCGTAAACACATACTCACCCACCAGCGGTTTTTGTTGTGCGATACTGCGTCCGGAGGCTTTTGCGACAAAATCACACAACGCCGGCAAACGGTGGCTGGGGATCTGCAAATCAATGTTGAAGCACTGTTTCAGCGCCATGACCACTTCTTCCAGCGGTGCATTACCTGCCCGCTCGCCCAGACCGATCACGGTGGTATTGGCATGTGTCGCACCCGCCCGGAATGCGGCCAGCGTATTCGCCGTTGCCAGTCCCAGATCATCATGGGCATGCATTTCCAGCTGCAGCGGCCAAAACTGGCGCAGCGCCCGGATGCGATCATAGGTGGTGAACGGATCCAGAATACCGACCGTATCGGCATAGCGCAGACGTTCGGCACCGGTACGCAACGCCAGATCGGCGACAACCCGCAGATCGGCCAGTGACGCACGGGAAGCATCTTCACAGCCGATGCACACGTTCAGGCCCAGCGATTTCGCCAGCGAGACATGGTCCGCCAGCTCTCTCAGCACCTGATCCCGGCTGCGGGCCAGCTTGTGTTCCATCATCTGTTCGGAGATCGGGATGGAAATATCCACCCAGTTCATGCCGAGTGCAGCCGCCTGCCGGATATCCGTGGCATGCATGCGGCACCAGACCATCAGCGTGGCATCCGGTAACGCCTGACGCAGCGCGCCAATCCGACGGCATTCATCCAGCCCCATAGCCGGAATACCGACTTCCAGTTCAGGAACACCGATTTCCCACAACTGACGGGCAATGGCAATTTTCTCATCCTGAGTAAATGCCACACCGGCTGACTGCTCACCGTCGCGCAGCGTAGTATCATTGATGATGAGCGATGGTTTCTGAAATGTGGTTTTCCGGGCCATAATGCACCTCCTGCATAACAGGATTCAGCAATTCCCATTCCCAAAATAACCAATTGATTTCTATAAGATATTTAATTGCGGAGAGCGTCAATATTGAAACATACTGACGGGTTTGTTGCAGATACGACAAAAAAGGGATGTCACCTGACATCCCTGCATAATCACGGTTACAGATTACTGATCAATTACTACGCTATCACCAGAGCTATTGCCTAAAGTGCGGCATTTATAGCGATAACCCAGCCAGTTAAGTACTAACCAGACCGGTACCAGCTCCACGGCAATGGTTTCACCGCTCATATACAGCAGCACCAGTAACAGCCCCATGAAGGCCAGACAGAGATAGTTGGTAAACGGACTCCAGAACGCTCTGAAGATCGGCGTAACGCCTTCACGATCTTTCGCCGCACGGAATTTCAGATGCGCCAGACTGATCATGCCCCAGTTGATAACCAGAGCCGCCACCACCAGTGACATCAGCAAGGCAAATGCCTTACCCGGTAACAGGTAGTTGATGACCACGCACAACAAAGTCACCAGTGCGGACAACATGATCGCCGGAACCGGCACACCGCGTTTGTCGACTTTACCCAGAATACGTGGCGCATTGCCCTGCTGTGCCAGACCATGCAGCATACGGCTGTTGCAATACACACCACTGTTATAAACCGACAATGCCGCCGTCAGCACCACCAGGTTCAGAATATGTGCAGTCGTGCTTTCACCCAATGCGGAGAAGATCATGACAAACGGGCTGCCACCTTCGGCCAGCTGACTCCACGGGAACAGCGACAGCAGTACGGCCAGTGCACCAATGTAGAAAATCAGAATACGGTAGATCACCTGATTCACTGCCTGCGGAATGCTCTTGCGTGGGTTATCGGCTTCAGCCGCCGTGATCCCTACCAGCTCCAGCCCGCCAAACGAGAACATGATGATCGCCAGTGACATGATCACGCCATGCCAGCCATTCGGCATAAAACCGCCCAGTGCCCACAGGTTACTGACTTTTGCCTGTTCGCCACCCTGACCACTCATCAGCAGCCAGCCACCAAACAGGATCATGCCGACAATCGCCACGACTTTAATGATGGCGAACCAGAATTCCATCTCACCAAAGAACTTCACGTTGGTCAGATTGATCGCATTAATAACAAAGAAGAACACCAGAGCCGAAACCCAGGTTGGCAGATCCGGCAACCAGTACTGCACATAGATACCCACGGCTGACAGTTCAGCCATGCCGACCAGCACGTACAATACCCAGTAGTTCCAGCCAGACAGGAAGCCCGGAAAATCGCCCCAGTATTTATAGGCAAAATGACTGAACGAGCCGGATACCGGTTCTTCAGCCACCATCTCACCCAGCTGGCGCATGATCAGAAACGCGATCAGACCACCCAGTGCATAGCCCAGCAGCACTGCCGGACCCGCCATTTTGATGGTCTGCGCAATACCCAAAAATAATCCTGTGCCAATCGCACCACCCAACGCGATCAACTGAATATGCCGGTTTTTCAACCCGCGCTTCAGTTCACCCTCTGTTTTTACATCCATGGAACAACCCCGGTCATCTGAAAAATGGCGGTAGAATAGCCTGAAAATTAGCCGCGATACAGTATGTCGTTGGCAATAAAAGACTCGCACTGGCTGAATCAGGAAATTTGAAAAGAAATGGCGGGATTATCAGCTGGTGAGTCGGTATTCCGGTAACTTTCAATGATTCAGCCGGAACCGGCATCCGTTCCATGACAGCCATGATTAACTTGAACCAGCTCACAATAAAACCGGTTTCATTTTATGTTACCGGGAACATTTTGTTAGTCTGCACAGAATATTTCACGGAGAGCACATCATGCAGGCAATATCAGCACAGCGCGATCAACTAGGTGAATGTCCCCGCTGGCATGCAGAAACACAAACACTGTGGTGGGTCGATATTCTGCAACATCAGATCCACCATCATCATCCGGCCAGTGGTGCACACGGCGTCATTCAGTTAGAAGAAGAGATTGGCTGTTTTATCTGGCGCAAAACAGGCGGTTTGATCGTAGGGCTGCAATCCGGTCTGGCCTTTATCGACGATCTGACAAACCCAGTATTACGCCCGATCGCCGCTCCGGAAGCAGATAAACCGTGGCAACGTTTCAATGATGGCCGCTGCGATCCGGCCGGCCGCTTTATTGCCGGCACCATGAACGGCCGCAAAGATGATTCTTACGGCACATTTTATCAATTAGATGCGGCACTGAATTTACGTCAGCTGGTGGGCAAAAGCTGGACTTGTAACGGCCTGGCTTTCAGCCCGGACGGGAAAACGCTGTACTGGTCTGATACACCGATTCAGAACCGGAATATCTATCGCTGTGACTATGATGTCGAAACCGGTAATGTCAGTAATCAGCAGCTGTTTTTCCATGTACCGGAAGGAATGGGGCGTCCTGATGGCGCCACGGTCGACAGCGAAGGCAATTACTGGTCTGCGCAATACGCCGGTAGCCGGGTGCTGTGCATCAGCCCGCAAGGCGAATTGCTGCGTAATATCGAACTGCCGGTTACCAACCCAACCATGCCCTGCTTTGGCGGACCGGATCTGAAAACGCTGTATATCACTAGTGCTAGTCAGGGGATGTCGGAAGAACATCTGGCCGCACATCCGCTGGAGGGCGCGGTGCTGGCCATTCCGATGGATGTTGCAGGTCTGCCGGAAGTCGCATTTGCGGGTTAATAATCTGCAGAAGGAGGAAGGCGTGCACTGACATCACGCCTTCCGCTCATCGTCATCTGGTCCAGTGAAACCAGTGCTGAGTTCTGTTCGATATCGCGACCAGTGACAGCATGACCGGCACTTCGACCAAAACCCCCACCACAGTAGCCAGCGCGGCACCGGAATGCAGTCCGAACAGCGAAATGGCAACGGCAACCGCCAGCTCAAAGAAATTAGAGGTACCAATCATGCAGGCAGGTGCCGCAATATTAAACGGCAGCCGCAAGATCAGGGCACCAATAAATGAGATCGCATAAATCCCGTACGACTGCAGCAATAATGGTATTGCGATCAGCACAATGGTTTGTGGCTGCTGCATGATGGTTTCAGCCTGAAAGCCGAATAATAAAATTACGGTTGCCAGCAGTCCGACGATCGACCAGGGCTTAATGCGGCCAAGAAACGCATGCAGACTGACATCACCACCTTTGCTTTCCAGATGATGACGAGTGAATACACCGGCAAAAAGCGGCAGCAATACATACAGCACCACGGAAAATAACAACGTTTCCCATGGCACTTCAATGTCACTGACACCCAGCAGAAATGCCGCAATCGGCGCAAATGCAAAGACCATGATAAGGTCATTAATCGCTACCTGAACCAGCGTATAGTTCGGATCGCCTCTGGTCATCTGACTCCACACAAACACCATCGCGGTACAGGGTGCGACACCCAGCAGGATCATACCCGCGATATATTCCCCCGCCGATTGCGGGTTCACCCAGTCCGCAAAGATGACCCGGAAAAACAACCAGCCCAGAAACGCCATGGTAAAAGGCTTAATCAGCCAGTTGACGACCAGGGTTAATACCAGCCCCCGGGGTCGTCTCCCCACATTTTTAACTGCGGAGAAATCAATCTGCACCATCATCGGGTAAATCATGACCCAGATTAACAGCGCCACCACCAGATTGACGTGCGCCCATTCCAGACTGGCAATCACACCAAATATCCCCGGAACCAGATTGCCGAGCACTACACCGGCAATGATGCACAGGCCAACCCAGACAGTGAGATAACGCTCAAAAATACCCATGATAAATCCTTAATGTATGCTGTCTGTATGAGCCAGCAGATAGCAATGTCCCTTATCTTGCGGCTTAACAAATAAATCTTAACCCTTTGTCTATCGTTACACCTGGATAGTCAGGAAAAATAATGGCTGTGTTAAAGAAGACGAAATACACAGGAAAAAGATGCGGAAAAACCACGAAAAACGGAAAAACATATTCACCGCGTAAAAACTGCATCTGGGTGTTGGAATAACTAAACTTAAATCAGAGAAGAAACAGATGTAGTTGTCAGCCGATGCTGTAACCGCTGAGTGAGGCACTTATGACTTATCTGATTAAATGTCCTGCCTGCCAGCAGGAAGGGTTGGATCCGCGATATAGCCCTATTGCCTGCATCCATTGCAAAAAAGAATTCAATATTGTGGGATTTTGCCCAACCTGCCACTCGGAGTTACAAAAATTTAAGTGCTGCTCTGTCGATTTTTTTTGTAATACATGCAATGAGCTGATTTCAAAGAAAAAAGTTGATTTTCATGTCAGCCCGGCATCACCTGCTGGCTGACATGAAATTGTTAGTTGCTTCAATTCATCCGGATCACGTTCAAAGAAACTGATCCCAGGGCACTTGCTGTTGTTGCAATAACGCAATCGAGCGCGGATGCCAAAGATTCAAAAATAATAACTGCGTTTTCTTTATTCATAATTTCAATGCTACAAGCATAATTGAAATGATCAAGTCATAAACAACATGAAAAAGACCCACAGACCTGTAGGGTAGACAAACGGCAATGGTTATGCGAACTTCACCAGCTCTGCCGGAGATGATTAATCAGGAAATAGCATGACCATCCGTATCGCAATCAATGGTTTTGGCCGCATTGGTCGTAATGTCCTGCGCGCGTTATATGAATCAGGCCGTCGCGCCGAAATCAAGGTCGTCGCCATTAATGAACCTGCGGATGCCGCAGGTATGGCGCACCTGCTGAAATATGACTCGACACATGGCCGTTTTGACTGGGATGTGCGTCAGGAACGCGATGTGCTGTATGTCGGTGATGATGCCATCCGTTTACTGCATCAGAAAGAGATCAGCCAACTGCCGTGGGGCGATCTGGGCGTGGATATCGTGCTGGATTGTAGTGGTGTCTATGGCAAGCGGGCAGATGGTGAAATGCATCTGGCATCCGGCGCCAAAAAAGTACTGTTCTCGCATCCGGGCAGCAGCGATCTGGATGCGACCGTGATTTATGGCGTGAACCATCAGCAGTTACAGTCGGAACATCGTATCGTTTCCAGTGGTTCCTGTACCACCAATTGCATCATCCCCATTATTAAATTGCTGGATGATGCCTTCAGTATTGAATCCGGTACCGTGACGACGATTCATGCCTCGATGAACGATCAGCAGGTGATCGATGCCTATCACCCGGATCTGCGCCGTACCCGCGCCGCCAGTCAGTCGATCATTCCGGTCGATACCAAACTTGCCGCCGGCATCACGCGTATCTTTCCTAAATTCTGCGATCGCTTTGAAGCGATTTCCGTGCGGGTGCCGACGATTAACGTGACAGCCATTGATCTCAGCGTGACGGTCACCAATGCGGTCTCTGTGCTGGACGTTAATACCATGCTGCAACGCGCCGCCAAAGGCGATTTCCGCAGCATCGTCGATTACACCGAGCTACCACTGGTTTCGATTGATTTTAACCACGACCCGCACAGCGCGATTGTCGATGGCACGCAAACCCGCGTCAGTGGCAAACATCTGATCAAAACACTGGTCTGGTGCGATAACGAATGGGGCTTTGCCAACCGCATGCTGGATACCACGCTGATGATGGCCAGGATTGGGTTTTAGAGCAAAAAACAAAACCGCACATGTTTCCGCTCACCCGCTTTAAGATCGGTGCGTGAACATGTGCGGTTTTCTGTTTTTTCTCAAGATGGTAATGATCAGCCGTTAGTCAGGCTAATGATGAACTCGTTATCCTGACCAGCTTCAATCTGCAGTGCCGCCAGTGATTGCAGCACCAAATCTACCTTATCCAGCCCAGGCGCATCATCCGGTGCATTGACAGCAATCACCTTGCAACCCGCCGCCAGTCCGGAAAGGATACCGGCCGGTGCATCTTCCACCACGACACACTCTTCGGGTTTCAGTCCCAGCTTTTCAGCGCCCAGCAGATACGGATCCGGATTAGGTTTGCCACGCGCCACCAGCTCTGCGGTAATAAAAATCTCCGGGCGAGCCAGCTCACCCGCCGCATGCCGGGCATGGGCTACCGGTACAGAACCGGAGGTCACGATGGCCCAGGGTACTGATAATTCATTCAGACGATGCAACAGCTCCACAGCGCCCGGTAAGGCAGAAATACCAACTGTATCTTCGGCTTCGGTTTTCTCCAGCAGGCGGAATTGCTCCTGAATTACCTCTTCGCTCTCCCCCTGCATGAAATGACGCAGTGAGGTGATCGCCTGTTTGCCGTGAATAAACCCTAATACCTCTTCCGGATCCAGACCACGGCTCTTCGCCCAGTTTGACCATGCACGTTCAACCGCAGGTAAGGAATCGACCAGCGTGCCGTCGAGATCAAAAAGAAACCCTTTGCATTTCATTGAGATAATCCTGTTTTATTTATATTTCAAATTCATCGCGACCAAACAATCCGAGTCGGTTACTCAGCATAATTGATTATTTACCTGCTGACTGGATCTCATCATATTTCGCCATCGCCTTTCTGTCATTGTCGGCATAGATATGATGGTGCGAAATATAAAACCCTTGTCTCAGCAATTGTTCGGTAATTTCTTCGCTGTATTCTTCATCCTGACAAACTTGTGTTACGACCTTATTCTTGATCAAAAATATAAATTTCTTAGTCATATAACCCCCCGGTTACATCGCTGTAGTGATTCGTATTCGTCATCAAGGTTAGGCCTAACCGATGTAGTGATTACAGCAGAGGTCTGGTATTCTTTAAAATGAATAATTATCCACCAGTGATAACCAAACGGAATGGAACTACGTCAGTTACGTGCTTTTGTGACTTTGGCTGATTGCCTGAATTTTACAGAAGCAGCGCAAAAGTTATTTATTACCCAGCCGGCTCTTTCCAAGCAGATCCATGCTTTGGAAGAAACGCTGGGCGGATTATTGTTTACCCGTAACCGGCGCGGAGCAGAATTAACGCCGTTGGGTAAAGAACTGCATGAACAAACCCGCACGCTGGTATTGCAAGCCGAGCAGTTAAAACGACACGCGCAACGGGTGTTAAAAGGGCAATCCGGCAAGCTAGCGATCGGGATCGGGCTTTCCAGCCTGCGTCTGGCATCATCGTTCACCGCGCAATTCCGCGTGCTGTATCCCGATGTCACCATCACCTTTCAAGACACCTCATCAGTGCCGCTGATAGCCCAATTACTGGCTGATCAATCGCAATTAGGCTTCTTACGATTACCCATTGAGCCACCGTTGGTCGCGCATAAGTTATTAACCGATCAATTAGTATTAGCGGTGAACCGACACCATTATTCCGGCCATGACGAAGCAGATTTTTTACGCCAGTTGGAGCAATTACCACTGCTGCGTTTAACGCCAACACAAGGGCAACGTTTTAATCGGCAGATTGATCAATTCCTGGCTTTTCATAATTGTTACCCAGTGGTTGCGCAATATGCAGGCGATAATCAGACCTTACTGGCGCTGGTGGCAGCCGGACTGGGTGTGGCGATTGTGCCGCAAAGTGCGGTATTTATTGCGCCGGAAGAGGTAGATATCATTCCATTATCGGGCGATTACACGCAATGGGATATCGGTATAGCGTGGAATCCGCATTACGATAACCCGATCCGGGATGCATTTATTCAGCTGGTGTTACAGCGTGAAGCGGATAAAACATGACAGATAAAAACTGACGGACAGAAAAAAGGGCGCTTGCTGCGCCCTTTTGCTAAGTTTATTTCTCTTCGTGCAATCCGCACTCGCGTTTCAGACCGAAGAAACGGGTTTGTTCTTCCGTCATCCCCTGTTCCCACTTCGCGGTGGTCTGCACATCACCCACTGACAGGTAGCCTTGCTCCCACAGTGGGTGATATGGCAGATCATGTTCTTTGAAGTAATAGAACACGTCTTTGTTGGTCCAGTCGATCACTGGCAGGAACTTGAAGATCCCGCGCTGCACCGCCAGCACCGGCAAATTGCCACGGGTCGATGACTGCTCACGACGCAAACCGGAGAACCAGGTTTTGACATCCAGCTCTTTCAGCGCCCGTGCCATCGGTTCGACTTTGTTGATCTGATTGTATTTCTCAATACCTTCCACGCCCTGTTCCCACAGTTTGCCGTAACGGGCTTCCTGCCAGGCCGGGGTGATCGGAGCCTGATATACTTTCAGATTCAGTTTCAAACGTTCGGTCAGCTGATCAATAAACTGATAGGTTTCCGGGAATAGATAGCCGGTATCGGTCAGCACCACTGGCACATCGGGGCGCACCTGCGTCACCAGATGCAACATCAGGGCAGCCTGAATACCGAAGCTCGAAGAGAGAATGAACTCGCCTTCCAGATGTTCAAATGCCCATTGCACACGCTCTTGTGCGCTGAGCGCCTCCAACTGCTGATTTACTTCAGCGAGCTGAGCTGTCTGTTCTTCTTTAGAGAGTGCAACCAGTGCACTCAGCGACAAAAGATTATGCGGCATAGAAATCCTTAGCAGAATCAACGACAGGTTTCACGATACCAGCGCGGATCACGAAATCACCAAAGCCTTCGTTCTCATTACGCTCTTTCGCCCAACGACCCAGCAGCGCATCGATCTCTTTCAAGATCTCAGCAGAGGTGATGTTCTCACGGTACTGACGCGGAATACGCGTACCTTCACGGTTACCACCGATATAGAAGTTATAACGATCCATGGCTTTACCCACCAGACCAATTTCCGCCAGCATCGCGCGACCACAACCATTCGGGCAGCCAGTGACACGGAAAATCACATGATCATCAGCCAAACCGTGTTTTGCCATCACTGCTTCGATTTGCGTGGTGAACGCAGGCAGGAAACGTTCTGCTTCTGCCATCGCTAATGGGCACGTTGGCAATGCCACGCACGCCATCGAGTTTTTACGCTGTTCGGTAATGGCATCGTCAATCAAGCCATGCGCACGGGCAATTTTCTCGATTTTCGCTTTATCTTTTTTCGGCACACCCGCGATGATCAGGTTCTGGTTCGCGGTCATGCGGAAATCACCTTTGTGAATTTTCGCAATTTCAGCCAGACCGGTTTTCAGCGGTTTGCCAGGGAAATCCAGAATACGGCCGTTTTCGATGAACAGCGTCAGATGCTGTTTGCCATCGATACCTTCCACCCAACCGAAACGATCACCACGGCTGGTGAATACATACGGGCGACTTTCTTCAAACTTGATACCGGTACGTTTTTCCACTTCCGCTTTAAATGCATCAACACCGACACGTTCCAGCGTGTATTTGGTTTTCGCGTTTTGGCGGTTAACACGGTTACCCCAGTCACGTTGTGTGGTGACAACAGCTTCGGCAAATTTCAGCGTGTCTTCTTTGCGGATAAAACCGAAATCATCCGCTTTACGTGGGAAGGTTTCTTTGTTGCCATGCGTCATGGCCAAACCACCACCCACCAGCACGTTGAAACCAACCAGCTTGCCATCTTCGGCAATGGCCACGAAGTTCAGGTCGTTAGCATGCACATCGATATCGTTGTGCGGCGGAATAACCACGGTGGTTTTAAATTTACGCGGCAGATAAGTTGAACCCAAAATTGGCTCTTCATCCGGACCTAACTTCTCGCCATCTAACCAGATTTCAGCATACGCACGCGTTTTCGGCAGCAGATGCTCAGAGATTTTCTTCGCCCACTCATAGGCTTCCTGATGCAGCTCTGATTCCACCGGATTCGACGTACACAGCACGTTACGGTTCACGTCACCCGCAGTAGCGATAGAGTCGATGCCGTATTTGTTCAGTGTCTGATGCATCATTTTGATGTTTGGCTTCAGCACACCGTGGAACTGGAAGGTCTGACGCGTAGTCAGACGAATGCTGCCATACATGGTGTGGTCATGCGCAAACTTATCAATACCTAACCATTGTTCCGGAGTGATGATACCGCCCGGCATACGGGCACGTAACATCACGTTGTGCAGCGGTTCCAGTTTCTGCTGAGCGCGCTCGGCACGAATATCGCGGTCATCCTGCTGATACATGCCATGCAAACGGATCAGCTGGAAGTTGTCGCCGGTAAAGCCGCCGGTCAGATCATTTTTCAGATCCAGCTCAATCGTACCGCGCAGGAAATTACTTTCCGCTTTCAGACGTTCGTTGTCAGATAATTTTTGCTCGCTCATCAGTAGACATCCCTCTGGTAACGCTTGGCACGACGCAGTTCATTTACATATTCTTCGGCTTGTTCGGCATTCTTACCGCCGTGTTCCACCACAATATTCACCAGTGCATCGTGAACATCTTTCGCCATACGGTTGGCATCACCGCAGACATAGAAATGTGCACCTTCCTGCAGCCATTGCCACACTTCTGCGCCTTTGGCCTTTAATTTATCTTGTACGTAGATTTTATTCGCTTGATCACGGCTGAAGGCTAAATCAATTTTAGTCAGCAAACCGCTCTTCACATATTTCTGCCATTCCACCTGATACAGAAAGTCCTGGGTGAAATGCGGATTACCGAAGAACAACCAGTTTTTGCCTTCGGCGCCTTGGGCATCACGCTCCTGAATAAAAGAACGGAATGGTGCAATACCAGTACCCGGCCCCACCATGATCACTGGCGTATTCGAGTCAGCTGGCAGCCGGAAGCTGTCGTTGTGTTCCACGAACACGCGCACTTCGCCACCCTCCTGAACACGATCAGCCAGGAATGAAGAAGCTCCACCAGAGCGCACAGAACCATCTTCCTGCGGATAACGCACGACACCGACGGTCAGATGCACCTCTTCTTCCACTTCAGACTGTGCAGAAGCGATAGAGTACAAACGCGGGCTCAGTGCACGCAGTAAACCCACCAGCTGTTCAGCCGTCAGTTTAGTTGGGAAGCGTTTTAAGACATCGACAATCTGTGCGTTTGCGGCAAATTTTCGGGTTTCATCTTTATCCGCTGCCAGGGCTTTCAGTTTGTCGTCAGCAGAAATTTCAGCCAGACCAGTAATAAAAGCGGCATGCAGACGGGTCAGTTCAAACTGATTGGTCAGGGCATCACTTAATGCAGCGGCTTTACCTGATACGGTTACCTGCTCATCACCCGTTAAACCAGTCAGTGCCAGAATTTCAGCTACCACGGCAGCATCATTATCAAACCAGATACCCAGCGCATCACCCGGTTGATAGGTGATACCAGAGCCTTCCAGATTGATCTCAAAATGGCGGATATCTTTCGTCGAATCACGACCGGTAATTTTCTGGTTGGTGCTCAGCGTCGCGGTAAACGGGTTAAATTTGTCATACGCGCTATGACCTGCAGCAATCACGGCTGAACCAGCCACTGCCGCAACAGCCGGTGCTGCTGTTAAAGTTGCGGCCAGTTTATCCAGAAAGCTCGCGGCCCAGGCATCGGCCGCAGCACGGTAATCGACATCCAGAATTGCCGCATCCTGCAGACGGGTTGCTTCGGCTTTCTCGAAGAACGCATCAAAATCTTTGGCTGTCTGGCAGAAAAATTCATAAGAAGAATCGCCCAGACCCAGTACCGCAAATTGCAGACCGAACAGTTTACCGATTTTGCCGCCTTTCAGTTGCGCGTGCAGATCGGCTGCGGCTTCCGGCGGTTCGCCTTCACCGTAGGTGCTGGTGACGATCAGGACATGGGTTTCTTTTTTCAGCTGTTTTGGTTTGTAGTCATTCATGGCCACCAGTGACACAGGAATACCACGCGCTTCAGCTTGTGCTTTCACGCTTTCCGCAACGCCTTTGGCATTACCGGTTTGTGAACCCACCAGAATAGTCAGACTACCGGTTGGTTGCGCAGCAACTGCACTACTGGTCGCTGATGAAGTGCCGGCAACAGCAACGCCACCCGCACCTTGTGCCAAACCAAACAAAAAGCCGCTGGCCCAGATCAGTTCAGTCGGAGATAAATTTGCTACGGCTTCCGCCAATTTAGAAAGCTGCGGTCCGCCGATGGGACCCAAAGATGGAGATTTGTCGCTCATATGCCGATTCCTGCATTAAGAATAAAATTAGCTTACAAGCAAAACAGGTGCTTCACAAAGAATTAATCGAAATTCTTAATATAGAAATGTCATATCTATAGTCAATTTGTGGATATAGCTGAGCGCTTTTCAGCGAAGAACCGGCGATTTACGCATTCCATTGTCAGAAACAAGCATAACTTAATGAAAAACAGGCAATAAAAAAGAGGATGCCGTTATATGCATCCTCTTTCGCAGTTATCGGTTTTATATTTTTTCTATATCGAAAAAATTAATAACGCAGCTCTGCACCCAGGAACCAGTTGTCCAGATGCTGATCCAGTTGCACGCTGTCTTCGGTGTAATTCACACGCATATTACGGTAGCCGGCACGCAGCTTCAGCTTCAGAATATCGTCCGGGAATACCACATAGCTCACACCCATTCTCCAGTCATGAGAATGATCGCCATCCCAATGCGAAACACGCATATCAGCAAAAGCCCCCAGATCAGTACCCGGGATCAATGTTTCTGCAGCACCGTACAGCATGATGGTGTCGTTAGAATAATCGTGGTGATGATTCAGCGTACCATCATAGCTGCGGAGGTTCAGACCGGCGTTCAGGGTCAGCGTATCCAGCTCCAGCGGAGAGTAATACAACGCGAAATCGTAGGTTTTCAGCTTGTTATCAAAGGCAGATGCATCAGAAGAGATATCTGTGGCCTGAAAAACTGCATTAGGCACCAGCAGCAATGGATGACGGAAATCAACGTATGTCGTCCACAGACTGTTAGAAGAGTAATTGCGATCCTTGCCTTCCGCCGAACCATCCATGTCGGAATACATGTAGTCCAGACCGGCACCGATGCTGAAATCATCAGCAGCCTGCGCGGCACCAGCAACCAGTACAGACGCTGCCAGCAGACTTAAACTGTATTTTTTCATGTTGGAGCTCCCATCATTATTATCAAAGAAGCGGAAACCTTCTTGGTTATCCGCCTCTGGTTATCAAGAAATTATTCCGCAGCCGGCAACAGTGCCAGCACTTTGTCCAGACGCGCCAGTACGCGTTCTTTACCAATCAGTTGCATCACCGCATCAATCGACGGTGACTGACCCAGACCGGTCACAGCAACACGCAACGGCATGCCTACTTTGCCCATTCCCAGCTCCAGTTCAGTCGCAGTGTCCTGAATAACATGGTGCAGTGGTTCTGTTTCCCAGCTTTCCAGCGCCGCCAGCTTGGTGCGGATCAGGGCCAGTGGTTCACGCGCCGCTGCTTTCAGATGTTTCTTCGCAGCCGCTGCGTCAATTTCTTCATATTCTTCGTAGAAATAACGGCTTTGCTGTGCCAGTTCACGCAAGGTGTGGCAACGTTCCGCCAGCAGTGTCACGATCTCGGCCAGCGCCGGGCCATTTTTATAATCAATACCCAGATCGTTCATCTGCCATTCCAGATGCGAAGCAACATAAACCGGATCCATGGTACGGATGTAATGGTTATTCAGCCATCTCAGTTTTTCTGTGTTGAATGCAGATGCTGATTTGCTGATGGAATCCAGACTGAACAGGTTGATCATCTCTTCACGGGTGAAGATTTCCTGATCGCCATGCGACCAGCCCAGACGCACCAGATAGTTCAGCACCGCTTCCGGCAGATAGCCATCATCACGGTACTGCATCACACCGACCGCACCATGACGTTTCGACAGCTTGGCACCATCATCACCCAGAATCATGGATACATGGGCAAACTCAGGTTCTGGTGCACCCAGTGCCTTATAGATGTTGATCTGACGCGGTGTGTTGTTGATATGGTCTTCGCCACGCACCACGTGGGTGATCTCCATATCCCAGTCGTCCACCACCACACAGAAGTTGTAAGTAGGAACACCGTCAGTACGACGAATGATCAGATCATCCAGCTCGGTGTTGGCAAATTCGATACGGCCACGCACATGGTCATCAAACGCCACGACACCATCCTGCGGATTACGGAAACGGATCACATGCGGTTCATCATCGGCATGATGTTCATCGCTGTCACGGCAATGACCGTCATAACGTGGTTTTTCACCGTTCGCCATTTGCGCTTCACGCAAGGTTTCCAGACGTTCTTTCGAGCAGTAGCATTTGTACGCCTTACCTTCCGCCAGCAGCTGATCGATCAGCTGGTTGTAACGGTCAAAGCGCTTGGTCTGATAATACGGGCCTTCATCCCAGTCAAAACCTAACCAGGTCATCCCTTCCATGATGGCATCGATTGCTGCCTGAGTAGAACGCTCAGTGTCAGTATCTTCGATACGCAGAACAAACTCGCCACCCTGATTTTTAGCATATAACCAGGAATAGAGTGCAGTACGGGCACCACCAATGTGCAGCAAGCCAGTCGGGCTCGGCGCAAAACGGGTTTTGACTTTCATGGGCTTCCTTGTGACTGGAATAATTTTCAGGATTTTAGGACAGATCACATTCTAACACTGGCATTGCCGGAGAAAAACCTTCGGCCGCATTTGAACAAAAGAATGCTAACAGCAAAACGGAAGAGAAGCAGATTCGGGGAAATTGGAGCGGGCAGCGGGAATCGAACCCGCATCATCAGCTTGGAAGGCTGAGGTAATAGCCATTATACGATGCCCGCAAGGCATGACCGGTTAAATAAAATACAGTAACATCAGAATGTTACATACCGGCTGATAAGACGGCCGCTAATCTATCAAAGTCAGGGTTAAAGAACAACCTTTGTTTCACCCAATTCAGGGGAATAAGTCACCAATTGATCGCGTCCCTGTGCTTTTGCCTTATACATCGCCAGATCCGCTTTACGGATACTGTCATCGATCATCTCTGCTTCCCGGCAAAAATAAACCCCGATACTGGCTGAGAGATAGCGTTCATCATTACCCGGCAACGGAACACTCCGGATAGCCTGCATAATATTTTCAGCCATGGTATGTAGTGATTTTTCACTGCAATCCGGCATCAGGATCAGGAACTCTTCCCCACCCCAGCGGGCACAAACACCCTGCGTTGAACAGATTGACTGCAGGATAGCGGCGACGGAAATCAGCAAGTGGTCGCCCTGCAGATGGCCGAACTGATCATTCACTTCCTTGAAATAATCCAGATCCAGCAGTAATACACCAAAACAGGAGTGGTTCAGCTCCAGCTGCTTTTTCAATGCAAACATCTGCGGATATAACCCGCCACGGTTAAACAAACCGGTTAACGGGTCTGTTTTCGCCCGTTTATCCAGCTCGGAATTCAGATCCATGATCTGTGCCTGCATTAAATCACCAATCCGGGCGATTTTATTAAGACGACGCTCCAGCCGCTGGTATTGTCTGTGCAAGCTGTCCAGTTCAGCCAATAAAGGATGTCCGGTATATTGTTTTTCCAGCTGAATATACCGTTTACCCGAATCAACCGGCTGTAAAGTGTCATCCTGTCCGTTCATGGTTATAAGGCCTCAATCTGAAATGGCAGCATTAAATCCTCACTGAATTCTTCGGCTGTTTCCAGTGCCCGGCTATTTTTCTTATGGTAGCGCCAGATTATTAATACTTGTCGCCCTTCCTGAAATGCATCCTCCAGTAAATCAAAAATATCCATCAGACATTTAACACTCCCGGTGTTCAGATACGCCAGTTCAAGCGTCAGCGTAATAGCAAAATCAGTTTCTGCAACGAACGCTTTCAACCAGCCAATAATGGGAGCATAAAACTCGAAGGTATTTTCAGGATAACTTTCACCTGACATCGTCAGCTGACCATTTTCCGGATCAAAATAAACGGCAGGTGATGAGATACTGGCAACCCGGCTTAATAATTCCATTTTTTACCCCTATACCACTGCTTTTAATGTAAAGAATGCAGTTTTGTTATCTATTTCCTGAACTTCATAAGCCAGCGGCTGACTTGATTTTCGCGCCATATCAATTAAACCCAGCCCGGCACCCGGTGCATTGTCCGTCACTGGTTTACGCCGTTGCTCTTTATATAACGCTTTCAGGCCGGCCATATCTAATGAACGTAAAAGATCTATTTTATTAGTCAGCTTTTCCAGATCATTTTTATTCACCACATTGCCTGACATCACCACATAACTGTTTTCTTCACGGCCGATCATCAGGGTAATAGCATTATAAATCTTGTCATTCTGCACCTCACCCTGCTGACCACGGGCATAATTCCGCACATTCTGAGTCTGCTCGATATAGACCGAAAATACATCCATCATTTTTTCACTGCCCGGCGTTTCATTTTCTAAATAACGACGGACAGCAAGACCTAACTCTTCAATAATACTGTGTGATAACGGACCATTGAAACAGATCTGGATATTGGCATCCTCAAATTGCCGGTGTAATGACAACAGACTAATTTTATGCATTTATATTCCCTCATCAGGCGATAAGTTTTTTGCTGAAAAACCAAAAACTGTGATGTCATCACGTTGTACTCGTTGTCCCCGGTAACGCTCCAGTAATTCCACCAATAATGTTTGCTGCTGATTCATCGGTAAATCTGCCCAGCCGGCAATCTGATTCAGGAAACGTTCACGGCCGAAACCAAATCCGTCGTCGCCACCATCCTGATCTAACAGGCCATCACTGACTAAATAGAAACGGCACTGCTCATCGAACTTAATATGGTGTATTTCGATTGGTTTTACTTTTCTCGGATTCAGGCGATAGCCTAATCCGCGGTGCGTCGCTTTAATGACCGAAGACGCCCCCTTCTTCACCAGACATAAATCAATACCGCATCCGGCATATTCAAGCGTCCCGGTGTTCAGTCTGCAGATCGCAATATCCATCCCGTAATCCAGTGCATCCCCCTCACTGGTATGTTGCAGGGTCTGCCGCAGACGTTCATCCATCAGTGCCAGAATGGAAGAAAGTGGTAAACCATCTGACTCGCTGAGGACCTGACGCAGCACCGCATGGGCGGTCATCGTCATAAAGGCACCGGGAATACCATGGCCGGTACAATCAACCAGACCGAGGAAACAAGACCCGTCCTGAGCCGGATGTAAAAAATAAAAATCACCGCCCACGACATCCCGTGGCAACCAGATCACCAGGTGATCCTGCAAATAACGGGCAATCAAATCAGAACGCGGCAAAATCGCCGTCTGGATCAGTTTGGCGTAACGAATAGAATCCAGGATCTGCTTGTTTTTCAATGCTAACTGATCATTAACCCGCTGCAATTCCGCCGTACGTTCAGCCACGCGATGTTCCAGCTTGGCGGTGTTATCCCGGATCGTTGCCGCCATATTATTGAATCCGGAAGCCAGTCGCCCCAGCTCATCATTTTCCCGGTTTGACAGCTGCACATCATAATGACCACCGGCCACTTTACGGGCCGCACTATCCAATCCGGCGATCCGGCGTAACACAAAAAACTGCAGCACACCGGCAACGGCCAGCAGGGAAAACAGTAACGCCGCGACCAGCACCATAAACATCGGTGTAAAGGTGTGCTCACCCAGCAAGGTATCAATATCCATCACCGTAATATTGAACCACTGCAGATCGGGCATATACGCGATACCGACCAGTTTACGTTCACCCTGAATCGTCAGATAAAGCGTCTGCACCTGCGTCGGCACCATGCGCAGGGCATCCAGTGCCGCCTGCAGTTCGATATGATCATCCTGCAGATTCAACAGGTTAAAAATAGTAAAATGCGCGGCATGGGGATTGCTGTTACTGCTCATGTCAATCAGCGATGAATCCGGGTGCGCCTGTATGGCGCCATCCCCGTCAATCAGAATATTGGTGATACCATCTTCATTGTTCCGGATGAAATCATTAATGAAGTCTTTCAGCTGGATCCCGGCCCGGATCAGCCCCAGAAATTGACCGGATGCCGAATGGATCGGAACATCAACCCACATCTTCGTCATATTAAGATGCTGATCCGGTGCCACATGCAAGGTATAGGGAAACGACAGTTGCCGGATCTGATAATACCAGTGGTCTTCTGCTGCAGCCCGATCCAGTGTGTAACGTAATTCCTGCCCGGAAAAATCATCGTGCTTATTATTGAAATAATAATGCCCTGATTTATCGATAATGAATGAAACGCTGCCGTCGAAAAAATACTGGCGATAACTATCCAGTTCCTTCAGTGCACTGGCTTTTAATTGCGGATCATTTTCCGCTTCAGCCCAACGCTGTAAAACAACGGAATCCGCCATCTTCCGCGCCAGAACAATTTCTTTCTGAACCGGCGCGCGGATACGGGATTTATCATAGAGCGCCTGCTTTTCGGCAAAGCGATCACCCAACGCGATAATAATCGTGTCACTGACACTGCGAAATGCGCCAAAAGCCAGCAGCAGCGAAATGGTAAAAACCGCAGACATCCAGAAAACAAATTTTCCGCGCAGGCTGCCCAGCAATAATGGCATAACCACTCCACTGATTTTTCAGAGATTAATGGATGACAAACGGATGCAAAAAGTTGCCCACAGAGAGCTGGTTGAGAACTATAAACAAAATGGATAGATGAAGGAATAGAATAAATGAGATTCGTATGAATTTGGAGCGGGCGATGGGAATCGAACCCACGCTATCTGCTTGGGAAGCAGAAGTTCTGCCATTGAACTACGCCCGCTCTGAGGTGCGTTGAGCAGATTACCCAAACCAGCCCGGTCTGGCAACAGCTGTAGTCGAATTCTGGCAATATGATCAAGCAGTTGAGCGTTTTTTCAACTATTCTTACTTTGACGTCTCATCTGCACCCCATCGAAAACTTTCCCTGATTACGGATGACCCTAGGATAAGCTTCGGGTAATATAGCGCCCCTTTTCGGGTCAATACACATGACCCTCGCTTAAACTGCCCTGCAGTTGCTTTCGAACTTTTTATTTATTGATACATGTGGAGTTGTAGATGTCCTTTGCACTAGGCCAACGCTGGATCAGTGACACTGAAACTGATCTTGGATTAGGTACCGTGGTAGCAATAGAGGGTCGGATGATCACTTTATTGTTTCCGGCTAATGGCGAACAGCGTTTGTATGCCCGCGACAGTGCTCCCATTACACGCGTCCGTTTTAATGAAGGCGACAAGATAACCAGCCACGAAGAGTGGCAGATGGATATTCGTGCAGTAGAGGAAACCGAGGAAGGTCTGCTGACCTATCACGGCACCCGCGTGGATACCGGAGCAGAAGTATCACTGCGTGAAGTGATGCTGAACAACTTCATCAAATTTAATAAACCGCAGGATCGCCTGTTTGCCGGTCAGATTGATCGCCATTCCCGTTTTGCGCTGCGTTATGAAGCCCTGATCCACCAGCATGCCCGCCGCCGCAGCCCGACCCGCGGACTGGCCAGTGGCCGGGTCAGCCTGATCCCGCATCAGCTGCATATCGCCCGTGAAGTCGGTCATCGTCATGCACCACGTGTATTACTGGCCGACGAAGTAGGTTTAGGTAAAACCATTGAAGCCGGGATGGTCATTCACCAGCAGTTGCTGTCAGGCCGCGCACACCGTGTTTTGATCCTGGTGCCTGACTCACTGCAATATCAGTGGCTGGTGGAAATGCTGCGCCGTTTCAACCTGATGTTCTCGTTGTTCGATGAAGAACGTTGTGTCGAATCAGAGCATGATGCGGTGAACCCGTTCGATACTGAACAGCTGGTGATCTGCAGTCTTGACTGGCTGCGTAAGAAAAAAGTCCGCTTTGAACAGGTTCAGGAATGCGAATGGGATCTGCTGGTTGTCGATGAAGCGCACCATCTGGTCTGGAGCGAAGAAGCGCCGAGCCGTGAATATCAGATCGTAGAAACACTGGCAGAACAGATCCCTGGCGTGCTGTTGCTGACTGCGACGCCGGACCAGCTGGGTCATGCCAGCCATTTTGCCCGTCTGCGTCTGCTCGATCCGGAGCGTTTTTACGACTACGACGCGTTTGTTGCTGAGGAACAGGCCTATGGTCAGGTCGCCGATGCAACACAGCCACTGCTGAGCGGTGATGCTCTGAATGCAGAACAGATCGACATACTGAAAAATCTGCTGCCGGAACTGGATGCCTCACAGCTGCAGAATGAAGAATATCGCGAAGAAGTCCTGAAGGATCTGCTGGATCGTCACGGTACCGGTCGTATCATGTTCCGTAACACCCGCGCTGCCAGCGCCGGCTTCCCGGTGCGTGAACTCCACGCTTATCCGATGCCATTGCCGGAACAATATAAAACGGCCATCCGCGTTATGGGCATGATGGGCGGCAATACCGGCGATGCGCTGGCGAAAGCCAAACGCTACCTCTACCCGGAAAAAATCTTCGGCCAGTTTGAAGGTGACAACGCCTCCTGGACACAGTTTGATCCGCGGGTTGACTGGTTATTGAACCTGATCAAAACCGAACGCCATGAAAAGATTCTGGTGATCTGCTCTGAAGCCGCATCAGCGCTGACAATGGAAAACACACTGCGCACCCGTGAAGGCGTACGCTGCACCGTGTTCCATGAAGGGATGAGCCTGCTGGAACGTGATAAATCCGCGGCCTATTTTGCGGATCCGGATGGTGGCGCACAGGTCATGCTGTGTTCTGAAATCGGTTCTGAAGGCCGTAACTTCCAGTTCGCCCGCCATCTGGTACTGTTCGATCTGCCGCTGAATCCGGATCTGCTGGAACAACGTATCGGCCGTCTGGATCGTATCGGTCAGAAAAACGTGGTGCAGATCCACGTACCTTATCTGGAAGAAACACCGCAGCGCACGCTGATCCGCTGGTACCACGAAGGGCTGGATGCTTTCGAACATACCTGCCCTACCGGTCGCGTGGTGTTTGATGAGGTTCAGGAACAGCTGTTCACGCTGCTGGCGGAAAACCAGAGCAGTGATGAATCGATGTCGTCATTGCTGGAACAAACCCGCAGTATGCACAATGCCCTGAAAGCCAAACTGGAACAGGGTCGTGACCGTCTGCTGGAAATTCAGTCCAGTGGCGGAGCGCATGCCCACCAGTTGGTGGAACAACTGGCAGAAGAAGATGATGACACCAGTTTGGTCGCATTCGCGCTGCACCTGTTTGATGATATCGGTATCGCACAGGATGATCGTGGCGAACAAGCAGTGGTACTGACGCCGACCGATCATATGCTGATCTCCAGCTTCCCGGGTTTGCCGGAAGATGGCGTCACCGTGACTTTCGAGCGTGATGTTGCACTGAGCCGTGAAGATTTGAGTTTCCTGACCTGGGATCACCCGATGATCCGGGGCGGTATCGACCTGGTTCTGGCGTCCGAAATTGGTTCCACCGCCGTCTCTTTGCTGAAAAACAGCAAGATGCCTGCCGGCACCATTTTCCTCGAACTGATCTATGTCGCAGAATCGGCCAGCCACCCGCAACTGTACCGTTTCATGCCACCAACCCCAATCCGTCTGCTGCTGGATAAAAACGGCAACAATGTCGGCGAACAGGTCGGTTTTGAACAGTTCCACCGTCAGCTGATGCCAATCAACCGTCAGCTGGCCAGCAAACTGGTAGCGGCCTCACAGGCCGTGATCCATGAGATGATCGGTAAAGCGGAACACGCAGCGCATCCGCGCATGGTGCAGATCGTCGCGGAAGCGCGTCATACCATGCAGCATACGCTGGGTGCGGAATTAAGCCGTCTGGAACAATTGAAAGCAATCAACCCATCCGTACGTGACAGTGAACTGGAACATCTGCGTGACCTGCAGCATGAACTGAACCACTTGATGGATCAAACGCAACTTAAACTGGATGCGGTCCGTTTTGTAGTAGTCACCAACCAGTGATCTGCGGCAAAATAGCCTTACTCAGGGTGCTGTATTCCGGCACCCTTTTACCCTCTGAATACGCGGAAACAGCATGAGTACCTTTGTTTACAATCCACCAATGGAGCCTTATCTCGACATTCTGTATGAGGATGAGCACATTATCGTGATGAATAAACCCAGTGGGTTACTCAGTGTTCCGGGAAAAGCACTTGAACACGCTGACAGCATCGCCTGGCGGGTACGTCAGCGTTGTCCGGAAGCCGGCAGTGTGCATCGTCTGGATATGAGCACCTCCGGCGTGATCCTGATGGCCAAATATTCAAAAGCCACTGGTATTCTGGGGAAACAGTTTCAGGAACGTAAAACCGAGAAGTTTTACTACGCCTGGGTGTGGGGACAAGTAGCAGGCACGGAAGGGATGATTGATTTGCCGTTATGCGTGGACTGGGAAAACCGCCCGCTGCAGCATGTTAATTATGAACATGGCCGTCCGGCACAAACCCACTGGCAACGTGTGCGCGTGGAAGCAGATCGTACACTGATGAAACTGACCCCTTATACGGGTCGTTCACATCAGTTGCGGGTGCACATGAAAGAACTGGGGCATCCAATTCTGGGCGATCATCTGTACGCACCGAAAGAAGTACAGGATCTTGTTCCGCATTTACAACTGCATGCGGCCATGCTCAGTTTTTATCATCCGGTCACCGGTGAGCAGATGCGTTTCGAGGCCCCTGCTCCGTTCCCGCTTTAAGACCCGTTTTAAGAAAGTGTAATCACGATGCGCTGAATCCAGAGAGAGGCAGAAACATCCTCTGTCAGCGCATACCACGTGATTGCTTGATCAACTCCCACGCCTGCTGAATTTCCTGCGCTTTCTCTTTGGCCATATTCATCATCTCCGGCGGTAATCCTTTCGCTGCCAGTTTATCCGGATGATGCTGCGACATCTGTTTACGATAAGCTCTCTTTACTTCACTGTCAGGCTGATCAGCGGAGACTCCCAGAATAGAATAGGCATCCCGCAAGCGATCACGGGATGGCGCCTGCTGCTGACCGGCACCAGAGGAATAGCCCCGTTGCTGCTGCCCCTGATGGGAGAAATTAAAGCCGGCTTCTGCCATCGCCAGTAACCGCTCCAGTTCCCAGCGGGAAAAGCCCAGTAATTCGGCAACTTCAAGTAGCCGCTGACGGGAGGCGGGATGCAGCGAGCCATTAGCAAACGCCGCCTGCAACTGCATATCAAGAAATACCCGCAACAGATCCGGACGTCCCCGGCAGGAATGACGGAACAAGGTCAGCGCCTCTTCCAGATCGTAATCCGGCTCTTTCCCCTGTCGGAATGAATCCTGGGCTTCACGGCGCACATCACCACTCAGCCCCATGCGATCCATAAACAGAGTCGCGATCTGAATTTGCTGTTCCGTAACGCGTCCGGCGGCTTTGGCGATATGGCTCATTACTGCAAATGTAGTATGCAGAAACAGCGCCTGCTCTTCCCGGGTCGGAGCACGCCAGCGACCGAACCCGCCACGCCGGGCCTGCAGCTTCTGATCGTAGATATGACCGATCCACAGCCCCAGTAATGCACCGGGAAAATTGAGGATCCATAACCCGATCAGAAATCCGATAATCTTGCCTTTAACCGGCATACTAACCTCGCTGTAATTCCTGATCTAACTCGTGTAGCCGCTGCGGCGTACCAATATCCCGCCAGTCAGCTTTAAGATGTGAACCGGCAACCCGTTGCTCTGTCATCCATTGCCGTAGCAACGGCGCTAATTTATGCACACCGGGTTGCAGCGATAAAAAACTTTGCGGACGATAGATACCAACACCACTGAAAGTCAGTCCGGGACGATCTTCAACCCGATCACCGGACAAACTGAAATCACCATGCGGGTGTTGCGGCGGATTATCCACCAGCCAGACATGTGCATGATCCGGCGCTGACAGCCGGAATGAACTGAACTGACGGTAATCCGTATCGAGCCAGATATCACCATTCACGACCAGAAAGGGTTCATCGCCGAGCAGCGACAACGCCTGACGAATACCACCGGCCGTCTCCAGTCCGGAATCCCCTTCTGCTGACCAGCTGATGGTTACCCCAAATTCAGCACCACTTCCCAGATAATCCACCAGCTTATGCCCAAGCCAGGCATGGTTGATGACCAGCTCGGTGATCCCCACAGCGCAGAGCTTTTCGATATGGTGCTGGATCAGCGGCTTACCACCAACAGGCAGCAACGGCTTGGGTAAATGGTCGGTTAATGGCCGCATCCGCTCGCCACGACCCGCAGCAAGAATCATCGCTTTCATGCCAGTGCATCCATCGTAAATGCAGGCAAGACCCGCTGCTGTAACCAGCCGGAAAATGCCGCCAGTTGCGGATATTGCGCCGCCACATCGCTGACATAGCTCAGCGTACGGGGGATATCCTTCAAATAGCCCGATTTACCATCCCGATGATGTAACCGGGCAAAAATACCCGCTGCTTTCAGATGACGCTGCATACCAGTCAGATCCAGCCATTGCATAAATTGCGGTAATGACGTCCCGGCACTTAACACACCAGTATCAACATACAGCTGCCAGGCATATTCCGCCCCTTGTGCGATCACCGGATCAGGCCAGCGACAGTAGCAATCTTTCAGCAGTGATACTGCATCATAGGTCAGCGGCCCCAGCACCATATCCTGAAAATCGATCACCGCCAGCGAGTCATCTTCCGACACCATCAGATTCCGGCTGTGAAAATCGCGATGCATCACCACCTGAGGCTGTTGCAGATTATTTTCGGTCAGCAGGGCAAAAGTCTCAGCCAGTAACGTTTTTTCTTCTGCCGACAATTCCAGTTGCAAATGTTTTTCCAGCAACCACTCAGGAAAAATGGCGTTTTCCCGCTCCATAAATTCAGCATCAAATACCGGCAAATCAAGCTGAACTTGTGTAAGTTGTGGCAATAACTGTAATGCCTTGGTATACCATGCTGTTACTGAACTATCAGACAGACAGGATAACAATGATCGGTCACCTAAATCGGAAACACAGAGAAATCCGTTTTCCATATCATACTGCAGCACCAGTGGCGCAGTGATACCGGCATTAAGTAATGCAGCTGAATTAGCAATGAACTCGCGGTTTTTTTCAGTTGCAGGTGGCGCATCAACCCAGATGCGGTTGGCTGCGCGATAATACTTGCGAAAACTGGCATCACCGGAAATCAGTTCTAAAGTTAAGTCAGAATTTTGTTCGGTTTGTTGTGCCCATTGCTGTAATTGGGCATGGCGTTGACTCATCATGCAGGCAGGCTCTTACTCGGTGTTAGCCGTTATCGGAATAATGCTTTATCATAGCCTGCTACCATAAAAGAATGACCGTGAAAGCACAACCGTAGAAAGGTTATGTGCTTCAGTTGCCAGGGGATCTGATAACCAATGGTGTTTCGTATCAACGCTATTACTGCGGCGATTTTTTCTGTTTCTGCCGGACTCGTATTCACATCGCATCCAGCTCAGGCGGCAGATAACAGTATAAAAGTACCGTCCAATCTCCGTGCGGGTGCGTTCGATGAACGTTGCTACAGTGATGTTCCGCCGGCCACCGCAACCGAATATAGCCGGACAACACCGGTTGAAGTCTCCGCCGATCAGCTGAATGCAGTCCGTGACGGCAAAGCTGTTTATGAGGGTGGTGTTGAAGTCAGTCAGGGCAATAAATATTTCAGTTCCGACTATACCGAGCTCGATCAGGTCAGCCGGAATGTACTGGCACACGGCAATATATTCTACCGTGACGGTCAGGTGACCCTGAAAAGTAATGATCAGCTGACTACTAATCTGGATTCTAAAGAATCTCAGATTGATAATGCTACCTATCAGTTACATGGCTCCCCCGCCCGTGGCGAGGCAGAAAAAATCCATCTCGATAACGAGAAAAAAGAGCTGACCCTGAGCAAAGCCCGGTTCACAACTTGTCCGGTCGGGCAGGAAAGCTGGTGGCTGAGTGCCAGTGAAGTCAACGTGGATCAGAAAGAAGTGTTTGGCGAAGCCTGGAACGCGACGCTGTGGCTGAAAAACGTTCCCGTTTTTTATACCCCCTACATCACCTTCCCGGTCAAAGATGAACGTAAATCAGGGCTGCTCTACCCGAACTTCACCTATAGCAGCACCAATGGTTTCGACATCAGCACGCCGTATTACTGGAACATTGCACCGAACTACGATATGACCCTGACCCCCCGGGTGATGTCAAACCGCGGCACAATGGAGCAAATTGAATACCGTTATCTGCCGGCAGCCGGACACAGCGGGACAATTTATGCCGAATATATGGCCAATGACCGGAAAGTCAGTGATGAAGAGCTAAATCCCCGCTGGTTAGCCAGTATCCGTCATAATTCCGGTTTTCAAAACGGTGATCTGCGCTGGAATCTGGATTACACCCGCGTTGGCGAAAATGATTACAACTACTTTAATGACCTGCATCCGCCGGTTGGGCAGATTGTCGATAACCAGTTGCTGCAATCCACCACTGCCGGTTATTACCAGAGAGACTGGAACCTGAGCACAGAAGTACGTGATTATCAGATCCTGTTGCCGAATACACCGGCACCGCATCAATTGCTGCCACAGGTAATCTATAACCAGTATCACACCGCCGATAAATACAGTTTCAGCTTTAATTCCGAAGTATCAAACTTCGGAAATACTTCTGAAACCTATAAAGCGTATACCGGTCAGCGCCTGCACGCAGAACCGGCCATCTCTGTGCCGATTTTGCAGGCTCCGGGATACTCGCTGGAAGCGGAAGGCAAACTGATGTCCACGTATTATCAGCAGGATATTCCTGATGATATGTCGTCCTATTACAGTAGTTATCTGGGAATGGACAGTCTCGATTCCAACGTTAGCCGTGTTCTGCCGGAAGCGCGTGTTCATGGCAGCATGAGCTTTGATCGTCAGACTTCGTTCAATGATCAGGCCTTTACCCAGACACTGGAACCTGAAGTTCAGTATCTTTACATCCCTTACAAAAATCAGAACAACATCGGGCTGTATGACACCACCAATCTGCAGTCAGATTATTACAATCTGTTCAGTGACCGCCGCTTTGCCGGGCTGGATCGGATCAGTGATGCGAACCGGGTCAGTTACGGTGTGACGACTCGTCTGTTTGACAGTGAGAACACAGAACGGATGCGCTTTACCGTAGGTCAGGCCTATGACCTGGTTGCACCGCAGGTTACGCTGTTACCGAATGATGAGAAACAAACCAACTCACGTTCATTGTTATCGCTGCGGGCAGATACCCATCCAACCGATGACTGGTACACCCATACCGGTATTGAATACAACACCCAGAGCAAAGATGTCTCTTCCGGTAATGCTGCCGCCGAATATCAGCAGCAGAAATATACGACTCAGTTAAACTACCGCTTCGTCAGCAAGGAAAACTTTGTGGTAGACACGAATGATGATCGGGAAGACATCAGTCAGGCCGGCGCAGTATTGCGATTACCAATCAGTCGCGACTGGCAATTGATCGGCGCGCACTACCGGGATACGCAAACAGGTCAGAGTATTGATAACCTGGTAGGGCTCCGTTATGACTCATGCTGCTGGGCGGTGAATTTTACCTTTGAACGCAATAATGCACCGGATAACACCACATTAACCGCCGAACCGGAAACTTCCTACGGTTTACAATTTGAATTCAAGGGCCTGGGCAGTGTCGGTAACGGACCGAAGTACAACTTGAATACCCGGTTATTACCTTATTCCCGACCATTTAACCTTAACGACTAAGTAAGGTATTTTTTGATGCAGTTAAAACACTTTTCACCGAAATGGTTACTGGCTGGCGTCCTGTTCGCTCTGCCGTTATGCACACAGGCTGCTCAGCAATCACTGGATAATGTCATTGCCATCGTTAACAAAGATGTCGTAGTGCAAAGTGAATTAGATCGTCTGATGCATAAAGTACAAGCTGATGCGGCTGAACAACGTCAGACTCTGCCGCCCTATCATCAGCTGCATAAACAAATACTGGATCGTCTCATTGAAGACAGTCTGATTCTGCAACTGGCTGAGCGACAAGGTTTACGGATCGGTGATAGCCAGTTAGATCAGGCACTGGCATCCATTGCTGCGGAAAAAAGGCTGAGTGTCGCGGATATGCAGGCCAAAGCAGAACGTGAAGGTTTAACACCGGCTGAGTTCCGCGAGACTGTGCGTAAAGAGATGATGATTTCGGAAATGCGCCGCAATCAGCTACGTCAGCGGATCAATATTACTGATCAGGAAGTGAAGCAGTTAGCCAAACAGATCAGCGAACAGGGGAATAAAGGTCAGCGCTTCCATATTGAGCATATTCTGCTTAGCCTGTCATCGGATGCGGATCGCGGCGAACAACAACGAGTTGCAGAAAAAGCCCGGCAACTGCTGCAGCAATTGAAAAAAGGCGCTGACTTCCATCAGATGGCGGTAGCAGAAAGTGCGGATAGCAAAGCACTGGATGGTGGTGACTGGGGTTGGATGACGATTGAAGAAATGCCGTCGCTTATGGCCGAAGCCATCAGCGGTGCACATAAAGACCAGTTTATCGGACCGCTACGCTCCGGTGCCGGTCTGCATATCATCCATGTAAAAGATATGCAGGGGCAACAGGCTATTGAAATGCAGGAAGTGAACGCACGCCATATCCTGCTGAAAACATCAGTTATTCTCAGTGATGAAAAAGCAGAACAGATGCTGAAAGGATACCTGCGTGATATCCAGTCAGGTAAAGCCTCTTTTGCCAAACTGGC
This sequence comes from Tolumonas auensis DSM 9187, assembly GCF_000023065.1. Classification (NCBI taxonomy): domain Bacteria; kingdom Pseudomonadati; phylum Pseudomonadota; class Gammaproteobacteria; order Aeromonadales; family Aeromonadaceae; genus Tolumonas; species Tolumonas auensis. The sequence goes on from NC_012691.1 coordinate 2,596,946, forward strand.
AGAGAAATACTCTGATGACACCGGTTCAGCGTTGAAAGGGGGTGAACTCGGCTGGGCGAATCCGGAGATGTATGTACCGGAATTCCGCGATATGACGAAAAACCTGCCGATTGGTCAGCTCAGTCAGCCATTTAAGACCGTGCATGGCTGGCATATTGTTCAGGTAGAAGGACGCCGTAATCTGGCAAACACCCCGGAAGCACTGGAAAACCGCGCCTATCAGTTAATTTACAATCGCCGTTTTGCCGAAGAAGCACAGACCTGGATTGACGAACTGCGTGATGAAGCCTTTATCAAATTCGTGGACGGGAGTGGCCAGGAATGACAACAATTCCCCGCATCGTCGTCACGCCGGGCGAACCTTCAGGGATTGGACCGGATCTGATACTGACGCTGGCCGACCAGGCATGGCCGGCGGAACTGGTGATCATGGCGGATCCGGCGCTGCTGCAACAACGGGCCGCAATGTTAGGCAAAGATATTACGATCCGTTTTTATGATGCAAGCCAACCTGCTCAGGCACAGCCAGCCGGTGTTTTAACTGTTTGTTCAGTGCCGTTAATGGTGCCGGTATCTGCCGGGAAACTGGACAAACGTAATGGCAAATATGTCCTGGCAACATTACGCCGGGCTGCCGAAGGCTGCCTCAGCGGCGAGTTTGCCGCTCTGGTCACCGGACCGGTGCACAAAGGTGTCATCAATGAAGCCGGTGTGCCATTCAGTGGACATACTGAATTTTTTGCTGAACAGGCTGGCGTCGATCAGGTCGTCATGATGCTGGCAACTGAAGGGCTTCGCGTTGCTCTGGCTACCACGCATTTACCTCTGCGCGATGTTGCCGATGCAATTACCGCTGAAAGTCTGCAGCGCACCATAGACATTCTGCAGCATGACCTGCAAAACCAGTTTGGTATTCCTGCACCGCATATTCTGGTGTGTGGTCTGAATCCGCACGCCGGTGAAGGCGGTCATATGGGCCGGGAAGAAATAGAAGTTATAGAACCTGTTCTGGAAAAATTACGTGGGAAAGGTTACTCGCTGGAAGGCCCGTTACCCGCAGATACACTTTTCCAGGATAAATATCTGCAACGTGCAGATGCGGTACTGGCCATGTACCACGATCAGGGTCTGCCCGTACTTAAATACAAAGGATTTGGCCGTGCCGTCAATATCACACTGGGGCTGCCGTTTATCCGCACCTCCGTTGATCACGGCACAGCTCTCGAATTAGCTGGCAGCGGCAAGTGCAATAACGGCAGTCTGCTGACAGCATTACAACAAGCGATTTCAATGGTATCTCATAAACAATGATTAATGACAATGTTCATCTCGGTCACCGCGCCCGTAAACGTTTTGGCCAAAACTTTCTGCATGATCAATACACGATCGATTCAATCGTATCAGCAATAGCGCCCCGTCAGAATGATGTTATGGTCGAAATTGGTCCTGGCCTTGGCGCACTTACCGAACCGGTCTGTGATCAGATAGATAAACTGCATGTCGTTGAACTCGACCGCGATCTGGCTGCCCGTCTGCGGGAACATCCACGCCTGAAAGACAAGCTGATTGTGCACGAAGCCGATGCGATGAAATTTAACTTTGACGAACTGGCGCAGCCGGGTCGTCCGTTACGCATATTCGGCAATCTGCCTTACAACATATCAACCCCGCTGATTTTTCATCTGCTGGAAAAATCACAATATATTACTGATATGTATTTCATGCTGCAGAAAGAGGTTGTAGAACGTCTGGCGGCTGGTCCGAACAGTAAAGATTATGGCCGTCTGACGGTAATGACTCAGTATTACTGTCAGGTAATGCCAGTACTGGAAGTAGGTCCGCACGCATTTAAACCCGCACCTAAAGTAAACTCTGCGGTTGTGCGTCTGGCACCATGGAAGAAACGGCCATACGAAGCACTCAACATCGCTGACCTGCAACGCGTTTGTCAGGAAGGTTTTGGCCAACGTCGTAAGACTATCCGTAACACCTTCCGTAGTTTCATTACTGCCGAGCAGTTGGAGGAGATTGATATTAATCCAAACCTGCGACCAGAAAACTTGACGCTGGCACAATTTGTAAGTATTGCTAACTGGCTGACAACTCACCGCTGAGGATGCACTATGCCGGGTATACTGATCACACCGCGTCCATTCTACCTTGCTGAACAATCTGCTCCGGAAGAAGCTCAGTATGCCTTTGGCTATGAAATCACCATCCGTAATCATACGGATGGTGATATACAGCTGATGGATCGTCACTGGCTGATTAACGATGCCAATGGTCAGCAAACCGAGGTACAGGGACAAGGCGTGATCGGGCAGCAACCCGTTATCACAGCAGGTCAGTCTTATACTTACCAGAGCAGTGTGCTGTTGAAGACACCTTTCGGCTGTATGCGCGGTAGTTATACCTTCCGGAATAAACACAACGAACAGTTATTTGAGGTAACCATTGCCCCTTTCGCACTGGCAATTCCGCATCTGATTAACTGATTTCCTTACGCATTATCCTGCAGCTGACGCAGAATAATCGCTCAACCTGCTGAGTAGAGTGTTGAAGTATGGCAACCTATTTTGTTGGCGATATCCAGGGATGTAATGATGAATTACAGCAATTACTGGCACTTGCACAATTTAATCCCCAACATGATGAACTTTGGCTGACAGGTGATCTGGTTGCCCGCGGGCCGAAATCACTGGATGTATTGCGGTTTGTTTACGGATTAGGTGACCGGGCAACCACGGTGCTTGGTAATCATGATCTTAACTTACTGGCGGTTGACGCAGGTTATTCGCAAGCCAAGAAAAAAGATAAAACAGAAAATATTCTTACCGCACCGGATCGCCACGAACTCATGACCTGGCTACGTACCCAGCCGATCATGGCAGAACATCCGACGTTACCGGTCATGATGACGCACGCCGGTTTATCTCCGCAATGGGATCTGGCTACCGCACGTCACTGTGCCCGTGAAGTGGAAATGCTGCTCCGCAGTGATCAGGGAAACTGGTTGCTGGGGCATATGTATGGTGAAGAACCTTCACACTGGGATGCCCGCCTTACCGGGCTGCCGCGCTGGCGCTATATTATTAATAGCTTTACCCGTATGCGATTCTGTCGCAATGATGGCAGCCTGGAATTTAAATGTAAGGAAGCACCCTCGGACAAACCAGCTCTGCTGGCGCCCTGGTTTGAAGTACGCCAGGCCGCACCGGATGAGCCCCATCTGGTCTTCGGTCACTGGGCCGCTCTAATGGGAAAATGTCCTTTACCGACGATCAAAGCATTAGATACCGGTTGTGTCTGGGGCAATCAGCTGACTTTATGGCGCTGGGATGACAACGCCATGTTCAGTCTGAACTGTCCGGCTTACGCCAGTGGCGGAGAATAAACTGCAATGACCCGGAATTAACCGGGTCATTTATTATGCGCAACGTTCAAGGGTTTCAAAACGATAGTTATACGGGTTCTTTTCATCAGCACAGTGCATCTCTTCCGCTACTGTCTGCCAGCGACAGACTGAGTAATCCGGAAACCAGGTATCTGCATCATTCACCGTCAGATCAATATGGGTCAGATACAGCCGGTGCGCTAACGGCAACGCTTCACGGTATAACTGCCCCCCACCGATGATCATCACCTCAGCTTCATCGCCTACCAGCGCCAGAGCCGCATCCAGGCTGTTAACACTCTCAACGCCATCCGCTTGCCAATCACTGTTCCGGGTAATCACCAGATTACGGCGTCCCGGTAATGGGCGGCCAATTGATTCAAAGGTTTTACGACCCATGATCACCGGCTTACCTAAAGTGACTCTTTTAAAATGACGCAAATCGGCAGGTAAGTGCCAGGGCATCTGATTACCACGTCCGATAACCCGGTGCTGAGCCATCGCTACAATCAAAGAAATCTGCATAGAATTATACTATTGGTCTGTTACGGTAAATAAACAACGAAGGTACAGCAAGCCCGAAACAAAGTGCAAAGAGAATAAACAACGTTTTTAAACCATTCTCAATACCTGCTTGCAGGAGCTGCTCGGTCACCCCACTGCTGTTCATGGTTAATATTGCAATAATGGTATTAAAAGCAAATTTGCCGGGGATCATGGGAATAATACATGCCACGGTGAATACCGGCCGGGGAGCCACCAATCGCCGGCATATATAAACAAAAATCAGTCCAATTAACGTCGTTGTAATAAACGTTGCCCATTCAATCGGAATACCCAGATGAATCAGCAACATACGAAAGCTATGTGCAAAAGCACCGCCGATAGCACAATATTTCAGCATCCGTGGCGGCACAGCAAAAATCATCGCAAACCCCACAGCCGGAATAGCCGACCAAAAGGCATCAAATAGGAGCGCTTGTAACAATTGCATTATGGGTTCCATCCCCAGACACCGGTTAATTTCATCGCCAGCACAATTCCGGCTGTCGCGCTCACAGTCAATAATGTCGCCGTTCCCCAGCGAGCCAGCCCCATATTGAAATAGCCTTTAACCATATCAAATACAGCATTCACTAGCGGGAAACCGGGAACCAGCAGCAATACACAGGCTGCCATCGCCAGATAGGGTTGATCCCCCCATTGATAAACAGTCGCCATACTGGCAATTGATGTCGCAATAAAAGCCGTTGTCGCAAAGTTAATTAACGGACTGAAATGACGATGTGCAATTTCCTGACGCACAAACATCCCCACCGCTGATGCTACTGTCGTGGTAAAAAATACCGGCCAGTCACCACCAAACAATAAGCTGAATGCACCGCAGGAAAGACCAACCATTAGAACCACTAACCAGCGGTTATAACGGAATGGTTTAATCTCAGATAAATGCTTATCAACATCATCCACCGTAGTCAGCAGACGCTTTTCACATAAAATACATACCCGCTGGATAGCACACAAAACATGCATGTTGATACCCAGCTCATGTACGCGGCGAGTAGTAGTAATGCAGGAACCATGATTCAATGTTGTTAAAACAATCGCACTGGGAGAGATTGCCATCTCAACACTTTCAACACCCAGCATTGCGCCGACACGGCAGGTGGTTTGCTCAATCAAGCGGCTTTCTGCGCCGCACTGCGCCAGCATTTGTGCAGTTTTCACCAGCACCCGGGTAATTTTTGTTTGCTCTTCCCGGGACAACAGCGCTCCTTGCTTCTGCATACCCTGATTCCTGCCTTCTATATTATGTAAGTAAATAAACCAGACTAGTTTATATCATTTTCATATATCACCACGAACCAGATTTTTGCGCATTACTCAGATCAGTCACCACAGTAATGCGCCGGATCAAACTATTGATATGCTCCATCTGCAGTCCGGCCTGATAAACCAGCCATGCGTAGCCATTAGCATTCAGAGAAAAATTGCTTTGACCGGATAATGTGGCCTGAATTTCTTTTTTATAGCTCACCAGCAATTCCTGGCGTGATGGCGGTAATAAATCACTGCTTCCGGCACAAAAAAGCGATAAATCATGCAGATCCTGCCCAAGTTCACGCCCGGCAAAACCTAATGAAAATAACTCCTGAATCACTACTGCACTGCGGCTATTTTCCCAGCGGGTCTGTGCCAGTAATTCGAGCAATAACAAACAACGGGTTTGAGCCGCGACCAACTCGTCCAGTACATCACTGTGATGCCGCAAGGGCTTAGATTCCAGCGTCACTGATTTATGCAATGATTTCTGTCGCTGAATAGCACGCTCCACGTTTTTCAACATAGCTCTGGTAGCCAGTGGTTTCACGACATTCGGCGACAAATGTGCCTGCCAGATCTTCCCCATACGCCGTAATGATTCAGCCAGTTGCCAGCGCCATTCATTCCGTGCCCTGAGTGGTAATACAAACAGAGATACCAGCAAGGCAATAACACAACCCAGTAAAATAGTACCCGTCCGCCATAGCGCTTCATCAAATGACTGGCTACCGCCATCCAGTACCATAATCAGAGTAAAACCAGCGACCAGATAAGCATATCCCATCTTGCTGGTGGCCCGATATGCAGTGGCGGCAATCCCCAGCATCGCCAGAAAAGCGATCAACCAGGGATTGCTGGTCAGGAGCAAAATTGCGATGCCATAGCATGCGCCTGATACCGTGCCAATGATCCGCTCAATTGATTTTTCTAATGCGCCCCCCACTTGCGGGAGTGTCAGCATAATGATGACGATAGTAACGGAGGTCCAGGCAAAATAGGGTACAGGGAAAAAGGCATTGATGAGGTGCGCGATTAATAGTGCCAGACAGATTTTTACGACATGGATAATACGGATATGCCGGTAAATAAAGAGTTCAAATGCTGATGCGCTTGCAAATACAGACACTAATTACCTCAAAAAAATCCCTCACAAAGTGAGGGATCATTATTATTCACGGGTATAGATGATTTCAACGCCGTCGTCGTCATCCTCATCCCAATCGTCATCATCGAAGTCGTCGGTTTCTTCCGCTTTAGCAACTTTAGCCAGTTGTTCTTTATGGTAATCATCCCACATGAACTCGACTGTCTCTGGTGCACCAGATTGCGCCAGCTGGTCTTTCGGCAAGGACTCCAGATATTCGGCGATTTTATAACAAATAGGTGCGGTACCTTCTTTGTTAACAGCAGAGATACGGAATACTTCACCTTCCCATTCCAGCGCTTCCATCACTCGCTGAATGACTTCTTCTGCTTCATCTTCCAGCATCAGATCCATTTTGTTAAATACCAGCCAACGCGGTTTCGAAGCCAGTTTCGGACTGTATTTTTCCAGTTCATGAATGATGACTTTTGCATTCTCAGCAGGATCAGACTCATCAACAGGACAGATATCGACCAGATGTAACAAGACGCGGCAACGTTCCAGATGCTTCAGGAAGCGGATACCCAGCCCGGCACCTTCAGCAGCGCCTTCAATAAGACCTGGAATATCAGCTATCACGAAAGAACGCTGAGTACCAACCCGAACCACACCCAGGTTTGGTACCAGTGTGGTAAACGGATAATCAGCTACTTTTGGACGCGCGGCAGAAACGGCACGGATGAAAGTCGATTTACCCGCATTTGGTAAACCCAGCATACCGACATCAGCCAGCAGCAACAGTTCCATTTTCAGGTTACGCTGTTCGCCTTTTGTGCCCATTGTCTTCTGACGTGGAGCACGGTTTACCGAGCTTTTAAAACGGGTGTTACCCAGACCGTGGAATCCGCCTTTAGCAATCAGCAGACGGTCACCGTGTTTGGTCAGATCACCCAGCACTTCGCCGGTATCTTCATCGGTAGCACGAGTACCAACGGGTACTGTTAACACCAGATCTTTACCACGGGCACCAGTACAGTTTGCGCCACGACCATTCTCGCCACGCTCAGCCATATGGAAACGCTCAAAACGATAGTCGATCAGCGTGTTCAGGTTGTTGTCAGCCAGCAGATAAACATCGCCGCCGTCGCCACCATCACCACCATCAGGGCCACCATTAGGTACATATTTTTCACGACGGAAGCTAACGCAACCATTACCACCGTCACCGGCTTCAACCCGGACCAGGACTTCATCAACAAATTTCATGACGTCAGGCTCCCCTGTTTGCTTCCTGTTACATTATAGAGAATAACCAACCATAGTTGGTCACATTACAGCCATTCTCTTGAGAACAAACCCTACCCCATAATGATATTCACAGAGAACAGACGGAGGTCAGGCTTGCGCAGAAATCGATATTACGCTGTTTTTAAATGCCGCAAACAACAAAGCCCCGCCATTACGGCAGGGCTTGTGTCTGACAACTCAGAAATTATTCAGCTACGATGCTGACAAATTTACGGTTGTTAGGACCTTTAACTTCAAACTTGATAGTACCTGTTGCAGTTGCGAACAGAGTGTGGTCTTTACCACAACCTACGTTCACACCAGCATGGAACTTGGTGCCACGTTGACGAACGATGATGCTACCTGCCAGTACACTCTCACCACCGAAACGTTTAACACCCAGGCGTTTGCTTTCAGAGTCACGGCCGTTGCGCGAGGAACCGCCAGCTTTCTTATGTGCCATTTAAAAACTCTCCTGAATTACGCGTTGATAGCAGTGATTTTCACTTCAGTGAACCACTGACGATGGCCAGCTTGTTTGCGATGATGCTTACGACGACGGAATTTCACGATGTGAACTTTATCACCGCGACCGTGCGCAACAACTTCAGCAACAACTTTGCCGCCGGCTACATAAGGTGCGCCAACTTTAACGTCGTCGCCATTAGTAACCATCAACACTTTATCAAATTCAACGGCCGCACCAGTTGCAGCTTCCAGTTTTTCCAGGCGCAAAACCTGACCTTCAGCTACACGATGCTGTTTTCCACCACTTAGGATAACCGCGTACATGTTTAAAACTCCGAATTCGGCATAACGGCGTATTCTGTTTTGCTTAAAACGCCGATGCACTTAAACCTAATGACAATGGCCGCGGATTTTACGCAAGTTGTCACCATTACGCAATAAGCAAATCACTATCTTGTGTAATTTCACGCCATAATGCTGATGAGTACCGGCCAAACACTGCACTTGAGATTTGTTTCATGTAGAATTAACAACAATCTTTAGCCTGTACGCTAGCCCGAGAGCATTTTAGAACGCCCATGGATCAACAAGTTATCCGCACTCTCGCCGATGACGATATGCAAGCGGTAAATCAGCTGATTTATCAACGACTGCAATCGGATGTCGCTTTGGTTAATCAACTCGCCTATTACATCATTAGTGGTGGTGGTAAACGCATTCGGCCTTTACTGGCGGTACTCTCAGCCCGAGCCATTGGCTATCAGGGTGATGCACATATTAGTCTGGCAACTATTATCGAATTTATCCACACAGCTACATTGTTACATGATGATGTTGTTGATGAATCAGTATTGCGTCGTGGCCGGGATACCGCAAATCAACTGTTCGGTAATGCCGCCAGTGTACTGGTTGGCGATTTTCTTCATACCCGGGCTTTTCAGATGATGGTTGAACTTGGCAATATGCGGATCATGCAGTTGCTTTCTGAAGCCACCAATCTGATAGCGGAAGGTGAAGTCATGCAGTTGATGAATTGTAATGACCCATCAACGACGGAAGACAATTACCTGCAGGTCATTTACTGCAAAACAGCCAAATTGTTCGAAGCGGCAACGCATTGTGCAGCAATCCTGGCCAATCAGCCGGCACATATAGAACAGGCATTGCGTGATTATGGCAAGTATCTGGGCACCGCATTTCAGTTGATTGATGATGTGATGGATTATTCATCCAGCAGCGAAACAATGGGTAAAAACGTCGGTGATGACCTGTCGGAAGGGAAACCTACCCTGCCATTGATCTATGCGATGGTTCAAGGAACACCTGAGCAGAAAAAACGTATTGAACAAGCGATCACAGAACGTGATGGCATGGAATATCTCGATGAGATCCTTGATATTCTGCAACAGACGCATGCTCTCGAATACACAGTCACCAGGGCTGAACAGGAAGCCCGGAAAGCGATTGATGCATTGTCAGTATTACCTGACTCGGACTATAAAACTGCGCTGCAGGCATTAGCTGAATCAGCTGTACATCGTCAGGCATAGAAAAGACTGACTGTGTAGCGACGTAGCGACAGCGCCTATACATTTCACTTATAAATCACCTAAAAAAATGCCGGACATTATGCCCGGCATTTTTATTACCAATTTGCCAATTAATCTGCAAATGGATGACGCAGAATCATCGTTTCGTCGCGATCCGGGCCAGTTGAAATAATATCAATCGGCACACCAGTGATAGCTTCAATACGATGAATATAGTTGATAGCAGCCTGCGGTAAATCAGCAATGCTCTTCACGCCGAAAGTATTTTCTTTCCAGCCAGGCATAGACTCATAAACCGGAGTTACCAAATCATAGCCATCTGCAGCCATTGGCGGTACATCACGAACAGTACCATCTTCGCCTTTGTAACCAATGCAGATTTTGACTTCATCCAGACCGTCAAGTACGTCCAGCTTGGTCAGGCAGAAACCAGAAATGGAGTTGATCTGGATAGCGCGTTTCATCGCTACCGCATCAAACCAGCCACAACGACGTTTACGACCAGTGGTTGCACCATATTCATGGCCTCTGGCACACAGGTTCTCACCGACATCGTCAAACAGTTCTGTTGGGAATGGACCGCCGCCAACACGCGTCGTGTAGGCTTTGGCAATACCCAGTACATATTCAACGAAACGTGGACCATAACCAGAACCGGTAGCAACACCACCAGCAGTAGTATTAGATGAGGTCACATAAGGATAAGTACCGTGATCGATGTCCAGCAGAGTACCCTGCGCACCTTCGAACATGATCTTATCGCCACGTTTACGGGCCTGATCCAGCATCTCAGTTACATCAACGACCATAGAGATCAGCAATGATGCATATTCTTTTACTGCTGCCAGAACGTCTTCATAAGATACGGCTTCAACACCATAGAACTGAGTCAGCTGGAAGTTATGATAGGTCATAACTTCTTTCAGTTTCTCAGCAAAAGTGTCCATGTTGAACAAATCACCGACACGCAGACCGCGGCGGGCAACTTTGTCTTCATAAGCAGGACCGATACCACGACCTGTAGTACCAATCGCTTTATTGCCGCGAGCCAATTCACGCGCTTTATCTAATGCAACGTGATAAGGCAGGATCAGCGGACAAGCTTCGCTTAAGAACAGACGATCACGGACAGGATAACCGCTGCTTTCCAGCTCATTCATCTCTTTCAACAGAGCATCAGGAGCAAGAACAACACCATTACCGATAATACATTTGCAGTTGTCTCGCAAAATGCCTGACGGAATCAGATGCAGAACGGTTTTTTTACCATCGATAACCAGGGTATGACCGGCGTTGTGTCCTCCCTGATAACGTACTACGAATTGGGCTTTGTCGGTCAGCAGATCGACAATTTTACCCTTCCCTTCGTCACCCCATTGGGTGCCTAAGATAACAACGCTTTGACCCATTTTTTTCTGTCTGAAGTGTGGTTAAAAAAGGATTCTAACAAAATTTGAGCAGAGCAGAAATGCTCTTGTGCGAAGTTTAATTAAGAAATTTGCTGACAAGAAAAGAGGGCTTCCGCCCTCTTACTGTATAACCGTTTATTTTGCAGTCACTGGCTGTGAGTTTTTAAGGTATTTAAAGAAATCATTTTCGGTACTCAGGACCATGAAATCCTTACCACTATTGAAGCTGTTTTTGTAAGCATCCAGACTACGCAGGAATGAGAACAACTCCGGATTTTTCCGGTATGTTTCTGCATAAATTTTAGCTGCCTGAGCATCACCCTGACCGCGGGTCTCACGCGCTTTACGCTCTGCTTCCGCAATCATGACGGTGACACGGCGATCGATAGTAGCCCGTAACATTTCTGCCTGTTCTCTACCCTGAGAGCGATGTTCACGTGCTACTGCATTACGTTCGGCCCGCATACGCTGATAGATAGAGTTAGATACTTCCAGCGGAAGATTGATCTGTTTTATCTTCACATCAACAACTTTGATACCCAGCTCAGAAGATCGGGCCATCTGACGTAATGTATCCTCCATTACCTCAGTACGCTGACCAGATACAATATCAGTGATAGTACGGCCACCAATTTCAGAACGTAATCCGTTGTTGATTTTACGCTTCAGCAAAGATTCCGCCTGAACACGGCTACCACCGCCGGTTGCCAGATAAAATTTGGAGAAATCTTCAATTCGCCATTTCACATAAGAATCAATAATCAGATCTTTTTTCTCAGAGGTAACAAAGCGATCAGCCTGTCCATCCAATGTCTGAATACGGGAATCCAGCTTACGGACATCATCAATGAAAGGCCATTTCCAGTGTAAGCCAGGCTCATATACCTTTGGAATATCACTATCGCCTTCACGAATGACTTTACCAAACTGCACGACAATACCGCGCTGGCTTTCGTCAATCACAAACAGTGAAGAAGATGCCAGCATGCCTACGGCAGCCAAACCAATCAGAATATAATTTTTCATTAGTATCTCCCGCTCGTACGGCTGCTATCACGTAAAGGCTGACTGTCAGTTACGCTATCAGTGCCGCTGTCATTCTCTGTAGGTGTATTTGACTGCGTATTATTTACAGTCGAAGAGAGTGACGGGGTCATACTGTCTTTTCTGGTGTTTGTCTGTGTTGCATTCATTTTATCAAGAGGCAGATAAATAACATTATTGTTTCCTTTAGGAACATCAATCAGCACTTTATTTGTCTTCTGATATAACTCTTCCATCGTGTCCAGATACAAGCGTTCACGCGTCAGTTGTGGTGCTGCAATATACTCCGGCAATAACTGGTTAAAGCGGGCAACTTCACCGGTAGCTCTTAATACCACCTGCTCTTTATAGCCCAGAGACTCTTCTTCCAGTCGCTTAACCTGTCCACGCGCTTTTGGTTCTGTTTCACGCGCATAGGCTTCTGCTTCACGGAGGAAACGTTGTTCATCTTCCTGAGCAGAAATAGCATCATCGAAAGCATCTTTAACTTCTTCCGGCGGGCGCGCCGGCAAGAAGTTCACATCAACGATGGCAAGCCCCATGCGGTAAGGTTCAACGATTTCTTCCAGTACCTGCCAGGTATTCTGACGAACCTTCTCACGTCCCCGGGTCAGCAAATCATCCATACTGGTATGACCCACAACATAGCGTAATGCGCTGTCGGTCGCTTCCCGCAGGCTGTTATCAGCATCAGTCACACTAAACAGATATTCACGCGGATTAACAACACGGTATTGCACATCCATTTCGACACGGACAACGTTTTCATCCTGCGTCAGCATAAACCCGGAAGATGGCATGGACTTAACAGATTCCACATCAACAGGTATCACCTTGTCGACAAAGGTCCATTTCCAGCGCAAACCGGGATCGACTGTTTCGTGATATTTACCGAAACGCAGCACGACACCACGCTCAGCTTCTTCAATAGTATAGAAACCACTACCGATCCAAATCACAACTGCCAGTAAAGCAAAAATAATAAGACCAGTACTGCCGCCTGAACTCTGACCACCAAATGTGCCGGTCAATCGCTCCCTGACACTTTTCAGCAGTTTATCTAGATCAGGCGGGATCTGACTTTTCCCTGTGTTCTTCCAGGGGTCTCGATCTTTGTCTTTGTCATTATTGTTTCCAGGCTCATTCCAGGCCATTCGAGTCTCCGTTGATTCTCATATTGTGTCTAATATACAAATAATTAACACATTATTGCTTAACGATGAAGTTAAGAATATCCGGTCCTTCTTGTTTCACAAGACGCAGCCATTCCACTTCAGAAAGACGGATTTGCACGATGCAATTACCATCTTCGGCATAATTTTCACGCTGTATTGCCTTAAGTTCATATAACCGGCTGCGTAAACGGGCTGCTGATACAGGTAGTTTGAGCTGATGCTCAACAATCTGAACACTCAATAACTCATCTAGCACCGTCAACAGTAGATCGGTCCCCTCACCCGTTAGCGCGGATAACCATACAGCAACAGGCTTGCCTGTGTCATCTCGCTCAATCCGAGGTATTCCTTCGGGAAGACAATCAACTTTGTTATACACCAGCAGCTGAGGCACTTCATCGGCTTCGATTTCGTGCAGAACTTCATTTACCTGTGCCATGTTATCTTGTACTCGTTCATCGGCACAATCGATCACATGCAACTGTAAATCAGCTTCACGGGTTTCCTGCAATGTGGCTTTAAATGCTGCAACCAGATCATGTGGCAGGTGTCGTATAAATCCAACTGTATCCGCCAATACCACCGGACCGAGCCGTTCCAGTTCAATCCGGCGTAAAGTCGGATCAAGTGTGGCGAATAACTGATCCGCCGCATAAACCTTAGATTGAGTCATGCGGTTAAACAATGTGGATTTACCGGCATTGGTATATCCCACCAGAGACACGACAGGGATCGCATTCCGCACCCGGGCACGACGCCCCTGTTCACGCTGTTTCTCAACCTTTTCCAACCGACCCAGAATATTAGAGATCTTTTCCCGGATAAGCCGACGATCAGTTTCCAGCTGTGTTTCACCCGGCCCTCTCAGACCAATCCCGCCTTTCTGACGCTCAAGATGTGTCCAGCCACGAACCAGACGACTGGATATATGACGCAATTGCGCCAGTTCTACCTGAAGTTTACCTTCATGCGTCCGGGCCCGCTGGGCAAAAATATCAAGGATAAGTGTGGTGCGATCAAGCACACGACATTCGAACATCCGTTCGAGATTTCGCTCCTGCGCTGGCGTTAAGGCATGGTTAAAGATAACCAGATCAGCTTGTAAGCGATGCACTTCCTGAGCAATTTCATCAGCCTTACCAGTACCGACAAAAAATTTGGCCTGCGGGGAATCACGACGGGTTGTAATGGTGCCCAGGATGGTAGCACCTGCGGATGTGGCCAGCATTTCCAGCTCACGTAAATCTTCTCTGGCTGTTTCGTCTCTGAAATCAACATGGACCAGAAGAGCCTGTTCTCCGCCTTGATAGCGTTCAAACAAGAGATAACTCCTCAGCAACTAACAACGAAATCCCTGCCATAACAGCAGGGAAAAGCAGGTTACTCTTCAGACTGTGAATCACTGTCACCAGCAGCGGGTGCAGTGTGATGCGCTACCGGACGAGCAGGAACCACGGTAGAGATTGCGTGCTTATAAACCATCTGACTGACTGTGTTTTTCAGCAAAATAACAAATTGATCGAATGATTCGACCTGTCCTTGCAGCTTAATACCATTGACCAGATAGATAGATACAGGAATACGCTCACGACGTAACGCATTCAAAAATGGATCTTGTAAGGATTGCCCCTTAGCCATGTTATTGTCCTTATACTTTTGTTTTAATTGAGCAAGGCGTTAAATATTAAAGTAGCAGATATTATTGAGGACGTCATGCGCTTGTGAGGCTGTGACAGATAATATCTGCGTTATTGATTGCGCCAGTTTCAAGCCAGGTCACGTTTTGCCAACTTCTTAACCAGGTCATCTGTCGCTTCGCCAGCTGGCAGGTAGCAACGATGCCACGATAGACCATTTCGTCATAGCTGATTTGCCCATCCAGATATTCCCACATCTGCCGGTAGCCGACACAGCGGATCGATGGTAAATCAGCATTCAAATCACCACGGTCATACAACGCACGGACTTCCTGTTCAAAGCCCTGAGATAACATCAGATGAAAGCGCTCAGCGATACGTTGCCGTAATAACTCCCGATCTGTCGGCGCAATTGCAAATTGCAGCGTACGGTAAGGAAGTTGTTCGCCTTTGGTTTGCGTCAGTTCAGTCAGGGTTTGCCCACTGATGCGGTAAACCTCAAGTGCACGCGATAAGCGCTGCGGATCATTCGGATGAATACGCGCTGCCGCTACAGGATCAATACTTTGTAATTGAGCATGCAATGCTTCCCAGCCTGACAGGCTGGCTTCAGCTTCTATTGCCTGCCGGATAAGCGGATCAGCTGCCGGCAGCGGTGATAGTCCTTCCAGCAACGCTTTGTAATAAAGCATTGTTCCGCCAACCAGTAACGGAATACGTCCTTGTGCAACGATGGTTTCTATTTCACGTAATGCATCCTGTCGGAAATCCGCAGCAGAATAGGTCTGAAACGGATCCCGTATATCCAGCAAGCGATGCGGAGCCTGAGCCAGTTCTTCAGCAGTAGGTTTTGCCGTGCCGATGTCCATTCCACGATAGATCAATGCTGAATCAACACTGATGATGTCACACGGTAAGCGCTTTACTAATTCGATAGCCAGAGCCGTTTTACCGGATGCTGTTGGGCCCATAAGAAATATCACAGGCGGGTGACGCGGATCAGTCACGGGAGAAAACCTCAAGAATGTTGGTTAGATCAACGGAGCGCATCAATTGGGTGTTGTTCTGCCAGTCAGCAACGTTCTGCTGTAACCAAAGCCATAGTGAGCGGGCAGAATCCATTGAATAATGATGTGGAATAAGCCCCGGTAACTTTAACCAGGTAGCTATAAATGAATGCCATTCCTGATGCGACAAAGCGACCGGATACCTCTCCAGTAAACTCAGCATCGCAGGAATGGTGGAAGCCATGTCCGTCTGACGTAGTAATGCAGGAACAGCCTGAATAATAATCTGCTTGTTCTTATGCGTGTTATAACGAAGCCCCAGCTTTTGTAGCCAGATCCCATATTCAGCTAACCACTCATGAGGTCGGGCAATGTCAAGGCGTTGCGGAATCAATAAAGGCTGAGCTATCAGCCCCTCATTGAAGGACGCATTACATTGAGTTAACCACTGCAGAGACTGGATGGCCACAAGATCGGACAGGTATAAGGTATCGTCCTGCGCTGATAACAAATACCGCTGCTGAATCAGACGTAATACCGGCCAATCTGAATTATCAGGAGCAGCAACACTTCCTGCCTCCCGGCTAACTGGAATAGATGGTAATTCGGAAGTGAGCAGTTGCCCGTATGATCGCAGTTGCGAACCCGATGGTGATGAATACCCACCGGTCGGCGCACTGTACTGATGCTGGCCTGTTGCCCGGTTTTTTAACGGTGAAACCGGATAATCCGGCGCCGCATCTTCAATTCCGGAAAACACAGCATCCGGCGCATTTTCACTGTATGCCGTCTGTAATGCCTGCCTGATCACTTGTACGATAAAATCATGTACCTGTCGTGATTCATGAAAACGGACTTCATGCTTGGATGGATGAACATTAACATCGACCTGATGCGGATCCAGCTCCAGATACAGGATATAAGCCGGCTGGAAAGAGGTACCGGTACATTCACTGTATGCCTGACGGATAGCATGATTCAGTAATTTATCCCGGATCATCCGTCCATTAACGTAACAGTACTGCACTTCATTGATAGCGGTCAGTGGCTGCGGTGCCAGCCAGCCATACAGATGCAGACCGAGATGCTCACTATCGATCCGTAATGCCGCCTGCATAAATTCAGCACCACATGCCTGAACAACCCGTTGTTCCTGCTGTGATTCCGTTTGTGCCGGGCGATATTGCCGTAATAATTTACCGTTATGTTTGAGATTAATCGCGACATCAAAACGACTGAGCGCCAGTCGCCGTAACAACTCATCAATATGCGCAAATTCTGTTTTTTCGCTCCGCAGGAAACGACGTCGTGCGGGTGTATTGAAAAAAAGATCCAACACCTCAACTGTCGTCCCGACCGGATGGGCGGCAGGTTTGACGGTTACCGCCATCTCTCGCCCTTCCGCATACGCCTGCCAGGCTTCATGTTGTCCGGCTGTACGGGATGTCAGCGTCAGGCGGGAAACTGAACTGATAGACGCTAATGCTTCGCCACGAAATCCGAGGCTTGCGATGTGTTCCAGATCATCCAATGTAGCCACTTTGGATGTGGCATGCCTGGCCAGAGCAAGAGCAAGCTCTGTTCCGCAAATGCCACCGCCGTTATCTCGGACCCGGATCAGCTGACAGCCGCCTTTTTCCAGCTCGACATCAATTCTGTTGGCACCGGCATCCAGACTATTTTCCACCAGCTCTTTGATCACCGAGGCCGGTCGTTCAACGACCTCCCCGGCGGCTATCTGGTTGGCCAGAATTGGTGGCAGAATTTGAATTGGCATATCAGATCGCAGGAATGATGATCACTTGTCCAATCAACAGATTGTCGGACTTCAGTTTGTTCTTATTGCGGATAGCACTCTGGCTTACACCGTACTGAGATGCCAGACCGGATAAACTTTCCCCTGTTTTCACCACATGTTTACGGTAATCCGCTGTTGCAGAAAGCATGGCTTTATTGGTGGATGACTTTACAAAAGTACCGCCCGATTTTGACTGCCTACGACTGTAATAATCTGTGACACCTCTGAATATTGCCTTAGCCAGCTGAGACTGATACTGAGCAGAAGCGAGTAACCGTTCTTCCTGTGGATTAGAAATAAAGCCGGTCTCGATCAGCAGCGAAGGAATATCCGGTGCTTTCAGCACGGCAAGGCTGGCGTGTTCCGGTCGTTTCTTATGCAGACTGGCAACATTTCCTATCCGGCGTAATACCCGTCTGCCGATGTCATAACCTTCACTGCGGGAGTTATCCCAGGAAAGATCAAGTATGGTTTGTGCCAGATATGGATTAGGTTCAGTTTCTGCGATGACCTTACCGGCCCCACCGAGCAATTCGGTATGTTTCTTCTGCTGAACCAATAACTTATCCATTTCCTTATCAACCCGCTTCGCAGACAAAATCCACACCGATGCCCCACGAACAGAGCTTTTAGGGCCACTATCGGCATGGATTGAAATCAGTAACCTGGCTTTTTTTCTTCGGGCAATTGCAGACCGCTCATCAAGTTCAACAAAATTATCTTTGGAACGCGTCATGATAGCCCGCATACCAGGCTGATTATTAATCAGATTTGCCAGATTACGGGCTATTGCCAGAGTCACTGTCTTTTCGTAGGTATTACCAGGCCCGATAGCGCCAGGATCCTTTCCGCCATGTCCGGCGTCAATCGCAACGATAAACGGACCACCGCCGGAAGGTAATATGGCTTTGCTGGTATCCGGTGCATCATCCGGTTCGTCAACAACTGAGGAAGAAGATGAGTCCGGTGCAGACAATTCTTCTTTTGAAATCAAATCGCTCATCTTTATCACGCGACCAGCTACAGCTTTGTCAATTTTCGCAGTCGGCGATACGGTCTGTAATGAAGAAGAGGCTCCCTTATTACGGGGTAGCGCAGCAACAGCCTGAGGCTCTTTTACTAACGCAGCTTCAGCCGATGGAATAGTGCTGGTGCTACCAGCGATGCCTTTTTTGGCGATTAAGGTGCCACGTTTAATATCTATAACCAGGCGGTGATTGCGATAATTTGCCTGTGGAGCCAGCGAGAATATTTGTGGTTTAACGCCATCCGCTAACACAAACTCAACCCGCACAACATTCGCGGGCAAAGTAGTACGGCGGATACTGTTCAGAAAGCCTTCACAGCCTGCAGTACGGGGAACTGGGAAAAGCTGGCCGGTAATATCCTGAAAATCAACAATCAGGCTATTCGTGCCGGTATCAATGGTAAAGCTGTAAACGGGCTGATTTTCGAGATCGAAAACCATACGCACTTTCTCCGCTGTCGGAGCAATACGCAATTTTTTAATCTGATTTGCCGCTGCCGGCCAGGCCGCCAGTACAGCTAATAAAATAAGAAGAAATCTGATTTTCACGATAGATTCAATTTAGCAACAATCATTGCGCCGATGTCAGAACGGGAAGTTATTTCTGCCCTTCTGGCTCCATGTTCATAATGTAATGTAATTTCCAGATCCGGTACTGGTAACCAACCAACCCCTTTTTCCGGCCATTCGATCAGGCATAAACAATCAGGGGCAAAGTAATCACGGATCCCCATAAACTCCAGTTCTTCAGGATCCGCCAGGCGATAGAGATCAAAATGGTAAACCTGCCATTTCGGAAGTTCATAAGCTTCAACCAGTGTATAGGTTGGGCTTTTTACTTTGCCCTGATGACCAAGCGCCTGAACAAATCCCCGCGATAATGTTGTTTTTCCGGCTCCCAGATCGCCATGCAAAAAAATAGTTGTAGACTGATCACAGGCGTGAGCCAGTTCAGCACCTAATGCAACGGTCGCATCGCTGTCATTGAGAGTTCGTATCAGCGTTTTTTCCATGTTGATACCTTTGAGGATTGGCCAGTTTTTGTAACCAGAAAAATAAATCCGAAGCCAGCATGCCCCGTTCACCATGTTCTTTAGCTATTTCATTTGCTGCTTTACCATGAAGCAATGCCCCACAGCAGGCCGCATCATAAAGCGGTAAGCCTTGTGCCAGAAGGGCCGCTATAATGCCAGAAAGTACATCCCCCATGCCACCACTGGCCATGCCAGGATTACCTTCGGTACAAATTGCGATCTGTTTACCATCAGAAATCAGCGTACCAAATCCTTTTAATAATACCACGCCACCATAACGATGCTGTAATTCCTGAACAGCGGCGAAACGATCGCTCTGCACATCCGCGCTGGTACACTGTAATAATCTGGCCGCTTCCCCGGGATGCGGCGTTAACACCCAGTTATGACGGACCTGAGGCTCTTGTGCCAGCCAGTTTAATGCATCGGCATCAACCACCATCTTGCCATGGTAAGAAAGAAGGTGTTGCCATTGTTGCTGCCCCCACTCATCCAGCCCAAGCCCGGGGCCAGCTACCAGCACATCCGGCCAGCAGAGAGTATCTGCTGCTAACTCATGACAGAACATCAGTTCCGGACGGCCACTGAATACCAACTGCCGGTTCTCCGGATGACAGAAGATTTTAACTAATCCGGCACCTGTACGTAATGCAGCCTCACCCGCCAGACGAATAGCGCCCGGCATTCCCGGCCCCCCCCCTGCCAGCAGCACCTTTCCGC
Organism: Tolumonas auensis DSM 9187; assembly: GCF_000023065.1. Taxonomy (NCBI): domain Bacteria; kingdom Pseudomonadati; phylum Pseudomonadota; class Gammaproteobacteria; order Aeromonadales; family Aeromonadaceae; genus Tolumonas; species Tolumonas auensis. The sequence continues at coordinate 2,617,404 of NC_012691.1, forward strand.
AATCACCTTTGTGTGCAGTGCGGGGTCTGGGGAAAAGTGACTGGGCGACGCGGTCATAACTCATGATGTGAATACCGCCGATATCGCAATATCCGGCTGCACCATTTTTTAAATCGGAGAGATAAAGATCGCCAGTATAATCAGCAGCCAAGCCGGTGAGTAATCCGCATTTCAGGGCAACGAATGTCAGTGTTGCTGCCGCATGGACAGCACCGCCCAGCGGCATGCCGGTATCGGCGTTTAATCCGCTCGGAATGTCAACTGCCAGAACGGGTACTGCCTGGCGATTGATAAACTGGATCCACGCCAGCAGCTCTCCACGCAACGGTGTTGACGGCCCGATTCCCAGCAAGGCATCAATAATCAGATCGGGTTTACCATGCAACGTATGCAATCCGCTGCATTTGCCTCCGGCATTCAGCCAGTCACGTCGGGCTTGTTCTGCCGGGATGCCGGGTGGCGGTTCATCAAATGCAACCACTTCGACGTTATAGCCAGCCAGCTTTGCCAATCGGGCAAGCACATAACCATCGCCACCGTTATTACCTTTGCCGCAAAAAATCCACAAATGCCTCGCGGAGGGCCAGCGTAACTGCAAAGCCTGGAACAAAGCGTCTCCGGCACGCTGCATCAGTTGATACATGGAAACATGCTGAACGGCGACCAGCTGCTGTTCCATCTGCCGGATCTGTTCGGTGCGCCAACTGTACTGTGGTAAACTGTCGCAAATTTTGGTGATAACCGGTGCGCTGTGATTCATGACATTCACGCTCGATCTGCAAAAGTTAGCCCACGATATCAAGCTATGGGGACTAGAGCTAGGCTTTGATCAGGTCGGGATCACAGACTGCGATTTAACTCATGAAGAGACCCGCCTGGAAAGCTGGCTAGCCAAAGGCTATCACGGTGAAATGGAATACATGGCCCGCCATGGCCTGATGCGGGCCCGTCCATCTGAACTGCAACCCGGCACCCGTTCTGTTATCTCTGTACGCATGAATTACCTGCCTCCCGTGGCAAAAGTGGCTGAAACGCTGGATAACCCGGCACATGCATACATCAGTCGCTATGCGCTTGGACGTGACTATCACAAAGTTCTGCGTAACCGTTTAAAGCAGTTAGGTGAACGTATTCAGCAAGCCTGTGGTGAACTGCAATTCCGTCCGTTTGTTGATTCGGCTCCTGTGATGGAACGACCGCTGGCTGATAAAGCCGGACTTGGCTGGACCGGGAAACATACGCTGTTGCTCAATCAGCAAGCCGGTTCTTTCTTCTTTCTCGGTGAATTACTGATTGATCTGCCCTTGCCCGCAGATCAGCCGGTTGAACCCGCCTGCGGCAACTGTTCTGCCTGCCTGCAGATTTGTCCAACCAATGCCATCGTTGCACCTTATGAATTAGATGCCCGTCGCTGTATTTCTTATCTGACCATCGAATTGAATGGCCCGATCCCCGAAGAGTTCCGGCCGCTGATTGGCAACCGGATCTATGGCTGTGATGACTGCCAGCTGATTTGCCCGTGGAACCGTTATGCAGTTTCGTCGCCTGAAGCTGACTTTTCACCTCGTCACCAGCTCCATACCCCCGAATTACTGACACTCTGGTCATGGGATGAAAATACTTTTCTGAAAGCGACCGAAGGCAGCCCAATCCGCCGGATTGGCTTTGAAAAATGGCAGCGTAATATTGCCGTTGCATTAGGTAACGGACCGGCATCAGAATCCGTTCTTCATGCCCTGCTGGAAAAACGCAGTCACACAACAGAATTAGTGCAAGAGCATATCGACTGGGCATTACAGCAATTACAGACTAAACAGATAGCTGACAATAAAAAACATGCACGGCTGATCCGCTGTATTTACAAGGGATTACCTGAACATTCTTAAGGACTCTTCATGCATATTTTAGGTGTGGATATTGGTGGTACGGGCATCAAAGCGGCGGTGATCGATACCCGGACAGGCAAACTGATTGGCGACCATAAACGTATTCCGACGCCGAAACCGGCCACACCGGAAAATATCGCTGCCAGCCTGTCGCATCTGATCACCGAATCTGGCTGGTCAGGTCCGATCGGCTGCGGCTTTCCGGCTACGGTGCATCATGGTGTTGCTTATAGCGCCAGCAACATCGATCCAAGCTGGATCAATACCGACGCACAAACGCTGTTTTCAGAAATCACCGGTCAGCCCTGCTTTGTCGTTAATGATGCCGATGCGGCCGGCATGGCCGAGATGCGCTTTGGTGCAGGTCAGAATCAGCATGGCATTACCATTCTGCTGACTATTGGCACCGGTATCGGCTCAGCGGTGTTTGTGAATGGCGAATTGCACCCGAATACAGAGCTGGGGCATTTGAAATTTGCCGGCGATATTGCAGAACGTTATTGCGCTGAATCGACCCGCATTAATCAGCATCTAAGCTGGCAGGAATGGGGAACCCGCTTTAACGAATACCTGAATCATCTGGAATTTGTGTTTAACCCGGATCGTTTCATCATCGGTGGCGGCATCGCTGAGCACATGGATGAGTTTCAATCATTTATTACGACTAAAGCACCGGTACTGGCGGCTCAGAGTCTGAATCAGGCGGGCATTATCGGGGCAGCATTATTTGCTGAGAGTCAGTTAAACAAATAAAAAAAGCCTCGTGGTTTAAACGAGGCTTCAGATACCTGTACCTGATTTATTCGCGTGCAGGCTGATTTTTCACATCAATAAATGGCACTGTACTGTTCGGCAGCATGGTTTGCGGTAATTCACCGTTCCAGCGTTCCGCTTTAATTAATTCCACCAGATTCGGGTTTTGTCTCAGTGCGTCACCTTTGGCTTTAATCGCCGCAGCTTCCGCCTCCCCTTTCATCCGGGTTGCCTCAGCCTGCGCGGCCGCCTGTGCTTTGACGCTTTCCGCCTGTGCTTTGGCCTGCGTTACGGTGATTTCAGCCTGAACTTTTTCGCGGAGTGCATTTTGCTGTAACTTGGCGACTTCGACTTCAGCCAGCATCCGCTGTTCCACTGATTGTTCATAAGCATCAGAAAAATCGATGTTATCCAGCTGAACACTTTCAATCACAATGGGACCGTGCAGGACTTTAGATACAGAATCAAAAATATCGGTATTCAGTTTTGCCCGATTTTGAATTGAGCTGGCAGCAACATAACTGCCAAACACTGTTTTAACCGCCTGCGGCAGACGAGGCTGGATGATACGAGCTTCTAAAGCAGCAAGAGAACCAAATTCAGAGTAAATTTTTTGTAATTCGGGTTCCTGCGCATGCCAGTTCACAGATACAGCCAGATTGGCGGGTTGCTGATCACGTGAATAAGCCGGTAGCTGGAAATGAGAGACCTGAGTTTGCAGACTAATCGTGTGTGTGGATTCAAAAAATGGCAGTTTAAAGTTCAGTCCCGGTTCGGCTATACGTTGAAACGCACCAAAGCGCAAAACAATCCCGCGTTCACCCTGATCCACAGTGAAGTAAGAGTTGAATGCCAAAAAGAAGATAAATGCAGACAGAAAGATAAAAATGACGGGTTTACGAGCCGGAGCGTGTTTTATATCGGTCGTATTTTTAGATACATCAAACAACATACTGTTCATCCCAATGCATTATGCTTAGTTATGATTAAAGTTGTTTGATTATATTCGAATTTGGAGCGGGAAACGAGACTCGAACTCGCGACCCTAACCTTGGCAAGGTTATGCTCTACCAACTGAGCTATTCCCGCGTCGCATGGTATTGAACTGATTCTAGATATTGGAGCGGGAGACGGGACTAGCACTGACGCGCTAAGCGTATGTTTTCCAACTCTTTTCTTCGCTGAGGGCTTCAACGAAGGCCTCAATTTTAGCCTCGTTTTCGAGCGTCGTCAACGAAGACCGTCCACCAATTTCCACTCGCCGCCAACACCATCCACTCACCTGCGTGCTACCCCGTGCCAAGGCAGTCCGCTGCATCGCGTACGTGTGCGCGAACTGAGTGCGCATCTCTCAGCCTTGCACAGCTGATCATGCGCAAGGCGGAGCGAGGCAGTCAGTTGTTATGTCGATCTATCAGGATGCCGTGGAAGTCTCACCGGCATCGTCTCCCCCTTGGCTAGTGCCAATCAAACTGCATAGATGCAGCGCCGAGGCAAGTCGGTTAGACCCCTTATAGAACACGCGATACGAAATGAGTCTTGATGAAAAAATCAAGGCCGACGACGCTGACAAGCGTGTACAAGCGCAACCAGGTGCGGTCACTAATCGCTCGATAGTCGAAGCATCGCGATTTTCACATATCGAGCGGGCAATGGCCACTGGCCTTGAGCATGTGGACCCAACATGCTTCGGCATACCCCGCCAACGTGCGCCCAAGAAGCCAAACAACAAACGCCGTGACCATACGTCGATCGGCAGCAGAGGAGTCGGTGATGTAGCGCTCCCGCAAGGAGATGGAGGCATGCATGAAGAGCTGCCAGCTTCAAAGGTGTTCTATCGTCCGATTGAGGCCGCCATACGCTGGGCAGGATTATGGCGTTACTCGCAAGAAATCCTGTCCTCCATCTCGTCGCCTAGAAATCTGCCGAGAACGCTCAATTGCCCCCGATGGGATGAACTGCGGCTCTGCACGGAACGCATCTACGATGCCATCGTCAACGGTGAGCTTCCCTATGGTCGAAACGGCATCACGTTGAACGATGAATCCCTGCTTGATTCCCATGAGTTGACCGTGCGCCACCTCGATCTCAAACACTGGATGCAAACCCACTACCCAGGGCATCGACCTGCTTTTCTTTTCAGTCGCATCGAGCGCATCGCGCACCCCGTCATCACGCTGGAAGCCGGACAGGCCATGTTGGTGGAACGCCAAGCCATGAAGGCGGAGCTTGAGCTTTGTCGTCGCGAACTGCGGAACCTCAAGGAGCGTCACGAAGAACTGCTCAAGCAATCTGGGGCAATCCCAGCCTGCGGCCAGTGTTCTCTCAGTGATCGTGCGGAGGCCACCTACCTGCACATCATTGGCAGCATGTTGGAGCTGATGCTGAGCAGATCTCCTTCGGGCAAGCCGTACTCTTGCTTCAGCACCCAGGAGGCCATCGTCAGTGCGTTGATCGCTCATCGTGGCGGCATCATGGGCATCACCGAGCGCACGCTGAACGGCAAGTTCGCCAGCGCACGGAGGAAGCTGGGCAGCGCTAGCGTAGTTGCTTGAGGTTTTCCAGCTTGTATCTGCAGTCTGGGAAATTGCATTTGCAATGTACTTCGGAAGCCATGTCTATTGAATAGAGGTCACCCCAACAAACGCCACTGAGCGTTAAGGAGTGACCACTATGTCGCAGCCCACTGCACTGCTGCCCGGCGAGCGCCGCATCCTGCGGCTGGACGAAGTCGAGGCCAAATCCGGATTCAAACGCGCGCATATCTACTCGCTCATGAAAAAGGGTGAGTTTCCCCAATCGCTACGCCTCGGCGTTCGCGCTGTCGGATGGGATTCCACCGAGATCGATCTGTGGATAACCGAACGTCTCAAGAACCGCGCGCAGCAGCCAGCTCTCCCGAGCGATGTCTGAGGAGAGCCCTATGCAGGTCGTATCCATCATTTCGACCAAAGGCGGCGTGGGCAAGACCACCGTCGCGGCCAACCTCGGCGCATTCATCGCCGACGCAGGTCTGCGCGTGCTGCTGCTCGACCTGGACATGCAGCCAACCCTGTCGTCCTACTACGAGCTGAAGCATCGCGCACCGGGCGGCATCTACGAGCTTCTGGCCTTCAACGAACGCGACCTGGCGAACCTGGTGTCGCGCACCGTCATCGACAACCTGGATCTGGTGCTGTCCAACGACGAGCACCGGCAGCTCAATACCTTGCTGCTGCACGCCCCAGATGGACGCCTGCGGTTGCGCAACCTGATGCCAAACTTCCAGCCGCACTACGATCTGGTGGTCATAGACACCCAGGGCGCGCGCAGCGTATTGCTGGAAATGGCACTGCTGGCGTCCCAGCAGGCCGTGTCGCCCGTCACACCGGAAATCCTGGCTGCACGCGAACTGCGGCGTGGAACCCTGCAATTGGTCGAGGACATCACGCCGTACCGAAAGCTGGGCATTGAACCGCCCGCACTGCAGTTGCTGATAAACCGCGTCCCCGCCGTCTCGTCCAACGCGCGCCTGATCCAGCAGACGCTACGCCTGATCTTCCAGGAGCAGGCCAGCATCCAGGTACTGGCCACTGAAATTCCTGCGATCGAAGCGTTTCCGCGCGCAGCCACCCGAGGCTTGCCTGTGCATCGCGTCGAGCATCGACGGCCTTCGGGCCGGCAGGCATTGGCCGCGTTGGAGATCGTGTGCGGCCTGGCGAATGAGCTATGCCCTCAGTGGCAGGAACGGTTCGCAGCGGTCACCGGCAAGGCCGGAGGGAGGTGCGCCCATGTCGAACGCCCATGAGCTGGCCCGCGGCCACAAGCGGTTGCTGCCGCTGATCGAGTATGCCCTGAGCGAAGGATGGGAGGTCGTTCGCACCCCAGGCGGACATCTCAAGTTCACCAGGCCGGGACTGCCACCGATCTTCACCAGCGCCACCGCCAGCGACCACCGAGCGGGGCTCAACGCCCGCGCCATGCTGCGGCGAGCCCAGCGTGGGCTCGAACCCTCGGAGCTTCCTACGCAGGAAGGAGATGGCCATGCCTGACATCTCCCCCCAGGACGTTGCAAACAAGCTCCTGAGCGATGGCTTCACGCGCAGCGGCCCCGTCGCGAACAGCTTGAGCGATCCGATTGAGGATACGCCGATGGTCGTGACGCTCGATGAGTTGCGACCGTATGAGCTTGATCCGCGCCTCACCCGCAACCCGCTTTACGACGACATCAAGGCGTCGATTCGCGAACGCGGACTCGACGCTCCCCCGCCCATCACCCGGCGTCCGGGCGCGGATCACTACATCATCCGCAACGGCGGCAATACCCGTCTCGCGATCTTGCGCGAACTGTGGAGCGAGATGCGGGACGAGCGCTTCTTCCGCATCGCGTGCCAGTTCCGGCCGTGGCCGGAGCGTGGAGAAATCATTGCCCTGACGGGCCATCTCGCGGAAAACGAACTGCACGGCGGCCTGTCGTTCATCGAGCGCGCATTGGGCGTGCAGAAAGCCCGGGAACTGTATGAACAGGAAACCGGCAAACCCTTGTCCCAATCCGAGCTGGCACGCCGCCTCAAGGCGGACGGCTATCCCGTGCCGCAACCCCACATCAGCCGGATGCAAGAGGCCATCCAGTATCTGCTGCCCGCCATCCCGACCGTGCTTTACGCCGGCCTGGGGCGGCACCAGGTCGAGCAACTGACCAGCCTGCGGCGCGCCGCCGACAGAGTCTGGTCGGCCCGCAATCGCCAGGCCCACTCCCACCTCGATTTCCCCACGTTGTTCCAGGACGTGTTGGCACTGTTCGACAGTGCTGCGGGCGGCTTCAGCGTTCAGCGCGTCCAGGACGAACTGGTCGGCCAGATGGCCGATCTGCTCGACATGGAATACGACACGCTGCTCTTCGAGATCACCGACTCGGATCGACGCTGGCAGGTCCTCAGCAGCGAGCCTGCTGGCGAACCCGAATCACCTCCCGCGCCAGCACCATCCCTGTCGTCACCATCGACAGCGTCGACCGGGCAGCCATCTTCGCCCCCGCCACCGGAGCAGGCATCGACGACGCCTTCGGCACCGGCTGTCGCGCCACCCGCCAACGATACGCCATCGGCCGCTGCTGCTCCCCAAGCCCCGACTGCACCGGGTACGCAGGAATCCGGCGACTTGCAGCGCGCCACCCTGTTGCAGGAGCACATCGTATCGCCAGCCGACACAACCGAGCGGCTGCAATCCATCCAGCGCCTGGTCGCGGATCACACCGGCGAGACGTTGCCGGATTTCGAGCGCAACGTCCTGCAGTCGATCCCGATTCAGGCAGGAAGTCTCTATCCGATTACCGACGTCTGGTACATCGAACCCGCGCTGGACGACCCCGATCGCCTGCGCACGCATATCGCGCAGTTCGCCCGCGAGATTGCCGGCGAAGCCGCTCTGCAAGACTTGGTCGAGGCGTGCCAGGAAGGCATCGGTTTTCGATGCCGGCAGCCCGAGGCCGAGCCAACCGATCGGTACGCCCAGGCGACGCTGGCACTGCTGCATGCCCTGAGCACGCCTTACCTGGCGGCCGATCAGCCAGCCACGAGCATCGATCTATCGATTCTGACCGCGATGCTGGGAGCGCTGCTGCAAGGCGCCCCCGCCATTACCGGAGCCCAGCAAGGCTTGCCACACAGGCTCAGCGACAACGCCCTGGTGAAACTGTTCCGCCTGCTGCGGCTTGCCCGTCGCTTGAGGGACATCGAGCCCGGTATCGCCGATGGCGACCATGCCATCACCGGATCATGAGAGGCGTAGCCATGTCCGGACCTCACCCACTTAACCAGGCAGTGATCGCCCAGGCACTTCATGATCTACGCAACGGCCAGTTGCGCCGGGCCAAGTCGATGGGGTTCGACGACAAGGATCTAGATGCCCTCAAGCATCCCGCGATGGCCAGCGTGCTGGCCAACGCCAACGTGTCGTGGTGCTCGGTAGTCGTCAACCGCGATGTGCTGCGTCGTCTGCTGCACCAGGTAGAAGACGTCACCGAGGAGGTGGTGAAGATCGATCGGCTACTGCGCCTGGGCGCCAGCACGGAGCTGATCAGCAAATTCTTCGGCCTGACCCACCAGGAGATCGCCTTGCGTCGCAGTGTCATCGGCCTGCCGAAACGCAAGGGGCGGCATCCGGTATTGACCGAGGAACAGGACACCGACCTGTGGAAGCGCTGGTCCTCGACAGTGAAGGAGCAGGAAGTCGACAGCAACGACGACATGGGAATGCTGGGCGTCGCGGCGGATCTCGCCGAGGCCACTGGGCTGCCTCTGTCCGTGATCTGGAATGCCTTGCGCGGATGGATCGATGAAGGGCTGATCTGATGACGGATGGGCCACATCCTACGCGCGGCCCCGTCCGGCTGGGCGAGCTGTTCGAGCAGGCGCTCGGCCAACTGGCACCTCAACAGCCGCCACCGGCCCCATCTGCAGTCTCACCACCGACCGATGGCTTTCTCTATAGTGGCAATCGACACGACAGCGTGCCGCGTGCATTGCTGCTGGACCGACGCCTGACACCGCTCGAACGCAACGGCTGGCAGGTGTTCCGCCTGATGCTGGCGGACGACGGCATCACCGCCATGCCCACCTACGACCAGCTTGCGCCTTGGCTGGCCTCCATGCCTTGTGCCGAGAGGGCATCGCACGAGACGGTGGCCCGAGCGCTGACCGTGCTGCGACTGACGCGCTGGATCAGCCTGGTGCGGCGCCGGCGCGATCCCAGAAGCGGGCGCATTCAGGGCAACCTCTACGTCCTGCACGACGAACCGCTCACCCCTTACGAAGCCATCCAGCTCGATGCCGATTATCTGGAGTTGGTCAGCCAGGCACTGACGCATGCCAGCAAATCCGTCCAGCGCGTGGGGGCGACTACCCTGCAGGAGTTGACGCAAGACCCCATGCTCAGCGGCCGAGTGCTGCCGAGTCGCCTGGAGATTCTGTCACAGCGGCTGTCAGCGCAGGGCTGGAACGGCACATCGAGTTATCCACAGGCCGGCGGCGAACACGATTCCGAAGACGGCTCCGACGACCGTCTTCGGAATCTGGCGAACCTCTCTTCGGATTCCGAAGCAGGCCGGAAAACCCCGGAAAACGGCGCACTTCGGAATCCGAAGTCGGACCGTACAGTACGTATAAAAGAAAGTATTAAAGAAGTACGTACAGTACCGCGCGCGCAAGAAGAACGTCAGCAACTGCAGTTGCCCAGGCGCTTCCTGGCGCTGAAGGCGGAGCAGCAGGACGGCGCGCTGGCCGCGATGCAGTCAGTGGATCACGATCTGCGGCAAGCCCTGCTGGACGAATGGGAGGCACGCTGCGCCTCCACGACGATCCGCAATCCCACCGGCTACCTGTTCGGCATCATTCAGAAGGCCTTGCGGGGAGAATTTCGCACCTGGGCTGCACAGAAGGCGCCTGCGGCGCCAGTCAACAGGACACCAGAGCCAAGTCCACCGCCTGCTGTACCTGCTGATGCGGAGGTCGCGAAAGCTCATCTGGCACGCCTGCAGGAACTGTTGCGCTCGACCTGACACGCCCGCGAGCCGGCACGGCGTCGAGAGTCATCAGCCCGGAAGCTGCTCTGCAATGTCCAAGGTGTTCCACCGTCGCCTATACCCCGGGTATAGCGGAACACACCGCCTTCCGCCCGCAGCGGCCCTGATCCACACCGTGCTCCCCCGGCAGCATCCACTGAGCGCCATGGACGCCTATACCCCGGGTATAGCGCAACACGCAGCCTTCCGGTGCGGCATCGCAACGGTGCTTCCGAACGATGCGCGCGGCTGGCCGCTCCGACAAATCAGGCAAGCGGCGGGTTCGGTTTGATGACTGACGGCCTTCCGGCCAACCCGGATGCTGACGACTCATTCATCACCGAGAGTCGTCACCATGGCCCAAGAGAACAATGCCACCGAATCCCTTCAGTTGAACCTGGGATCGCTGCGCAGCGCGATGTCCCTGACCCTGCACACCCACCATGCGTCCCGCATCTGGCATGGCCGCGCCCCGGCCGAAGGCAGGCCCGGCATCATCGGCCTCAACGGCTTTGTCTCCATCATGAACAAGCTCAAGCGCGGTGCCGAACAGGACGACCCCTATTCGGACTGGTGGATGCTGCGCATCGAGGACAAGCTATCCACCACCAAGGAACAGCTCCAGACCCTGCGTCAGCAAGTAGACCAGGCACTGGCCGGCGTGCCGCCTGCGTTGAGCCTGGGCGAGAACCTCAACGTCCAGCCGGTCAAGCTGCCGCTGTTCGTGTCCTCGCAGTTGGGCTTCATGGCGGTGTATCTGCTGGCGGACTACGACGATCTTGCCCGACGTCTGATCCTGGCCCACCACACCGCGCTGATCGATCGCTCGACACTCGAACGCTGGCTCAACGACGGCGCGCACTCATTGCGCAGCCTGTTCTCGCTGGCGCAGCAGTACCGGTATTCCGGCACCACGCGCGACGACTTCGCGGCGAAGAATGCCGCAGCACGGGCGGCGCTGGAAAAGTACGGTGAATTGCCCCAGGACGTGCTCGAAGGTACCCGGCGCAGCCGCTTCGCGCCGCCGATCGCACGCCGTGGCCTGCAGCAGCGCACCGCCCCCGAAACCGAACCAGCCAGCGAGCCGGATGCTGCGGCAGACCCCGCCGAAGCAGCCTCATCCGACGAGGGTGAGTCAGCATGACAGTACGCGAACCGAACCAACGCCGGCACTTCCAGCCCCTGGAACAGGCGGACTTCATCCAGTTGGAACAGGCGGGCTATCTAAAAGGCCTTTTAAGGGCTTTTAAGGGTAAAGGGGATCTCGAAGACTGGGTCAACCGGTGTCACGCGCTCAGGGATGAGTTGATTGACCTGGCGCAGCGGCGCGTGCTGGCGCAGGCGCGAGGCTATCCCTTCCGTCTGCTGTCCATTGAACTGGCCCAGCAGCGTACCGGCGCAGGCACGACCTTTCTGCGCTGGCGCAAGCACGACCGCTCGGCGATGGGCGTCGCCCTCTGGCAGGAGGTCATGGCCTCCACGGCCACGCCGGTGAATCTGCTGGAGGATCTGCTCGCGCTGGAACAGCAGCGCATCGCGCTGAACATGCAGATCAGTCTGCTGCATACCCTCGGCCGGCAGGCCCAGGACTGCGCCGGCAAGATGGCCCAGGCCGAGGACGCTTATCTGCGCCGGCTCAAATCCATTCCCGCCGCAATGCACGATCGGTGATTGCGCCAGGCATCCCAGCACGCGCCCGGGGCCGACTTGGCACGGGCATTTCAACCACCACGGAGATCACAACATGAGCACGCATTTTTCTGGAGAAGGCAACATCGGCTCGCCGCCCGAGTACCGCGAGTTCCCGAATGGCAACGACGAACCCAGTCGCCTGCTGCGCCTGAACGTCTATTTCGACAACCCGGTGCCCAAGAAGGACGGCACCTTCGAGGACCGTGGTGGCTTCTGGGCGCCGGTCGAAATCTGGCACCGCGATGCCGAGCACTGGAAGGATCTGTACCAGAAAGGCATGCGCGTTCTGGTCATCGGCCGCATGGAGCGCGAACCCTGGGAGGACAAGGATGAGAAGCCGCGCGAGACCTGGCAGATCAATGCGCGCAGCGTCGGCATCCTGCCGTACCGGATCGAGTCGGTCACGCTCAGCCCGAAGCCGGCATCAGCGGAGCAGCCGCCACCGTCGGAGTAGGCGCATCTCCAGGGGCGAGCCTACCGAGGCTCGCTCCGTCTTCCTGTCTTCGGGAAGCGAGGTTCCACCAACATCCACCGCGTTTTCGCGCGCCCAGCGCAAGAAGCTCCAGTACACATCAACACTTCGCACGCCCAACGCCCCCGGTCGGATATGCCGCCGTTTCCGTGATCAAAGCGGGTGCCTGCACATTCCTCTTGTTTGCGGTGAGGTTCGCAACATCCAGACATGCTGCTGCCCAGATACATCGGCAATGTGATTTGGATGGACAGGCATGCGGCTATTTCTCTGCGAAAAACCTTCGCAAGGCAAGGACATCGGGCGCCTGTTGGGCGCAAGGCAGCGCGGCAATGGTTGCCTCAACGGCCCCGGCGTCGTCGTGACGTGGTGCATTGGCCACCTTGTCGAAGCCGCGCCGCCGGAAGCCTATGACGAACAGCTCAAGCGCTGGACGATCGAGCAACTTCCCATTATTCCCCAGCACTGGCGGGTTGAGGTCAAACCCAAGACCGCAGCGCAATTCAAGGTCGTCAAAGACCTTCTGAGCAAGGCGACCGAACTGGTCATCGCCACCGACGCCGATCGCGAAGGCGAACTGATTGCGCGCGAGATCATCGATCTCTGTGGCTATCGCGGCCCCATTCAACGGCTGTGGTTGTCAGCACTGAACGACGCCTCGATCCATGCCGCGCTCGGCAAGCTGAAGCCTTCGGGCGACACGCTGCCCATGTATCACTCGGCGCTGGCGCGCTCCAGAGCGGACTGGCTGGTGGGGATGAACCTGAGCCGCCTGTTCACCCTCCTGGGGCGCCGGGCCGGCTATGACGGCGTGCTGTCGGTCGGACGCGTGCAGACCCCCACGCTCAGACTGGTGGTCGATCGCGATCGTGAAATCGCGGCCTTCGTCTCCGTCCCGTTCTGGTCCATCGAAGTGGCGCTGTCCTGCACAGGCCAGACATTCACCGCGCAGTGGCTGCCGCCATCGGCCAGTACCGACGATGCAGGCCGTTGCCTGCAGGAGCCTGTTGCGCAGCAGGCGGTGCAGCGCATCCGCGCCGCTGGCGCTGCTCAGATGGTATCGGTCGAGACCGAACGCATGCGCGAAGGCGCGCCATTGCCGTTTGATCTCGGCACCTTGCAGGAAGTGTGTTCCAAGCAGTTCGGCCTCGATGTCCAGGAGACGCTAGAGATCGCCCAATCCCTGTACGAGACGCACAAGGCCACCACCTATCCACGTAGCGACTCCGGCTATCTTCCCGAAAGCATGCATGCCGAAGCGCCCACGGTGCTCGACAGTCTGCTCAAGACCGATCCGAGCCTGCGCCCGATCATCGACCAGCTCGACCGCACCCAGCACTCGCGCGCCTGGAACGACGCCAAGGTATCGGCCCACCACGGCATCATCCCCACGCTCGAACCCGCCAACCTGTCGGCGATGAGCGAGAAGGAACTGGCCGCCTACCGCCTGATCCGCGCCCACTACCTGGCGCAATTTCTTCCGCCGCACGAGTTCGACCGCACGACAGCAAGGTTCTCTTGCGGCGACCAGACATTGCAGGCCGTGGGCAAGCACGTAGTCGTGCCGGGTTGGCGCCTGGTACTGGCCGAGCCGCAACCCGACGATGCCGGCGATGACGCCGCACCCCGCAGCCAGGTGCTGCCAGCGCTACACCAAGGGCTGGCGTGCCAGGTGGCTGGGGTCGATCTGAAGGCGCTCAAGACGCTGCCGCCGCGCCCGTACACCCAAGGTGAGTTGGTCAAGGCGATGAAAAGCGTCGCCAAACTGGTGTCAGACCCACGCCTGAAACAGAAGCTGAAAGATTCCGTGGGCATCGGCACCGAAGCGACCCGCGCCAATATCATCGGCGGCCTGCTGAACCGTGGCTACCTGATCAAGAAAGGACGGGCCATCCGCGCCTCGGATGCCGCCTTCACGCTCATCGACACCGTGCCCGCCGCGATCGCCGATCCCGGCACAACCGCGGTGTGGGAACAGGCGCTCGACATGATCGAAACCGGACAGCTCGCGCTCGATACCTTCATCGACAAGCAGGCGGCCTGGGTCACGCAGTTGATTGCGCAGTACCGTGGCACCTCGCTGTCCATCAAGATTCCCGAGGGGCCAGCATGCCCGCAGTGTGGCGGTGCCACGCGCCAGCGCAGCGGCAAGAGCGGTCCATTCTGGTCCTGCGCGAAATACCCCGACTGCAAGGGAACGCTGCCCATCGAATCGGGCAAGCGTGCCGCGCCGCGCAAGCGCCGCGGTGGCCCGAAGGCCTCCTGAAAGACAGAGAACCCGTCGTCGCGTTGACCACCCCCGGCAACGTGACCACCGCCCCGCAGCCCTGCGAGGCTCCCAGCACGCGATACCTTCTGTTGCGGTGTGCGCGCCCCTTGCGAGGGGCGAGAAGGCCTTTTTTCCTCGAATCACGCACCGCGTATTCCCTCGATCAGTAACAGTCCCGCCCGCTGCGAAGGGTCTCCTGATGCCTTGCCTGCCATGGGGGTCGAGGCATCAGGAGACCCTTCAGGGTTGGCGGTATTCGACACCGGCGCCCACCGGTGAAAAGAACGGGCTCCCTTTGTGCGCGGATGTGCGCCAGACGATGCCGGCCCCAACCACGACAAGGGCCGGGTGAATGCTGAGACAGCGAACGGTTCCACCGACGACCGCAACCTGAACCAGTACACGGGTGGTTTCCTCCTCCAAGCCGAAGGCGCCCAGCCTTCGGCGTGTTTTCTCCTGCGCATCCGCCATGACGACCCGGCAATTCCGCCTCGGTCACACGAACAGGAGACACCCGAACGAATCCTCAACCACAAGCCGGCCGCCGATGCGCCGCGCTACAAGGCGATTGGCAATTCGATGGCGGTGCCGTGCATGGCCTGGCTGGGCCGGCGCCTGCTGCAAACCCTGGACAACGCGGGGCGCACGACTGCGCATTGATCAGCGACACCATGCAACGGCAGGCGCCGTTGTCGGGCCTGCATCGCTGATTCGTCAGCCGTTGCCAGCAGCCAAGGTCGTGCAGGCTGCGTCGCGGACCCTCCGCGCCGACCGTCCTTGTCCGCATCGCATCGTGCCGCGGACACGCGCCCATCCCGGGCGTCGATGCTGCTTCTCCCTCGGGCCGACCGGCCCATTCCCCTTCCCACCGGCATCCGCCTGTTCAGTGCCCCGTCGCACCGGGCAGCGCTGTGCCTGTCCGGTGCAAACCATTATCCAAGGAGTCATCTCATGAGAACCCTTCGTCTCAAGACCAACCAGCACAGCCTCATCGCCAATCTGCGCCATGCGTTCAACCATGGCTCGATGCTGGGCGAACTGTTACAGAACGCCCGCCGCGCCCAGGCCAGCGCGATCCACATCACGGTGAGCCAGGACAGCCTGACCATCACCGACGATGGCATCGGCATTACCGACCTGCAGACCTTGATCTTCATCGCCGAATCCGGCTGGGACAAGCGACTCAAGGCGCGCGAGAACGCCTTCGGCCTCGGCGTGCTCTCGGCCTTGTACTTTGCCGATACCCTGACGGTGCATTCGCGCGACAAACTGTTCAGCGCGCGAACCGCCGAGATCATTGCCGGCGAGCCGATCGAGGAAGACATCGCAGGCTTCCATCTGGAGGGCACCGCCATCCACCTCGAAGGCGTCAAGCCGGTGCAGGCCGGGCAGGATCTGCCCACCTGGGTGGAGCACGAGCTCCAGCGTCTGTGCGAAGCCTTTCCGGTGCCGGTCTGGCTCAACGACGCTGAAGTGCCACGCCCGTTGGCGAAGCCCGATCTGCCCTGGCGCGAGACGTCCATGGGCAAGGTCTTGATCAATCTGTCCGGTACGCGCACGCAGTGGCGCTGCTTTCTTCAGGGCTTGCCCATCGGCGGACGACCTATCGACAGGCTGCCCACGAGCCAGGAACGCCAGGTCGTCCTGCTGCCTGACAACACGCTGGCGAAGCTCCCGGATCGGCAGCACCTGCTGAACGAGACGGAAGATCATCCACGTATCCAGGCTGCGGTCGATCAGGCCTACCGCGAGGCACTGATCGAGAAGAAGCAGGCGCTTGCCGCCAGCGACTTCGTCACGCACTACGCGCATGTCTGCCTCAACTCGTCGAACGCCGATCTGCTCAACGACGTGCCCTTCGTTCCTCTGTCCTGGTTCCGGGACTGGGACGAAGAGCCGGCCGGCTATCGTCAATACTGGCGGCGTTATCTGGGCGGAAATGGCGTGATCGCCCAACAGGCCCTGGAAGTGCTTGGTGTCTGGCAGATCGAGCCCGACGACGAAACCGCGCCGACCGCCGAGATCTACCTGGAAGCGGCCAAAGCGTATGTACTCGACGAGCCCGGTCTGGATGACGGCCACTGGCTCAAGCGTCTGATCAAGGTCGTCAGCCCTGAGCAGGTGCGCATCAGAACCGGCACCACCTTGCATCGAGAGGTCAATCCCGGACTTGCCGACTACGAGGTGGAGCTGGAATTGGTCGATACCCTGCATGTCGGGCTGGAGGGCCATCTCGGGACGGTGGAGTACGCAGTGGAGGCCGTGCGCAAGGGATACACGCTCTACCTGACCCCCTCGGCGGGGGCCAGAACCGGGCTGGTCTGCGACTATGTGTTCGACGATCGCTACGGTGAGGATCGTGAAGACGAGGACGCACTCCTGATCGAAACCTTCATCGCCGTAGGCTGCTCGTCATCAGCCGATCGCGTGGTCCAGGCGCTGCTGCCGTACGCGCTGCGCCATGGCGTGCAACCCAAGCTGGCCGGCGCCACCGTGCGCCTGGTCTTCGATGACACCGGCAAATTGCAGGCGGTCACTGCCTGATCGGTGCCATCTCTCCACGCCCCCGATTTCGGGGGCGTTTTTTCTTCTTGTGGGCCGACGAAAAACCGGTTCTCGCTACCGGGTGCGGGCGAATCCGGCTGTGCTGATTTCCCGTTTCCGGATGACGCGGACAGTACCAGAACCGATGCTGGCATCCGCTGTTGCCGACATTGTCGGCTTCGCCAGCAGCCAGGGTTTCAGGCTGCCGTGGAGCTTGCTCCATGCCACCCGCCAGTTCGCCGTCGCATCGCTCGGGCGAACGCTGCCCATGCGGGCATCGATGCCTCTTTCTCCAACCTACGGGATGAGCGCTTCGTCCCGCAGGGGCGTGGCGTTTCCCGACTGATCTCAAGGAATGTCCATGGAAACCATCACCACGCAAGACCGCATCACCCTGATACACCTCAAGGTCGCAGATTTCGCCAGCGAAGAGACGCTGTGCTTCACTGCCACCGTGCTGTTCGATGGCGTTGCCATTGCCGATGCCCGCAACGACGGGCACGGCGGTTCCACCTGCATCCGCGCACTCGACGGCCAGGCTGCATGGCTGGCCGAGGCCGAAGCCTTCGCCAGGAGCCTGCCCCCCGACATGCTGGAAGGCGGCATCTCCGGCGAGGACGACGACCCGCTGGTCATCGACATCACGCTCGACTATCTGGTCGATCATCTGGCTGAAGCACAGCATGCCGAACGCAAGCTACGCACCGCCTACACCCGCGACATCGCCAACAAGGTGCTGTTCATCAGGGACGGCAAGCTGCTGTTCCTGAAAGGCATCAAGCTCAAGGCCATCGCCGACCGCGCCGGGTACTTTGCGGCGCTGCGCGCACGGCAGGAAACACCCATCATCATTCTGGCCGAGCTGCCGCCGGATGAGGCTTTCGCCTTGTGGAAGCAGCATGTACTGGGCGGCGAATCGTCCTGATCCCCAAGGCTTCCCGAGCCTCCACAGCCCCGCGATTCAGACTGTGTGAAAACGCACTGATGGCGGGTTAAGCAAACGCCCCGGCTCGTTCGGGGCGTTTGCTTTTGCGCGGACGAAAGGCGAAAACACGCTTTTCAGCCCATCAACGCGATCAGCTGGCCTGCACCGAGTACATTGATCGCTCTTTTGAGGTTGTAGGCTTGTACCGCCAGGGCCATTTCCGTCCTTGCACCCTTCAGCTGGCGAAGCAGGAAGCGGCCATTGCCGAATCACCACTGCTTGAGGTTGCCGAAGGGGTGCTCAACGATCGACCTTCGGCTGACCATCATCTCTGGATGTGCCTGCATCCGCTGTTCCATGCGCTCGAAGGCGGCTTCATGGGCATGCCGTGAGACGTAGCGGCGCTTGGCCTGGGTGCAGCGCGCTTTCAGTGGGCAACTGTTGCAGTCGCTGATCGCTGCCTGGTAGATGCGATCCCCTCGATTCCATTGCTTGAGGCTCAGCAACTTGCCCGCCGGGCACTGGTACTGATCGTTCTCTGCATCGTAAGTGAAGTCGCCTCGCTCGAAGAGGTCGACGTCATCACTGCGATTATTGGTCGCGCGGTTGGGCGGCACATAGGCCGTAATACCCGCCTCCTCACACGCCTGGAACTGCGCACCGTTGGAGTAGCCGGCATCGGCGACCACCTCCAACTTGACCTGTTGCAGCACGGCTTGAGTTGCCTTGGCCATGGGTTCGAGCTGCTGGGTGTCGTTGCCATCCTGAGTGACCTCGTGGTGCAGGATCAGGCAGTGCTCCGCGTCCACAGCGCTTTGCACGTTGTAGGCTACTCGAGGCCCCAGGTGGGTGCGCATCAGCTTGGCGTCCGCCTCGCCGATCACGAACTGTTCCAGCTGCTGCGCCTCCAGCAGCGCCTGACTGGTCAGATTGTCGGCATGCTTGCCCTGCAACCGTTGCAGGGCTGCCTTGACCGCCGAACGATCGATCGCCTCGTCGGCTTCAGCCCGATCCGCAGCCTCCAGCTGCGCCAGGTAGTCGGTGATGTGCTTCTCCAGCCGCTCCTGCTGGCGCTTGAGTTGCTTGAGGCTCAGCTGCTTGCGCGCCGAGGCGACGGCTTGGAACTTGCTGCCGTCGATGGCCACCAACTGGCCGGCGATCAGGCCGACCTGGCGGCAGAACTGCACAAAGGCCCGACAGGTCGCCGCGAATGCTGCACCGTTGTCCTTGCGAAAATCAGCGATGGTCTTGAAGTCCGGAGCCAGGCGTCCCAACAGCCACATCACTTCGACATTGCGCTGGCACTCGGCCTCCAGCCGCCGGGATGAGCGGATGCGCTGGAAGTAGCCATACAGATAGAGCTTGAGCAGATCGGCCGGATCGTAGGACGGTCGCCCGGTTTGCCGGGCCTGCACCTTGCTGAAGCCCAGCACGCGCAAATCCAGGCGCGCCACATAGGCTTCGATCACGCGCACCAAATGATCTTCCGGCACCAGCTCGTCCAGCGACTGTGGAAACAGACTGCCCTGGCTGCGCGCTTCACCTTGGATGTACTGCATAAACAAAAATGCCCGTATCGCGTGATACGGGCATTTTCTAGAACACCGGCCGGGACTGCCAGGTTTTCACACAGTCTGGATTGCGGGGCTTTTTTTCGTCCATCAATCGGGACGCCTCGGATTCCCATTTGCGCATGACGCCGGCCTAGCGCCGGCGGAAGCTGTCGGCATGCGTCGCTGACCTCGTCAGCACCATGCCAGCAGCCAGGGTTTCAGGCTGCCGCGGGATTCCCCTCCCGTGCGACCCACACCAGTCCGCCATCGCATCGAGTCCGCGGACGCGCGCCCTCACGGCGCCGATGCCGATTCATCCACCGCCAGCGGGAGCAGCCATCCCGTCCAGGGCCATGGCGATCCTGCTTCCTGAAAGGAGCTCCGCCATGTCCCAGCAAGCCTCGTTCGGCCACTTGGCCCTGATCTACGCCGGCAAACACCTGCCGCTCCAAGTGCTTCACAGCGCCGCCGGCCACTACATCGGTACGCGCGACATCGAAGGCCCCGTCTCCCGCGAGTCGGCCGAGTACTTCCGCAGTTCGGCGGCAGCCCAGCGAGCCCTCGACCGAGGCGGCTGGACCCAGCTGCCCACCCCTTGATCCCCATCCATGAGGAGACCGTCATGAATCAGCTTCTACCAACCGACGTCGTCGATCAGATCATGCGTGAAACGCGCCATTTCGAGCGTGCGCCCGAGGCCTTTTTCAAGGCTTGGAAACGCGGTGCGGAAATCGCCGGGCCCGAGTGGTTTGGCGATGGCACCCGCGAAGGCCTGCGCCGTGCCGCCAGCAAGTGGGACTTGCGTCCGAACCTGCTGGAACTCAACGACGCCCTGGGCGTTTTGAGCGGCGGACAGCGCATGTTCCTGTCCGCGATGGTGAGCTTCTACAACTCGCGCGAGGGCGCCGCGATGCTCAAGCGCTGCGGCTTCGAGGGGCTTTCCGACCTCGGTGGCCTGGATCTGGAGCGGCGTCAGGTGATCGCCGATCTGGTACTCAACTACAGCGGCTGGTAGGTCCGAACGACCGACCACCGCCATTTTCTCAACCCCCAGCGAGGGACATCCGTCCCTTCGGGGCGGTGTCCCTCCATTCTTCCCACAGGAGCGACCCATGTCCCGAAATCCGTCCTTTGCCGTCGTCCTCGAAGGAGGCCTGGTGCAGGCCATCGTCGTGCAGGACTGGCCCGATCATCTGCCGCTGCCGCCATTCGCGGTAGTGGACTACGACACCGAAGGCGCGGCCGACGACGAAATCGTCTGCTTCGACATCGGCAACTCCGAAGCCGAAGCCCTGTGCCGCAGCGACACCCCCACGGTGTTCGAGTCCTTGCCGGACGCGCTGTCACCACGGGTTGTGCTTGCCGCACTGGGCGAGCCCGTCCTGGATGACACACCCAAACCGCTGGCGATCGCCCGCCGGGTGCGGCAGAACGTCCTCGATCTGGATGCCCGGATCAACACCAGCGAGCAGGCACCGACGGGCGACGACTACAACGCGCTCTACGTCTTGGCCAACTGCGGCCTGATCGAACTGCTGAAGTCTCTGGGCGACCCCACCGACTTCGGCGAATAGCGCTTTTCCACCTTTGCCCGAAGCCACGGTTTCGGGTTCATCCCCGCGGATGCCATGTCCGCAGGGGCTGGCTCCGCATCACCAACCAGGAGCCACCCCATGGCAAACAACTACTACGACGCCACCGGCGTCCTCGTTCTCGACCAAGTCACCCCGGTGATTACCGCGCTGTTCGGCGGTTTGAAGCTGGATGCCTCATACCCCGGCGACGGCGAGGTCTACATCGCCCAGATTGCCGAAGACAGCGGCGCGCATTGGGACGATGTCTGCGAAGACCTCGTTGCACTGGCCCAGTCGCTGGGGCTGTCCGTGCCCAGCGAGGGCCCTCCCACGATGGACGACGTTCTGGCCGTGCTTTCCAGGCATTTCGGCACCGACCAGGACGAAGATCTGCAGCACCTGATCGAACACCATCGTTTCGAGGACGACTCGGATCTCGACGCGCTGTTCCTGATCGCCACGCGACTCGACGATGGTCACGGCCTCAAGGAGATTCGCTTCGAGGGTTGCTGGTATTGCAGCAAACCACGCCTCTTCAACTTCGGCGGTGACGGTTCTTTCATCAGCCGCGAGTTCTCGGTCTTCGGTGCCTCCGGTCAGGTGCTCGATCTCGGCAACCGTATCCGGCAAGCCCTTCTGATTCAGAACCTGGAGGCTGCTGCCAATCTGTTCGCCCGGGAAACACAACGCCTGCTCGCCGGCATCACCGACGAAACGCAGCGCCGGCAATTGCAACACCGCCTGTCCGAGCTGTTGAGCTGACAGGCCGCGATACGACGCTTGATCCATACCGGTGCCGCCTGCCGGCACCACTTCCTTTCCCACTGGGTCGATCCCCGGTGGGGGTTGGCCCTGCGTCACCCCTCACCGGAGAATCAAACCATGGACCATTCATCCAATCCTTTCGCCCGCGGCTACTACGGTTTCGAGATTCGGCGCCTTGCCGTCATCAGCTACGACGAGCGCCACCCGCAAACCTTTCTGCCGCTGCATCCATCGCAGGCTCATCTACCCGATGACAAGGTGGCGTACCAAGCGTGCATCTTCAACGATGATTTCGTGCTGATCACCGAAGGCCAAACGGTGCCCGCCGAACTCGATGCCTTGTGCGGCGGCAGCGGCGCCGTGCAGGCCGTGTACCACAGCATCTATGGCCGAACCCTCGATAGAGGCTTCATCCATGTGGGCGACAGCTACACACTGGAATATGCCCAAGCGGTGGTGCGCAATCTGCAGTTCGAGACGGGCTTCTACAGCCGTGCCTGGGAGATCAGCACGGCCCACATCACCGAAGCATCGGGCCGCTACCTGTGCGAACTGGCGGATATCGCCACACCGAGCGGGTTCCTGTTCGTCGCCTTTCGCATCCCGTACAGCCCAGCCATCGGCGTCAAGCTGATCGCCACACCCTGGACGGATGAGAACCTGATGCACGTCGAAGGCATCACCGCCGAGCAACTGCGCCGGGAGCACCTGTCCAAGGGCATGCCCGAGGATCTGGCCGACGTACTGGCGCTGGCCGGACAGGCTGACGTCAGGGTGCTGGTATTCGATGCTGATGCCAACGAGCTGGACGGTCTGACCGTCTTCGAGGAAGAGGACGACACCCCCTCTGTGGACACCTGACCAGTCATGTCCCCCCGAGCCCCTCCGATGAGGGGCTTTTTTCTGCCTCGGGAATGCGGTGCAGGCCGGTTCGGTTTATCGCAGGCCGGGCCGGCCAGGCTCTGCCATCCTGCTGCCATGTTCGCTGGCGTAGCCGGCAACATCCCAGGCGGTCAAGGCCATCGAGACCGCGGCATGCCGATCGCGTGCTGGCTTTCATCCTCTTCCGGACGCACCGCGTCCATCCAATCCACCCACTTGGGACAACCCGTCCCCTGTGGCCGGGAAGTCCCTTTTTTCTGGAGATTTCCCATGGACCATCAACTCATTCGTCAACAACTCCCGACGCTGGTTTCCGGCCATGTGCCGTCCAATGCCCGCGGCTTCAAGTTCGTCATCTTCGACGGTGAGCCCAAGGTATCGACGATGGGCTTCCATATCGATCCCAAGCCTTTTGAAGGCAAGGTCATCGCGAGCACAGACGAGGCCATTGTCGTCAAGACCGGACGCACCCAGTTCATGGTGCTCGACCGGTCGCGCGTGACCGAGGAACCCGACGAAGGTGCCAAGGTACAGGTCGAGCCTTATGCCAGACGCCGCTTCGACGGCTTGCGGGCGGATACCCCCGAGGAACGCACCGAGTACACCCACGACGGCCAGCCCTACAAGCTGCAGACGTTCGTGCTCGGTTCGGCTCCGGCGAAACTGCCGGTCCCGCAGCCGCGCTGCCTGGAACTGCAGCAACTCATCGAGCAGTTGGAAACGCTGCCGGCGCCCGACGGCTACCGGCGCATCACGCACCTGTTGGTCGATGCTGGCGCGTGCGACTTCACTTGGGTCGATCCACTGCCCAAGGACATCATCGCCACGCCGCCGGCCATCAGTTTCAACGTGGTCACTGCGAAGTTCCAGGGGCGCGTCACCGTGCTGTACGAACGAGGCGACGATCTCTATGCGGTGGAACTGCACCGCGACGGTGAGCTGGTGGAGCGCGTGGATGAGGT
Organism: Tolumonas auensis DSM 9187; assembly: GCF_000023065.1. Lineage (NCBI taxonomy): Bacteria > Pseudomonadati > Pseudomonadota > Gammaproteobacteria > Aeromonadales > Aeromonadaceae > Tolumonas > Tolumonas auensis. The sequence goes on from NC_012691.1 coordinate 2,641,221, forward strand.
GTTCTTCGATGACCTCGGCAACACGTTGGAACGCCTGATCGACGATGGCAGTTGGCGCCAGATTCGCGTCAGCACCGTGCAGAAGCCCGCACGGCGCAAGCCGCGGGCGGTATCCGCATGACTGCGCGAAGCGGCTGAGTCCGTCGGCGGCATTTCGTCCTTTCCGCACCGCCTTGTCGGAGCATTCATCCACCACGGCACTTGCCCCGGAAACTGGCCTCGCGCCAGCTTCCGGGGCTGTGCCTATCTGCTGGGAAATATCTCATGACCGTGTCGGCAGAACACTGAACCTGCCTCAGCCCCCCGGTTCCGCCGCGAGTGCGCACTTAGCTGGCCTGTTTTACCGAACGCCAGGACGACCTGTTTGACCCTGCCGAAGAGACCATCGGCTGCTATTGCGGCGATTGAATGCGGTCAGGCGACAGTACTCATTCCCGATGGTGTGCGAAGCCGCGCGGTGTGAGGCTTGCCCCATGCTTGCTGACGTTGTCAGCGACATGCCAGGCAACCATCGGTCTTCGAGGTTGCGGCGCGGCACCCGCCGCGTGACCGAGCCAGTTCGCAACGCATCCCTCCGTGCGAACGACCATCGGCTTGCCGGTGGTGGATGCACCTTCCTAGTCCATTCGCCTTATCAACCCACCGCGGGGTTACGCACCCCCCCGCGCAGTCGGGTCCGGTGTGTCTCCGCTTCATTCCCATTGGAGATTCACCATGACCAATACGACTTCCAACGCGAAGAGCTACTTCGATCTTCACACCGAGGGCTACGCCCGCTTGCAGCGTGTCCGGGAGGTTCCTGTCCGTGGTGGCCGCCGTGCGCAGCCGTTCCTGGCTTGCACTGTCGCCGCACTCGTCGGATCCGCCAAAGACCCCGTCACCCGCTACTTCGACGTCAAAGTCTCCGGTGCCGACGCCAAGAAATTGGTCGAGGGTTACATCGGCGTCGATGACCCGAGGCAGCGTCCGCTGGTCAAGTTCCGGCTCGGCGATCTCTGGGCCGATGCTTTCATCCGTACCAGTGGTGACCGCAAGGGCGATCCGGCAGCCAGTCTCAAGGGCCGACTGTTGAAAGCCGAACTGATCGATCGTGCCGAACTGGCGCAGATCAAGCAGTACGAGCTGATCACCCGGGGTATCGGTTATCTCAACCGTCCGCGCGAGGTTACGCCGAAGGATGGCGATCCGTTCCTGTCGTGCTCCATCGGGGCGCTGGCCGGCCCGGTCGATGAGCCGGATTACCGGTACATCAACACCATCGTCGCCACTGCGGACGCCCAGCATCTGGTGCGCCGCTGCGTACAGGCCATCGAGGCCGAGCGCAAGGTGCTGATCGCCTTCCGTCTCAACGACATGAAGGCCGATGCGTACCTCCGCACCAAGGGCGAGCGTGCCGGCGAACCGGCGGCGAGCCTGGAATCCAAGCTGATCCACATCGGCCTGATCAAGATCGATGGCCAGCAGGTCTTTCCGGCCGCCGCACCGGCGCCCGTTTCCGAGGACGCTGCGGCGACCGAGGATGCGGATACCGCCGATGGCACCGTCGAGGCGCCGACCGCCGAGTCCGTTCAGGACGAACCCGTGCCGGCACCCGAGGCCGAGGAACCCGCACTCGCGGCTTCCTTCTGATCCACCCCCGCAAGGCCCCATTCCGGGGTCTTGCTTCTTATCCCCAACCTGCCTGCAGGCCACTGACGTGGCGCGTGGGCGTTCGTCTTTTCATCCCCGCAGTCCGTTCCGCACCGTGCGGATTCGGCTGCATAACAATCCCAGGAGAATGCCATGTCTCTCGCATCCCGTTTCGCACCGCGCTCACCGGTACTGCGCTCGGACCGTCCTCTGTTGGACGACCAGATTCGCGCCGTGGTGCCGTCGATCTTTGCGGAAACACCGCACGAAAGCCGTTCCCAGCGGTACAGCTACATCCCGACGGCCACCGTGCTGTCGGAACTTCGTCAGGAGGGATTCCTGCCCTTCATGGTGTGCCAAACACGTGTCCGCAACGAGGACCGCCGCGAGTACACCAAACACCTGATCCGCCTTCGCCACGCCAGCCAGATCAATGGCGACGAAGCCAACGAGATCATCTTGTTGAACTCGCACGATGGCACCAGCAGCTATCAGATGCTGGCAGGTCAGTTTCGATTCGTCTGCCAGAACGGGCTGGTCTGCGGCGACACGTTCGCGGACATCCGCGTGCCTCACAAGGGCGATGTCGCGGGCCAGGTCATCGAAGGTGCCTACGAAGTCCTGAAAGGCTTCGAGCGGGTGCAGGAAGCGCGCGAGAGCATGCGCGCGATCACGCTGGAGGCTGGGGAGGACGACGTTTTCGCCCGTTCGGCCCTGGCGCTCAAGTACGACGATCCGGACAAGCCCGCGCCTGTCACGGAGAGTCAGTTGTTGGTTCCCAGACGCTGGGACGATCGCAAGAGCGACCTCTGGTCGATCTTCAACCGCGTCCAGGAAAACCTCGTCAAGGGAGGGCTGACCGGACGCACTGCGAACGGCCGCCGCCAGCGTACCCGCCCTGTACAGGGTATCGATCAGAACCTGCGCCTGAACCGCGCCCTCTGGATGCTCGCCGAAGGCATGCGCCAGTTGAAGTCCTGAGCCACTACTCGGACCTCGCCCGTCAGGGCGGGTCCATTTTCTTCCTGACCCGTTGCGCGCCGCGCAAGACGGTTCCATTCATCACAAGGAGATACGCCATGGCTACAGCAGCCGTTCAATCCGATCCGCCCCTCATCGTCCGCGGCCAACTCGCCATCCGCACCATCCCGGGCCGCAACGGACGGTTCACGGTCGGTCGCCTCACGACCCGCCTTGGACTGTTCCATGTGAAAGACCCGGAACTGGAGCAGTACCCCGAAGGGAAGTACGAGGGTGAGTTCGTCATCCGCTACATCTATCCGAAGGCCTATCCGGTTGGCGATGGCATGCGCTTTGAAATCCGCGCCAACCTGGACGGCATGACCCTGTCGGGCATCGACAAGCTGAGCAAGGCCGAGGCTCGCGCCTTCGCCGCACAGGACGTCGATCCGCTCGATGAAGAGCTGGGCACGCCACCGGCGACAACGCCGGCAGCAGCCGAGAAATCCAAGTCCCGGTCCAAGCCGGAGCCCGCGCCCGTGCAGGCATCGAAAGACCCGCTGGTCGATACCACGCCATTCGGCGTCGATACGCCGTCCGCCACCGTGGCCGCTTCGGGTGGTCCCGAGAGCGACGACGCGGCGCTGTTCGGCATTCTCTGGCCGTTGGAAGAGTCGGTGAAACTCGACTCGACCATCGATCGCCGCACCCTACGTCTGCAGATCGCGCGGCTCAACCAGTTGGGCTATGCCTTCGACGCCACGGCCCAGCAATGGAACCTGCAACTCGCACCCGAACCGCAGGCTGCCTGATCGTCCTGCCGCATCCGCGGCATTTCATCCACCCGCCGGGGCGACCCCGATGGGGAGGTTCCCGGCTATTTCAATCGAGGAGCTTCACCATGAGTCGGCACTACTTCGACACATTCCACAAAGGATTTCCCGTCACCGTACTACTCGGCTGGGATCGGCCGATGAACTACTTCTTCTTGGTCATCGAGAAGCCAACCGAGTTGATCGACGACACCATGAAGGTCGAGAGCGACGACTTCTTGTACAGCAATCTGCACGAGAGCGATCCGTTCAACCATGACCTGGACTACTACCGTGAGGTCTTACGTCATTTTCAGATCCTTGTGCCGGAAAGCCTGTTCATCGAGGTCCAGCACGACGCTGAGAGAAATGTCGGCAACCGCGTAGTCAAGCATCAGGCCGACGGTTCGTTCACCGAACGTGAACTCTGAGTAGTCCGCGTTCTTTCATCCCTAACGGGGCATTCACTGCCCCTGCGGGTGGTGGTGCCCCTGACTTCATTGAGGACTCCACCATGTCTGCACCTTCATCCCCACAGTTGCTGTACCGCATCGACGAATGCGGCGACGTGATGGCCGATGCTTGCGTCTGCGGCGAAGACGGCGATCTGGTCTTTCTATCGGTCTGGGCGCGGGACACCGCGATCCAGCAGTTTCTCGCCCGGCTCACCTTGGGCCGCGACGAGGATGGACTGGACCAGTTCCATCTCGTCACCGACCAGGGCGGCTCCGTGCCCGTGTTCGTTCCCTCGGTCGAGCGTCTGGAAAAGCGCTTGACCCGCAGCTATCGCCGCACCCTGTTCGGGTCGCTCGTCAATCTCTGGCTGTTCGATCGGCGCTGCATCCGGCCGGACAAGGCCACCACCAGCGCGCTCGCACTGTTGCCGCGCGCGGCGGCCGATCCTACGTCGCGCCTCTGGCTGCTCGTCAAGGAGACGTGCCCGCTGCCCTTGCTGGATCACTGGCAAGGGACGGTGCTGGCACTGCTGCGAGACCGCGACATGCTCCGCGACCTGCCGACGGCCCTCGGGCCGCTGCGTGGATTTCGTCTGGGGCTGGATGTGCCAGCGCTCACCGAAGCACTGAGCAGCCTGATCCGCCAGGGCGTACTGACCGCCCATCCGCTCCCGCAGCCGGCGACCACCCAAGGGTCGCTGGAAGCGGTGGCCTGACCCACGGCAGGTGCGTGCGACCGGCGCGCACCCGCTTTCCTTCATCCCCGCTACAGGAGATTTCTTATGGCACTCATGTTCCCGCGGCTCGCCCGCAATTTCGTCAAGGCCGGCTACTTTCCGACCGACGAACCCACGCTCGAAAGAGCGCTCAGCGCACTGGCGTCCGGCGACGGGCCGATGTGCATCCTCGATCCTTGTGCAGGCGAAGGCGTCGCCATCGCGGAGGCTGCGCATGCCCTCGGGCGTGACCAGGTCACCGCCTATGCGGTGGAGTTCGACCCGGAGCGCGCCAACCATGCGCGTCTGCTCGTCGATCACTGCATCCAGGGCGACCTCATGGACACCCTGATCGCACGCCAGAGCTTCGGTTTGCTGTGGCTCAACCCGCCATACGGGGATCTGTCCAAAGATGCGAACGGCAACATCGGCTACGACGGCAAGGGCCGCGCACGGCTGGAAAAGTTGTTCTACCAGCGGACGCTGCAACTGCTGCAGTACGACGGCATCCTGGTTTTCATCGTCCCGCACTACGTGCTCGACCAGGAGTTGGTCGGCTGGCTCACGCGGCACTTCGCCGATCTGCGCATCTACCGTGCGGTGGATACGCAGTTCAAGCAAGTCGTCGTGTTCGGTCGCCGGGCCCGCCAGCGCGAGCTGGTGGGCGATGAGGTCAAGAACGCCCGTGCCCGCCTGTTGCAGATCGGGCAAGGCGACCTGGAAGCGGAGGAACTGCCACCCACGTGGCCGTCGCTTCCGTACGTGGTCCCCGTCGCCCAGCACGAGCCGGAGCACTTCTACCGTCTGAGCATGGAGCCGGCGCAGTTCGCCGACGAAGTGCAGCGCCTGCATGGCCTGTGGCCGTCGTTCGAGACCCATCTGGGCGCCGCCCAGCAGTCCTTGCGCCGCCCGGCGCGCGCATTGTCCCAGTGGCACCTGGCACTGGCCCTCGCGGCCGGCGCGATCTCCGGTGTCGTGCAGTCGAAGAACGGCCGCACCCTGGCCGTGAAAGGCGACACCTACAAGCAGAAGGCGACGACCACCGAATATCGCGAGCGCGATGACGGTTCAATCGCAGAGACACGCATCCTCACCGACAAGTTTGTCCCCGTGATTCGTGCCTGGGACTTGTCCCCGGACTCGGCCACCCTCGACCGGATTCTCACCATCCACTGATCGCATCGGGCGGCTCGCCGCCTTGCTTCATTCATCCACCAGAAGGAGAACTCCCATGCTTTCGCGTTTGTTCGCGCGGCGCGAGCCGCAAGCCCGTCCGTTGTTCGCCCTCGGTTCGCTGAGGCTGAGCGAGAAGGTGCACTGGTTGGCCAGCAAAGGCCTCATTGATCCCTTGCCTTATGTGCAGCGCCATGTGCGCGGCGATTGGGGCGATGTCGACGAGACCACCCGCCAGGTCAATGATGTGGCACTCGACCAGGACAATCCCATGATCTCTCGCTACAGGATCACGCCGCAGCTGCTGCTGATCGTGATGACCAGCGAGGATCACCGCACCACCGTGGTCCAACTGCCCGAAGAGCAGTCCTCGATCTAGCACCAGCCCATTTCATCCACCCACCGGGGTCATGTCGCCCCGATGGGGACGCCATGACCCTTTCTTTCATCGAAGGAGCTATCACCATGGCAACTGTAATGTCCATCAGCACGGCCCCCAATCTGCGCTTCTCGCCGGGCGCGACGGTCATGACCGTCGGCGTGGCCAATCTGGTCGAACAGGGACGGCTCAACCCGAGCCCGTACCTTCGCCGCCACCTCAGCGGCGACTGGGGCGACCTCGACGAGGACGATCGGCGATCGAACGATGCCGCGCTGGCATCGGGCGAGGCCCGGTTGCTCTCTTCGTACCAGGTCGATCCCGATCTGAAACTCTGGATCATCACTGAGTGGGACCGCAGCGTCACGACGCTGTTGTTACCCAGCGAGTATTGATTTCCGGGCGGCTGCGCGCCGTCCACTCACCTTCACCCCCAGGGGCATCCATCGCCCCTGGGGGCGGTGCATGCCCCATTTTTTTGGAGCATCACCATGACCATGCAACTCGAAGCGGCCCCCGCCGCACCTTCCATGCCCGCCACGGGCGATCTGTTCAAGCCTGCGGACAGCGAAAGCGATCTGTCTTTCAGCCTGCAGGATTTCGTCACCGAGTTTGGGGATGAGTTACTCGACTCCCTCAACCGGGCCAACCCGCCCGTTTACAACGGTGTGCCGCGCGCCAACCGCCAGCTCGTCCTCGCCAGCCTCAAGCGGCAGCTGTTCCCCGCCCAGGCCGAGGTCGTCCATGCGGCCGCCGAACTGCTCGTCAATCAGGGCGAGCGCGCGGCCATCGTCAATGGCGAGATGGGGACGGGGAAAACCACCGTCGGCATCGCGCTAGGGGCGGTGCTCAACGCGGAAGGCTATCGCCGCACGCTCGTCCTCAGCCCGCCCCATCTTGTCTACAAATGGCGGCGCGAGATCCTCGAAACCGTCGCCGGTGCGAAAGTCTGGGTGCTCAACGGCCCGGACACATTGCTCAAGTTGATCAAGCTGCGCGAGCAGTTGAACGTGCCGGCCGAAGGGCAGGAGTTCTTCATCATCGGCAGGGTCAGAATGCGGATGGGATTCCACTGGAAGCCCGCCTTCGTCCGCAAACACACCCGTTACGGCATGGTCGGCGCCTGCCCGCACTGCGGGACGGTGGTCACTGATCTCGACGGCGAGCCGGTCAATGCTCTGGAGCTGGAGGCGGAAGAAATCCGCCGCAAGTGCAATGTCTGCGACGGCGCACTCTGGACGCTGATGCGGCCGCGCAGCCTGTCGGGCAGTGATCAGTCCTCGGCGGTGCTGCGTGCGCTGAAGAGAATCCCGACCATCGGCGAGGCCACGGCCAACAAGCTGATGAAGACCTTCGGCGATTCGTTCCTGGCGTCGATGCTCGGCGACAACCTGCACAACTTCATCAACCTGATGGACGAGCGCGGGGAGTTGGTGTTTTCCGACCGGCAGGCGCAGCGCATGGAACGCGCCATGTCCTCAATGGAGTTCGGCTTCGGAGAAGGCGGCTATCAGCCCTCGGAATATGTGAAGCGGTATCTGCCGCAAAGCACCTTCGACTTGCTCATCGCAGATGAAGCCCATGAATACAAAACGGGTGGATCGGCGCAGGGCCAGGCGATGGGCGTCATCGCAGCCAAGGCACGCAAGACCGTACTGCTAACCGGTACCCTCATGGGGGGCTATGCAGACGATCTCTTTCATTTGCTGTTCCGGGCCTTGCCCGCGAGGATGATCGAAGATGGTTACCGCCCGAGCGCCAGCGGCAGCATGAATGCCGCTGCCATGGCGTTTATGAGGGACCATGGTGTCCTCAAGGACATCTATTCCGAGAGCAACGGGCCGGCCCACAAGACCGCCAAAGGCTCGAAGATCACCGTCAGAACGGTCAAGGCACCCGGGTTCGGGCCGAAAGGCGTACTGCGCTGCGTGCTGCCGTACACGATCTTCCTCAAGCTCAGAGACATCGGCGGCGTGCTGCCGCCGTATGACGAAGAGTTCCGGGAGGTCGCCATGGATGCCGGGCAGGCCGACGCCTACCGCAATCTGGCCGCCAGCCTGACGGCGGAACTCAAGGAGGCCCTGCGCAAGCGGGATACCACCTTGCTGGGCGTAGTCCTCAATGTGCTGTTGGCGTGGTCCGACTGCTGCTTCCGGGCAGAAACCGTGCGCCACCCGCGTACGCGCCAGGTCCTGGCCTTCACACCGGCCCAGTTCAACGAGCTGGAGATCATGCCGAAAGAGCGTGAGCTGATCGACATCTGCCGCGAGGAGAAAGCCGCGGGTCGTAAGACCCTGGTGTACTCCGTCTACACCGGCACGCGCGATACCACCAGCCGTTTGAAGATGTTGCTGGAGCAAGAGGGTTTTCGGGTGGCGGTACTGCGCGCAAGCGTGGATGCCTCTCGCCGCGAAGACTGGATTGCCGAGCAGCTCGATCGCGGGATCGACGTCCTCATCACGAATCCGGAACTGGTGAAAACCGGCCTGGATTTGCTGGAGTTCCCCACGATTGTGTTCATGCAGTCGGGGTGGAACATCTACACGTTGCAACAAGCCGCGCGCCGGTCATGGCGGATCGGCCAGAAGCAGCATGTGAAGGTGATCTACCTGGGGTATGCGGCCACGTCGCAGATGACGTGCTTGGCCCTGATGGCGAAGAAGATCCTGGTATCGCAGAGCACCTCCGGCGACGTCCCGGAATCGGGGCTGGATGTGCTCAACCAGGACGGCGATTCGATCGAGGTCGCCCTGGCCCGGCAACTCGTCGCGGCCTGATACTCTCGTTCATGCCGGCGTCCCTCTGGGCGCCGGCTTTTTTTATTCCTGCACAGTACCTTCAATCGTCGCCATGACGCCCAGCGTCGGGGTCGTTAAACTGGGCGGACATACGCAGATCTCGAGGGGCATGATGGTCATGGTGATCGAAGCAGCCTACGCGAATGGCACTGGCGTCGCGAATGCACTGCGCATGTCGCAGGCCCAGTGGCTGGGGCTGCAACGGAACTATCACGTCGGCGATCTGCTAATGCCATGCTGCAATGCTCCAGCCGTCCCCAAGATCAGTGCCAATGGCCATCCTTTCTTCGCGCATCTAAGCGGTGCCTGCAGCACTTCCGAAGAAAGCCAGTGGCACCTCGCGGCCAAGATACTGGTGCGCAGCGTTTTGGAGGATCTTGGTTGCCGAGCCTCGGTTGAGGTTCCAGGGAGCAGCGAAACCAGCCGCTGGAAAGCCGATGTCTGGGGCGAGCGTGGCGAGGCCAAGTTGGCTATCGAGATCCAAAGGTCATATCAGTCGCTGCGTGACTACCGTACCCGGCAAAAGAAATATCGGGCCGAGGGCATCAAGGCGCTTTGGTTGCTAAGACAAGAGAGATACAGCACTCTCACGAGGAGCATGAGCAAGGAGCGACTGCGGACCGAGTTCGGAGGAAAATTCCCTCCAGCCGGGCACTTCGGCCCATGTCTCGCAGATGTGCCTATAGCAATGCTCGAGTTGGAGCCGACCACCACGATCACAGGTGCTGGATTTTTCACCGCCAGTCTTCCGGATTTACTCGAAGCAGTGCTTAGTGATCGCTTTCTTTGCGTAGATGGTCTTTGGTGCATCGACAACCTAGATGCGATGTCTCGTGCCGCCCAACTTGCGCGCGAACGTGCCGCAGCCCAGCGCGCGGCAGATATTTAGTTAAGAACCGGTATTAACTCATCCGGAGCCCATGCGATTCGGATACAGCCCCAACCCTTATATAGTCGCTCAGAGGTTCGCAGCACGCATTCGTGCCTCTAATTCATCCAGGAATGGTGAGCGCCCATGGCGCATCGGACCATAGCGCCCTTCAACGAATCCCGAGTACAGCATGTGAACCTCGTCGCGGGCGCGTGTGAGTCCCACATAGAACAGCCGGCGACTCTCGCGCAACTTCTCTGGACTCAGTTTTCGCCATGGCAAACTCCCATAGTCGAGACCGACCATAATGACCACGTCGTACTCGCATCCCTTAGCGGAATGAAGTGTCAGCAGGTTCAGGTGATCCGGCGAACCATCACGTCCGCCCAGACTCGCAATGTCCAGCGTAGCCAGCGCGCCACCTTCGGCAAGCGCCGCCGTCATGCGATCCAGTTGTTCCTTCTGATCGGCAAGCGACGATTCAGCAACCAACAGACGATCCAAGATGCCGTTGCGCAGTGATGCGACAAAATCACGTGCGGACTGCTGATCGGCGCGCAACGCCCACAACAGAGCGGTTAGCTCCTGCCCCTCGCGTCGAGCCTGCGCATCGTCCAAGTTCGCTCGATGAAATGCGAGATAACGGTCGATCAATCCACGCAGTTGCGGACGCGCGATACGCCAGCCACCCGCACACCATGCGGCGCAGTCTTCTACCCAACTCGTCAAGGCAACTTTACGGTAAGGCGCGGCGGTGTCCACGCGGATATAATCGAAACCGCCGGCTGCCACGGCCTTGGCCACAATATCGCCTGCGCGATAGTCCGTATACAAGATTGCGATATCGCCCAGCGTTCGTCCTGGCTTGGAGTCCAAGGCCACCGGAATGATCTGCGCGACGGCGTGTGCGGCCTGATCTGCGAGCCCATCAGGGCACAGCACAAACTCGATAGTCGCCTGACGGGTCGGGTCGTTCGCCCGATAGCCACGATCCTCACCCAACGCCATTTCTGAAGCGCTGACAATGCCTGCCCCTGAGCGATAATTCAATTGAAGTCTGACCGGCTCGATGTCTTCACGCTCAGCTAGCTCCATGAGCAACGCGCCATCGGCCCCTGTGAAACCGTAGATCGACTGGTCTGCATCACCGACTGCGAACAAGCGCACGCCACCATCAAAAGCCAGGCGCTTGACGATGCGATGGAGTGCAACCCCCAAATCCTGATATTCATCTACCGCCAGCACCGGAAATTTCGCCTGCACCAGAGGCAGTACCCAATCATGCTCAGCGATCAGGCGCTGGCCATAGACCACCATGTCGTCGTAGTCGATCAGCCCCCCTTGGCGCAGTGCCGCCTCGTAGGCTTCGGCCCAGGCGGCAAGTTCTTCCTCGCTACGCCAGGCAACGCTGTTTCGGTTCAGTACGGATCGGCGATGCCGTCCAAGATCGATAGCTTTGTAAGGATGGTTGGCCCCAAAGAGCTCGTCTCCGGACTGCCTGATCAAACGATCACTCACTCGCTGGGATGCCACTGAGAGGGGAAACTGAATCGGTAGATCAGCTAAGCGTCCATATGGCATCAACAGATGGCGTAGGCAGAATCCGTGGACGGTGCCGATGAACAGGTTTGGCGCCTCCCGCAGCCCCAACATTTCAAGCCGACGGGTTAATTCGCGTGCGCACTCTTGACTGTAGGTGATGCACGCAGCACCACGCGGTGCCTGCACGTCTTCGGCCAAGATGCGAGCCAGCTTCAGCACAAGCGTCTTGGTTTTTCCGCTTCCAGGGCCGGCGAGCACCACGCAATGTCCCTGGGAGTTGTACGCCGCCAACTGACCAGGATTTCCGGCCAGCTCGGCAGCCTGGGCCAGGTAGGCTGTGCTGAAACTACGCGACGGCATTGCGGATATGCTCCAGCGCGGAACGGATGTAGTGCGGGCAAGTATCCTCGGACACTGAGCGTGCAAGGGCCTGAGCGAATCGTCCCTTTCCGATTCTTTCGATAAGCTTCAGCAGCCGTTCTTCATCGACCTGGTCTAAGTCATCCACCCACTGCTGCAATGCTTCTCGGGTTGCTTGCCTCAGTTGCGGCAATTCCTGCTGAATTACATCCCGCATCGACTCAGCCAACCCACCGGCGAACAACTCCGTTTCCAGTGTGTTCTCGTTCACGAAGTATCCGAACTCCTCGGCAAGCTCAATTACGTCATCTGTCTCCATCTCCGAGTGGTCGTACTCGTCTTCAACCACGTCAAGAAGATTGATCAGTCGCCGGCGAACCAGCGGAGCCTTGCCATTGACCGGATCATAGTCCGTCAGGATGACATGAGGAATATCCAGTCCTTCAGGGCCTAGGAGCTTCACATACGGCGTGAAGTTAGTTCCGCCAACCGAGCACACGGTAATCCCAAGCATATCGAGGTGGATATCAAGCGCCTCAGCGAACGCGGGGACCAGGAAACGCTCTGCGTCGCCTTCGACCAGAATGACCCCCCGAGAAAAGAAAATCTCGCCACGCGTGACATCAATGTAGCGCTGTAGATCTTCTTCATCCCTCTGTGTGAACGGCGCATTCGCAGTTGAAACGGCGACAGTCTTGCCTGCCCCCACGTCATGACGTAGCAGAACGATGGATCTAATCGGCGTAACGCTTGCAATGTGTGGGGAGTGAGTTGTAAGGATCGTTGTTAGCGGAGCATCTTCCTCGTTTTCATCCCCTCCGGTGCCAAGGAAATAACGATAGACAAGGCGCTGAACGTGCGGGTGCAGGTGCGCTTCGGGCTCCTCAACCACAAAGAATGTATGGTCACGTTCTCCGTCAGACACGAGGCGGTCGAGTTCGAGGCTCTTCAATGCCAGGAAGATCAGGTTCGCGGTTCCCAGACTAGCGTCACCGACGCCGCGAATTCCATTGTCAATTAACAATCGCAAGCTGCGAAGCAGCGCATCCACCCGAGTTGGAGCGAGTCCAAGCGACACAGGCACAGCATGCTGCTCACCAGCAATGGAGATCAACCGCTCGCTGATCCGGTTCGCCGTCGCAACCACTTGGGCGTGGCCAGCTAGTTCCCGCTGTGCGTCGTCAACCTGATTTTGAATCTCCTCACGGGCGTCTTCGTCCAACGACTCGGCAAGATCTTCGATGAGGGGTCTCAATGGTGAATTGCGCCAACTCGCGAGATCCTTCTCAGCATCACGCAGTGCCACCTGGACGTCTATTGGCAACATGCGGCGAAACGCACTACCGACGTGCATTTCGGGGTCGTTACCACCAAAGATCACATACTCATAGTCTTTCAACGATTCCGGAGCGCGTCCCAGTCCGGCTTTGGGCTGGAAGCGATAGGTGAGACGGGCCGTCATGGGTGGGCCTGGATCAATCACACAATCGTTGAGATGAGCCATCAACCGCGGGTTATCAGTGAAGTCGGTCAAGTCCACCGAGACTTCGATGATTTTACCGATCTTGTCTTCAACCAGGCCATCCCAGAAGTGCTCTATGCTCAATTGCCGGTCACGCTCGGACAATCCTGGGTCGAGAATCAGCTGTAATCCACGAATGAAGTTACTTTTTCCGACTTTATTCTCACCAACGATAACGATGCTATCGCCAGTCTTTATATCAACATCCGAAAAATTGGCGAAATTGATCAGCCTAACGCGTGAGATCCGCATGCACACCCCCTGCAATATGTCTTACGAATAATATCAGCCCATCGTCGGCAACACCGTTAGTTATTCACCGCCTTCCCTACAAGCCTGCGCTGACTCAACCTCCGAAGACTCATACTTCCAACCTACACCCGCGAACAAAGCGATCCAAGACTCTTTCGTATTCTTTGCTGAACGATTCGGTCTGCCCGGCGAAGGTATCGGCTCATCGCCATCGAGAGCCGAACCATGCCAGCAACCCAACTTCTACGGCGCCTGACCGGCAGCGGCCTGCTGATCACCGCTGTGTTGAGCGGCGGCTGCGCCACCACCGCCGCACCGCCCGTTGATCCTCTTGTCGAGGAAGCCGACACAGCGCCGCAGTCACCTGAACTGATTCCGGTGGTGCGCTATGGCCGCTACACGCTCGTGGAGCTTGTTCCCACCGCGGCCCAGCGTGACCTGCTGCTGCAGGTCATCGACGTGGCGATGCCAGCGGATGCCAGAGCGACGGTGGGCGACGGCCTGCGCCACGCACTCCAGCGCAGCGGCTACCAGCTTTGCGAGAACGCCCATGCGGTGATCGAGCTGTATTCGCTGCCGCTGCCGGCGGCGCACCTGTATCTGGGGCCGATGACGCTGCGCGACGCACTGCTCACGCTCGCCGGGCCGGCCTGGGATGTACAGGTCGATGACAGGGCGCGCCAGATCTGCTTCGTTCCTGCCGGCGAGCCCTCCGCAGATCCCGAGACCGACACGCCACTGGCCGCGCCGGTGCAGACCTTTCCCATCGTCGACGGAGGCCAGCCATGAGCGCAGTGGCCCATGCGTCGCGTTCGCGCGCGGCCTTCGTGCTGTACCTGCTGCTGTGGGCCTGGATGGTCGGACTCAGCGCACTGGTGCTCGTCAACTTCCGCGTTGCGGGCGACCTGGCCGGTCAGAGTCAAGTTGATTCGGCCTTACGCCAACTGCAGGTGCTCGAAGGCCGGCTCGCCGAATTCGCCGACGACGTACAGACGCTGCAAGCCCGCCCCGAAGCGGCGACCACGGCAGCTTTGCAGGAAGCTTTGCAGGACACCCGCCAGCGCCTCGAAGCCGACATCGCCCGTCTCGAACAGTCGCTGGCCGGCTACGCCACCGAGGCGGCCCTGCAGACACTGCACAGCGAGGTCGAGCAGCTCAAGGCACAGCGCCAGACCGCCGCGCGCACGCCCGCAGCGCCGCGTCCCGCCAGGGCGACGACGACGGCACCGGCACAGGTGCCGTTTCCCTTCCGCTTGATCGGTGCGGAACTGCGCGCCGGGCAGCGCGCCGTTTCCATCGCCCCCGCCACCGACCCGCTCTCGGCCGGGCAGATCCAGGTGCTGCTTCCCGGCGAGCATGCCGGGCGCTGGCAGTTGCAGACCATCGACGGCAACACCGCCGTGTTCCAGGCCGGTGACCAGACGCGCCGGCTGGCGATTCCTTGATCGGGAGGCGCCATGCAACGTCGCGCACTTTCCATGCTGTTCCTGTTGGCCGCGCTGAACGCACCGGCCTTCGCGCAGCAGCCCGCCACCCAGAGCACACCCGCACAGTCTTCCCGTGTCACGCCGAGCCAGATCGATCAGGCACGCGATGAACGCCTGGCGCGGGACTGGGGGCTGCGCGGCGACGAATGGGGACGCTACCGCGAACTGATGGAAGGGCCGCTGGGCATCCATTCACCCAACCTCGACCCGCTGACCGCACTCGGCATCGAAGCCCGCTCCGACGAGGAGCGACGGCGCTATGCCGAACTGCAAGTGCAGGTCGAAGCGCGCCGCGTGGAAAAGTTGCTGGCGTATCAACGAGCCTACGACGAAGCCTGGCAACGCCTGCATCCCGACGCCCAGCGGGTGAATCTGCCCGATGCGCTGCCGGGCGGCAGTGCGATGACCGGCAGCGGTCGTACCGCCGTGTTCGTCCGGGACGGCTGCGCGCCGTGTGCCCAGGTCGTGCAGCGTCTGCAGACGGCGAACGCCGAGTTCGACCTGTACATGGTCGGCAGCCGCCAGGACGACGCGCGCATCCGCGAGTGGGCCCAGCGCGCGCAGATCGATCCGGCGCGCGTGCGCAGCGGCTCGATCACGCTCAACCACGACGGTGGCCGCTGGCTGGCGCTGGGTTTGCCCGGTGAACTGCCCGCGGTGGTGCGTCAGGTGAACGGCCAATGGCAGCGCCAGCCCTGATGCCGACGTGGCCGCTGCGCGTGCTGCTGGCCGCCGCGCTGGCGACCGGGCCAGTCCAGGCCCAGGAAATTCCGCCGCCCGCCTACCAGTTGGCGGCCCAGCGCGCCGGCATTCCTTCGACGGTGCTCTATGCCGTGGCGCTGCAGGAAAGCGGCGTGCGCCGGGACGATCGCATCGTGCCGTGGCCCTGGTCGCTCAATGTCGCCGGCCAGTCGCGCCGCTACGCCACGCGCGCGCAGGCTTGTGCGGGCGTGCGCCAGGCGCTGCGCGAGGTGCCCCCCACGCGCATCGACGTGGGCTTGGGCCAGATCAACCTCGGCTACCAGCAGCACCGCTACCGCCAGCCCTGCGATCTGCTCGACCCCTACGACAACCTGCGCATCGCCGCCGACATCCTGAAAGAGCAGCACACCCCCGGCGAAGACTGGCTGCTGGCGGTCGGGCGTTACCACCGACCGGCTGGCGGCGCGCCCGCGGCGCGTTACCGGCGCAGCGTTTCACAATACCTCCAGCGCGTGCTCGGCCCGCAACAGACCGCCGCACACGCGCCCCGCCAGGAGAACAGCCGATGACCTCATCCATCCGGGCCACGCACGGCCTTCTTGTCGTAATGCTCGCCACCGTGCCGATGAGCGCGGTGCGTGCCACGCCGCCCCTGATCGTGGTGGAAGACCGGGGCGGCGCTTCCGCGCTGCCGTACTACGAAGCGCTCGACCTGCAGCCGCGCGCCACGAGTCAGCCACTCCCCTCCATCGTCATTCCCGAGGCACCAACCGCCGCTGTCGATGAGACGGCCATGCTGCCGGTGCGCAGTGCCAGGCTCACGCCGGGAACGGTTGCCCGCCGTGTCATCGAGGCCCCCGGACTGCAACCATTCTTCCTGGTCGGTGACGATGCGACCTCTCAAGCCTGGTTGCGTCAGCACGCCGACACGCTGCGCCAACGCAACGCCTGGGGCCTGGTGGTCAATGTCGAGACGGCCCAGGCGCTGGCACAACTGCGTGCAATCGCGCCCGGCCTGAATCTGTCGCCGATGTCCGCCGACGATCTGGCCGAACGCCTGGGCCTGCGGCATTACCCGGTGCTGGTCACGGCCACCGGCATCGAGCAATGACGCCATGTCGCAGACGCAGCCCGTCGAAGTTCTGCTGCGCCCCGCGGTGGAGCTGTACACCGTGGCGGTCTGCGCCGGCGCCGCGTTTCTGTGCCTGGTGGCACCGTGGTCGCTCGCGCTGAGCCCGGCCATGGGTATCGGCAGTGCGCTGGCGTTCGCCACCTTCGGTGCGATCCGCTGGCGCGACGCGCAGGTGATTCTGCGTTATCGCCGCAACATCCGCAGGTTGCCGCGCTACGTCATGACAAGCCGCGACGTGCCGGTCAGCCAGCAGCGGTTATTCATCGGCAAAGGCTTTCGCTGGGAACAGAAGCACACGCACAGGCTGATGCAGACGTACCGGCCCGAGTTCAGGCGCTACGTTGAACCGACACCGGCCTACCAGTTGGCGCGGCGCCTGGAGGAACGGTTGGAGTTCGCGCCGTTTCCACTTTCGCGCCTGTCGAGCCTCACCAGCTGGGACATGCCGCTCAACCCCGTGCGCCCCTTGCCGCCAGTAGGCGGCCTGCCGCGCCTGCACGGCATCGAACCCGAGGAAGTCGACGTCAGCCTGCCGCTGGGCGAACGCGTCGGACACTCTCTGGTGCTGGGCACGACACGCGTGGGCAAGACGCGGCTCGCCGAGCTGTTCGTGACCCAGGACATCCGGCGGCAAAACGCTGCGGGCGAGCATGAAGTCGTCATCGTCATCGACCCCAAGGGTGATGCCGATCTCCTGAAGCGGGTGTACGTCGAGGCCAAGCGCGCCGGCCGCGAGAACGAGCTGTATATCTTTCATCTCGGCTGGCCCGATATCAGCGCGCGCTATAACGCCGTGGGACGGTTTGGCCGCATCAGCGAGGTCGCAACGCGCATCGCCGGCCAGCTTTCTGGCGAAGGCAACAGCGCGGCCTTTCGCGAATTTGCCTGGAGATTCGTCAATGTCATTGCCAGGGCGCTGATCGAGCTGGGGCAACGTCCGGACTATCTGTTGATCCAGCGTCATGTGATCAACATCGATGCGCTGTTCATCGAGTACGCCGCGCATTTCTTCGCCCGCACCGAGCCGAAGGCCTGGGAAGTCATCGTCCAGATCGAGGCCAAGCTCAACGAGAAGAACATCCCCAGGAACATGATCGGACGCGAGAAGCGTGTCGTGGCCCTGGAGCAGTACCTCAGCCAGGCGCGCAACTACGATCCGGTGCTCGACGGCCTGCGCTCGGCGGTCCGGTACGACAAGACGTATTTCGACAAGATCGTCGCCTCGCTGCTGCCTCTGTTGGAAAAGCTCACCAGCGGCAAGGTCGCCCAGTTGCTGGCCCCGAACTACTCGGACCTCGGTGATCCCCGTCCTATTTTCGATTGGATGCAGGTGATCCGGAAGCGCGCCATTGTCTATGTCGGCCTGGATGCGCTTTCTGATGCCGAAGTCGCTGCGGCGGTCGGCAATTCGATGTTCAGTGACTTGGTTTCCGTCGCAGGCCACATTTATAAACACGGTATCGACGATGGTCTGCCGTGGGCCTCCGCGAACACCAAGGTGCCGATCAATGTTCACGCGGATGAATTCAATGAGTTGATGGGCGACGAGTTCATTCCGATGATCAACAAGGGGGGCGGCGCCGGGCTCCAGATCACCGCTTACACGCAGACCCTGAGCGACATCGAGGCGCGCATCGGCAATAGGGCCAAAGCCGGTCAGGTCGTCGGGAATTTCAACAATGTGTTCATGTTGAGGGTGCGCGAAACCGCCACCGCCGAACTGCTGACCAGGCAGTTGCCGAAGGTGGAGGTCTACACCACGACCATCGTCAGCGGTGCGACCGATAGTTCGGAGATCCGCGGTTCAACCGATTTCACCAGCAACACGCAAGACCGCATCAGCATGTCCAGCGTGCCGATGATCGAGCCCTCTCATGTCGTAGCGTTGCCGAAGGGTCAATGCTTCGCCCTGATGCAGGGCGGACAGCTGTGGAAGGTCAGGATGCCGCTGCCGGCGGCCGACCCTGATGAGGCCATGCCGGAGGATCTGCAGCAGCTCGCGGGGTACATGCGCCAGCACTACACCGAGGCTGCGCACTGGTGGGAGAACCTGGGGTCGCCGATGCTGCAGGATGGCCCCTTGCCCGACGACTTGCTCGACGAAGCGCCCATTGCGAGCGACCCTCCCGCGAACGTCACGGGCGACACGGGCCTGGATGAGCACACGCCATGAGCGACCCGGCATCCACTGCGCAGCGGCAGCAACAGCGCCGGCAGGGCCTGATCGCCACTGCGATCTCCTTGCCGCTGCGCCTGTTCGGGGTACTGATCGCCTCGCTGATGCTGTCGATCCTGATCGAGTGCGTGGGCATGCACCTGTTCTGGAAGGACCAGGGCTGGCGCCATGCGCAATCGATGCTGCAGTACGAGCTGGGGCATCTGTCGAATCACTTCACGCGCAGCGCCATCGTGCAGGAGCCAGGGCGCACCGCGCACCGTCTGGTGGAGACGGGTTACGAGTGGGTGTTCGTCAAGACCGGGCTGCTCGACAAGATGAACGATACCGCAGAACGCGCCCGCGCGCCGGGCCAAGGACAATCCCGTGATTTCCGCTACTTCATCAGCCAAGTCTATGTCTGGGCCGAGCGCTATCTGATTGCCGCCGCTTTCATCACCTTGACCTTTATGGTGCGCCTGCTGGTTCTGGTATTGACACTGCCGCTGGTGCTCACGGCAGTGTTCGTCGGTCTGGTCGATGGACTGGTGCGCCGCGACGTGCGCAAGTTCGGCGCCGGCCGGGAATCGGGCTTCGTCTACCATCGCGCGAAAGCCTCGCTACTGCCACTGGCGATACTGCCCTGGGTGATCTACTTGGCGATGCCGGTCTCGGTGCATCCACTGCTGATTCTGTTACCCAGCGCCGCCTTACTGGGACTGGCTGTATCTCTGACTGCGGGGAGCTTCAAAAAGTACCTGTAGCTATATTGTTCTGAACGCCTTGTCTTCATCTGAACCACCATAGTGCTGTAACCGCACTGCGCACTCAATCAACACGATCCGTGCGAGGTAGGTGGCATACTGGCGCTCTGCGGCGAATGATTCCAGCCTGTCGTAGTGTGTGCCATGCAGTATCTGCGATCGACCGTGGTCATAGATGTCCTTGACCAACTGCTTCAGTGTGCGAGGACGGTTGCCCCGTACTACCTGAGTTTCGCTACTCGTACCAGTTAAATGGATGACCATTTCACGGATACCATCGTTCTTGCCACCGCAGCACAGTACATCTAGGCAGGTTCCGAGCTTCGCCAGCGCTATGGCATCACTTGATTCACGATTGCCTTCGCCGAACCAATCCAGCGCAGTAGCCCATCGATTGGCAAGCTTGGGATGCGGGTGACTCGATGGATCAAGCAACCCATCAAGGATCGCCGCGAATGCCGGAATAATAGACGTCATGTCATCCAACGCTTGCCTTACTCGCTCGGGAGGTTGCGAAGTAATACGCTTCCCAAGCGAGCTTCCGGGCAACCACAGAAATCCTTTGGTTTCGACCAGGCGATCGCTACCGGCAGGCGGTAGACGCTCGTCTTGAAGCGCCTGTTGCAAGAAGCACTCGGGGGCCCCAAAGCCAAGAGAGATAGCGTCAAGCGCTGTCTTGGCAACCAACCTCGCCAACTTGCGTGAGAATTCACGCTCATAGCCACGGACTGTTACCTTGACCAAGGCCGGACATCCGACGATCGCACTGTAGACGGCGTTGGCCAGCCCTTCGATGGAGGAGCCATCATTGGGATTCTGCAAGGCATCCTTGAGAATTTCCTTCCAGCGGTGGTTCGCCTCTGGTTGGTTCAGATAGTGATCCTTTCCGTACTGAGGGAAGTCGACCGAATCTATCCAGTCGGATCTATTCAAGAATGTCACCGGGCCGAGGGAGAAAGGAGAAACCCTCTCCATGCCCAGGGTCCAGGCAGGAAAATAGTGCGTGTGCTCGTTGGCGATGCTTGCGAGTCGTTCCTCAATGAGTAACTTCAGTTTTGGAAGAAGCCCGCCCTGATCGCATTCATCAAATCCTAAGAGCTCACCCGCAGCATGCAAGTCGGCAACGGTCTGACGGACTACCTTTTGATAGGCCTCAGACTCAATCTTCACTGACTTCTGGGGCCGATTCTGATGGAGGGTGCTGGAGAATTGCCCAAGTGCCTCTCTTGCCTTCCTTGTGAAGAACCGCTGCATACCATTCTCAGCAGTGACGAAATCAGGAATTCCAGGTTCTTCGGACCATGGCGTGGCCCCCTTGTGTATTTGATCTAACTCATCTACGAGAGCTTTCAGCTCGGCCTTTAACCCCATACATTTTCCCTTGATCTAATGCTGATCGCAGGATATCGCAAGCTGGCACCAACGGTATTGGCATCCATCAATCCGGTCAGTTCGCAGTACCCATTGTTTGCGGTCTTGAAGCGCCTGCCTCGCCACGATCGAGCCATTGCTGATCGAACCGAGGAATGGCGCGATGGTGTTTTCGTTTCCACGCCACGCCGCGCATCGCGGCGTGGCCGCCCTGCTGCTGATGGCGCTGACGGCGAGCCCGCCGCTGGCGGCCCATGCCGGCACGCCAGCCCAACGCCAGGAGCTGGCTGCGGCCCTGCGCCAGCTCGACGCGCTGGAACGCTTCGTCGCACAGAGTGCGGCGAATACCCCGATCACAGCGGGCGAGCGCTACCACTTCGACTACCCACGTCTACTCGATGACCTCGCGCGCGTGCGCGCCGGCATCCAGTTCCACCTCGCGCCGTCTCGCGCCCAGCCACGCGACCCCGCCGTACTGAGCGGCGATTACCGCAACGAGTCCGCCCCCGACGTTTTCTCGGCACCGGAGGCCCAGCCATGACCTCCGCGCAGATCAGCGCCTTCCAGGCCAACAGCAGCATCGCACCCGCCGCGATGGCGACGGTGATCGTCGGCCTCGTGTTCGCGGTGCTGCTGCTGTGGGGGGCCTGGGCCATTCGCACCGCCTACGTCGGCTGGGCGGAAAACCAGCTCAACCAGCGTCAGTTCCTCGGCGTCGTCGTGCGTTTTCTCGCGATGTACCTGGTGCTGACTTTTTTCCTCCTCTCCTAACCACAAGGGTCAGACCATGAAAACCGCTCATTTCCCCCGCATCTGTCTCGCCCGGCGCGCCGCGCTGGCACTGAGCCTCACCACGCTGCCCGCGCTGTCGTTCGCACAGGGCCTGCCGCAACTGGAGAATCCGTCGCGCGGCACCGGCGGCGGGATCATGGAGACCATTCGCAACTACGGCTACGACATCGTGCTCCTGGTCGCACTGCTGGTCGTGGCGTCGATGTTCATTGGCGTGTGCTACCACGCCTACGGCACCTACGCGGAAATCCACACGGGCAGGAAGACCTGGGGCCAGTTCGGACTCACGGTAGCCATCGGCGCGGTGCTGTTGGTCATCGGTATCTGGCTGCTCACCGAAGCGACCGGGATTCTCTGAGGCCGCGCCCATGTCCGAGCATCAGCACATCCGTGCGGACGGCACCGTGATGTTCCTTCCGCACCGGCTCAACCGGCATCCCGTGGTGGTGCGCGGCCTGACGGCGGACGAGCTGTGGATCTGCTGCGGCCTGTCCGGCGCAGCCGGATTGCTGGTCGGCGCGCCCCTGTCCTGGCTGTTCTCGACCATCGCGATCGCGCCCACCTTCATCGTGCTGGGTATCGCCTTCGGCGTGTTCATCGGCGGAGGCATCCTGCGCCGTCAGAAACGCGGCAGACCCGACACCTGGTTGTACCGCCAACTGCAATGGCGCATCGCGACCCGCTATCCGTTGATGGCCGGCTGGATCGGCGGGCATGCACTGATCACGCGTTCGGGCCGCTGGTCGAACCGGAGGGTAGCGCGATGAGCCGCTTCCGGAACGAAGTCGCGCACCTGCAAGCGCACATCAAAACCCTGCGCCTGGGCGCTGTTGCGCTGCTGCTGATCGCGCTGGTGATGGGCGGCGGCTGGTGGAGCGCGCCCCGCGACCTGACCATTCACGTTCCGCCCGATCTGCGCTCGGGCAGCACCCGGCCCTGGTGGGACGTGCCGCCGGAGAGCGTCTATTCATTCACTTTTTATGTGTGGCAGCAACTGCACCGCTGGCCCACGAATGGCGAAGAGGACTACGCGCGCAACCTGCATGCGCTATCGCCGTACTTCACCCCCGCCTGCCGCGCCTTTCTGCAGGCCGACTATGACTACCGCCGTTCTACGGGAGAGCTGCGCCAGCGGGTGCGTGGCGTGTATGAGATCCCCGGGCGCGGCTACGGCGACAACCCGACCGCGCGCGTGCGCACGGTCTCCGATCGCAACTGGGTGGTGACGCTCGATCTCAGCGCGGACGAGTACCACGGGCCGGAGCAGGTCAAGCGCGCGCTGGTGCGCTACCCGCTCAAAGTCGCGCGGTCGGACGTTGATCCCGCGCGCAACCCCTTCGGCCTGGTTCTCGACTGCTACGACGGTGCGCCGCAGCGCATCGCTACGCCCGAACCGGAGCCACCTGCTCGCGGCGGCCTGGGCCAGCAAGGAGACTCCCCATGAAGACCCGCCTTCTCGTCTGGCTGGGCATGCTGGCCTGCGCGCTCGTGCCCATGGCCCATGCCGTGGAAATCCTGCGCTGGGAGCGCCTGCCTCTGGCCGTGCCGCTGCAGGTCGGAGAGGAACGCATCGTGTTCGTGGATCGCAATGTACGCGTCGGCGTTCCGGCCAGCGTCGGCGACCGGCTGCGCGTGCAGAGTGCCGGCGGCGCGGTCTATCTGCGCGCCAGCGAACCGATCGAGCCCACGCGACTGCAATTGCAGGATGCTGACAGCGGCGCGCTGATCCTGCTGGACATCGCTGCCGAGCCGGCCAAGGACGGCGAGCCGCCGTTGGAGCCAGTGCGCATCGTCGAGGGCAACGCCACGCCGCAGCGCTACGGCCAGGCACAGGAATCCGGCACCGCTGCACCATCCCCAGATCAAGCCCGTCCGCCCCGGCGCGAAACCCCGGTGGCAGTGGTGCTGACCCGCTATGCGGCCCAGAACCTGTACGCCCCGCTGCGCACCGTGGAGCCCGTGCCCGGCGTCATGCGCGTGAATCTGCGCCGCGACCTGCCGCTCGATACCTTGCTGCCGACCCTGCCTGTACGCGCCGAGGCGCTGGCGGCATGGCGGCTGGAGGATCAGTGGGTGACCGCCGTGCGGCTGACCCATACCGGCGGCGGCTGGATCGATCTCGATCCGCGCGCGCTGCAAGGGGACTTTCTCACCGCCACCTTCCAGCATCCGACGCTCGGTCCGCGCGGCACGCCGGAGGACACCACGGTGCTGTATCTGGTCACGCGCGGTCGCGGCCTGCCGCAGTCGCTGCTGCCGGCCATCCACCGCTTCGACCCGGCCGCACTGTTGCCCCAGGTCGCTCCTGGTCACGACCTCAAGGAGTCCGGCGATGCGCAGTAACGGCTTGCTCAAATGGCTAGTGCTTCCGGTCGCCTTGCTGGTGCTGTTCTTTGGCATCCGCCTGTTCTCCGGCGGCGGCGACCAGCCCCCCACCAGCGTCGATGCCGAACCGCAGCTCACCGCCGAAGAAATGCAGGCGCTCGGCATCGAGGGCGATACGCCCCGCGATACGGTCGCCACCCTGGTGGCGCAGGTGCGGCAGTTGCGCACCGAATTGCAGACGGCCACGGCGGACAACCGCACCCAGCGCGAGGAAAACCAACGCCTGCGCCAGCGCGAAAGCGCGATCGACCAGCGTATCGGCACGGCGCTGGAAGCCGAGCGCACCGCATTGCGTCGCGACCAGGAGCAACTGGCCGGCGAGCGCCGGCAGACCGAAGGTCTGTTGCAGGATCTGCAGCGCCGGTTGGAGAACATCGGTGGCGGCGGTCATGCCGATCTGCCGGTCGGATTGGGTTTGCGCGAAGGTGACGGCGATGGTTTCGCTGGCGAAGGCGGTATCCGCTGGGTGGAGCCGGATGACGCCAGGCAGACCGACGGACGCGGCGGCGCGGGTACAAGCCTGAGCTTCCCGACCAGCTTCGGACCGGCACAGAAAACGCTGGAGGCCACCGTCGGGCATGTTGCCGATGCCGGTGCCAGGGCTGCCGGCGTCAAGACGGCCCAGGCGGTCTACACCGTACCGACGAACTCCACCCTGATGGGATCGGTCGCGATGACCGCATTGATCGGCCGTGTCCCGGTCGATGGCACCGTCAACGACCCGTTCCCGTTCAAAGTCCTCGTCGGGCCGGACAATTTGACCGCCAACGGCATCGACATCCCGGATGTGGCTGGCGCGGTGTTCAGTGGCACTGCCAGCGGCGACTGGACCTTGTCCTGCGTCAGGGGGCAGGTACGTAGCATCACGTTCGTGTTCCATGACGGGACTGTGCGCACGATTCCCGAAGACAGCGAGCGCAGCAGCCAGCAGAACAACCAGCAGGATGGCCTGGGCTGGATCAGCGATCCGTATGGGATTCCTTGTGTCAGTGGCGAACGCCGCAGTAATGCGCAGCAGTATCTCGGTACCCAGGCCTTGATCACCGCCGCGGGCGCGGGCGTCGCTTCGCTGATCGACTCCGACAGCGGCCAGATGTCCTATGTCGGTGCCGATGGCTCGATCGGCACGGTCGGCATCAGCACCAACGAGGCGGTCGGACGCATCCTCGCCGGCGGCGTGCAGGACATGTCGCAGTGGGTGAACCGGCTCTACGGCCAAGCCTTCGCGGCGGTCTATGTCCAGCCCGGCGCACAGGTCGCCGTTCATCTCGAAAAACCCCTTGAGATTGACTACGACCCCGAAGGCCGCCGCGTCGACCATCGCGCAGGAGAAGCTCATGCACTCGAACTGGATTAAACCGCTGCTGCTGGCGGCGGCCGTGGCGGCGCTGGCCGGCTGCGCCACCAGCAAGGAAGAATTGATGCCGCATGGCGGCCGCACGATGCAGGACATCTGGCACCAGGCGGCCGGCGACGGCGGCAGCGGTCAGGTGGCTCGCCGCCAACTGCTGGACGCGCGCCAGAGCCTGCGCCGGCCGCTGACGGATGCGGATGTACAGGCCGCGCCCGCCGAGCAGATGCGCTACACGCGTACGGCCGCGAACGAAATCCATCACCAGTTCCCGAGGCTGCTGAATCCAGACCTGGTGATGTATGTGTATCCGCATCTGGCCGGCACCGATCCCGTGCCGGTGCCAGGCTATTCGACTGTTTTCCCCTTGTATCAGCGCGTCCAGTACGCGATGCCGGGCGAACGCACGGAGGCGTACTGATGGCCTGGTCGTTGCCCTGGCGCCGGCGGGCACCTAACGATGCGGCGCAGATCGATGACCGGCAGGATGGCTGGACGCGCCATGTACGCGCGCTGCGCGAGGCCGGCATTCCCGAACCCGGCGAGGCGGTCGCGCCCAGCCGCCCGGCCACGGTGGCCGATGAGCAGGCACTGTACGATGCGGCACCGTCATTCGTCGCGCTGCTGCCGTGGGTTGAGTACCTGCCGGATTCGCAGTGCATGCTGCTTGAGGATGGCGTCTCGGTTGCCGCCTTTTTCGAGCTGACGCCGCTGGGCACTGAAGGTCGCGAGGCCGCCTGGCTGGCACGGGCACGCGATGCGTTGGAAAACGCCTTGCAGGACAGCTTCGACGAGCTCGATGCGAATCCATGGGTGCTCCAGCTCTACGCCCAGGACGAGGCCAACTTTGACCAGTACCTGGACACGCTGCGCGGCTACGTTCAGCCGCGTGCCGAGGGTAGCCGCTTCACGGAGTTCTACCTGACCTCGTTCGCCCACCATCTCCGCGCCGTTGCCAAATCCGGCGGGCTGTTCGAGGACACGGCTGTCACACGCCTGCCGTGGCGCGGTCAGAGCCGGCGCGTGCGGATGGTGGTCTATCGCCGCGCTGCGGGCCAGACCGGCCGCCGCGGCCAGACACCCGAGCAGGCGCTGAACGTCGTGTGCGACCGCCTGATTGGCGGCCTGTCCAACGCGGGTATCCAGACGCGCCGGCTGGATGCGCCGCAGATCCATGACTGGCTGCTGCGTTGGTTCAATCCCCGGCCCACCATGCTCGGGCCGACGGCGCAGGATCGCGAACGCTTCTACCGGCTGGCGGCCTATCCGGAGGCACCGGAATCTGATGAGATCGAACTCGCCAGCGGCAAGGATTTCTCGCAGAGGTTGTTCTTCGGCCAGCCGCGCTCCGACGCCGAGCTGGGGTTGTGGTACTTCGATAGCCTGCCGCACCGGGTCATGGTCACCGACCGCCTGCGCATGCCGCCGGCCACCGGCCATCTCACCGGCGAAACGCGTAAGGGCGACGCGATCAACACGCTGTTCGACCAGCTGCCCGAAGGCACCGTGATGTGCCTGACGCTGGTTGCGACGCCGCAGGACATCCTGGAAGCGCACCTCAACCAACTGGCGAAGAAGTCAGTCGGAGAAACCCTGGCGTCCGAGCAGGCGCTCCAGGACGTGCAGGAGGCGCGTTCGCTGATCGGCAGCTCTCACAAGCTGTATCGCGGCTCGCTGGCGTTCTACCTCTCCGGCGACGACGAAGACGAACTGGACCGGCGCGGCCTGCAGCTCGCCAACGTGATGCTCAACGCCGGGCTGCAGCCAGTCCGCGAAGAAGACGAAGTCGCGCCGCTCAACAGCTATCTGCGCTGGCTGCCTTGCGTCTACAACCCCGGCGCGGACCGCAAGCAGTGGTACACGCAACTGATGTTCGCTCAGCATGCCGCCAATCTGTCGCCGGCATGGGGACGCAGCCAGGGTACGGGCAGGCCCGGCATCACGCTGTTCAATCGCGGTGGCGGAGTACTGACGTTCGACCCGTTCAGCAGATTGGATCGGCAAATGAATGCCCATTTGTTTTTGTTTGGGCCAACGGGTTCGGG
The DNA here is from genome assembly GCF_000023065.1 of Tolumonas auensis DSM 9187. Classification (NCBI taxonomy): domain Bacteria; kingdom Pseudomonadati; phylum Pseudomonadota; class Gammaproteobacteria; order Aeromonadales; family Aeromonadaceae; genus Tolumonas; species Tolumonas auensis. The sequence continues at coordinate 2,668,874 of NC_012691.1, forward strand.
CAAGTCGGCCACGCTTAACAACATCCTCAACCAGGTCGCCGCGATCTACCGCCCGCGCATGTTCATCGTGGAGGCCGGTAATTCCTTTGGCTTGCTGGCTGATTTCGCCGCACGGCTGGGCCTGTCGGTGAACCGGGTCAAGCTCGCGCCCGGTTCGGGCGTGAGCCTCGCGCCGTTCGCCGATGCCCGCCGGTTGATCGAATCCCCCAGTGATGTGCAGACGCTGGACGCCGATGCGCTGGATGAGGAACAGCCTGTCGACCCGGCCGCCGTCGATACGGACGAGCAGCGCGATGTGCTCGGCGAGCTTGAGATCACCGCACGCTTGATGATCACGGGCGGCGAAGATAAAGAGGAATCCCGCATGACGCGGGCCGACCGCTCCTTGATCCGCCAGTGCATCCTGGACGCCGCCCGCCACTGCGTCGCGCAAGACCGGGATGTGCTCACGCGCGACGTGCGCGACGCCCTACGCGAGCGCGGCCGCGATTCGACCCTGCCCGAAACCCGTCGCACGCGGTTGTTGGAGATGGCTGACGCTATGGACATCTTCACGCAAGGCTCAGACGGCGAAATGTTCGACCGCCCCGGCACGCCCTGGCCAGAAGCCGACATCACGGTCGTCGATCTCGCCACCTATGCCAGGGAGGGCTACAACGCCCAGCTCTCGATCGCCTACATCTCCCTGATCAATACCGTCAACAACATTGCGGAACGCGACCAGTTTCTCGGTCGGCCAATCCTCAACGTGACCGATGAAGGCCACATCATCACGCGCAATCCCTTGTTGTCTCCGTACGTGGTGAAGATCACCAAGATGTGGAGAAAATTGGGCGCCTGGTATTGGTTGGCAACGCAGAACATCGACGATCTGCCCAGGGCGGCGGAGCCGATGCTCAATATGATCGAGTGGTGGTTGTGCTTGTCGATGCCACCGGACGAAGTCGAAAAAATTGCCAGGTTCCGCGAGTTGTCGCCAGCGCAGAAGGCACTGATGCTCTCGGCCAGGAAGGAATCCGGGAAGTTCAGCGAGGGCGTCATTCTCTCCAAGAGCATGGAGGTGCTGTTCAGGGCCGTACCACCGAGCTTGTATCTCGCACTGGCCCAGACCGAACCCGAAGAGAAAGCCGAACGATACCGGCTCATGCAACAGTTCGGCATCAACGAGCTGGAAGCCGCGCTCAAGGTATCCGAGAACATCGACCGCGCGCGCGGCATCGAGCCGTTGCCATACGCCGATCTGCTCTCCTGACGGCCGGAGCACGCCATGCCTCTCCATCGCTCAACGAACCCGCCACCGGCTGTACGTCGTCGGCGTTGTCTGCACCTGTTGCTATGTGCCGTCGGCCTGCTTGCGGTGCTGCTGTTCGCGCTGCTCGCCGTGGTGCTGCGCGACAGTCCCGATGCCGCACCGACCCCGACCACTCAGCACCACCCGGGCGGTCCGCCGTGGCGCCACGGCCAGGCCGACGCCCGTTTCGTGCTGACGTTGTTTGCAGACCTGGAATGCCCATTCTGCAAGGCCTACTACCCGAGCCTGAAGAGCTGGATCGACCAGCATGCCGACGTCAGTCTGCAATGGCATCACCTGCCGCTGGCGATACACGAGCCGGCCGCCTCGGAACTGGCACGTGTGGCCGAGTGTGCGGGCGAGACCGGCGGGCACGGGGCCTTCTTCGATGCCGTCGGCTGGCTGTACCAGCACACGCGCGGCGGCGGCCAGGGGCTGCCCGGGGGGCTTCGCTACCCAGGGCTGACACCGGTGCTCCAGCGCTGCCTGGATAGCGAGCGTCCCCAGCTCATCGTGCGCGATCAGGCCGAGCAAGGCGCGCACGGCGGCATCACCGCCACTCCCAGCCTGCGCCTGGAGGACCGCCAGACCGAGCGATCGCTACTCCTGCAAGGGCCGGTCGAAGGCGATGCGCTGCTGTCCGCCATGGATCTTCTGATGGGTGACGTGCCGGATGCCGCTCCGGCTCGCGCCGCAGGTTTGTCCGCCATCGACGATGGCGACATGCCCAGGTAGCCGGGGTCTTCAAGGCTACGGCGCAGCGCTGCTGCGCTGACCTTCGTTCGCAACGCATCCCGAGGCGAACGGCCAGCGTTCCCACGCTGGTGGATGTGTGTTCTTCCTTCCGTCATTCCCCTGGAGGTTCTGCCTCCATGGGGTACCTCCGCTCATCCATTGGAGGTTTCCATGACTGCTGTACTTTCCCCCGACGACTCCTGTATCGAGTTGAACCACGATCCCGTCGCCGTCGACGAGCACGAAGACCGGATCATTCAACAGGCCATCGCGCTGCTGGAGCAACGCATCTTCAGAGCCGGCAACGCCTTGAAGAAGCCGAACGACGCGTGTGACTTTCTGCGTCTGATGCTCGTCGGCGAACCCAATGAAATCTTCGCCGCACTGTTCCTCGACACGCGCCACCAGGTGCTGGCCTACGAGCCGCTGTTCCGCGGCACGATCAACCAGACATCAGTCTATCCCCGGGTAGTCGTCCAGCGTGCGCTGGCGGCCAATGCCGCCGCCGTCATCTTCGCGCACCAGCACCCTTCGGGGAACTCAGAGCCCAGTGCCGCCGATCGCATGATCACCCGCCGGCTCAGGGATGCCTTGGATCTGATCGACATCCGTGTGCTGGATCATTTCATCATCGGCCAGGGCGAACCGTACTCCTTTGCCGAGAGCGGCTTGCTGTAGCAGCACCTGATCGTGTCTGCCAAGCCCCATCCAACGCATGGACCTGCCCAGGTCCATGCTTTTTTTCGCTTCCCTGAAAGGCCTCTCCGCTCCACGGGACAGCTATCCGATCCCCAAGAAACAGGGATTGTCACAGTGCGCATTGTTCGTGGTGGGCATCTGCACCATGGGTTCGACTACCAGGGTCATTCACCCCGAGACGCGAAGTCCATGCACACCTTTCTTGCCCACCTCAGCCGGACGCTGGCCCTTCCGGCACTGCTGCTGGTCGCCGGCAACGTGACCGCAGCGGAGATCTGGATCGTGGCGGACGTCCGCCACCCGGTGGCCGGTGCCCAGGCGGCGGATCGCATCATCCAGCTCGACGCGGCGCAGGCCATCGAAGCGGAACTGTCGGCCCGGTTGCCGGACGATCCGCAGCGGGCCGCGGCGCTCGTCCAGCGGCGGCTGAACGAAGGTGGCCAAGCGCTGCAACAGCGCATGCGTGAGGCTTACCAGGGCATGACCGATGCCTGGAGCTTAGGCATCACCAGCATTCCGGCGGTGATCGTCGATCAGCGCTACGTCGTGTATGGGGAAAGCGACCTCGGCCAGGCGCTGGTCCGCATCGAGCGTTACCGGGAGGGACAGCCATGATTTCCCGTCGCCTGCGGCTCGGGGCCGCCGTCGCGCTGCTGTGCAGTGCCACGTCGAGCTTCGCCCTCAACACCGCCACCATCATCTCCTCGACCTTGTCGCCGGACTGCCTCGAATACCGGGTCACCGGGATCTGCTACTGGCTGTATTGCACCTGGACGGGCTGCACCGTGCGCACGTCGATCAAGGTACGCCACTACGTTCCCGACGCGGTGGTATCGAGCTACAGCAACACCGGGGAGAATCCCTGGGTCGAGGCGCGGGCAATGAGCCAGCCCAATGCCACGGCGCAGGCCGGTGGTGACGGAACCACCAACGAGGATCACGAAAACAATCTTGCAAAGTTCAAGAACGCCGACGTCATCGGCCACCCGGGCGGCGAGGTATTCAGCCAGTTCGCTTCGGCGTCCGGCTACATCTGCGCAGGCGCCGGTACTGCCTTCATGCCGTACCTGCTCAGCACGCTCGACACCCTGGCCTGGCGCTACAACGTCCCGGAGGCGGTGTACCCCGAGGCGCTGATCCCCGGTATGCGCGAGATCGGCACACGCAGCGGACTGAATCTTTGGGGCGCCGTGTACCCGCGTGGCGGGTTCTTGCACCAGACCGACGACTACAAGGCCGGGGCGGTCGTCGCCCAGCGTGCTGGCGACATCGTGACCCGCCGCGGCCAACTGCATGTGTACCAGCCGCTGCTGGCGAACGCGCGCGACGGCTACTGGCCGGCCGGCGCGTTGATCGAAAGCGACGCCAGCACGGGCAAGTGGCAGCAACTGACCCCACGCCTTTCCAACAGCTGCACCGTGTTTCCCCATGCCGGGTCGCTGCCCCAGGCACAACGGGGCGACTACGCCTGGGCGCTGTGGCGCCCGTACAGCTGCTGCCAGCGCCGCGGGCAGACCTTCCTTGGCAGTGTGGATTTCAACTGAGGACACCACGATGAAGCGCCCTGACCGTCGCCGTCATTCCATGCTTGCAGATCACTTGTGGCGGCCGGCCATACTGGCCGGCGCGCTCGCGTTGGCCAGTGGCTGGGCATGGGCTCAGAGCGGCGGCTTCCAGACCAGCGGCAGCGTGATCGGCGACGAAGTCATGTACTCGATCGGTGGCGGTAACGCGGTTTCCATGAGCGGCGCTGCGGGCATGCGCTCGATCGGGGTCGGGGCCGGCTGGAACAGCAACCTGATCTGCGGCGACATGAGCATCAGCACCACGATCCAGAACCAGCTCAACGGGCTGACCAACGGATTTCAAAACATCATGAGCAACGTGATCCAGAGCGCTACCAGCGCCGTTGCGTCGCTTCCGGCTCTGATCATCCAGAGGGCCGACCCAGGTTTGTATAACCTGCTGACCAATGGCGTCCTCCAGGCAAGGCTGGATTTCGATCGCTCCAAGTTGACCTGCAGGTCGATGGCTGAACGCATGGCCGACATGGCCGGCGGCCAGCTTGGCTGGAGCCAGATGGCGGAAGGCATGGCGCTGCGCGATGCCGTGTCGAGCACGGATGCGGTGTCGGCCATTGAGCAGGCTGAGACGCGCCGGGGCAACGACGGCGTGCCGTGGGTCGGGGGCAACAACGCCGGCGGCGCCGGTCAGCCGGCGATCAGGGTGGTGAGCGACGTTACCAGGGCCGGCTACAACCTCGTCAATGGCCGCAGCGTGACCGACGCCTCGGCCATCGATGCGGCGAGCTGCAACAGCCTGGCCTGCCAGACCTGGACCTCCCCGCAAGAAGCGATCGACTGGGCCACCCGCGTGCTCGGCGAACAGGAGCAGCGCACCTGCGACGCCTGCACCAAAACCGAAACCGTTCCGGGTGTGGGCCTGACACCCCTCATCCAGGAAGAGTACGACACCAAGCTGCAGACGCTGCAGGAGCTGATCGACGGCACACGCAACACCACCTTCGAGAACCTGCGCGACGCCGGCAGCGTGTCACTGCCGATCACCCGGGGCGTCATCGAGGCACTGCGCGACGAACCGGACCAACACGTCCTGGCGCAACGTCTTGCCTCGGAAGTCGCCTTGGCATCGGTGCTGGAGAAAGCCTTGCTGCTGCAGCGCACCCTGCTGACCGGCAGGAAGGAGCCCAACGTCGCTGCCAACCAGTTGGCGGTGGCTGCCGTCGATCAGGAGAGCGGCGCGCTCGACCGGGAGATCTCGAACCTCAAGACTGAACTGGAGCTGCGCCGCACGCTCGCCAACAACTCGCCGATGGCGATCATCCAGCGCCACAGCACCCGGGCCGCCGGTTCGCGGGGCATCTACGAGGGCGACCCCGTACCCGACCGCCTCGACCAGCTGCAGCGGCCCAACCCGGGAGGTACGCCATGAGTCCGACCTGGCTGCGCCCGCGCTGGCTGTTCAACCGGCGCGTGGCGAGGACGCTGCTGTGGACGATGCTGCTGCTTGCGGCGGCCGTGGCAGCCAACATCGCGGGTATCCACTACCTCGGCAGTGTCGGCGGCTGGGAACGCTGGCTCGCCGAGGCCTCCGGCTACTTCCTGCTGTGGCGGCTGTGCCTATACGGCGCGACGGGCTACGGATGGGTATGGATGCGCCGGCGCCTGCTGGCGCGCGAAACCGGCGCAGAGGCGAAGCGCCGCCTCCGGCGCACCGAAATCGCCGGCGTGGCGGGAATCGTCGCGCTTGAGGCCAGCCTGCTGATGCATGCGGCGTAGTGGGAGGCCGGACATGACGTTGTTCACCACGGATTACCTGGAGTATTACCTGACCCTGCTGGGCTGGATCATCCATAACGGCATCTGGGCGGTTCTCGTTTCCAGCGGCGTGTTCGCCATTCCCTTCGTGGCGATCATCATCCAGGAATGGCTCAAGGCGCGTGCCGAGGGTGCGGACGAAGGCAATAAAGGCGCACTGTCATCGGTACGCATCGAGAACCGCGTCTGGGTGGCGATCGTCGTGGTGATGTTCGCCGGTATTCCCTTCATCGACGTCGACCTCAACACCATCCAGTACGACCAGGCACGCTCGGCGCAGTGCCAGGTGAGCGTTCCCCAGCCCAGCGATACTGGCTGGTCGCAGTCGTTCAGCACGCTCAACAACCAGAGCGCGCGCGTGCCGGTGTGGTGGGCCTTCATGCACGCGCTGTCGCGCGCGATCACCGGCGCCTCGGTCGCCGCCATTCCGTGCGGAACCGACCTGCGGCAGATCCGCATGGAGGTCAATGCCACACGCATCGACGACCCCGTATTGGCACAGGAAGTCGCCGACTTCACCCACGACTGTTATGGCCCTGCACGCGCCAAGCTGTTCATGAGCCGCCCGGATCTCGACGAGGCGCAGATGCACGACGTCACCTGGATCGGGTCTCGGTACTTCCTCGACAATGCGGGCTACTACGACACCTACCGGGCCAGGACGCCGCGCGACGGCTGGGCCTACGACAGCAACCGCGATGCCGGCCTGGCACAGGTGCCGAGCGGTGCCGGCTATCCGACCTGCCGCCAGTGGTGGAGCGACAGTGGCAACGGCCTGCGCGCCCGCCTGCTGGAGCAGGTCGATCCCAGCCTGCTCAACCGTCTGGCCGGCTGGGCCGGTTTCCTCAGCCGTGCCGAGGTTGATGACTCGGTGATCCGCACTATCGCCTCGCCGCGCCAGCAGAAGCTTAACCAGGGCAGCGTCTATACCGATTATGGCGGGCAGATTGATAAGACGCTGCCCAACATCATCAATCGCGCCGCCAGTGACGTCGGGATGGCGGTTGGTGGACTCGCCTATTTCCCGGCAATGGACGTCGTGCGCCAAGCCTTACCCATGGTGCTGGCGTTCCTGAAAATGGCTTTGGTGATCTGTATTCCGATGGTATTGCTGATCGGCACCTACGACCTGAAAACCGTCGTCACTCTTACCGTCGTCCAGTTTGCGTTGTTCTTCACCGATTTCTGGCTGCAACTGGCGCGCTGGATCGACAGCACGATCCTCGATGCGCTTTACGGTTGGGGATGGGGATGGAACCGCCCCCACACGAATTTTGACCCTCTGATTGGGCTGAACAACACGTTTGGCGACATGCTGCTGAACTTCGTGATGGGAGCCATGTTCCTGGTGTTACCCGGGTTCTGGGTCGCGGCGCTGGGATGGGTCGGTTTTCGCGCAGGGCATACCATTCAAGGCATGGCCGAAGGCACCAAGGGAGGCGCACAGGCTGGTGGCAAAGGCGCAGGTGCCATGACGGGTGGAAAACTCAAGTAGCTCCCGAACCTCAGTCATCCTTGTAGTCGACATGGGTGTTGTCGTTGTAGAGATTGGGGTCATAACCCGGCGTATTGCGAAGCTCGTCTATGTCGGTGAAGGGCCAAACATCTTCGTCCGGGGTGTTCGCTGCCGAGGCCCAAGCAGCCACGGTAGCGAACACCAGGAGCAGCGTCAGCCAGAAGGCCACGTAGAGCAGCACCCCTAGCACAGCGAGCTTGACGATCCACACCAGAGCGGTCGCGACACCGTTCGGCGCACCAGCCGACACCAGCCACGCGGCCACCCGCCGCTCACGACGCACATAGCCCCGCCATCCACGGCCAAGCCAGCGGCCAAGGCGTTCTGCGGTACTGCTACGGGTTGTCGTGTTCATGGTCGTCACCTGCTACATGTGAGATGGCTATTCCCGTTTGCTCCAATCCGGCTTGCTTGCCCTTACCAATGCGTTCCATTCGTCGGGCGGGTTTCCGCGTCCGAGCATCTTCTCGAACACCGCATAGGGGTCTGACTTGCTCCCCGATGACCGCAGGGTCTGTTCGTCGTTGACCCAGGCGTACACGATGACCTTCGCCTTCGAGTCGTAGCGGAAGAACAGCCGGTACCGCCTGCCGAGCTTGGCCCGTCGCCAGTGGCGATAAGCCGGCCCCATGGTGTTGCCCTGGCGGTACTCGTCTCGCGCTGGATCGCCCGGCACCACGTCTTGCATCGACTGGACCAGGGCCCGAAAGAACTTGACATTGGTGTTGGACCCGAAGCCCTCCGGGTCGTTCTCTTGTGCGCGCAGCACGGCCGCACGCAGCTTCATCAACTGCTCGATCAGGTTGTCGTGGAACAGCAGCGTCCAGCCATGCTGTTGCATCAGATTGCCACGTCTTCATCAAAATCGTCGCCCAGGACCACGTTGTGGCCCGAATGCTCCAGCATCGTGCGAGCCAGATCCTCCGGGAGCCCACGAACATTCCGGCCAGCTTCAATATCGCGGGCCAGCAGGTTCAGGAACGCGGCTATGGCGGGGTCTTCGTGCTCGGCGTCGGCACGGGTCACGACAACTTCGCCGTCACGCAGGTCGAACGCAACCTTGCCGCCGGTATCCACACCCAGGGCTTGCCGGATGGACTTGGGCAGCGTGATCTGGCCTTTGGAGGTCAGCGTGGCGACTTCATGAATGACAGACATGGCAACTCTCCCGATAGCGATGCCTGTATAGTAAGGAATTATCCTTACCTTGTCAATGTAGGGGCCCATGGTGTCCTTCCGAATCCAATATACGGCCCATCGTAGGACGGGAACAGCGAGCCTTCCCGCATCAAACCGGCTTTGCCGCACCCCGCATTGGCGGTGGACGATCGATGCCCGTCGCCCTATACCCAAAGGCTTAAGGGCCAAGGGGCCAAAAGGGGAAGGGAATGGGGTGCAAGGGGAAAGGCCCTACCTCGAAAAGGCGAAAAGGCCCCCCGGCCGGCCCATCACCAGGACACTCGCATGCTCTCCCTGTTCCAGCGAAAACGGATCTCGGTCACTGCCGCTCCGTCGCCGGCACCCGCCGCCGATCTTCCCAAAGGGCTGCTGCAGCCCGAGCCGGCCGCGTCCTTGCTGGCGACGCCGCGCCGGCAGAAGCTGCTGGAACACATCTGGCAGCGCACATCGCTATCGCGCAAACAGTTCGCCACTTTGTATCGCGCACCGCTGGAGCACTACGCCGAGCTGGTCCAGCAGTTTCCCGCTTCGGAGAGCCATCACCATGCTTACCACGGCGGCATGCTCGATCACGGGCTGGAAATCATCGCCTACGCGCTCAAACTGCGACAGTCCCACCTGCTGCCGGCTGGCGCTCCCCCCGAAGACCAGGCAGCCCAGTCAGAAGCTTGGACGGCGGCTATCGCCTACGCGGCGTTGCTCCACGATATCGGCAAGATTGCCGTCGACCTTCACGTCGAGTATGAGGATGGCGGCGTTTGGCACCCCTGGCATGGGCCACTGACACGCCCATACCGCTTTCGCTACCGGGATGACCGCGAGTACCGCCTGCATGGTGCCGCCACAGGATTGCTCTACCATCAACTGCTCGATGGCGACGTTCTCGACTGGCTCAGTGGCTACCCCGCACTGTGGGCATCACTGCTCTATGTGCTGGCCGGTCAGTACGAACATGCAGGCATCCTGGGAGAGCTCGTCATCCAGGCCGACCGCGCCTCGGTGGCCCAGGAACTGGGAGGAGATCCCGCCCGCGCCATGGCCGCACCCAAACACGCCCTGCAGCGCAAGTTGATCGATGGCTTGCGTTACCTGCTGAAGGAAGAGTTGAAGCTGAACCAGCCCCAGGCTTCGGATGGCTGGCTCACTGAGGATGCCTTGTGGTTGGTCAGCAAGACAGTCTCTGACAAACTGCGCGCCCATCTGTTGTCCCAGGGTATCGACGGCATTCCCTCCAACAACAGCGCCGTTTTCAACGTCCTGCAGGAACATGGCATGCTGCAGCCGACGCCCGATGGCAAGGCCATCTGGCGTGCCACGGTCAGCAGCGAGGCCGGTTGGTCACACAGCTTTACGCTGTTGCGGCTGTCGCCGGCGCTGATCTGGCAGCCGGCTGAGCGGCCTGAACCCTTCGCCGGGACGGTGATAGTGGAGGCGGCTGCCGAGGCTGACACTCTCGAACAACCGGCGACTGGCACGGATGATGCCCCGAGCAGCATCAGAACTGAGGCCGACAGCGCTCACCCTGTCGCCAGACAGCCGCCTCCCGAAGCTACGCCTGCCGACGCCGCGATGGACGATCTGCTGTCCCTGCTCGCGGTACCCGCGCAGGAGAGCGATGGCGAGCGGGAGCAGCCCATCCTAGACAACAGCGCCCCGTCGATACCTCCCACCGTACAACCCACGGACACCGACGCCAGTCCGCCGAAGCGGGCGCCTGAAGCCCTTGGCAGCACGGAGCCGTCCGGCGAGCATTTCATCGCCTGGCTCCAGCAAGGCATCCAGGCTCGGCGGCTCATCATCAACGACGCCAAGGCGCTGGTGCATACCGTGGCCGATACCGCCTACCTCGTCAGTCCTGGCTTGTTCCAGCGTTACGCCCAGGAGCACCCTTCCATCGCGGCGCTCGCCAAACAGGACAAGGTGCAGGACTGGCAATGGATACAGAAGCGCTTCGAGAAACTGCAACTGCATCGCAAGCAGGCCAGCGGCCTGAACATCTGGACCTGCGAGGTCACTGGGCCGAGAAAATCCCGCCGCCTTCATGGGTACCTTCTGGATGATGCTGGCCTGTTGTTTTCGGAAACGCCACCGAACAACCCTTATCTCTCGCTATCGGACGATACCACCAACATTTCTTTATGAGGGCAGCGGACGCTTTGCCGTCCTCCCCCTGTCCAGCGCGGTGATCTGTCCCGTCAAGAACCTTGATTGATCACTTGCGCGGTAAACGGCAAGGTCACCGACGTCTTCCGACTGACCGACTCGGCCAAGCGGGTGCAGATGATTGAGGGCTTCTCGAGCAGCGCTCGGATAGGGCTGCGAGTCCAGGTAAGTCTCGCTTAGTTCCATTGTGACCCAGCCAGGATCCACCGCCATGGCTCTTGTTATGCCATACACATGGCTCAGGAATGACATCCAAGCAGGACGTTCTAGTCAAATTTGACTCGCAGAAGTCACTCCTCTTCTTGTAGACTATCGCAGCCACTGAGTTACAAAAGACACCCGATAAGGCCTCGTGCTTACTGTGCAAAACATGACCTGGCAGCCTCCGCCCCGAAAGCCGCGCCAGCGACGCATTGATTCGCATACACTGGCCCGTCACTTCCGGTTCACCGCGCCGATATTCTGGTGCCAGCGCTTCCCTGCAGAATACCCAGTGCATCTTCCAGTCTGCCAATGCCGCTGAACCCTCCGTATTGGGCAAAGTCGGCGGCAGCGGCCAGTTTGGGTCCCATCGAACCGGCCGGCAGATCGAGGGCACGCCCCTCCTCCACGCTCAGGCTGCTGATCGCCGCTGCGTTGTCCTTGCCGAAGTCCCGATAGATCGCATCGACATCGGTCAGCAGCAACAGTGCATCGGCCTTGAGCTGTTGCGCCAGCAGGGCGCTGGCTGCGTCCTTGTCGATGACCGCCTCAATACCCACCGTACTACCGTCTTCGCGGCGCAATATCGGGATGCCGCCGCCACCCGCGCAGATCACCACCACGCCCTGGTCCAGTAGCAACTTGATCACCCGCATGTCGGGGATTTCCAGCGGCCTGGGTGACGGCACCACCCTGCGCCATTTATTGCCATCTTGGGCAATATGCCAGCCGGCGGTTTTGGCCCGGGATTCGGCTTCGGCCCGCTCATACACGGGCCCGATGAACTTGGTCGGGTTATCGAACGCCGGGTCATGCTGATCCACCACGACCTGGGTCAGCAGTGTGGCTACTGGCCGGTCGTGATTCAGCGCATTCTCCAACTCCTGTTCGATGACGTAGCCAATCATGCCTTCGGTTTCCGCCCCCAGTACATCCAGGGGATAAACCTCGTCCGGCTTGAAGGCGGCGCCCTGCAAGGCCAGCAGACCGACCTGGGGTCCATTGCCATGGGTAATGACCAGATCATGGCCAGCGCGCACGATGGCCGCCAAGCCTTGGGCCGCGACCCGCACATTGGCACGCTGGGTACGCGCGGTCAGCGGTTCACCGCGCTTCAAAAGGGCGTTGCCGCCCAAGGCTGCGACTACCAGCATGTCAGGCTCCCAGGGTGGCGACCAGCACCGCCTTGATGGTGTGCATACGGTTTTCCGCCTGATCGAAGACGATCGAGGCGGGGCTTTCGAAGACCTCCTCGGTGACTTCCATCGCATCGATACCGAACTTCTGCTGAATCTCCTTGCCAACGGTGGTCTCGGTATTGTGGAAGGCCGGCAGGCAATGCATGAAGTGCACCCGCGGGTTGCCGGTTTTTTCCATGAGTGCGCTATTGACCTGATAGGGCAGCAGCAGCTTGATCCGCTCGGCCCATTTTTCCTCGGGCTCGCCCATGGACACCCAAACATCGGTATAGACGAAATCCACACCGGCTACCGCACTGTCGATATCCTCGGTGATCGTGATCCGGGCGCCAGTGGTGCTGGCGATTCGCTGGGCTTCCTGTTGGATATCATCATGCGGCCAACAGGCCCTCGGGGCGCATAGGCGTACGTCCATGCCCATTTTGGCGCCGCCGATCAGCAGGCTGTCACCCATGTTGTTGGCGGCATCGCCGATGAAGACATAGGACATGTCTCGCAGTGGCTTTTCCACGTGCTCCTGCATGGTCAGGAAGTCAGCCAGGATCTGGGTAGGATGAAATTCATCCGTCAAGCCGTTGTAGACGGGCACGCCAGCATACTCGGCCAACTCCTCGACCACAGCCTGGCCGAAGCCCCGGTATTCGATGGCATCATAGACGCGCCCCAGCACTCGGGCGGTGTCCTTGACCGATTCTTTGTGACCAATATGGGTGCCGGTCGGCCCAAGATAGGTAACCTTGGCGCCCTGATCAAAGGCCGCAACCTCGAAGCCTACCCGGGTGCGAGTGGAGTCCTTTTCAAAGATCAGAGCGATTTCCTTACCGCACAACTGCGGCACTTCGGTGCCGGTATACTTAGCTGCTTTCAAGTCGCCTGCCAGTTTCAGCAGGTAACTGATTTCGCGCGGACTGAAGTCCCGCAGCGTGAGAAAGTGTCGGCTTTTCAGATTGAAGGCCATTGCCATGCTCCTAAGGTGTCAGATTGCGTCGCGTATGGTTGGGCAGCTCATGCAGCGTCCACCGCCGCGCCCCCGGCCTAGCTCTGCGCCTGGTACTTTCAGCACTTCGATGCCGGCCGATTCCAGAGCAGCGTTGGTGTCGTCATTGCGGTCATAGCCAATGACGACGCCCGGGCTCAGGGCCAGTACGTTGTTGCCATCATTCCACTGCTCGCGCTCACGTTCGGCGGGCGTGTCCCCTCCGGTAGGGATCACGGTCAGAGATTGATAACCGAGCGCCTCCGCAACCACGTCGAACATCGGACGCGGATCCTGGTTGAACGTCAGGTGCTTGCCGCCCGCGCCGGGCCGCAGGTCATAACAGACCATCTGATCAGCCACTTCTGTGAAGGCAGTAACGACATTCCCACCACAGAACGTGAACACTGTATCCAGATGCATGGCCGCCCGGCTTTTGGGAATCTGGCAGGCCACTACGCGATCGACCGTGCCGTGCTCGAACAGGGCATTAGCCAGCTGCCCGATCGCTTGGGGGGACGAACGCTCGCCCATGCCGACCAACACGGTGCGATTGCCGATCGGCATGATGTCGCCGCCTTCCAGGGTTGCCAGTGCGTGATCCTTGAGCGGATCTCCCCAGAGCACCTCGACCTTGCCGGAAAATTTTGGATGAAACTGGTAGATTGCTGCCGTCAGCAGCGTTTCCGGCTTGCGTGCGGCCCAGTACATGGGATTCAGCGTGACGCCACCGTAGATCCAGGAGCTGTTGTCTCGGGTAAATAGAAAATTCGGCAGAGGCGGTAAGATAAAGCCATAAGGCCCCAAGTGGTTGCCGAACAGACCGCTCGGATCGAACGGCAGATCATTCACCTGCAAGCCACCGATCAGGAACTCTGCCAGGACGTGCCCTGGCAGCTCGTCCATCCAGGCCCGCAAATCAGACACCATGCCGACGCCAATATGATTCCAGCTGATCCGATGATCGAGAATCCAGCTTCGTGCTTCGGCGATGTCCAGGGTCTCGGCCAGCAGTTGATTGACATCCAACACCTCCACTCCTCGGGCACGCATCAGACTTACGAATACATCGTGATCCTTTTGCGCCTGTTTGACCCAGAACACATCATCAAACAATAGAGCATCACAATTACTGGGCGTTAGCCTGCGATGGGCAAGACCGGGGCGACAAACGATGACCTGCCGCAAAATACCTGTTTCGGAGTGAACGCCAAGAGTATGTTCAGACATGTGAAAACCTCATTTATCAGAGAATTACAGGAAGACACCGATGCTGATCACTAAGGTGATAAACAGGGTCAGAATCGCCATCAAGGGCCAGATGAATACCAGCCAGCGGTCATAGGAGACTCGCCCTATGGCCAGGCCGCCGATCACCACTGCGAAGGTTGGGTTGATCAGATTCACCAGGCCGTTGGCTGATTGATAGGCAGTTACAACTAAGTCGCGGCTGACATTAGCAAAGTCCGCCAGGGGGGCAAGAATGGGCATCGACAGTACCGCAAGGCCGGATGACGAAGGCACGAGGAAGCTCATGCCCGTCTCGATCCAGAACATCAGGTTGATGAAACCCAGTTCCGACATGTTGCTCAAGCGCATTTCAGCACTGTGCAAAATCGTATCAGCAATCATGCCCTGTTCCATGATGACCACGATGCCTCGCGCTAGGCCAACGACCAGAGCTACGCCAAGCAGATCACGGGCGCCATCGACAAAGCTGCCGGCCAGCCTCTTCTCGCCCAGGCGGGCGACAACACCAACGACGATCGCAGCGGCCAGGAACAGAGCGCCCATCTTGTCCATCCACCAGTCCTGGGAGGAAACACCCCAGATCATGACCACGAAGGTCAGGGCGAAGATCACTAGTACCAGTTTCTGGGTCAGGCTCAGTTTGACGTCACCCAGATCATCATGCCCCTGTAGAAACAACGTGCGGTGGGCATTGCGTTGTTTGGCCACGACGGAACGCGAAGGGTCGGCCTTGACCCGTTTTGCATAGCGCATCACATAGACGGCACAGATCACCAAACCGCCAATCAGCAGCACTAGGCGCAGCAGCAGGCCATCGGTAAAAGGAATGTGGGCTGCATTGGAGGCGATCACAGTGGCAAAGGGATTGATGGTCGAGCCCAATACACCGATGCCTGAGCCGATCAGGATCACAGCCACCCCCGTCACGGCATCGTAGCCGGCGGCGATGATGATCGGGATCAAAATGACATAGAACGCCAGGGTCTCTTCAGCCATGCCATAGGTTGTGCCGCCAAGGGCGAACAAAGTCATCAGGATCGGGATCATCCAGATCTCTCGGCCCTCCAACCGCTGCATTGCGCTGCGAATACCGGTGTCGATCGAGCCGGTGGCATTCACTACGCCCAAAAAACCACCGAGAAATAGTATGAACAGCGCTACATCCACGGCGTTGGCGACATAGCTGTCTGGATCATAAAAACCCGCAGTGGGCGCCAGCAGAACGTCCATAAACCCCTGGGGGCTGGACTCGACCACTTGGTAAGTGCCAGGCACAGCCACTTCGCGGCCGACCTCTTCATTCATGACCCGCTCATACTTTCCGGCGGGAATGATCCAAGTCAGCGCAGCAATCAAGACGATCAACAAAAGCAGAATGGTGTAAGCCGTTGGAAAGCGACTTGTCAGATCCTGCTCTAGGTTTTGCGCGGAAGCGCTTTCTTCAGCCATTGTGGATTTCCTCTCCGTGAGCCCATTGAGGGCTGCGATTGCGCAGCGAGTGTTATGACGTTCAGTCGATAAGTGGGTACTGATTATTGCCAATTGAAGATAGATGACCATAAAACAACCGTCCAGTCGTTTTTTTTGTAGAAAGAGGATTAAATGGCATTGAGTTGACATAGATCCATCAATGGCCAAAAAAACGCACAGAAATAGCTCTGTGATGCCTTCTGCTATGCCCGGAGCAGCCATAGAAGTTGTCGTCGGCCGGGACAGGCCAAAGTCATATACGGATCAAAGGTATGGAGGAGAGTGAGACTGTCTCAGGTAAGCTGCGCGTGCCATCATCGCCGACAACTCGCGCGTCATTCCCTGCTAGGGTCCGGCAAACACCCATGCGGGCGCCGTCTAGCGCACCACGCTGGTGCCGACCATAGCGACATGAATATTCGCGTCAGACGCACACCAATTCGACGGACACGGCCGTATCCTTGTGTGCGTCCACTGCCTTGTCTGAGCCAGCGGCAGCTGCCTAGCGCGGGGTGAGCTGCTCTTCCCGCTGCGTCATATCCTCTTTCAGAATACGCTGGATCTCTAATATTGCGACCGCGCTCTGTTGCACGCTGTGCCCCGAAATGATGACTTTCTCGGACTGCGCGCCGGGCAGGTGGGAGCTGCGGTAAGGCACAAGACCATCATCAGAATCAACGAGGGCCTCTTCGGCATTAGCCTGGGCCACGATCGAGTGATAGTTCACCTGGGCAGAGATGGGAAAGTCCGCCGCCGCGCGCACGAAAGGATCGTTCTCGTCGAGGTTGTCGACGCTATTGGGGATATGCCCCAGGCTTTCGTGGCTGCTGGCCGCCGCATTGGGTGCTAGTGTGTGGGCGAGTTCTTCGAGCACCGTAACGGGGAAGCGAATGAATCCCGCCATCCAGCGCCCCAGGCGTCCACCTGCGACCGACGTGCCCCGGTGCGGTGCTGCGATGAAGATGGCGCGGCTGACATGCGGGAAGGGCTCGAAACGCAACATCGGATCTATGCGTTTGATCTGCTGCGGCGTCAGCCGACTGCGATCCGCAGCCAGCTGCACCAGCGACTGGTCGGTTGACGACACCATCAACCGCGCGATGACCCCGCCCATGCTATGCCCCACCAGTACAAGGTCGGACGATGCCGGCGCCTGGCCGGAAGGATCGAAATGCGCCAGCGTATCCCCGAGCGCTCTGCGAATCATCGCGTGGTTCAATGCGATCGGCATATTGGTCGGGTAGTAGACCTGCCAGATTTGGTAATGCTGGCGCAGCGCCTCATCGCCCAGGATTTCGTTGGCGAGTTCCACCCAGGCTTCCGGGCTACTGGCCAGTCCGTGCAGCATGACGATGATCCGTCGGTTCGGATCGTAGGGCTGCATCAGGTAGACGTGCGGACGGTCGATTCCACCCTCGCGCCCAAGCAGGCTGCGCAGCGACTGCCGGTTGAAGTTGGCGCGGGCCAGCCACAGTCCGTAGCCGGCGGTGAAATTGGCCGCCAGCGGTACGCGCTGCCCGCGCAGCATGATGGCCGACTCCACATAGGGGTCATGCACCGTCAAACGGACAGTGCGGGTATGCAGCACGCTGTCCAGGTCGTCTCCGTCCGGGTGCAGCAGAATCGTCATGGACGGCGCGGGCATCTCGCTCCAGGGTAGAGGCTGCTGATTGCGTTTGGCCGCTGGATGGCCATCCCGGGTGGGGGCGGAAGTCAGGGGTTCGTCCGGCATGACCGCCACCAACTCGGCGCCGAAACCGTCGCGCCGGTAGAGGCTGCGCAGTCCGCGGAAAGACAGGGACGAGGCTGGCAGGAGTTCGGCTGGCACCGCCGTACTGCCCGGCAAGCGCGCGCTGCGCATATCCAGCTGCAGCTCCCAGCCTGCAATGTTCCAGCGGGTCTGCGCTGACAACTGCGTAGACATTTGTTGCCGAACCTCGAACATCCCGGTGGCGGCACGTTCGACCGCATAGTTATACC
Organism: Tolumonas auensis DSM 9187; assembly: GCF_000023065.1. NCBI lineage: Bacteria > Pseudomonadati > Pseudomonadota > Gammaproteobacteria > Aeromonadales > Aeromonadaceae > Tolumonas > Tolumonas auensis. The sequence goes on from NC_012691.1 coordinate 2,686,872, forward strand.
AATCCCGCACTTGCGTCTGGCGATCCTCGAAGGCTCGCTCCCCAGGCGTATGGTCACCGAAGAACAGGTAGGCATAGGCATAACGAATGGTCTCAAGCCAGGCGGCTTGCTGCTCTGATCCGGGCTTCATGGCCTGAGCCTGCGCCAGCCACAGTTCGGACAGTGCAGCCAGGCGTCGATCCGCGGCAACGCCGGTCACGGCGGCCAGGGCCTCGACGCAATCCGCTGAGATCGGTTTTGCGCAAGCCTGCGCATCCAATGCCGCCACCCTGATGGTCTGGGTCGTCGCATCGCTGAGTTTGCCGCGTGTCAGGATATCGCCGCGCTTGAGTTCGATGGCCTCGCCCGCATCCAGTGTATGAACCTCAACCACTGGGCCGAACTCACGCAGGATCGAGCAGCCCCCCAGCAACAGCGGGGCAATGACGAGCCACACTGCCATGCGGCAAGACTGCTGGAACCTCATGGAGATACCTCGTCGGCCGGCACGCCGGGCACACCTTGTCGAATCGACATCGAGAAGTCGTCTCCTGATGCGTCAGAGGCCAGTGCGCGTTCGTTGATGTGCCCCAGTGCCTGCAGTTCTGCGTAGCGATGGCCGGGCGTCAATCCGTGCAGGTCATGGATGTATTCCGCAAAGTGTCCGGACAGCAGCAGGCGATAGTCCGCCGGCAACGCTGGCGCAATGAGCCGAGCCAGCTCGAATACGATGGTCGTGCAGTTACTGGTCAAGGTGTTGTAAAAGCGCGGTGTGCGCCGCAGTTCATTGGCCGCGTGCAGATACTCCAGAAACAACGCGCGGACATTCGCCTGACTCATCTGCAACCGATAGAGATAAACGGCCTCGCCTCGCGCATTGCTGCGCGTACGCACAATGTCGCGCTCATCGGCGGCTACCAGGATCTGCTCGAACTGACGGAAGAATCCGCCGATCGCCGAGAAGGACTCGTGGCGCTCCTTGCGTATTTCCAGTGAGAACACCACCCGCTCGCCACCGTCGAAGCCGAACGACACCAGTGTGTGCGCAATGTGCGGCCCCATCCAGTAGGAAAGTACCAGATCGGCGCTACGCAGGCGGGTAAGGTCGTAGGTACGGTTCTCCCAACGCGGCGTGTAATCGGTTTCACTGCGCCATTCGAAGTTGCGTACATTTTTCAGTTGAACATGATCGCCGTCGATCCTGGCCTCCAGCAACTGGGCGACATCGTCAGCCCATAGGCGGTGGTGCGAGGGCTGCAGGGTGCTCCACCACGCCGCCAGAATAGCGACGGCGCTTACGAATACCACTGCCGTGAAATTACATGACTTGCGGCTGAGCAGACCTGTCAGCGCCGCCACCATCGACAGTCCCGCGGCCGCCCACAGCGCGAGGGTGAACCAGCGAACAGCCGGCTGCGGCACCTGATGCCATAGAGCCAGTGCACCCCATGCAGTCAGCAGTAGCACCGCAACCCCGGTCACCAGTCGCACAGGGAGGTGTCTGGCTTTTTGCCTTACCTTGCTCATCAAGGCTGCAAGAGCTCAAGCAGCAGCTGCCGATGCGCATCTCGTACCTGCACGAGCTCTATGGAAGGGTTTCCCCTGGATAGCATTGACGAGTTCAGCCATAGCAGTGCGGGAGCGAGCGCCAGCGGGAAAAAGTGCTCGGTCAAGACACCCGGACGAATGATGCCCCGTTCTATGTTGCGTTGGATGATGAGCTGCGCCCGCTCTTTCAGTCCGTGAGCAACTTCGTTGTGCCAACGCTGCACCAGCTCTGGTGTTCTGGCGCTTTCGGCCAGAAGCAGCCGGTAAATCGACATCGTGGCAGGGGAGCTAAAGGTCGCGTATAGGCGATCCAGGTAGACATCTACCAGCTCTGGCAACGTCAGATCTTCATCCGGGAGCCAGCCCTGGAAATCGCAAATCTGCTTTGTCGTGCGTTCGAGCAAGGCATGAAAAATTTCTTCCTTGCTTTTGAAGTGGGCGTAGATACCAGCCTTGGACAAGCCTGCGCATTCCGCCAGGCGCTCCATTGACACGGCGTTGTATGTCCGATCCGCAAACTCGATCAACGCCGCATCCAATATTTCCTCTCTCCTGGCCACAGAAGACAGATAGCGGCGCTTGCCTGGTACGTCGTCTTTGTTGGTTGGCATACAAAGGTCCCTGTTCAAAAATTGACTGGATTGTCCCATGGGCTGGTCACCGGTTCCACCATGGGCGCATGGTCAGCCCAGGCTGAGCACTTCCAACTGGCGGGTGTGCAGTGCCTAGTGAACGGCTAATTGCGTTTTCGGGATTGTAACGTATAATCACAAACAACCGTCCAGTCGTTTTCTTTATAGTGTGCGATAACGTGCACTATTCGCAGGGACGCATACGAACCCGGAACGCCGGAAAATGAAGCAGGAGAGCCCCATCGACCGGTCGCTAGAGGCGAGAGTGCAGACATTAATAGGGAGGTGGCGTGAACAGCCATCAAAGTCGCGCTCGATTGCAGCGTTCGTTGGTGACCGACATGCCTGCGCGTCGCTGTACGTGGGCGGCTACTCCTCTACAACCAGGCCCTATCAGCCCGAACCCCGTACGGAACGTGATCATGCCTCCAGCTTTTCCTTTATTGTCTGAGTTCAAATTGCGCACTGCCTCGCTGGCACTGAGCGCCGTCGTACTGACCGGCTGCATGTCGCTCGCTCCTGCTCCTGATACCCCGCCGCTGCCGGTACCCGAGGTTTGGCCTGGTCATCTTGAATCGAGCACCGAGGGTGCCCACGCGGGAGAACTTGCCTGGCAGGCCTACTTCACGGACCCTTTGCTGCAACGCCTCATCGAGACCGCGCTGGAGAACAACCGCGATCTGCGCCTGGCCGCGCTGCGTGTCGAGGAAGCCAGCGCCGCATTCCGCATTCAGCGCTCGGATCGATTTCCTGCCGTGGGCGTGGGTGCCCAGGGTGGACGCGCCCGCGTCCCTGGCGATCTGAACATGTCGGGCCGGTCGCAGGTGGGCGGCGAATATCGGGCCGAGGTGGGTTTGAGCACCTGGGAGCTGGATCTGTGGGGCCGGGTCCGCAACCTGGAAGACGCCGCTCTGCAACGCTGGCTGGCTTCCGACGCGGCCCGCCAGGCCGTCCACCTGGCGCTAATCGCCCAGGTGGCCGACGGTTATCTTGGCTTGCGCGAGATAGACGAACGCGTGGCTATCGCCCGTCAAACCGTCGCGACCCGCGAGGAGTCCTATCGCATTTTCCGGCGCCGCGTTGAAGTCGGCTCGACCTCGAAGCTGGACCTCACTCAAGTCCAAACTTTGCTGAACCAGGCTCAGGCGCTGCTAACCCAGCTTGAGCAAGCACGCGCCACGCAACTGCACGCGCTGGCACTGCTGGTAGGTGCCGATCCTGGCCCGCTGCCCACCAAGGCACCCTTCGATGAAACAACGGTGCTGGCCGAACTTCGGACCGGTCTGCCTTCGGAACTGCTGGTCAGTCGTCCGGACATCATTGCCGCCGAACACCAATTGCGCGCTGGCGATGCCAACATCGGGGCCGCCCGCGCGGCGTTCTTGCCGCGCATTGCGCTGACCGGCAGCTTCGGCACGGCCAGTTCCGATCTGGACGGCCTGTTCGATTCCGGCAGCCGCGCCTGGACCTTCATGCCCACCCTGTCGCTGCCCATCTTCGATGGCGGGCGGCGGCGCGCCAACCTGGAACTGAGCGAAGTGCGTCGTGACATCGCCGTTGCCGGCTACGAGAAGACCATTCAAACGGCCTTTCGCGAGGTGGCCGATGCACTGAGCGCCAAGTACTGGCTGGCTGAGCAATTGACGATCCAGCGGGCCAATCTGGAAGCGCAAAGCGAACGCGCGCGGCTGGCCCAGTTGCGCTACGACAACGGCTCGGCCGCTTTCCTGGAGGTGCTGGACGCCCAACGCGATCTGCTGGATGCCGGACAACAACTGGTGCAGGCGCGCCGTGCGCTGCTGTCTAGCCAGGTGGCACTGTATGCCGCGCTCGGCGGCGGCACCCTCACCGCAACCGGCCAGGCGCAGAGTGCGACCTCGACGCCCGCTTCCACCCCATCAACCCGTTAAGGCACGCCGAACCCATGACTGTCTCCCCCTCTCTCAAGAAAAAACTCCTGGTCGCTGCCGCTGCAGCGGTTGTTGTCGCGCTGGCCTGGTGGGGCTGGACGAAGTTTGCCGATACCGGCCCCGGCGAAGGATTCGTCAACGGCAATGGCCGCATCGAAGCCACGGAGATCGACATCGCCACCAAGCTGCCCGGACGTATCGAAGACATTCTGGTCCGTGAAGGCGATTTCGTCTCAGCGGGCCAGCCACTGGCCAGGATGCAACTGGAAACGCTTGAGGCGCAGCGCGACGAAGCTTTCGCCATGCGTGAACAGGCCGAGCACTCGGTGACCGCAGCACAGGCCCAGGTGGCGCTGCGTGAAGCCGACGTGGTTGCGGCGCAGGCACTCGTCGGCCAGCGCGAGTCGGAGCTCGATGCCGCGCAACGGCGACTGAAACGTTCGCAGACATTATCCCAAGAAGGCGCCGCCTCGATACAAGAGTTGGACGATGACCGGGCGCGCGTGCGGGGCGCACAGGCGACGCTCGCGGCCAGCAAAGCACAGACCGCCGCTGCCCGCGCCGCGGTCGAGGCCGCCAAGGCGCAGCTCGTAGGCGCGAGGTCCAGCGTGTCCGCTGCCACGGCCAGCATCAACCGCATCGAAGCCGACATACGCGACAGCGAACTGCGCTCGCCGCGTGACGGTCGGGTGCAGGTGCGGGTGGCGCAACCCGGCGAGGTGCTGGGATCGGGCGGACGCGTCCTGAACCTGATCGACCTGTCGGACGTCTACATCACCTTCTTCCTGCCCGAGACCGTGGCCGGCCGCGTCGCGCTGGGTTCCGAGGTCCGCATCATTCTGGATGCCGCGCCGGAGTATGTGATACCAGCCACTGTTTCCTTCGTCGCCAGCGCGGCGCAGTTCACCCCCAAAACGGTCGAAACCGCCAGCGAGCGGCAGAAGCTGATGTTCCGCGTGCGCGCGCAGATTTCGCAGGAGCTGCTGCGTGAACACCTGCAGCAGGTCAAGACCGGTTTGCCCGGCGTGGCCTGGGTCAAGCTCGACGCCAATGCCGAGTGGCCTCAAAACCTGTCCCTTCGCGTGCCGGAGTAAGGTATGAGCCACAGTGCGAGTGTGCAGCCCACGACCGTTGCAAGCGTCCGTCAGGTGCGCTTGCGCTACGGCGACGTCATTGCCCTGGATGGCATCGACCTGGACATTCCCGCCGGGCGGATGGTCGGCCTGATCGGCCCCGACGGCGTGGGCAAATCCAGTCTGCTCTCATTGCTGGCGGGTGTGCGCATCATCCAGGAGGGCACGGTCGAGGTGCTGGGTGGCGACATGGCCAGCAAGGCCCATCGCAATAAAGTGTGCCCGCGCATCGCCTACATGCCGCAGGGACTGGGCAAAAACCTGTATCCGACGCTCTCGGTCGAGGAGAATCTGCAATTCTTCGCGCGCCTGTTCGGTCATGGCGCCGCAGAGCGCCGCCAGCGGATCGATGAGCTCACCCAGGCCACTGGCCTGTTCAAATTCCTGGAGCGCCCGGCAGGCAAGCTGTCCGGGGGCATGAAGCAAAAACTCGGCCTGTGCTGCGCGCTGATTCATGACCCGGATTTTCTGATTCTCGATGAGCCGACGACTGGCGTGGACCCGCTGGCGCGCGCGCAGTTCTGGGATCTGATTGACCGTATCCGCGCCGATCGCCCCGGCATGAGCGTGATTGTGGCCACGGCCTACATGGATGAGGCCCAGCGCTTCGACTGGCTGGCCGCCATCGACGACGGCAAGGTCCTCGCCACCGGCACGCCGAAGGAATTGCTGGCAAGAACAGGCAGCCCGAACCTGGAAGAGGCATTCATCCGCCTGCTCCCGGAAGAGAAAAAGCGCGGACACCAAGCGGTAGTCATTCCCCCCTTGTCGGATGGCGGCGCGGACGATATCGCCATCGAGGCCGAGGGGCTGACCATGCGCTTTGGCGACTTCGTTGCCGTCGATAGCGTGTCCTTCCGTATCCGGCGCGGTGAAATCTTCGGCTTCCTCGGCTCCAATGGTTGCGGCAAGTCCACGACCATGAAGATGCTCACCGGCCTGCTGCCGGCGAGCGAGGGCCGGGCCTGGCTGTTCGGCCACGAAGTCGATCCGCATGACCTGGACACCCGCCGCCGTGTCGGCTACATGTCGCAGGCGTTCTCGCTCTACAGTGAACTCACGGTACGCCAGAATCTGGAGTTGCACGCCAAGCTGTTCAGTGTGTCCCCGAACGATATTCCGGGCCGCGTGGACGAGATGGTGGAGCGCTTTGGGCTGGCGGACGTCATCGACAGCCTGCCGGCCAGTCTGCCGCTGGGCATACGCCAGCGCCTGTCGCTGGCCGTTGCCATGGTGCACAAGCCCGAGCTGCTGATTCTGGACGAACCGACTTCGGGCGTCGACCCGGTGGCGCGCGATGCGTTCTGGCGACTGCTCATCGAGCTGTCGCGGCGTGACCGGGTGACGGTCTTCATTTCCACCCACTTCATGAACGAGGCAGAGCGCTGCGACCGCATGTCGATGATGCATGCGGGCAAGGTGCTCGACAGCGACGTGCCCGCCAGACTGGTCGAGAAGCGCGGCGCCAAAACCCTTGAAGAGGCCTTCATCGGCTACCTCGTCGAAGCCGAGGGCGGCACGGCGGCGCCGGCCAGCCAGCCCGGGGCCGCCGATCACGAGGAGCAACCATCGGCGGCGCCCGCTGAACACGGCGGGCACGGCTCTGGCGGTTTCAGTCTGCAGCGAATGTTCAGCTATCTGTGGCGCGAGACGCTGGAATTGCAGCGGGACCCGGTACGCGCCACGCTGGCGCTGGGCGGTTCGCTGCTGCTGATGTTCGTGATCGGCTTCGGCATCACCATGGACGTCGAGGACCTGAGCTATGCGGTACTCGATCGCGACCAGACCACGCTCAGCCAGAGCTACACGCTGAACCTGGCCGGCTCGCGCTACTTCACCGAGCACGCGCCGATCATAGACTACGACGATCTCGACCGGCGGATGCGTAGCGGCGAACTGTCGCTGGCCATTGAGATCCCCCCTGGCTTCAGCCGCGACGTGTTGCGGGGCCAGAACGTGCAGATCGGCGCCTGGCTCGACGGCGCCATGCCGCAACGCGCGGAAACCGTGCAGGGCTACGTTCAAGGCATGCACCAGCACTGGCTACTCGTACAGGCCAGCGAGCGTGGCGGCGCCAGCGCAGCCGGCAATGCCAGCGTCGAGACGCGCTTTCGCTACAACCCCGATGTCAAGAGCCTGCCGGCCATGGTGCCGGCGGTGATTCCGCTGTTGCTGCTCATGCTGCCTGCGATGCTGACCGCGCTCGCGGTGGTGCGCGAGAAGGAGACGGGCTCGATCACCAATCTCTACGTGACGCCGGTCACGCGCATCGAGTTCCTGCTTGGCAAGCAACTGCCCTATGTCGGTCTGGCCATGGTGAACTTCCTGCTGATGAGCCTGCTCGCGGTCACCGTCTTCGGTGTGCCGGTCACGGGCAGCTTCTTCACCCTGTCGCTGGCCGCGCTGATCTTCTCCTTCGCCGCGACAGGCATGGGGCTGCTGGCCTCGGCCGTCACGCGCAGCCAGATCGCCGCCATGTTCTTTGCCATGATCGGCACCATCATTCCGGCCACCCAGTTCGCCGGCCTGATCGATCCCGTGTCCTCGCTTGAAGGCTCCAGCAAGTTCATCGGCGAGATCTACCCCGCCACGCACATGATCTCCATCAGCCGTGGCGTGTTCAGCAAAGCGCTCGGCCTGGCCGATCTGGCGGGGCCGTTGTGGTCGATGCTGCTGTCGGTTCCGGTGATTCTCGGTGCGGCCGTTTTGCTACTCAAGAAGCAGGAGCGCTGAGATGAGCGGAAGAAACGTTGCCAACATCTACGACCTCGGTGTCAAGGAGCTGTGGAGCCTTTGGCGTGATCCGATGATGCTCGTACTCATCGTCTATGTGTTCACCGCGTCGGTCTACACCTCGGCCACGTCCATGCCGGAGACGCTGCACAACGCGCCCATCGCCATCGTCGACGAGGATAATTCGGCGCTGTCCCAGCGGATTGCCTCGGCCTTCTACCCGCCGCAGTTCACGCCACCGGCCATGATCGACTATGGGGACGTGGACCCGGGCATGGATGCGGGGCTGTACACCTTCGCCCTGGTCATTCCGCCCAACTTCCAGCGTGACGTGCTGGCGGGGCGATCGCCCGCCGCGCAGCTCAATGTCGACGCCACCCGCATGAGCCAGGCCTTCACCGGCAGTGGCTATATCCAGCAGATCTTCACCGGTGAAGTCAATGAGTTCGTCAAGCGTTACCGCGGCACCGACGCGCCACCCGTGGATCTGGCATTGCGCGCCCGCTTCAACCCCGCGCTCGACAAGGCCTGGTTCGGCTCGGTGGTGCAGATCATCAACCACATCACGCTGTTGTCCATCATCCTGACCGGCGCGGCGCTGATCCGGGAGCGCGAGCACGGCACCATCGAGCACCTGCTGGTGATGCCGGTCACGCCCGCGCAGATCATGCTCTCCAAGGTCTGGTCGATGGCCCTGGTCGTGCTGATCGCCTCCTTCCTGTCCCTCAATCTCATGGTGCGCGGCGTCCTGGGCGTTCCCGTCGAGGGTTCCATTGCGCTGTTCTTCGCTGGCGCGGCGCTCAGTCTGTTCGCCACCACCTCGATGGGCATCTTCATCGCCACCCTGGCGCGCAACATGCCCCAATTCGGCATGTTGATGATGCTCACCATCATGCCGCTGCAGATGCTTTCGGGTGGGTCTACCCCGCGCGAGAGCATGCCCGAGATCGTGCAGAACATCATGCTGATCGCACCCACCACCCATTTCGTGGAGCTGAGCCAGGCCATCCTCTACCGGGGCGCTGGCCTGGAGACGGTATGGCAGCCCTTCCTGGCGCTGGCCCTGATCGGCACGGTGCTGTTTTTCCTGTCGTTAGCACGCTTTCGCAAAACGATCGGCCAGATGGCCTGATCGTTTGACCGCCCGAGTGGGCACTCAACCCAGTAAGGAGTTTGACCATGAGCAATGAAACCATCCCTCTCAACCTGTTCAAGGCGAACCTGGAACTGCAGTTGCGCCTCCAGCGCCTGGTGCAGGAAAACGGCCAGCAATGGTTGGAGAACGCCACGCGCGCGGGCAAAGACGGCATTGCCGAGTCCGGCGCGGAAATCGAAAGCCTGCTCAAGGCCCAGAACTGGCAGGAACTGGCCACGCTGCCCGCACAAGCGTTCTGGCGCCAGTTTCAGCACCACGTGGGCGGCGCGCAGGCGCTGACACAAGTCGCGATCAAAAACCAGACAAGCTTCACCCAAGGCCTGCAAAAAGCCATTCAAGACTGGCAGAAATCGGTCACGCAGGCCGTAGGCCAGGGCGATGCGGTACTCCCGTTCCAGGATATGTTCAAACAGTGGGGGGCCGTGTGGGCCTCGGCCCAGGACAAGGAGGCACCGGGCAAGACCGGTGGCCGCGATGCCGGCTGAACAACGCACCGCCCTGGTCACGGGCGGCAACGGTGGCCTGGGCGCGGCCATCGCCCGAGCCTTGCACGATGCTGGGCATACCGTGCTCGTCATCCACTCGCCAGGCAATTCCAGCATCGGCGCGTGGTTGGAAGCCCAGGCGGGCGAAGGTTACAGCTTCATCGCCTACGGCGCGGATGTGGCCGACCATGCCTCCTGCCAGGAGCTGGCCGGCCTCATTCAAGCAGACGGTCACCACATCGACATTCTGGTCAACAACGCGGGCATCACGCGTGATGCTACGTTCCGCAAGCTGAGCTACGCCGATTGGGATGCGGTCCTGCGCGTCAATCTCGACTCCGTTTTCAACGTCACCCGGCCATTCATCGACGGCATGCTCGAAAAGGGCTGGGGCAGGATCGTCAACATCTCCTCCATCAACGGCTCCAAGGGGCAGTTCGGCCAGACCAATTACTCCGCCGCAAAAGCCGGCATGCATGGCTTCACCAAAGCCCTTGCGCAGGAGGTGGCGCGCAAGGGTGTGACGGTCAACACCGTCTCGCCGGGGTATCTGGATACGAAGATGGTGACGAGCATGTCGGAGGAAGTGGTCAAGCAGGTGATTGCCGGTATTCCCGTGGGTCGTCTGGGACGGCCTGAGGAAATCGCCGCACTGGTTGCATTCATCGCCAGCGAGTCTGCGGGGTTCATGACCGGCAGCAACGTGTCGATGAATGGTGGCCAGCACATGTACTGAGTGAGGAAGGGCCGGCAAGACGATGTGCCTGCGGCCCCTTTCCATTCAATTTTTCAGTTTCATCATAGAGGGAGTGCCCATCGCCATGAATCGAGACACCACGACATCACCAACGGCCGATTGGGGGCAGTTGCTGTGGGACCCGTTGCGACTATCGGCGATGGCAAGCGAGTATGCAGTGGATGCCTGGCAGCGGTCCATTCTGTATGCCGACGTTCGCCGCCAACGCGGCAACCAGTACCAGGAGCATTTGCAGGAGCAGACGCCGAACGTACTCGACTTCGCCTCTGAGGTCATCATGTCCGGGCTGGACCTTCCGCAGCCGGTCAACTATGGCCTCGTACGTATCCTGCCGCCAGCCGACACGCCGAGCGATCCCCACAAGCGACCGTTCGTGGTGGTCGATCCACGCGCGGGCCACGGCCCAGGCATCGGCGGCTTCAAACCCGATAGCGAGGTCGGCGCGGCCCTCAAGGCTGGCCATCCCTGCTACTTCGTAGGCTTTCTGCCCGATCCCGTTCCCGGCCAGACCGTCGAAGACGTCATGCGCGCCGAAGCGGCCTTCGTGCGCAAGGTCGGCGAGCTGCACCCCGACAGCCGCGGCAAGCCTGCGGTCATCGGCAATTGCCAGGCAGGCTGGCAGATCCTGATGGCAGCCGCCGTCTGGCCCGAACTGTTCGGACCGATCATCGTGGCCGGTGCGCCGCTGTCGTACTGGGCGGGCGACATGCCGATGCGCTACGCGGGCGGTCTGACCGGCGGTAGCTGGTTGACGGCATTGACCAGCGATCTGGGCGCCGGCCGCTTCGACGGCGCCTGGCTGGTACAGAACTTCGAGAACCTGGACCCGGCCAATACGCTGTGGAGCAAACAGTACAACTTGTACGCCAAGGTCGACACGGAGGGCCCCCGCCACCTGCAGTTCGAGAAGTATTGGGGCGGCCACGTCTTCCTGAATGACGTGGAAATGCAGTACATCGTCGATAACCTGTTCATCGGCAACAAACTGAGTACGGCGCAGCTGGTGACGTCTGATGGCGTGCGCATCGACCTGCGCAATATTCGCTCGCCGATCGTGGTGTTCTGCTCCTATGGGGACAACATCACGCCACCGCCCCAGGCCCTGGGCTGGATCACCGATCTGTACCGCAACGATCTGGACGTGATGGGGCATGACCAGACCATCGTCTACGCCACCCATGACAGCATCGGGCATCTGGGTATCTTCGTCTCCGGCAGCGTCGGGCGTAAAGAGCACCAAGAGTTCGCCGCCAACATCGACGCCATCGACGTGCTGCCGGCCGGTATCCACCGCATGCTGGTCGATGAAAATCCAGACGGGTCGCAGGAAGGCGAGCCGACCGGGAACGCCTACCTGACTCGGATCCAGCGCAGCAACATCGATGAAGTCCGTGAGATCGTCCGTCCCGACCCTGAGAACGATCGCCGGTTCGCCGCCGTTGCGCGGATCTCCGAGGTCAACCTGGCTTGCTACCGCAGCTTCGTGCAGCCATGGATGCGTGCCCTGGTCACGGACCAGGGTGCGAAGTGGCTGGAGCCGCTGCATCCGCTGCGCATGGGCTATGAATTGTGGTCTGACAGGCATCCGCTCGCCGCCGCAGTACATGAGGCTGCGCAACACGTGCGCGACCATCGTCAGCCCGTCTCCGAGGCCAACCCTTTCCTGCAACTGCAGGCGCAGTTTTCCACCGCCGTCGAACAGATGCTGGATCAATTCCGTGATTGCCGCGACCAGATCTACGCACAGGCGTTTGACACGCTGTACAGCCTGCCGCTGGTGCAGGCCATGACTGGACAGAGCCTGCACGACGATGCACCGCCGCGACCCCATCCCAGCGAGACGCCCGAGCATCGCCAGTATCTGGCGCAAGAGTTGACACGGCTCGAAGCGGATATTCACAGCGGCGGGCTCGCCGAAGCCGTCATACGGGCACTGTTCTTCGTGCTTGCGGCGCGTGGCGAGGCCGACGGGCGGCACTTCCGGCACGCAGAGCAACTGGTGCGTCCCCGCCTGGGCAGCGACTTCGACATGCAGGTCTTTCGCCACCTCGTTCGTCGGCAGGCTTTGCTCATGAGGCTCGACGAGGACGCCACGGTGTCCGCCATCCCCGGATTGCTCAACGGCATAGCGCCTGATGACATCCGCCAGGTGGCGGGAATGATCGTGCAAGTGATTGGCAGCGGCGGTGTGCTGTCCGCACAAGAACAAACCAGGCTGGAACAGGTTTCTACCTTGTTCGAGCAGGCCGAGCGCCAAGCGCAGGCGGCTTCGGCGCCCGCCGTGATAAGTCCCGCCACTGATACCTCCGCTACGGTCGTGGACGCGAAGTCGACAACCGCCATGCCACGCTCTGCCAGTGGCACATCCGCTGCGGTCGAGGATGCGAATGCGGCGCCAGCCATGCCGAGCTCCGCCAGTGACACCTCCGCTCCGGCCATAAACACGACCTCCAAGACATCCTCTCCAAAGCCTAAGGCGCCTCAGAAGAAAACTGCTACGCAGAAAACTGTGTCCAAGACGCCAGCCGCCCCGCGGACAAGTCAAACACGGCGAGGGAAAGGCAAATGACGACGTCCTCCGCACCGGTCGATGGCGCCGCCGACGCATTGCAGGTTCTGCGCAACCGCACCTTCGACGAGATCGCCATCGGCGACAGCGCCAGCCTCGAACGCGCGTTTTCGCCGCAAGACATCCACATGTTCGCGCTGCAATCGGGCGATGTGGATCCGGAATCTTCGGTGTCTTCGCCCTCGCGGGACACCACGGAGGCCATTTGTGCAAACGTCCTGATCTCGGCTGTGCTGGGAACACGCCTGCCGGGGCCTGGAACCCAATATGTCAGCCAGAACCTGCGCTTGCTCGGAGCCGTTCGGCCCGGCGACAGGCTGACCGTGCAGATGCAGGTGAGCAGCAAAGACACGGCCACCCATCACGTCACGCTGGACTGCACCTGCACCAGCCAGGAGGGGGTGGCGGTTTTCCAGGGCCAGGTAGAGGTCGTAGCGCCCACTGAGCGCATTGAAAGAACGCGCACGGCGTTGCCGGAAATCCATCCGGATGCGCAGGGCCGCACAGGCCTGCAGCACCTGCTGGCGCATGTCGCGCACTTGCAACCGATTCGGGTAGCCGTCGCCCACCCCTGCGATGTCCCCAGCCTGTCCGCTGCGCTCGAAGCGCGCCACGCGGGGTTGATCGAGCCGGTGCTGGTCGGGCCACGAGGGCGGCTCGAAGCAGTCGCCACCGAGGCCGGGCTGGATCTGGCCGACGTCGCCATTGTGGACGTCCCGCACAGCCACGCCGCTGCGCAGCAAGCCGTCGCCTTGGCAGCCGCAGGTGAAGTCGAAGCCCTGATGAAAGGGAGCCTGCACACCGACGAACTGATGTCCGCGCTGGTTTCGGCAGCAGCGGGGTTGCGCACCAAGCGCCGGGTCAGCCATTGCTTCCTGTTGCAGACACCGGCCTATCCGCGCCCGTTCATCGTCACCGATGCAGCGATCAATATCGCCCCGACTCTGGAACAGAAGGCAGACATCATCCGCAACGCCATCGAGCTGGCGCAGGTGATCGGCGTGCGCGAACCCAAGGTCGCAATCCTGGCCGCAGTCGAGACGGTCAGCCCGACGATGACGGCCACGCTCGACGCGGCGGCGCTGTGCAAGATGGCCGATCGCGGCCAGATCACTGGCGGCCTGCTCGACGGGCCGTTGGCCTTCGACAACGCGATCTCCATCGCCGCTGCGCGCACCAAGGGGATCGTCTCCGAGGTCGCCGGGCAGGCCGACATCCTTGTCGTGCCTGACCTGGAGAGCGGCAACATGCTTGCCAAGCAGTTGATATTCCTGGGCGGCGCAGCCAGCGCCGGAATCGTCCTCGGAGCGAAAGTGCCGGTCATTCTGACCAGCCGCGCCGACTCGCGCGATACACGCATCGCCTCATGCGCGATTGCACTGATGCTGGCGCACCACTATCGGCTGTCACCCCCGTGAATCGACTTATCAGCAACGTATCCACCCCATTGGAGGAAACACTATGAAGTACTCATTTTCTGGCCGCGTAGCCCTGGTCACCGGTGCAGGATCCGGCATTGGCGAGGCCATCGCGCGACTTCTTGCGAGCAACGGCTTGAGTGTCGTCGTCTCGGATGTCAGCGCCGACAATGCGCAGCGCGTCGCCAAGCTCATCAGCGCCGATGGCGGCCAAGCCGTGGCCAATGTGGCCGACGTGGCACGCATCAATGACGTTGAGGCTGCTGTGGCCTGCGCAGTCGATATGTTCGGCGGCCTTCATTTTGCGGTCAACAACGCCGGTATCAGTGGCGACCAGAGCCCAGTGGGGGAACTGGATCCTGCCGCCTGGAGCCGGGTAATCGATATCAACCTGAACGGAGTGTTCTATGGCCTGCGCCATCAGATTCCCGCCATCCTGCGTTCGGGTGGCGGCGCCATCGTCAACGTCTCTTCGATCCTGGGGGTGGTCGGCGATGCAGGAAACCCAGCGTACGTCGCAGCCAAGCACGCTGTTACCGGGCTGACCCGCTCGGCAGCGCTGGCCTATGCGGCCAAGGGAGTCCGGATCAACTCGATCCATCCCGGTTACGTGCGGACGCCCATCCTGGATTTCCTCGACGAATCGGCCCTTCAGGAGGCTGTTGGCCTGCATCCGATCGGCCGTCTGGGCACCCCGGACGAAATCGCCCATGCCGTGACGTTTTTGCTATCGGAAGGAAGCAGCTTCTTTGCGGGCACCCAGCTCATCGCCGACGGCGGCTATACGGCACGCTGAATCTGACGACGATGAGCGTGCAGGCATATCCGAACACCGTGGCGACGTCACCGGGACCGGGCAAAAAGAGGACGACATGATGGATGCGACCACGGCCCGCTCCGGACGCCCCGGGCACGGACTGATCCTTGTACTGAACTGCGGTTCATCCAGCATCAAGTTTGCGGTATTCGACCCTTCGGCCACGCCACTGCCTCGCCAGGCGTTGTGGAATGGCAAAGTGCTGGGAATCGGCGGCGCCGATCCGGATTTCGAAGAGACCGGGGTTGCGCCGTTCCCGATCAAACTGGACACGGCACATCCCTATCGTGCCGCGCTGCGCATCATCCGCGATCGCGTCAGTCAGCGGCTCGACGGCCGCCGGATAGGTGCGGTCGCTCATCGGATCGTCCACGGTGGCAGCAGGTATTTCGAGCCAGTGCGGGTGGACGCCCAGGTGCTCACCGATCTGCAGGGATACATCCCGCTGGCGCCACTGCACCAGCCGTTCGCGCTGGAGGCCATCGATATCCTGCTGCGCGAACAGCCGGAGCTGCCTCAGGTGGCCTGCTTCGACACCGGCTTCCATCACACCATCCCCAAGCTCGAGCAGCTCCTGCCGTTGCCCTACGCCGCATGGGAGCGCGGTCTGCGCCGGTACGGATTTCACGGCCTGTCGTATGAGTACATGGCTGAGGCTTTGCCCGAACGCCATGGCGACGCGGCGCGCAGGCGCACCATCGTTGCCCACCTGGGCAGTGGCGCCAGCCTGTGTGCCATGCAAGGACTCAAAAGCGTGGCCACCACCATGGGTTTCTCCGCGCTTGACGGGCTGATGATGGGCACCCGCACCGGTGCGCTCGATCCAGGCGCCGTGCTCTACCTGATGGAGATCGAGAAGCTTTCACTGGAACAAGTGGGGCGTGTCCTCTATCACGAGTCCGGTCTGCTCGGCGTTTCGGGAATCTCGGCCGAGCCGCGCGTCATTGTCCGGCACGAGAACGATGAAGGTGAAACGGGTGAGCGAGCGCGCTTGGCGCTGGACCTCTACGTGCGTCGCATCGTGCGCGAGATCGGTGCCTTGGTTGCTGTTCTGGGCGGTCTGGACATGCTGGTATTCACGGCAGGTGTCGGTGAACACAATGCGTTCATTCGCGAGCGCATCGGTGCGGCACTGGGTTTTCTGAACATTGCCCTGGATACCGACGCCAATGCCAGCCACGCGGCGACGATTTCCAGCGACCACAGCCAGGTCATCGTGACGATCGAACCCACCAATGAAGAGTGGATCGCCGCCAGCCATGCGCTGTCCTGCCTGGACAGGGAGAAGGTGCGATGAAGATCGATGCCTTCCATGGATTCACGCTCGCCATTCTGCTGTTGTTTGTGGGCAAGGGCTTGGTAGCGCGTTCGGGCATCTTGCGTCGATACAGCATCCCGGAATCCTTGGTGGGCGGCTTGGCTTGCGCCTTGGTTGTCTTCGTCCTGTACTACGGGATGGGGGTCACGGTCAGTTTCGATCTGGAAGCGCGCGATGCGCTGCTGCTGTACTTCTTTGCCGCCATTGGACTGAGTACCGACGCCCGCACACTGCGCCATGGTGGACGGCCTTTGCTGATCCTGTCGGGGTTGGCCATCGGGTTCATGGTGCTGCAGAACCTCGTCGGGATGGAGACGGCCCGCGCATTCGGCCTGGATCCGCGCGCCGGTCTCATGGTCGGTTCGATTTCCCTGACCGGAGGGGTGGGCACCACCTTGGCCTGGTCCGATTACTTCGTTCAAAACCTCGGCATTGCGCAAGCGCAGGAACTGGGGTTGGCGGCGAACATGATCGGCCTGATCGCGGCCTGCACCATCGGCGGCCCGATCGCAGGTCTGCTCATGCGCAGGCATCGACTTCGAGCCTCCGGAGACAGCGCCCTGGAAATTGGCACGCTGCACAGCGATGAGCAGCATGCCCGCCTGGACTACTACGGCGTGCTGCTGGCATTGCTCTGGCTCAACTTAGCCTTGATGTTGGGCTCAGGAATCAATGCCTTGGTCGCGCTTACCCCTGTCACGCTGCCCGCCTTTGTGGGCTGCCTGCTGGCCGGAATTCTCCTGCGCATGGTGGCCGACTGGATGAGGCCGAGTGGGCGCGGGCGTTTATGGAACTGGCCAAGCATGCAGCCAGGCATCGCCCTGGTCTCCGACATGTCATTGGGCCTGTTTCTGACCATGGCGCTGATGGGGCTCAGGCTCTGGGAACTGCAGCCTGTGCTTGCCTTCATCACGGTGGCGATGCTGGTGCAGATCATCTTGGTCATCGCGTTCGTTTTTCTGATCGTTTTTCGGGCAATGGGCAAGGATTACCAGGCTGCAGTGATGTGTGCCGGTTTCGGCGGAATCGCGCTGGGCTCTACCGCCACCGCCATCGCCAACATGACGGCGGTCACTCGGGAGCATGGCGCTGCGCGCGAGGCGTTCATTGTGGTGCCCCTGGTGTGCGGGTTCGTCATCGACATTGCGAACGCACTGGTGATCAGCCTGATGGCCGGTTAAGACGAAAGAATTAACGGAATGCGCCGGCAGGCGGAGACATCTCTAGCACGCTGGCACGGTGTCATCGCAAAAGCGCTGGTGACATGAGTGCCGGTGTGCATGAACACAAGCGAGCACAACTACCCCCGTGTTCAAACGAGGGCGCTCCATCTATTTGAATAGCAATTGAGGTAATGCGTTTTGACAAAAAACAAGAAAGGTAATACTTCATCGACAATCGTTCCGGCACTGGATATGCAAGCGCATATGGCTTGGGCCCAGGCTTGGTCCTCAATTTCACCTGAATCGTCGCTGTTGGCTTGGACGGACTGGGCAAGCCATTTAGCGAACAGCCCCGGAAAGCAATCGGAGCTTTTGTCTTTTGCAGGCTCCTTGTCTGAGCAATGGATGTCTCTGCTGAAAAAGAGCTTGGTCAGTCCGGACCAGGAAGTTGCATCTCCTGAACCGTCACCTACCAATGACCGTCGTTTCAACGATCCGGCATGGGATCAATGGCCCTACAACCTTTTCCGCAGTTCCTTTCTTATTCAATCCAAATGGTGGGAGCAAGCCACGCAAGGTGTATGGGGTGTTGATCCACAACACGAACGCCTATTGGCGTTTGGCGCAAAGCAATGGCTGGAAATGGTATCGCCGACCAATTCTGCGCTTTTTAACCCCGTTGTCCTGAAAAAAACGATAGAAGAACAAGGCGCCAACCTGGCGCGTGGCATGTCCAACTTTCTCGATGACCTGCGCCGACAACTATCCGGTGAGCCTCCTGCGGGAACCGAGAACTTCGTCGTTGGGCGCGACGTGGCGGTGACGGAAGGAAAAGTCGTACTGAGGAATCAATTAATCGAGTTGATTCAATACACGCCCACTACCGAGAAAGTCCATCCTGAGCCGATACTGATCATTCCTGCCTGGATCATGAAGTACTACGTACTCGATCTATCTCCCCATAACTCGCTGATACGGTATCTCGTTGCACAAGGCCATACGGTTTTTTGCATCTCCTGGAGAAATCCGGATGCTGAGGATCGAGATTTGGGCATGGATGAGTATCTTGAGTTCGGCTTGCGTGCGGCGCTGGACGCCGTGACATCCATCGTCCCCGAGCAGGGAATCCACGCGGCTGGTTATTGCCTGGGCGGAACGCTACTGGCCATTGGTGCTTCAGCCATGGCGCGTGATGGCGATACGCGGCTGGTGTCGGTAAGCCTGCTTGCCGCACAGACGGACTTCAGCGAACCGGGCGAGCTGAGTCTTTTCATCAACGAGAGTCAAGTGGCGCTGTTGGAAGCCAGCATGGCTCAAACCGGTTATTTGACCTCCGACCAGATGAGCGGAGCTTTTCAGCTACTGCGCTCCTACGATCTCATATGGTCTCGCATGATTGACGAATACCTATTGGGCGATCGCCGGCCAATGACCGACCTGATGGCTTGGAATGCCGATGGGACTCGCCTGCCGGCGAAGATGCATTCGCAGTATCTCCGGCGCCTTTACCTGAATAATGATCTCAGCGCAGGGCGCTATCCCGTCCTGGGTCGTCCGGTTTCAGTGGGAAACATCACCGTACCGATGTTTTGCGTCGGCACTGCCTCCGATCATATTGCGCCGTGGCGCTCCGTTTACAAGCTGCATCTCCTGTCTTCAGCCGAACTGACTTTTGTATTGACCACCGGAGGGCACAACGGCGGCATCGTGAGCGAGCCTGGCCGAGGCAAGCGCCAGTATCAAATCCATACGCGCGCCGTGAATGAGGGGTACATGGCGCCGGACGAGTGGCAAGCCACTGCACAGACGCATCTAGATTCGTGGTGGCCGGCATGGTCAGCATGGCTTCGAGAGCGCTCTGGTGAAGGTGTTGCGCCTCCGCTCATGGGGGCCGAATCCCGTGGATATCCCACTATTTGCGACGCCCCGGGGAAATATGTACGCAGCTGAATACGCGCATACCGCGTCCGCTATTGCGACACGCTATGCGCAATATCTATTCGACACCCCACCTACTTTGATAACTGGAGACATTCATGTACTCAAGACTGCTGGTTCCGCTCGACGGAAGTTCTACCGCCAATTTGGCCCTCCACCACGCCGCGGTGCTGGCACGCCTAAGCGGTGCAACCATCATCTTGCTGCACATTATCGAGGAAATGAAGCACAGCAACGGCTTCGAGAGGCCGAGAATTTACCTTGAAGAAGTAAGGCCAGGCTTCCTGGCGGCCGGGCAGAAGCTGCTGGACGAGGCGGCGCTCTGGCTGAGACAGGAAGGCTTGACGGTAGAGACCGTCCTTCTGGAGAGCAAGGGCGAGCGCGTCTCGGTACTTATCGCGCAGCAGGCACTGGCTACCGGATGCGAGCTGGTGGTGCTGGGCACCCACGGACGTCGGGGCGTGGACAGGCTGCTGCTGGGAAGCGATGCCGAGCAGCTCGCTCGGATCGCACCGGTTCCCGTGATGCTGGTACGCCAGCCCCATTCTGTCATTGCTACTGCAACCCCTGGGCAGGGTGGCACGCCAGCGTGACGAAGGTTCAGTCCACCGACCAAACTGAATGGAGGCTGAAAGTCGCAGCCCCCTTGCTGCTGCTGTTGCTGAGCGCCTCCGCACAGGCCCAGTCCTGCCACCAGGACAACCCGCTGCGCTCAACGGGAACGCTCAATCTGCGGATCGACAACGACATGTTCGGCGGCATGGGACAGGATCAAGGGTACTCCAACGGGTTTCTCGCCAGTTGGGTTTCCCCCAACCTCGTGGACTATAGCGATGACCCTTGTCTACCGCGTCTCGTCCGTGGGCTGAATCGCTTTCTCACGATGCTCCAACCCCAAGGCTTCGACGAACAGAACATGACCATCGGCTTCGGGCAGATGATGTACACCCCGAACGACAAAACGCGCAGCGATCTCATCAAGGATGATCGTCCTTTCGCGGGCGCCTTGATGTTGAGCCTTGGCTATAACGCGAGGCGGGGCGATACGCTGCGCACTTCGCAACTCCGCGTGGGGGTGGTGGGGCCCTCCTCCCAGGCCAGGCAAGTCCAGAACTGGTGGCATGACACCGTCGGAGTGGACAGATTCAATGGCTGGAGACATCAACTGCGCGACGAACCCGTGCTGCAGTTGCTCCACGAACGCCGAACACGAGTCATCAGGCAAGAAAACGTCAGCGGTTGGGGTTGGGATCTGACCCGCCACTGGGGCGGCAGCTTGGGCAATTTCGCCACCTACGCGAATGTCGGCGGAGAACTGCGCTATGGCCTACGCCTGCCGGACGACTTAGGCACCGCACCGCTGCGCCCGGCTGGAGAAAACACCTCGCCCGTGCGTAAGACCGCTGGCAGCAACTGGAACGGGCACCTGTTCGTGGCACTCGACGGTCGCTGGGTTTTGCACGACATCACGTTGGACGGCAATACGTTCAAGTCCAGTCATAGTGTTGATAAACGGCCATTCGTGGCCGATGTGGGCTATGGCATCGCGATGACTCAGGGCAACTGGCGCATCGCGATAGCCCGCTACCACCGCACCCGCGAATTTCGTGGACAAAAGGAAATCCCGGTCTACGGAACGATCACCGTAGGACGGCGATTCTGATGCAGATCGATTCCTTGAACGCCATGCAAGCCACTCTGTTGCTGTTCATGACAAGAGCCTGGTTGCTTGTGGAGCTACCACGTCGACGCAGTACTGCCAATGCCGTCGTCATTAGCCAGTTGGCAAGGTGAACACAGCGAGCTGAACGATAAGGCACCCGCGCTCGATAAGAGACCAAGGACAACAAATAAGGAGATAAATGGATGCAACGACTCACCCTGGCCCTACCCGGCAATGAAGATCTGGCCCGCGGCATCGCGCAGGCATGCGGCAGCGAAGCCGGCCGCATCGAAACGCGCCGATTCCCCGATGGCGAGAGCTATGTCCGGTTGCATGGCGAACCTGCCGATCGGATCGTGGATGTGATTTGCACGCTGGCCCATCCTGATCCGCAGTTCCTGCTTCTGGCTTTTGCCGCTGACGCGGCGCGCGAACTTGGCGCGCAAGAGGTGAACCTGATCGCACCGTATCTGGCCTACATGCGCCAGGACAAGCGATTCCATGACGGAGAAAGCGTGACGTCGCGGTCCTTCGCACGTCTGGTCTCATCGACCTTCGACAAGCTGCTCACGGTGGATCCGCATCTGCACCGCTATCCGACACTATCAGCGGTCTACACGATCCCCACCATCACCTTGCATGCCGCACCACTGCTGGCCGACTGGATCGCGAATCATGTCGAAGAACCTTTGATCGTGGGCCCCGACGAGGAAAGCGAGCAGTGGGCCGGCGCCATCGCGTCCCGCATCGGCGTACCGCACGCTGTGCTTCGCAAGACACGCCATGGCGATCGCAGCGTGGACATCGATGTTCCCGACCTGTCGATCTGGCGCGGCAGAACGCCGGTGCTTGTGGACGACATCGCATCATCAGGCCGCACGCTCGCCGTCGCGGCGCGCAAGCTCGCCGAGCAAGGAATGCGCAAGCCGGAGTGCGTAGTGGTGCATGCCCTGTTCGCCGAGGATGCCTGGGCCCAATTGACACCGTTGTTTGCCCGAATTACGTCCACCGACGCAGTACCGCATCCGAGCAACCGGATTGGTCTCGCTTCGCTGATTGCCGACGCTCTCTCTAGCGGGAAAACCGATCCGCGAGGCTGATCTTTTTATCGATCCAACTATTTTCAAGGAGACCTGAAATGTCCTCTCAAGCTAACCTCGCAACCGATTGGCGTGCTGGTTACGGGCCCATCGCGCACAGGTCTGAAACCATCGAACGTATGCAGGCCCTAGTGCAACGTCTGGTCGCGCAAAGGCGTATAGCAGACGAAGCCTCGGCCCATGCGCTGCTGGCTGCAGCCGACCGGGTGGCCTGCACGGCCATGAGCGTAGTGGCGCATATGACCTATGCCCGGCGCATCGACCGAAGCGGCTGCCCACTGGGCTCCGATGATTTCAAACAAACGCCCGAAGGCCACACCGGCGGCTCGCTCAACATGGTGCCAGCCTTCGTGGGTTATCTGTTGGCCAACGCGCTGACCGGGACGACACGCGGCTGGCTCATGGGGCAGGGGCACTGCGTGGCCGCGATCGAGGCGGTGAACGCACTGACCGGCGATGTATCCGCCGCCCAGCGTGGACGCTACGACCGCAGCGAGGCGGGCCTGTCGCGTTTGATCGGGGACTTCTACTCCTATGCCATCGATAAGCAGGGTCGGCCCGCGGTACCGCTGGGTAGCCATGCCGGGCCGAACACGGCCGGCGCGATCTCCGAAGGCGGCTATCTGGGGTTCGCCGGGCTGCAGTATGTGCACACGCCGTTGCCGGGAGAAAGCCTGGTGGCATTCCTCAGTGATGGCGCTTTCGAGGAACAACGTGGCTCGGACTGGGCGCCGCGCTGGTGGCGCGCCGAGGACTGCGGCTTCGCCATCCCGGTCATGATTCTCAACGGACGGCGCATCGAGCAGCGCACCCAGATCGTGCAGGAAGGTGGCGCTACCTGGCTGGCCGAGGACCTGCGCCACAACGGCTTCGATCCGGTCATCGTTGATGGACGTGATCCGATGGCGATCGCATGGGCCATTGTTGAAGCCGAAGACACGCTGAGCGCCTTCGCCGCACGCTCGGATCGGCGCTATCCGGTCAAGCTGCCCTACGTGATCGCCGAGACGGAGAAAGGTTTTGGCTTCCCGGGCGCGGCGACCAATGCCGCCCACAACCTGCCGCTGAACGGCAATCCGCGCGAGGATGCGCAGGCACGCGAGGCCTTCAACGCAGGGGCTGCGGCGCTGTTCGTGCCCGAGAGCGAACTGGAAAACGCGCTCACCGTCCTTGCGAATCACGGCCAGAGCCAGCGCTCGCGCGAAAGCGAGCACCCCATGGCCCTACGCCATCCAGCGAGCCCTCATCTGCCGATGCCGGCCTGGGCGCCAACTGAGGTATCGGGCAGCGCCATGTCCGCACTGGACCGTTGGTTCGTGGAGCTAGTGCAGGCAAATCCACAGTTGCGCATCCGGATCGGCAATCCCGATGAACTGGCCAGCAACAAGATGGGGACCACGCTAGCGCTGCTCAAGCACCGCGTCAACGTGCCCGAACCCGGCGTCCCGGAATCGACGGATGGCTCGGTGGTCACCGCACTCAATGAAGAAGCCGTTGCGGCCGCCGCCCTCGCCAACAAAGGGGGGCTGAACCTGATCGTCAGCTACGAGGCATTCGCGGTCAAGATGCTTGGATTGATGCGCCAGGAGATCATCTTCGCGCGTCGGCAGAAGGAGCTGGGCCAGCCGCCAGGCTGGATCTCCGTCCCGCTGATCGTCACATCCCACACCTGGGAGAACAGCAAGAACGAGCAGTCACACCAGGACCCGACCATTGGCGAAGCATTGCTGGGGGAGATGTCGGACACCGCACGCGTGTTGTTCCCGGTGGATGCCAACACGGCGTCCGCCGCGCTGCGAGCGGTCTACGCCAGCCGGGGCCAAGTGGCCTGTGTGGTGGTCTCCAAGCGCGACACGCCGAATCACTTCAACGCCGCCGCCGCTCAATCGCTGGTTGAGCACGGAGCAGCCCATGTAGCCGGCGATCCGGCTACAGCACAACTGCAGTTCGTGGTGATTGGCGCCTACCAGTTGGAGGAAGCGTTCAAAGCCCACGCCCGCCTGGAGCGCCATGGACTTGCGTCGTGCGTCACTGTAGTGATCGAACCCGGCCGCCTGCGCATTCCGCGAGATGACCTTGAGGCCACCTTCGTGGTCGGTGACGAAGCCCTGCAAGCACTCTTCCCGCCTCACTTGCCTCGCGTGTTAATAAGCCATACCCGCCCAGAGCCGATGCTGGGTGTGCTGCGCCGCATTGACAGCGGCACCTCGAAGACGCGGGCTTTGGGCTACATCAACCGCGGCGGCACGCTCGATGTGGCTGGAATGTTGATCGCCAACCGCTGCACCTGGGTGGACGCCATCTATGCCGCTGCGCAAGTGACCGGCCGGAACAGTTCGCAGGTTGCTGCGGCCGCGACCGACGAGCGAATTTCAAGTGGTTCTGACGCGGTCCGCGGCGACCGCGCCGGTTCCTGATTTCACAACCCACAAACAAGAGGGGAGACAAATACATGCTCTCATTGACCAGCCTGGGCGGTGCCGGCACCGTCACCGGCTCCAAACACCTTATCACCCATGGCAATACCCGCATCTTGATCGACTGCGGACTGTTCCAGGGATTGAAAAACCTGCGCGAACTTAACTGGCAGCGCCTGGCAGTTGAGCCCAAGGACATCGATGCGGTCGTATTAACGCATGCGCACCTGGATCATTGTGGGTATCTGCCCCGATTGGTGCTGGACGGGTTCCGCGGGAAGATTTTCTCGACCTCAGCCACGCGAGATGTCGCCGAACTCATCCTACTCGACAGCGCCTGGTTGCAGGAGAAGGACGCCGATTTCGCCAATCGAAAAGGATTTTCCAAACACAAGCCAGCCCTTCCGCTGTATCGGGTTCGGGATGCAGAACGTACGCTCCTGCAGTTCAAACCGGTGCCGCTGCATCAAGAGACTGAATTGCCGGGCAATGCCCGTCTACTGCTGCGCAGCGCCGGTCACATTCTTGGGGCGGCGACGGCTCAGATCGACATTGGCGGCAAGCGTTTGGTGTTCTCCGGCGACTTGGGACGCTTTGACGACATGGTCATGCCTGATCCTGAACCAGTCACGGCAGCGGACTACATCATCATCGAGTCCACCTATGGCAATCGTCGTCATGACCGTTCCGATGCCGTCGAAGCGCTGGGCGACATCATCGAGCGCACGACTCGCCGCGGAGGCACCGTAGTGATTCCCGCTTTTGCCGTTGGACGCGCGCAGTCGTTGATCTATGACCTATGGCTGTTGCGACAGCGCGGTCGGCTCCGCACCGTGCCCGTCTATCTGGACAGTCCCATGGCCACCAGCGCAACTGCGCTGCTGCACCGCCATGCCGACGACCACAAGCTCGCACAACACGATTTCGAGGCGGCATTCTCAGAAGTCACATACATGCGCGACGTTGAAGAGTCCAAGGCGCTATCGGCGAATCGCTACCCCAAGGTGATTATTTCCGCCAGCGGCATGGCCACCGGTGGCCGCGTGCTGCATCACATAGAAGCGTTTGGCGGCAGTCATCAGAACACGCTGCTGTTCTCTGGATTCCAGGCAGCAGGTACGCGCGGACGCAAGCTGCTTGAGGGCGCTCGCGAAGTCAAAATTCATGGGCGCTGGATGCCGATCAAGGCGGAGGTCGCCGAGCTTGCGATGTTGTCGGCTCATGCCGACAGCGATGAACTGATGCGTTGGCTGGGCGGCTTTACCCGGGCGCCGGAAGGGGTGTTCATTGTTCATGGTGAATCCAATGCCTCCGAGGCGCTGCGCGAACGTATTCAGCGCGAACTCAAATGGCACGCATCGGTGCCCATGCAAAACCAGGAGTTCGCCCTGTGAGTGCCCGCATCACTCCCCAGACACCCGCCTTGCAAGCATTGCGCATGCGACTGCATGCCCAGCATCAACCCGTCGTCTTGATGCGTACCGATTGCCATGTCTGCCGTGCCGAAGGGCTGGCACCGCGGTCACAGGTACTGATCATTGCCGGCGACCGCACTGTGCAAGCGCTACTGTACCAAATCGACAGCGATCTGCTCAAAACCGGACAGATCGCTCTGTCCGAGGCCGCCTGGGATGCCCTGGACATTCATGAGGGCGATCTTGTGCAGGTTCGGCATCCTCCGCTGCTCGAATCGTTGTCGGCCGTGCGTGCGCGAATTCACGGCCACCGACTGCAAACGACGGAGTTGCAGGCGATCGTCCGTGATGTGGTCGATGGTCGCTATACCGATGTCGCACTTTCGGCCTTCCTGACCGCAACGGCGGTACTGCCTCTGGATATGCAAGAGACCATCCATCTCACCCGTGCGATGGTCGATGTCGGAGATCACCTGCAATGGCAGGCTCCGATTGTTGTGGACAAGCATTGCGTGGGCGGATTACCGGGAAATCGCACCACGCCGTTGGTGGTTGCCATCGCCGCAGCCAATGGATTGGTGATGCCCAAGACCTCATCACGCGCCATCACCTCTCCCGCTGGCACCGCGGACACCATGGAAACGCTGGCTCCTGTAGACCTGGACCTGGATACGCTCAGAAAGGTCGTGGAGAAAGAGGGTGGATGCGTGGCGTGGGGCGGCGCGATGCACCTCAGCCCCGCGGACGACATCTTCGTGCGTATTGAGCGTGAACTGGATATCGACACGCAAGGACAACTGATTGCCTCGGTGTTATCCAAGAAGATTGCAGCAGGGGCGACCCACATCGTGATCGATATTCCGGTTGGGCCAACCGCAAAAGTCCGCAGCCGGGAAACTGCCGAGCATCTTGCGCATCACCTTTCGGAAGTCGCCGCGTCATTTGGCCTTGTATTGCGTTGCCTGTTTACAGACGGGAATCAGCCTGTCGGCAGAGGTATCGGCCCGGCGTTGGAGGCGCGCGACGTGTTGGCCGTATTGCGCAACGAGGCGGATGCGCCGCAAGACCTATGTGACCGCGTGGCGTTGGTCGCGGGTGCGGTACTTGAGCTTGGCGGCGTCGCCAAAGAAGGGGATGGAATTCGATTGGCTCACGAGACGATCAGCAGTGGCCGCGCCTGGGAAAAATTTCAGAGGATCTGTGCCGCTCAGGGGGGATTTCGTGAGCCACCCCAAGCTCTTTACGTCGAACCGCTTTTGGCAACCACTACGGGACGAGCAGTACACATCGACAACCGGAAACTTTCCCGTTTAGCCAAATTGGCCGGAGCGCCAGAGAGTTCGGCCGCAGGGATTCAGTTGCAGGTTCGCCTAGGGGACGAGGTAACAAGCGGGCAACCATTGATGTTTTTGCATGCGCAAACGTCTGGAGAGATGGCCTATGCACTCGCATACGTACATGACATTGGTGACATTGTAAATATTGAACCGTAGCGCCGTAGATATACAGGGCTCTTGAATGCTCAGTCAAACACAGCCCGGCCTCTCGTTTGGAAAAGTTGAACGCCTACATCTCGTGCTCAAAGAGCATATGCAAAAAACATCGCCTAGAAGTTTTCAACCTGCATAGCGTGGAGCAAATAGAAGGAGGTCGTCAGCGTCTGAATAGGAACATTGCTCATGGAACTGCGACACCTGCGTTGCTTTATCGTTTTGGCCGAAGAGCTTCATTTCACACGGGCCGCTGAGCGCCTGCATATAGAGCAATCCCCCTTGTCTCGAACTATCAAAGAGCTTGAGGACGAGCTAGGGGTTGTGCTCTTCGATCGGAATCGCCGGGGCACAGCGCTGACCCCTGCTGGCGCCGCCTTCTTACAGGACATCCGCAGGCTGTTCACTGTCCTGGAGCAGGCACAGGAGAACGTTCGAGCGGTCGCAGCAGGCTTGCGAGGGAACCTGCGCATTGCCGTCTCCGATGGTGCGACCGACCCTCGGCTCTCGGCGTTTCTGGCCCGTTGCCGCGCCGAGGAGCCGGAGGTCGAGATACGTCTGTCCGAAGTGCCTTTGGCCGAGCAATTGCGCGGCTTACGATCAGGCGACTTCACGATCGGGTTCGCGCACACCGCCGACGTCGGTGATGGCATTGTTGCGGAACCGATCTGGCGAGACCCGCTGGTGCTTGCTGTGCCAGCCCGGCACGAGTTGCTCGCCCACAGGGAGGTTCCACTTCATGAACTCGGGAGCCACCCGCTCGTCTTGTGCGATCCACAGGTGTGCGAGGGGTACTGCCACCAACTGGCACAGCTCCTGCAGCCTCTGGAGCACAAGCCGAATGTCGTTGAGCACGCGTCCTCGCTGGACATGATGCTCACCCTTGTCGGTGCAGGCTACGGCGTCGGCTTCACAACGACGACCAGGATCGCTGGCTACCAGCGTCCGGATGTTGTGATCCGTCCCTTGGCGATGGAATCCGCAGTCATCACTACCTACTTGCTTTGGTCCGAAAACAGCAGTATGTCGGTTTCGCTGGAGCGATTCATCGCTCGCCTACGCGACCGTTTGGGCGACTGACGGCGCCATCCGCAGACGGCCAATCTCAAGAATCGGTGCCTGAACCAAGGTTGCGCTCTGTTACAGCCATCAGTTCGGCAGCACTTATCCCGAGCGCGGCGGCAATTTTCAGTATCAGAGCCAGCGTAGGCATATGCTCTCCACGCTCGATCTTGCCCATGTGCGAGCGCGCGACCCCAGCCAAGCCTGCCAGCTTTTCCTGACCGACTCCTTGTTCCAGGCGTGTGGCACGCACCGCTTTTCCGAAGGCCAGCGCTGGCTCGGCTTCAAATGTGGTTGTGCCTGGGGGACGGCCTTGTGAAATTGGACGCTTCTGCATTGACAGAAGCGTCGATCAGCCAAGAGAATTTAACCACGTTAAACTTAACTCATTGCTATCATATTGGGTTATTTTTTGACCCGATAGCTTCGTGGGGCTCTCATGCACGACGCCACAAACCGGTTGTCCCATTTCAAGCTCGCGATAGCGCCTGGTGTGCCGTCATCACGTCTCTCTAAGCTGCTTGCGCTGCAGCGCGCGGAGGAACCGGAAGTCACCATCGCGTTTTTCGAGGTCACGGCGGACGATCTGGTGGCAGGGCTTCGTGAAGGCCGTTACGACGCAGGGATGTCGCTTCAGGGCTTGGCCGATCCATCCCTGAGCAGTCAGCCCCTGTGGAGCGAAAGCATGGCCGTTGCCCTGCCGTTGCGGCTCCCTTTGCTGGATCAGGCAACGCTCACAATTGCCGGGTTGCAGGACTACATGGTGTTTCGCTGGCAAGCAGAGGCCTGTCCCTTACTGGATCAGAGGTTGTCCTCCTTCCTACCGGAAGACCAACGGAACATTCGGTACATGACTTCGTTCGAGCTGCTGGCTCTATGGGTGGCGGCGGGCTATGGCGTCGGCTTATCCGCGCAATCGCACATCGAGCATGCTCATGGATGGGGAATCAGCATGCGACCACTCTCTGATGGTCCCTACGAAATCGTGACGCACCTGCAGCGTCCCCACGGGCCAGCCAATTCTGTTTCTGAGCGGTTCGAGCGCAGAGCACTGCAGATTGCCAAGGCTGGCGCAGCCTGATCCCGAGCCTGGCGACCGGGACAGTCCCACCCCGGTCGCCAAGTCGCACCGTCGGCGTTCAAGCCCCTTCAAGCACCACGGTGCTATCCACCAACCGGCGGACACTCTGCCGCACCTGTTCGGGGATAGGCCGCGGCGAGACAGTCTCGGGGGCATCTGCATGCTGCTGATCGCCCGCGATGGTTCGGACGACTGCGACCAGATTGGTCGGTGTCACCACATCGATGGCCGCGCGATCCCCCAAATCCGGGTGTGGCCGGGTCAGCATGCGGTAAAGCTCCCAGGAGTCCGCTTCCGGGCACTGGTTCATGAGCACCAGAGCCAGCTTGTGCTTGAGCGGCACCAATTGCCAATCGGGAACACGCTGCCCCCGGTTGCCTAGACTGATGGACAGCAGCTTGCCCGCCTTCAACTCGCGGTTGATCTGGTCCTTGGACTTCCCGGCCAGCTTGCCGAACAGAGGAACCGGAAGGTTGTTCGGCGATTCGTAGATGGCGAGCATTTCCTCGCGCTCGCGCTGGATCGCGGACACTTCCGGCTCTGGCGTCCGGGTGGGGGGCGGAGGCACTTGCGACAGCCGCTGGAACGTGGCCCCGGCGGTGTTCGGCGTCACGATGATGGGAGTAGCCACCACAGGCGGGACGGGGACTGCAGGGGAAGCCTCGACGATGGCAGCGGCATCTTCCGCTTCTACCATTGCCGGCACCCCTTCGATATGGATGGTGAGATGCGCGCTCGCAGCCTCCACCTGGCCCTGTTCGAGCAGGTCGAGGCGGTCGGCCCAGTCCTGCATCATCCGGCGGCGCGGCTCCACATACTTGGCGTGGTTGTAGGCCGAACTCACCTTGTTCGGGTCGGAGTGCGAAAGCTGCGCGTCCACCCAAATCTTGGGGTAGCCGATCTCGTTGAGCGCCGTAGAGATGGTTCCGCGGATGCCGTGGCCGGTCAGTTGATCCTCGTAGCCCATCCGTTTCAAGGCGGCGTTGAGGGTGTTCTCGCTGATGCGCTTCTTGAGGTCGCTGCGATGCGTCAGCAGGTACTGCTGGGCCGGCCGCATCACCCCCAGGAGGTAGCGCAAGATCTCGATGGCCTGGAGGGACAGCGGCACGATGTAGGGCGGCACATCCTGCGGGCGCTTGCCGGCCTTGCGCATCTCGTCCTGAAGCTGCTTGACGATCTGCGGCGGGATGATCCACAGACCACGGTCGAGGTCGAACTGATCCGGGGTCGCCAGCCGCAGTTCGCCGGTGCGCACCCCGGTCAGGAACAGCAGCCGGATGCCGAGCTGGGTTTGCCAGCCGCGAGGGTTGTAGAGCCTGAGCTTCTGGAGAAATTCGGGAAGCTCGGGCAGATGCAGGTAAGGGTTATGGTTCACCGGCGGTTTGGGCTCCGCCACCACGTCCAGGTCCGTAGCCGGATTGGTTTCCATACCCTCGACAATGACCAGAGCATAGCGGAACAATTGTCCCAGCCAGGTGCGGACCTTTTCAGCGGTAGTGAAGGCCTTGCGCTGCTCGATCCTTGCCAGGACACCCAGAAGCTGGGGCCGGCGAATGTCGTAGATCGACATCCTCCCAAGGCTGGGCAGCACGTCCTTGTCGAAGATACGGAGGATCTGGGAGAGCGTGCTTTGCCGACCTTCCTTGAGTTCCTTGCGGCGATGCTCGACCCAGGCGTCGAAGACCGCCTTGAAGGTGTAATCGGAAGCCAGTTTGACCGCATGCCGTTTCTGCTTGCGGTCGGTGTGGGGGTTGATGCCCTTGGCCAGCAGCGCCCGGGCCTCGTCGCGCAGGGCACGAGCCTCGCGCAGGCCGATCTCCGGGTAGTTGCCCAGGGAGATGCGCTTTTGTTTGCCGAGCCAGTAGTAGCGCAGGTGCCACGACTTGCCGCTGGTAGGGGCGACCACCAGGCCGAGGCCGTCGGTGTCGGGGATGCTGTAGGTTTTGTCGGCGGCCTTAGCTTGCCGCACAGTCAGATCAGAGAGTGCCATCATCGAGCTCCTAAGTTGCGACTTAGGCTCAATGCTCGTCACGGCTCCCCTCCAACCCCAGCAACAATCCGGAACCTGCACCCCCCGCATTCTTTGGCCTCAATTTTGGCCTCAAAAACGCTGGCTGTTGGTGGATTTCCATGGCTTTTGCTGGAATGAAAAAAGGGCCTTTCGGCCCTTTTTTCAACGACTTACAGACGCCAGTGGAAGTCTGTAGATCATAACTTGGAGCGGGAAACGAGACTCGAACTCGCGACCCTAACCTTGGCAAGGTTATGCTCTACCAACTGAGCTATTCCCGCACAATGTCTGAATCATTTTAAAAAAATTGGAGCGGGAAACGAGACTCGAACTCGCGACCCTAACCTTGGCAAGGTTATGCTCTACCAACTGAGCTATTCCCGCGTCGCAATTGTGTAAGAAACTGATTTGGAGCGGGAAACGAGACTCGAACTCGCGACCCTAACCTTGGCAAGGTTATGCTCTACCAACTGAGCTATTCCCGCAATCAGTGCTCTTGCACGAGGCCCGCATTATAGGGAGGACGACTTCAAATGCAAGAGCTTTTTCAAAAAGAACAATCAAGCGTACACTTTGCGATCAACGCGTTTAAATTGTAAACACCCGCTTACGATAGAACTGCATTTCCGCAATTGACTCGCGAATATCGTCCAGTGCCTGATGGGTGCCGGTTTTGGTAAATTCATCCATAATTTCCGGTTTCCAGCGACTCACCAGCTCTTTAATCGTGCTGACATCAATGTTGCGGTAATGAAAGTATTTCTCCAGCTCGGGCATATAGCGCACCATAAAACGGCGGTCCTGCCCTATGCTGTTACCACACATTGGTGATTTGCCTTCAGGTACCCATTCCCGGATGAACGTCAGACAAGTGGCTACCGCCTTTGCCTCATCGCATTCACTGGCACGAACACGATCAACCAGGCCTGACTCACCATGCGTACGGGTATTCCACTCATCCATTCCTGCTAATACATCATCCGACTGATGGATCGCCAGTACCGGTCCTTCTGCGAGCACATTCAGTTCTTTGTCCGTGACAATCATGGCTATTTCCAGAATACGGTCTGTTTCTGGTTCCAGACCGGTCATTTCCATGTCTAACCAGATCAGATTCTGTTCATTTTGGCTCATCGCATGTCCTTGTTATCGGGAAAATCAGTAATCAGGTGTATCATAGCTACTTTCTCTATTATTGCGAAATTGACACTGTGGCGAAAAAACCAAAACTCAGTCATGGCCAGCAGCGCCGGGTAAATGCGAATCACCAGCGACGATTACAAAAACCAGTGACCGATGTTGATGACAGCCTTTTAGGTCCGGCACTGGAAGGGCTGGTGATCAGTCGTTTCGGTAAGCACGCCGATATTGAAGACAGTAACGGTGAAATCCATCGCTGCAACATGCGCCGTACCATAGAAAGTGTGGTTACCGGCGATCATGTGATCTGGCGGGCAGGCAGCGAGGCCTTACAGGGGATCAGTGGTGTCGTGGAAGCGGTACGCCCACGCCAGTCTGTCCTCACCCGGCCAGACTTTTATGACGGGATTAAGCCGGTTGCTGCCAATATCGATCAGATCGTGATTGTCTCTGCGGTATTGCCTGAATTTTCTACCAATATAGTTGATCGTTATCTGGTCGCAGCCGAGCATGTGGAGATCCCGCCTCTGCTGGTGCTGAATAAAATCGACTTGCTGGATGATATCTCCCGCGAGCAACTGGAAAGAAAGCTCGATATTTACCGCAATCTTGGTTATCCGCTGCTGAATGTCAGTTGTGAAACCGAACATGGTCTGGATGAATTACAGGCGCAGCTGAAAGACAAAGTCAGCGTGTTCGTCGGACAATCCGGCGTTGGCAAGTCATCGCTTATCAATGCATTGCACCCTCATGCCAAAGCCGTCATAGGTGAAATATCCGGGCAGTCAGGTCTGGGGCAACACACCACTACTACGGCTCGTCTGTATCATTTTGCCAGCGGTGGTATGCTGATCGATTCTCCCGGCATTCGTGAGTTTTCACTCTGGCATCTGGAAAACGAGCGCGTTACCTGGTGTTTCAAAGAGTTCCGTGATTATCTGGGCGGCTGCAAATTCCGTGATTGTAAACACGGCAGTGATCCGGGTTGCCTGATTCGTGAAGCCGTGGAACAAGGCAAAATTTCAGCTGAGCGATATCACAATTATCACCGCATTCTGGAATCGATGCAGGATGCTCGAAATATGCGGCATGTCAGCCGCGAATAATTTTAACTCTGGTGGTGAAGTGGCGTAGAATTCGCGCCCTTTATCTATTACTGATTTTGTTTGAGGTTCACCATGAAATTGCTGGATATGCTGAAAATAGCAACCCAATATCTGTTACCGAAACATGCGGTGTCCCGACTGGTTGGTTATCTGGCGGCGGCTGAGGCCGGCTCGCTGACTACTTTCCTGATCAAAGCATTCATCAAACGTTTTAATATCAACATGAGTGAAGCCGAATTCGAAGATCCGGCTCACTATAAAACCTTTAATGCTTTCTTTACCCGTCAGCTAAAACCAGGCTTGCGTCCTGTTGTCGCCGAAGAAGATTCTGTCGCTTTACCCGTCGATGGTTGCATTAGTCAATTGGGTGATATTAAACACGGCCGTATAATTCAGGCTAAACGCCATGATTTCAGTGCACGGGAATTACTGGGCGGTGATAAAGATCTGTCTGAGCAATTTCAGAACGGTAAATTTGCCACTATTTATCTGTCCCCGCGCGATTACCACCGCATCCATATGCCGCTGGACGGCGAACTGCAAAGCATGGTGTATATTCCGGGCGACCTGTTTTCAGTTAATCCGCTGACGGCACAGAATGTTCCAAATCTGTTTGCCCGTAATGAACGTGTCGCCTGTGTATTTAAAACACCTTATGGTCCGATGGCGTTGGTACTGGTAGGTGCAACGATCGTAGCCAGCATCGAAACCGTCTGGTCAGGCACTGTTACCCCGCCAACCGGGAAAATGGTGAAACGCTGGGATTTCCATGGGAATACACCGATCACCCTGAAAAAAGGTGAAGAAATGGGGCTGTTCAAACTGGGCAGTACTGTGGTTTGTCTGTTCCCGCCAGAGATGCTGGAATTTGCCGGGCATCTGCAGGCTGACACTGAAACCCGCATGGGTGAAATATTTGCCAAGCTGAACAACTCACCAACAGTATAAATGTTTTCATTCAGCAGACCGCTCATTGCCGGTCTGCTGTTTTTCACTCAAATCCCCCCTCCCTCCGGCTGTATTCGCAACGCTTTGATGATAAACAAGATCCTGACCGGTTCTTTCTGGCAAAATAACGCGCGTGTCAGGATGACCATCCGGATAGAAAGAGAGCTGATTCTCGTTTTTACGTGTGCGCTTTCGCTACAATTTTTTAACACGTTAAAAATCAATCATTATCTGTTCATGCAATGTTCAACAAATAGCAGATGATGACTGTATATATTGAGTCTATTGTTAATAGACCATCAAAGATTCGCATGAACAAACGCTTGGATTTATGAGCCAGAGGAGGCCTAAGTGGACATTATCAAGACCGATGTCGCGATTGTCGGAGCAGGAGGCGGTGGATTACGAGCTGCGATTGCAATTGCAGAAAAAAATCCCGAGCTGGAAATAGCCCTGATATCTAAAGTTTATCCGATGCGCAGTCATACTGTTGCAGCTGAAGGTGGTGCTGCAGGTGTGGTTCGTGATGATGACAGTCTCGAAAACCATTTCCACGATACGGTTTCTGGTGGTGACTGGCTGTGTGAGCAGGATGTCGTCGAATACTTCGTGGAAAATGCAACCAAAGAACTGGTGCAGATGGAACACTGGGGTTGCCCGTGGAGCAGAAAAGAGGACGGACATGTTAACGTGCGTGCCTTTGGTGGAATGAAGATTCCCCGGACCTGGTTTGCTGCGGATAAAACCGGCTTCCACATGCTGCACACGCTGTTCCAGACCTCCATTAAATACCCGTCGATCAAACGTTTTGATGAACATTTCGTACTCGATTTGTTAGTACATGATGGTCGTCCGCAGGGTGTGGTCTGTTTCGACATTCAAAATGGTGTGACTCGTATTATCCAAGCGAAATCCGTCATTATTGCAACCGGTGGTGGCAGCCGCGTTTATCGCTTCAACACCAATGGTGGCATTGTTACCGGTGATGGTATGGCACTGGCTTACCGTCATGGTGTACCACTGCGCGATATGGAATTCGTTCAGTATCATCCAACCGGCTTACCCGGCTCGGGTATTCTGATGACCGAAGGCTGTCGTGGTGAAGGCGGCATTCTGCTGAACAAAGACGGTTACCGTTATCTGCAGGATTATGGTTTAGGCCCGGAAATTCCGGTCGGTGAAACCAAAAACAAATACATGGAGTTAGGTCCACGCGACCGTTTGTCTCAAGCCTTCTGGCAGGAACAACAACGCGGCCGCACGATAGAATCGCCATTCGGTGATATCGTGCATCTGGATCTGCGCCATCTCGGCGAGAAGAAACTGCTGGAACGTCTGCCATTCATTTGCGAGCTGTCTCGAGCCTATATGGGCGTTGATCCGGTTAAAGAGCCGATCCCGGTTCGCCCCGTGGTTCACTACACCATGGGCGGTATCGAAACTGACTGCATGGGCGCAACCCGCATGCCGGGTCTGTTTGCCGTTGGCGAATGTGCGTCGAATGGTCTGCATGGCGCTAACCGTTTAGGCTCAAACTCCCTGTGTGAAATTGTGGTATTCGGTAAAGTCGCCGGTGAACAAGCAGCCTTGTTTGCCAAACAACATAGTCATATCGACAGCAACATTCTTTATCGCCAGGGTATGGAAGTCGTTGCAAAATCGATGTCTCTGATGGAAAACGGTGGCACAGAAAACCCGGCGGATATCCGCAATGAGATGGGTGATGCCATGGAAAGCGGCGTGGGTATCTACCGTACCGCTGAAACAATGCAAAACACCATTGATAAGCTGAAAGAGCTGAAAGAGCGCTATAAACGCGTTCGTGTGGCGGATAAATCATCGGTCTTTAACACCGACTGGCTCTACACCATCGAATTAGGTTTCCTGCTTGATGTGGCAGAATCCGTGGCGCATTCCGCCATTCAACGGAAAGAATCACGCGGTTCACACCAGCGCATTGATGGTTATGAAGAGCGTGATGATGTGAATTATCTGAAACACTCATTGGCTTTCCGCAATGAAAATGGTGCTCCGACCATTGAGTACAGTGATGTCAAAATTACCAAGTCACAGCCAGCAAAACGCGTGTATGGCTCAGAAGCAGAGAAAGGAGCGAAATAATGGCTGAGATCATGGAGATTGAAGTATTACGGTATCGTCCTGAAGAGGATAACGAACCGTGGACCCAGCGTTATCAGGTGCCGTTTACCCATGAAATGTCGATCCTGGAAGCACTGACACATATCAAGGATCACATTGACTCAACCCTGAGTTACCGCTGGTCTTGCCGCATGGCCATTTGTGGCTCTTGCGGCATGATGGTGAATGGTAAGCCAAAACTGGGCTGCAAAACCTTCCTGCGTGATTACATCAGTGAAGGCAAAATTCGCCTGGAACCACTGGCAAATTTCCCTATCGAGCGCGATCTCGTGGTGGATATGTCCGATTTCATGCAGAAATTGGAAAAAATTAAGCCTTACATCATCCCGAAAGAAGAAAAAAATCTTTGCGATGGTGAATACCTGCAGACGCCAAAACAGCTCGCGCAATACAAGCAATTCTCACAGTGCATTAACTGTGGTTTGTGTTACGCCGCCTGCCCACAGTATGCACTGAAACCGGAATTCCTCGGCCCGGCTGCGATTGCCCTGCTCTATCGTTACAACGAAGACAGTCGTGATGGTGCCAAGGAAGAGAGAATGAAACTCATACATCAGGAATCCGGCGTCTGGAGCTGCACTTTTGTCGGTTTCTGTTCTGAAGTTTGTCCGAAAGGCGTCGATCCTGCTGCGGCTATTCAGCTCTACAAGGCAGAAAGCGCGAAAGATTACGTCATCGCTATGTTTAAGCCGGAGGACTAATCATGGATATGTCACAAAGCAAACGTAAACCGTATGTCCGTCAGGTTAAAAAGAGCTGGTGGTTACGTAACAGTTTTTATACTGGTTACATGCTGCGTGAAGGTACCTGCATTTTTGTCGGTGCTTATGCTGTCGTTCTGCTCTGCGGCCTGTTACGTCTGACTCAGGGACCGGAAGCTTTCGCTGGCTGGCTGACTGCGTTACAAAGCCCATTGGCGATTGTGTTTCATCTGCTCGCCCTGGTGGCATGTCTTTTCCATGCCAAGACCTGGTTCTCGCTGGCACCGAAAGCAGTTCGGATCTTCAAAGGCGAAGAGCTGTTGCCGGAAAAACCAATCATTATGGCGCAATACATTGGTCTGGCAGCAGTCAGCGTGATTGTATTGCTCATCGCTGTTCTGGCCTGATAAGGAGCATCACAATGAAACGTTCTGATGAACCCATTTACTGGTTATTGTTTGGTGCCGGTGGCGTCGTTGCTGCAGTGCTACTGCCTGTGCTGATCCTGATCTCTGGTCTGATGGTACCGCTGGGCATACTTGATGCCGACACACTGAGCTACGAGAAAATGCATGCACTGGCGACTTCATGGTGGGGAGCCCCCATTCTGTTAGCCGTTATTGCCTTACCTATCTACCATGCGATGCACCGCATTTATCATGGATTGCATGATTTGGGCATTCACCCTACCAAATTTCTGCATTACCTGCTCTATGGCTTTGCGTTTCTGGTATCTGTGGCCGCGTTAACACTACTGGTACAGATCCATTAACAGCTATTGAATATCGCCTTAACCGGCGTATGATGTCCAAAACCGGAGGCCTTAAAAACCTGCCGGTTTTTTTGTGCCCGATTTTCAGTATAACTTGAGGCAAATGACCCATGCGTATCGAAGAAGATCTGAAACTCGGTTTTAAGGATGTCCTGTTCCGCCCGAAACGCTCTACTCTGAGCAGCCGCTCCCAAGTTGAATTACACCGTGAATTCCGTTTCCGACATACCCAGACCAGCTGGCGAGGTGTACCGATCATCGCCGCCAATATGGATACCGTGGGAACGTTTGCCATGGCCAAAGCACTGGCCAGCTTCGATGTCATGACAGCGATTCACAAACATTATACTGAACAGGAATGGCAGACTTTCGTACAAAACAGCAGTGATCCTTTATTGCAGTATTGTATGGTTTCTACCGGCACATCGAATAATGACTTCCTGAAGCTGCAACGCATTCTGGCGTTATCACCTGCTTTGCGTTTTATTTGCGTCGATGTAGCCAATGGTTACTCTGAGCATTTCGCTGACTTTGTGAAAATAGTCCGTGAAACTTTCCCGCAACATGTTATTTGTGCCGGTAATGTCGTCACCGGGGAAATGGTGGAAGAGCTGATCCTGTCCGGTGCTGATATTGTCAAAGTTGGTATCGGTCCGGGTTCAGTTTGTACAACCCGCGTTAAAACCGGTGTGGGCTATCCGCAACTTTCCGCCATTATCGAATGTGCCGATGCCGCGCATGGTCTGGGCGGGCAGATTGTGGGTGATGGCGGCTGTACCTGCCCCGGGGATGTAGCCAAAGCATTCGGTGGTGGTGCGGATTTTGTGATGCTGGGTGGCATGCTGGCAGCACATGAAGAGTCCGGCGGTAACAAATTCGAGCGCGACGGGAAAACGTTCATGCGCTTTTACGGCATGAGTTCATCCACCGCGATGGAACAACACGCTGGCGGTATTGCGCATTACCGGGCTTCAGAAGGAAAAACCGTTGAACTGCCTTTCCGTGGACCGGTATCCGCTACCATTCAGGATATTCTGGGTGGTGTCCGTTCTACCTGCACTTATGTCGGCGCAGCCAAGCTTAAAGAACTGACCAAACGCACGACTTTTATTCGTGTCAGTGAACAGGAAAATCCGGTTTACGGACAGGAATAATGACAAAACGGGGCTTTGTGCCCCGTTCATTACAGATATTGTACCAGCGCAATAACCACCGGCATGGTTAATGCGCTCAGCAAGGTGGATAAAAACACCGTTTGTGAGGCGAATTCCGGATCTGAACGATATTCGATGGCCAGCAATACGGTATTTACCGCTGATGGTGCTGCGGCACAAATCACCATTACCTGAGCCACAACCCCACTGATCCCCCACATCCAGCAAACTGCAGCCGCCAGCAGAGGTCCCACCAGTAAGCGCATAGCGTTAGACACTAACACCCGGAAATTCCGCAGATAGAGATGCGTGCTGGCTAATTGCGCCCCTAAGGTGATCAGTGCCGTAGGCACCAGCCCTTGCGCCATCAATTCAAAAGAGGTCCAGAGTGGCTTCGGCA
The DNA here is from genome assembly GCF_000023065.1 of Tolumonas auensis DSM 9187. Classification (NCBI taxonomy): domain Bacteria; kingdom Pseudomonadati; phylum Pseudomonadota; class Gammaproteobacteria; order Aeromonadales; family Aeromonadaceae; genus Tolumonas; species Tolumonas auensis. The sequence goes on from NC_012691.1 coordinate 2,727,048, forward strand.
CATCAATACTCAGCCAGCGACACAGCAGTGCAATCAGTACCGCATAGGTCATGGGCATGCGGAAGTTTTCCAGCAATGCGCCTTTCCAGGAACGGTTGGCACTGCTGGTATTCATCACCCCTACCGTATTCGTCAGCAACTGCTGGATCAGCATCACGATGATCTGTATCGAGAAGGCAAACGGTGTGTGATACATCAGCTGAATTAATGGAATACAGTAATTACCACTGTTATAGAAACAAACAGAATTGATAAATGCACTACGTTTACCCGCATCCAGTTTCATCAAACGGGCACAGATAAGACAAACTGCCCACAATAAAACAAACAACACCAGATTAGCGAGGATCAGATCCCGTAATAATGCACTATTCAATTCCGTTTGATAGATGGTAGTAAACAGCAAGGCCGGAATAAAAATATAAAACTGGATCTTGGTCAGCGTAGCAACATTAAGCGGAAACTTCCGTTGCAGCAGATAACCAGCAATGATTGGGATAAAAATCGGCAGGATAATATTAAAAAACAAGAAACTGACTGTTTGCATGCCCCCTCCGGTGGTTTGGCAATGAAAAGCAACGACAACTCAGTCAGTATGGTAACTGTATGTTTACAGATACAAAACAATGATTATTCGATATCAAGATATTTATGTAATTGCACAGATAAACGCCAGTTCCGTTGAATACAGATTTTCATCGCTAATTCTGTAGCACGGCTCTTCTGACTAATCGGTTGTAAACAGATCACTTTTTCTGAAGTATCAATTCCGGCTAACAAGGCATCCAACTGTGCAATATGTTTTGCTGTTGCGACCGGATGTTTAATTTCATTCGCTCTGAGCAATACATCGGGTAATACATCGTAACCGCCAGCCATATTAATTTTGGGTGATACAGTAACCCAGCACGCATCATCAGCCTGAACAGGTTGTGTACCACTGGTTTCGATCTGAACACGATAACCATGTGCTATCAGTGTTTGTGACAACACCATCAGGTCATATTCACAAGGTTCACCACCCGTGATTACAACATGTCTGGCTGTGTATTCTTCAGCAGAAAAACAAGAAAGGATCTCTTCCGGGCTAAGCCAGCTCCAGCCAGCTTTCGGTTTTTTATCAGTAAATAATTGCCGGACAGGGATGAGGTTATCAGCATCCAATTCCCATGAATGTTTGGTGTCACACCATGAACAACCTACTTTGCAGCCTTGCAGACGGACAAAAATCGCCGGAACACCCGAGAAGAAGCCTTCGCCCTGGATGCTCTGGAAAATTTCATTGATGGGATAATGGTTACTCATCATTTTTATTTACCAAAAATGAAAAGACCAATCCCAAAGGATTGGCCTATTCAACAGATGCTTACTGAATAAAATTATTCAGCAACAACAGTCACTTTAACAGTGGTGTTTACATCAGTGTGCAGGTGAACAACGATGTCGTATTCACCAACGCTGCGCAGAACACCGTTCGGCATGCGAACTTCGCTCTTAGCAACTGGAACACCGGCAGCAGTGATCGCATCAGCGATATCACGGGTACCAACTGAACCAAACAGTTTACCTTCGTCACCAGCTTTGGTAGCGATAGTTACGTTGGTCAGTGCAGACAACTGAGCAGCACGAGCTTCAGCAGCAGCCAGAACGTCAGCCAGTTTAGCTTCCAGTTCAGCGCGGCGAGCTTCGAAAGCAGCCAGGTTGTCTTTAGTAGCCATTACAGCTTTGCCTTGCGGGAACAAATAGTTACGAGCAAAACCGCTCTTAACAACAACTTTGTCACCCAGATCGCCCAGATGAGCGATTTTGTCTAACAGAATAACTTCCATTACCTTTCCTCGATTAGGTTGAGTTAGGCCAGTTGCCGATTACTTGTTATGCAGATCGGTATACGGCAGCAGAGCCAGGTAACGAGCACGTTTGATGGCACGTGCCAGTTGACGCTGATATTTAGCACGGGTACCAGTGATACGGCTTGGTACGATCTTGCCAGATTCAGTGATGTAGTTTTTCAGAGTAACGGTATCTTTGTAATCGATCTCGGTTACACGTTCAGCAGTGAAACGGCAGAACTTACGACGACGGAAAAAACGTGACATGTCGATTATCCTCTATGATGACTGGAATTATTCAGCAGCTTCTTCAGCTTCTTCACGCACATCTTCACGACGTGGACGCTCTTCACGTGCTTTCAGCATCGGAGATGCTTCAGTCACAGCGTGCTTAGTGCGCATGATCATGTTGCGGATAACCGCGTCGTTGAAACGGAAGTTATTTTCCAGTTCGTCGATAACGCTCTGCTCAGCTTCTACGTTCATCAGAACATAGTGAGCTTTGTGCAGTTTGTCGATTGGGTAAGCCAGTTGACGACGACCCCAATCTTCCAGACGATGGATTGTACCACCAGCAGCTTTGATAGCACCGGTGTAACGTTCGATCATGCCTGGAACCTGTTCGCTCTGGTCCGGATGAACCATGAATACGATTTCGTAGTGACGCATGAGTTGCTCCTTACGGGTTATAGCCTTCGTGATGGTTCAGTCAAACCGTCGAAGGCAAGGAACTAAAAAAAGTGACTGATTTTTGAAGGGTCGTATTCTATGCAGCGTATACTTTAATAGCAATCAGATTTTGCTGTTTCTATGATGAATTAACGCAGAGGTCAGGCTATGCATACACGAACCCGCATGGTGGCTCCGGATGAAGCATTAACAGGCCGTGAAACCCCCATGCTGACCGAACCTTTGCATTATGTGAAACAAGTCAGCATGTTCCCACCCTATCCGGCCGGACTGGAGGTTGCTCATTTTGCAATGGGCTGTTTCTGGGGAGCAGAGCGATTGTTCTGGATACAACCGGGGGTCTATGTGACTGCTGTCGGGTATCAGGGCGGCTTTACACCTAACCCAACCTATGACGAAGTCTGCAGCGGAGCTACCGGTCATACCGAAAGTGTCCGGGTGGTTTATGACCCAGCGATTATCAGTTATGCCACTTTACTGAAATTATTCTGGGAGCAGCACGATCCGGCAGAAGGGGCGCGTCAGGGTAATGATATCGGCACACAATATCGCTCGATGATTTTTACCCGGACAGAACAGCAACAACAGCTGGCAATCCAGACCCTGGAACGTTACCAGGCGGCGATGCGGACGAATAATGATGCCAGAACCATCACCACTGAAATTACGCAGGAAAAAGCGTTTTATTTTGCTGAACAATATCATCAGCAATATCTGGCTAAAAACCCAGGCGGATATTGTGGTCTGGGAGGAATCGGAATTTGTTTACCGGAGCCGGATCTATCCTGAAAAAAGAAAGGCGCATTCTGAAGTGCGCCTTTCTTGCCTGAAACAGACTCCCTCAGCGGGAGCCGATTTGCACCAACTGGCCTTCACCGCTGACAGCAAAGCCTCCTACGGCAGCAGGGACAAAACAGGATTCACCGGCCTGCAATGTAAGCGTCTTACCATTGGCAGTGATCCCGGCATGACCATTTACGCAGAACAGGATCAGAGCAGTACTCGTTTCACTTTCCAGCAAATTCTGAGTCAGATTAACCAGCGTAAAAGAAAAGTCCTCCACCGGGATCGGATAATCACTGACAGGCCCTAATACCATCGGACGCATCAGCAATTCACTGGCTGGTTTAGCCACGAAATCGACATTCGCCAGTAATGCATCAATATCCATGTGTTTTGGTGTTAACCCTGCACGGAGTACGTTATCGGAACTGGCCATCGCCTCTAATCCGACCCCTTGCAGATAAGCATGCGGCGTACGCGCATACAGGAACATAGCTTCCCCGGGCTGCAACGTGATCACGTTCAGCAGTAGCGGTGCAAACAGCCCCATATCTTCCGGATAGAACCCGGCCAGACGCAGCACTTCCGCGAACGCAGCTTCATCCTGACGCTGTTGAGCAGTCGCCAGCAAGGTAGCCACGGTTTCACGACGAATGTCGCCCTGTAAGCGCAGAGAAGCCGCAAACAAGGCTTTCAGGGTAGAGTCAGTCGGCTGCAGACAAAATGCATCGATCTCTGTCTGCAGTGCAGGCAAAGCCAGATCCTTAATCAAGGCCACTATTTCGGCAAATTCACGGAAACCATTCATCGCCCGGTAAGGCGTCAGCGCATACACCAGTTCCGGCTTATGATTCGGGTCTTTGAAATTGCGATGTGCAGCAGTTAATGGCACACCAGCCGCGTTTTCGGCAGCAAAACCTGCTTCAGAGTTAGCTTTGTCAGGATGAACCTGGATCGATAAAGGCTCTGCTGCAGCCAGCACCTTAAACAGATACGGCAGTTCGCCAAAATTCGTTTGCGCATCGCCCAGAATAGCCGCCGCATCCTGTTTGATGAACGCATCCAGACGCAGGGTTTCACCCTGCTCATCAATAAGAGCAGAGCAGCCGGTCGGGTGCGCTCCCATCCAGATTTCAGCTTGTGGTTTACCTTCCGGATTAGCAATGCCATACATTTTCTGAATAGCATCTTTACTGCCCCAGGCATAATTCAGGATCGGGTTCTGCATCCGGTAGATGCAATTGGAGGAAAAACTCATTATGTGTCCTTTCTACTGTGTTTATTAACGACATCACGGGGCGGGCCCGAATGTTATTTCAACCTCAATGTGCCGGTCACATTCCATGAGTGCCCCCCACTACACAGAACTTGACGCAAACGCTGGTTTCATCAGAAACGGCTGAGCATTTTATTAAAGCACAAACGTTCAGCCTGTTTTTTGTTATGGATTAATTCTGACGATAAACTTTAATGTTGTTAAAGCCCTGCTCTTTCAGATAGAGCGCCTGTAATTTACTCATCACGCCGCGCTCGCAATACAACAGATAGGTTTTGCTCTGATCCAAATCGCCGAACTGAGTCGACAGCTTATAAAACGGTAAATGGATCACGGTCATGCCTTCCGGATTAAACGGCTTATCTTCGTGTTCATCCGGTGAACGGATATCCAGAATGACTTCGTTTTCAGCCAGTGCCGATGTCGTTTCTACTTCCTGCACCTGAGCTTCGGTTTCATTCGCGATCTCACGGATATCGATCACTTTCGCACTGGTGATCACATTTTCCAGTACATCGAAATTAAACTTGGCTTCGTTCGCCAAAACTTCTTCATAACGCGCTTTTACCGTCGGCTTATTGGAAATCACTCCGCAATATTCCGGCATGGTTTCAGCGAACTCCTGAGTTCCGATGGCCCGGGCCTGATCAATGATGTCTTGCTTATCACTGACGATCAGCGGACGCAGGATCAAGGTGTCGGTAACACGATCAATCACAGACAGATTGGTGACGGTCTGGCTGGATACCTGTCCGACGCTCTCACCGGTGACTAACGCTTCGACACCCATACGTTCCGCAACACGGGAAGCCGCCCGCATCATCATTCGTTTCAGTACCACGCCCATCAGACCATTGTCGATTTTTTCCAGGATCTCGCCAACCACGGGTTCGAAAGGCACAGAAACAAATTTTACTTTGTGTGACTGGCTGTATTTGCTCCACAGATAATAAGCCACCTGTTTCACGCCGATCTCATGCGCCGCGCCGCCCAGATTAAAGAAACAGTAGTGCACTCGGCTGCCACGTTTGATGAACAGATAAGAAGCCACCCCGGAGTCAAAACCACCGGAGATCAGACTTAATACATCTTCCTGTGTCGACAGCGGATAACCACCTAAGCCTTTATGGATCGCCGTGACCAGATACAGCAGCTCATTTTCAATCTGCAGATTGATCTGCAGATCCGGATGCGAAAGTCTGACTCCATTAGACGGGAAATTCTGATTCAGTCCGCCACCGACATAACGCTCAATTTCGATGGAGGTGAATTCATGTTTACCTTTGCGTTTCACACGCACACAGAAGGTTTTATTTGCCAGCGTCGGGCCATAGACTGCCGCAGTCTGCTCGTAAATATCGTGCAGATCAGTGAACGGTACCTGTGTCACTTCCAGAAAAGCCTGGATACCCGGCATGCAACTCAAACGTTCAACCAGCTTGTCTCTGTTTTCGGGCGAATCATTTTTACTGGACACCATGAGCTTGTCCCAGTCGTTACGGACAGTAACGGTCTCATCCACTTTTTGCAGGACATTACGGATATTACCCTGCAAAATTTTCACCATGCGTTGGCGGACGGATTTACTTTTGATGGTGATTTCCGGGAACAGTTTAATGATGAATTTCATGACAACGCTCGTTTAGCTGGCGAAAAGTGGCGCATTATAATCCAGCCGGCCAAAGATGCTAACCCTTGAGGCAAGAGATCACAGAGTTTATACGCCAGAAGGTCAGACAGTGGTAAGATAAGTAAATTATCTCTCTATTATCAGAACCCGCCATGGCCGCCAAAAAGACCGAATCATTAAGTTTTGATGCTGCTCTCGGAGAGCTGGAGCAAATTGTGCAACAGCTGGAACAGGGTGATTTACCGCTGGAAACAGCACTGAAACAATTTGAACGAGGCATTCAGCTGGCGCGGGTGAGCAAACAAAAATTAGAACAAGCGGAACAGCAGGTGCAGATACTGTTACAACAGGGTGAGCAGGAAAAACTGACGCCATTTACTGTTGAACAGACATCCGGCCAGAACGCAGAGGAAGAATAAGTGTCACTGCAGACCTTTTCACAACACTACCGGCAACGCATTGATGATCTGTTGCTGCAAAAAATCGAAACCTTACCTGATTTATCACCTCGCCTAAAAGCGGCAATGCGCCATGGCCTGGTGCTGGGTGGCAAACGGGTTCGTCCATTTCTCGTCTATGCTACCGGTAGCATGCTGGACATTGATGAAGCATTACTGGATGGACCGGCCGCCGCGATCGAGTGCATTCATGCCTATTCGCTGATCCACGATGATTTGCCGGCTATGGACGATGATGATCTGCGTCGCGGTCATCCGACTGTGCATAAAGCGTTTGATGAAGCGACTGCCGTACTGGCAGGTGATGCCTTGCAGACACTGGCATTCTCTATTCTGGCGGATCACCCTTTCCCGGATGCATTACGCACCCAGCAAGTGAAGATGCTGAGCACGCTGGCACAAGCTTCTGGTTATGCCGGCATGTGTGGTGGTCAGGCGCTGGATCTGGCCGCAGAAGGACAACATGTCGGACTGGAAGCACTGGAGCTGATCCACCGGCATAAGACCGGCGCACTGATTGAGTGTGCGGTGATGCTCGGTGCATTGTGTCAGCAGGATGTCGCAGCAGAAACAGTCTCTGCCCTGAAAAAATATGCAGCGGCCATCGGACTCGCTTTCCAGGTACAGGATGACATTCTTGATGTTGTCAGTGATACCGAGACGCTGGGTAAACCTCAGGGTTCTGATCAGGCGCTGGATAAAAGCACCTACCCTGCTTTGCTGGGGCTGGATGCCGCCCGCGAAATGGCGCAGGATCTGCACCGGCAGGCATTAGCGGCCTTGGCACCACTTCCTTATAATACTGAAATATTATCTGCGTTTGCTGATTACATCATCGAGCGCGCATATTAATGTCGGATAATAACAAACACATGATGATTGATATGACCGAATACCCGACGCTGGCATCAGTTAATTCGCCGGCGGATCTGCGGCAATTCCCGGAAGAGCGTCTGACGCAATTATGTCAGGAGCTACGCACTTTTTTGCTGCACTCTGTAAGCCGTAGCAGTGGCCATCTGGCATCCGGACTCGGAGTCGTGGAACTGACCGTAGCGCTGCATTATGTCTATCAGACACCGGTTGATAAGCTGGTATGGGATGTTGGTCATCAGGCTTATCCGCACAAAATTCTGACCGGCCGTCGCGACCGGATGGCGACAATCCGTCAGAAGGATGGCGTTCACCCGTTCCCATGGCGGGAAGAGAGTGAATATGATCCGCTGAGTGTCGGTCACTCCAGCACCTCCATTGGTGCCGCTTTAGGCATGGCGGTGGCGGCCAAACGGCAGGGTCTGGATCACAAAGTTGTGGCTGTCATTGGTGATGGTGCACTGACTGCAGGAATGGCATTCGAAGCGCTGAATCATGCCGGTGATCTGCATGAAGATATGCTGGTGATCCTGAATGACAACGAAATGTCGATTTCGGAAAACGTCGGCGCACTCAACAATCATCTGGCGAAATGGTTATCCGGCCCGGTCTACACCACGCTGCGGGAAGGCGGCAAAAAGGTACTGTCTGGCCTGCCACCGGTAAAAGAGCTCGCTCGCCGGGCGGAAGAACATATCAAAGGCATGGTAATTCCGGGGACCTTGTTTGAAGAGTTGGGCTTTAATTATATCGGCCCGATTGATGGGCATGACATCAAAGCACTGGTCAATACACTGAAAAATATGCGGCAGTTAAAAGGTCCGCAACTGCTGCATGTGATGACCAAAAAAGGCAAAGGCTATGAGCCTGCCGAAAAAGACCCTATCGGTTATCACGGTGTGCCGAAATTCAATCCGGAAGATGACTGCCTGCCGAAAAACAAAGGCGGCAAACCGACTTTCTCGAATATTTTCGGTCAGTGGTTATGCGATATGGCTGAGTCTGACAGCAAACTGGTGGGCATTACACCGGCGATGCGGGAAGGCTCCGGCATGGTTGAGTTCTCGCAGAAATATCCTGAGCGTTATTTTGATGTCGCGATTGCCGAACAGCATGCGGTGACCTTTGCCGCCGGGCTGGCGATAGAAGGCATGAAACCGGTCGTGGCTATCTATTCCAGCTTCATGCAGCGGGCTTACGATCAAATCATCCACGATGTGGCGATCCAGAATCTGCCCGTATTGTTTGCCATCGATCGCGCCGGCCTGGTCGGTGCTGACGGGCCGACCCATCAGGGTGCATTTGATATCAGCTTCCTGCGCACCATTCCGAATATGGTGATCATGACGCCATCGGATGAAAACGAATGCCGGATGATGCTGACCACGGGCTATCAGTTAAACCAGCCTGCAGCGGTACGTTACCCCCGCGGTACAGGCAGTTGTGTCACTCTGAACACAGAACTGGAAACATTACCGGTTGGTAAAGGTCAGATCGTCCGTCAGGGACAAAGTATTGCCCTGCTCTGCTTCGGTACGCTGTTACATCAGGCAAAATCCGTAGCCGAAAAACTGGATGCCACACTGGTCGATATGCGGTTTGTGAAGCCTTTGGATGCAGAATTGCTTAAAACGATTACAGCACAGCATGATGTACTGGTGACCATCGAAGAAAATGCCGTACAAGGTGGTGCAGGCTCTGCCGTTAATGAGTGGATGATGACGCAGCGCGTGTTAATACCGGTATTAAATATTGGTCTGCCGGATCGCTTTATCGAACAAGGTACGCAGGAAGAGATTTATCATGTTCTCCGACTGAACAGTGCCGGTATTGAACAGCGGATACGTGAGTTTATGGCTTAACACTTAGTTACGACGACACTCAGTTACGACAAACACTCAGTATTACGGCTCCTTCGGGAGCCGTAATATATCAAGACTTATTAGATCAGACGCTTACCTTCCGCATCAACCACCGCTTCACCGTCTTCCTTGGTAAATGCACCTTGTTGCGCAGCCGGCAGTATATCAAGTACCAATTCTGAAGGACGACACAGCTTAGTGCCCAGCTCTGTGACCACAATAGGACGATTGATCAGAATAGGATGCTGCATCATGAAATCAAGCAACTGCTCGTCAGTCCATTTCGGATCATCCAGCCCCAGCTCAACATAAGGATCGCATTTCTGACGCAGCACTTCACGCACGCTGATGCCCATATCGGCAATCAGTTTTACCAGCGTATCGCGGGTTGGCGGTGTTTCCAGATACAGGATCACGTTCGGTTCGATACCGGCATTGCGGATCATTTCCAGCGTATTACGTGAGGTACCGCATTTTGGATTATGATAAATAGTCACTTCAGACATGGTCATTTCCCTTTCATGATCATTAACGTGGAATACATTGTTCCGGATTGCCGCCACAACATTCTTCGGTCAGGTATGCAATCAGTTCCCGCATCAGTGGAACATTCGCACGGTAGCGCTGATAACGCCCTTCCTGCACGACCGATAACAGGCCAGCATGCGCCATCGCTTTCAGATGGAAAGACAGGTTGTTCGGTGGCAGACCGAGCGTAGTCGCAATTTGTCCGGCGACCATGCCTTCCTGACCACACTTCACCAGCAAACGATAAATATCCTGCCGGATACCGGATGCCAGTGATTCAAAGATGAGTGTTGCTGATTCTTTTTTCATAGTTCAATACTACAAGAGGGATTGAAATAATCAAGCGAATAAAAGCCAGCATAAGCTGGCTGATACTATTCATCCGGATAACATGACACAAAGCGGCGTGGTGACCGCGGCCACTACAGTAGAGAGCAACAGGCTGGTCGCCATCACCCCTTCCATCGTTTTAAACTGCCGAGCCATCAGGTAAACGTTCACCCCGGTAGCAATGGATGCCAGCAACACGATTGCCTGCGTTTCCATGGTAGGTAAGCCAATCAGACGGGCGATCCCCCAGGCGACTAACGGATGACCAACCAGTTTGAGCAGACATACGCTGATTGATTGTCCCCAATTACCGCCAATGCCATATTCTGCAAGCCCCATCCCTAACGATAACAGCGCCATAGGTGCCGCCGCACCGCTGATCATGCTCACGGTATTATCAATCAATAGAGGCAGTTTCCAGCCTGTCAGCCCCCATGCGGTACCAGTCAGGATGCCGAAAACAATCGGGTTTTTCAGCACACTTTTAACGGTTGAGAAAAATCCGCGAAAGGAAAAGCTGCCATGTTTCGCCAATTCCACCGATACCGTCACCAGTGTCCAGAGGATCAGTGAATTAAATACCAGCACCAGTGCTACCGAAGGCAATGCGGCATCACCTAACATCATTTTTGCCAGTGGCAATCCCAGCATAGAGTTATTAGAGAAGATCCCGCCCAGGGCAAATACAGATTGCGATACGCCATCCAGTTTAAAGACTTTCCAGGCCAGTAAACGTCCCAGAATAAAAATGATTAAGCAGCCGCCAAAAAACGCGATCAACAAGCGCGCATCAACCGGTGGCAGTTTGGAGAAATCACTCATCAGATGAAACAGCATCGCCGGCAATGCCAGTGAAAAAACGAAGCGGGACAAAGAATCCGACATCACTTTAGGCCAATGCGCCCAGCGCATCACGCCATAGCCGATAAACACCAGGATAAACAATGGGGTTGAGAGATAGACTTGATGTAATAAGGCAGACATAGCACCACCATCAGACAACGGGAGGCAAAGTCTAGCATGACATATGTCACAAATATTGCGCCATATTAACTTTCAAACGGAATCCTAAAATTTGTCGTTTGGACTCCGCCTGATTTATCCCGGACAAACTGATATGCTAGACAAAACAAATAAAACTCATTTGGAATTCAGGAGTTTCAGGTCATGCGCAAAATCACATGGTGGCAGGCTCTCTGGCTATCATTCTTTTCCCGAACGCTATATCAGTCTGTTGCCCGTCAATGGCAGGGGATCGGCTCATTATATTTGTTGATCATCTCAGCACTGGTCGTGATGCCTATTACGATGCAGATCCGGGAAGGGTATCTTGCTTTCGTTGAAGAAGAATTGCCGCTGTATCTGGATGAATTTCCGGAACTGACGATTCAGAGCGGTCAGGCATCCACCCCGGAAGAACGCCCCTATATTATTAACGAGAAAGGTACGACTGAGCCGTTCATTGTCGTGGATACCACCGGGCAATACACGTCATTAGACCAGACATCGGCAGCGGTGCTTATTACGACTGACCGCATATCTATCCGTAAAAACGATACCGATTCTCAGTCCTATGATTTTTCAGATCTGACGGATATGACGATTGATCGCTCATCGGTCGAAACATTTATGGCAACTACCGGTCAATTTCTGCTCCCGCTGACCTATGTGATTATGGTCGCCTTTTCCTGGTTCTGGCGGTTTACACAAGCCATGGTTTACGCCTTGTTTGCCGGATGGCTGGCGAAAAGACAGGGCGTGACTCTGCGGTATAACTCGTTTGTCCGCATCTGTGCGGTGGCGCTGACGCCTGCGATGATCCTTGATATGTTTATCGGTGTTCTCGGCTTACCGCTGCCCTTTGCCGGTCTGTTATTTATCGTGCTGGAAGTGATGTATGTTCGCTTCGCCATTCAGAGTGTCTGTCAGTTACCACCCGATCAGCGTAACGATGAAGGCTCCATCATCGCGTAACCAGAAAAGAGCAATACAGATACGAAAAGGGAAGCCAGCTCTGACTTCCCTTTTTTATTTCTGTCTGTGTTTGATAGCACTCAGTCTTTATAAATCTTCGGATTGAACAGGTCGCGTAACCAGTCACCCAGCAGATTGATAACCAGCACCAGCACCACCAGACAAATGCCGGGGAAGGCAGTGATCCACCATGAACCGGAGAAAATGTAGTTAAAACCGATACTGATCAGTGAACCCAGTGACGGTTTGTCCACCGGCATCCCGAGCCCCAGAAACGACAATGCCGCTTCAGACATAATGGCATTGGCAACCTGTACGGTTGAGATAACCAGGATCGGTGACAGGCAGTTTGGCAGAATATGACGGAACATAATGCGGGGCGCTTTAAAGCCCATTACGCGCGCTGCCTCCACATACTCTTTCTTCTTCTCCGACAAAACGGAAGCGCGCACAGTACGTGCGTATTGCGGCCATTCAGAAATACCGATGATCAACACCAGCATCAGAATGGCATATTGCGAGTAGAACTCACCGCCCAGCGTCGCCTGAAAAATAGCCGATACAATGATCGCCACCATCATAGTAGAGAACGACAGCTGAATATCCGCCATCCGCATCAGCAGGTTATCAACACGACCACCGACATAACCAGCCACCAGGCCGATCACGACACCAAATGCTAATTGCAGGGCGACCGCACACAAACCAATCATCAGCGATACACGTGAACCATACAAAATGGTACTTAAAATATCGCGACCCTGATTATCGGTACCCAGCAGGAAATTGGCATCCCCTCCCTCCAGCCATGACGGCGGCATTTCTGCATCCATAATGTCGTAGGTAGATGGATCATACGGATTATGCGGTGCCAGCCAGGGCGCCAGTGTCGCCAGAACTACGTACAACATAAAGAGAACAAAGCAGACCATCGCTACTTTGTCTTTCAGGAAATAGTAAATCAGATCGGACTGACGGAAACGCTGCCAGCGACTCATCGTTGCTTGTTGTGACATCTTAGCCTCCCTTGGACGTCAGTTTGACTGTTGGGTTGATCAAGCCATACAGCAGATCGACCAAGGTATTAGTGACCACGAACACCAGACCAACAAAGATAACGTAGGCGGTGATCAGCGGCGTATCGACACGGGTAATGGCCTCCAGAAACAAGAAGCCTGTACCCGGCCATTGAAAGACGGTTTCAGTCAGAATGGTATAAGCCACCATCGAGCCTATCTGCACTCCCCCCACAGTAATCAGCGGCAGCATGGTATTTTTCAGTGCATGGCGGAACCAGACCTTGTTCTTATCCAGCCCTTTCGCCCAGGCAAATTTCACATACTCTGAACTGAGTGCTTCCAGCATTTCAGCCCGCACCAGACGAATAAACAGCGGCAGCATAATGGAAGAAAGTGCAATCGACGGCAGTAACAGATGTTTTAAACCATCAATGGTAAAGAGACCGGACTCCCAACCCAGCAGGTTTACGGTTTCACCCCGGCCATAAGACGGCAACCAGCCAAGTTCAATAGAAAATACATACATCAGCAAAATTGCAGTCAGAAACACCGGAACAGAAATACCGATGGTGCTGATCCCCATGATCAGTTTACTGCCAATACCCCGGGGCTTGATGGCGCAATAAACACCTGCCGGGATAGAGATCAGGATAATCCAGAACGTGGCCGCAAACACCAGCTCCAGTGTCGCAACCAGCTTGCCGAGGATAATATCTAACGCCGGTTTTTTAAAAATAAATGAGGTTCCCCAATCGCCATGCATGGCATTAGTCAGGAAACGGGAATACTTAATCATGAACGGGTCATTCAGCCCTAACTGATTACGCAGTACTTCACGTTGCGCTTCGGACACACCTTGTCCGACCATTTCCCGCAACGGATCACCCAGATTATCCTGGATAGCAAACGCTACCAGACTAATCACAAACATCACGACAAGAGCTTGCGCCAGTCGGTTAAACAAAAAAGTCAGCATGCACGAAGATCCTGCATTTATATAAAAAAGGATTTGAGGCCGGCAAAGAACACCGGCCCCGCATCACATTACTCTTTTACTTTCAGATCGCCGTAGTATGGGAAGTCCAGACCATTGACGATAGGTTTGATATCCAGCTTGGTTTTTGCCGCCCAGGACAGGTTTTGCCATTCCAGAGGTAAGTAAGCCGCGTCCTTGATCAGCAGCTTTTCAATTTGCTGCAGCATGGCTGTACGTTTGGCAACGTCTACTTCGCCGTTTGATTCGGCAATCAGCTTATCAACTTCAGCATTGGAGTAACCGCCGCAGTTGTACTGACCTTTACCGGTTTTATCATTGCGGGTCTGCACCAGATATTCGAAGTAGTTTCCGGAATCCTGTGTATCTGACTGCCAGCCGATCAACTGCATACCAGCTGCACACTTGTCATATTCCGGCCAGTATTGTGCTTTTGGCATGGTTTTCAGCGTGACTTTGATGTTGATCTTGGACAGCATGTTGGCCACCGCTTCCGCGATCTTGGCATCGTTGATATAGCGGTTGTTGGTCGCGATCATCGTGATCTCGAAACCTTTTTCCTGACCGGCCGCCTTCATCAGTTCTTTGGCTTTTTTCAGATCATACTGAGGAACCAGATCCGGTACATGACCGAGATAACCTTCAGGGCTCATCTGACCAGCCGGGGTCGCAAAACCCTTCATGATTTTATCAACGATACCTTTCTGGTTAACGGCCAGATTCACCGCTTCACGTACGCGTTGATCTTTGAATGCAGGCACCACATTCTGGTTCAGTTCAAACATCACAATACGGTTACTGGTTTCGGTCACCATCTGCAGATCAGAGTCTGACATCACGCGTTTCTGATCGTTCGGCGCAACCGGTGCGATCATGTCTACATCGCCAGACAGCAATGCAGCAACACGGGTCGCATCTTCTTTAATCGGAACCACAATCAGCTTATTCACATTACCCGGTGATTTTTTATCCCAGTAATCCTTGTTTCGCTCCAGCGTCAGCTTCACGCCTTGCTCACGGGAAACCAGTTTGAACGGACCCGTACCGGAAACATGGTTAGCCGCATAGGTATTTGCTGCTTTCACGATTTCATCTTTGTCTTTACCGTCTTCTGTCTTACCGGTATAGAACTTGGAATCCATGATGAACAGGTAAGTCGCGTTCTGCAGCACCAGCGGATACGGCACTTTAGCCACTAAATCGACGGTGTAATCGTCCACTTTTTTCATGCCTTCGTAGACTTCAAACAGACCTTTATAGTCTTCGGACTTCATAATGCGGTTATAAGTCCACACCACGTCATCCGCAGTAAAAGCATTACCGGAGTGGAATTTCACATCTTTACGCAGATGGAAACGCACGGTTTTCGCATCCACCTGTTCCCATGATTCAGCCAGACGGCCTTCAAATTTCATGTCCTTGGTGAAACGTACCAGTGGATCAAAGGACATATGGGCGTATTGCAGAATACCGCCTGACAGTTGCTCGTAGATATCCAGCGACTCCGGATCAGCATCTAATGCAACTTTGACATCCGCAGCATACAACGGCATAGAGATACCGGCAGCCAGTAACAAAGCGGTAATTTTGCTCATTCCTGTTTTCATCTAAAGCTCCCTATTCGATTAATTTGAAGACTGATTCACGGTTGCCGTCTCTTCCGCGATCTGCAAACCAGCGCGGCTCATACCTTTAAATTCCGGCATCAGTGAAATCAGCTTACGGCTGTACTCATGCTGTGGTGACAGGAACAGATCTTCCGTTTTCGCCACTTCCAGCAAAGTTCCTTTTTGCATCACACCAATCCGGTCACACATCTGACGGATCACCGGCAGATCGTGACTGATGAACAGCATGGTGAGTTTGAGCTCCTGCTGCAGATCTTTCAGCAGGTTAAGGATCTGTGCCTGCACCGACACATCCAGCGCGGATGTCGGCTCATCACAGATCAGCAAACGAGGGCGCGTCGCCAGCGCACGGGCAATCGAAATACGCTGCCGCTGACCACCGGAGAATTCATGCGGATATTTCAAGCCAGCCTGACGGCCCAGCCCGACATGATCCAGCAGGTCACCCACAATATCCTGGATCTGGCGTTCATTTTCCGCCAGATGATGGAAGCGGATCGGCTCGGCAATGATATCGGCGACCTTCATGCGCGGATTCAGCGAAGAGTATGGATTCTGAAATACCATCTGCATCTGACGACGGAACGGACGACGCTCTTTTTCTGATTTCAGTGCAGTCAGATCGATCCCTTCAAAAATGATCTGACCTTCATTTGGCGGATACAGACCGGTGATCACCCGGGCAATCGTCGATTTACCGGAGCCGGACTCCCCGACCAGACCAAAGGTTTCACCTTCGTTGATTTCAAAGCTGACGTGATTGTTCGCCTGAACATATTCACGGCGTGACGGGAACATGGAATCTTTCGTTGTAAAACGCAGGCTGACATCTTTGACCTGCAACAAGGCGCCCTGATATTCCCGCTGTTCCTGCTGTTGTCCCAGCCAGTGATTCTTCAGATCAATTGAAGCTGGTTGCTCAGCGGCTTCAATATAGGAAACCAGCGGAAAACGCACCAGTTTCACATCCGAACGCGGTACCGCAGAAATCAGACTCTGGGTATAAGGATGTTTCGGTGCACCCAGCACTTGCGCTGTAGTACCGATCTCAACCAGATCCCCCCGATACATCACTGCAACACGATCAGTGATATTAGATACCACCCCCATGTCATGGGTGACCAGCATGCAGCCAACCTGACGTTCCTTACACAGTTTTTTAATCAGCTGCAGGATTTGATCCTGAATCGAAACATCCAGCGCCGTGGTTGGTTCATCGGCAATGATCAGATCTGGATCGCAGCAGAGTGCAATGGCAATCACCACGCGCTGACGCATACCGCCGGAAAACTGATGCGGATACTGTTTGATGCGTAATTCAGGTTGCGGAATACCAACCGCTTCCATCAATTCCAGCGCTTTTTCATACGCTTCATCCGGTTTCAGTTCGGTATTCGCCAGCATGGTTTCAACCAGCTGTTGTTCTACTGTGAACAGCGGGTTCAGCGATGTCATCGGATCCTGAAAGATAAAGCCGATTTTGGCACCCCGGATCTCACGGATCGCATCCGGCGACAGACCCGAAATTTTTTCACCATTCAGAAAGACATCACCGCGGGCAATGCGGCCCGGAGGGCTTAACAAATCAATGATGGCATTACCGATAGTCGACTTCCCTGCACCAGACTCACCGACCACCCCGAGAATCTCGCCCTTTTCAATCGAGAATGACAGATCTTTCACTGCCGCCATCACGCCATAACGTGAGGGATATTCAATTCTTAAATTTCTGACTTCCAGCAGGGACATCCGTCAACCTCTAGTCTAGTAACGAAAAACACTGTATTTGATAACCAGAAGAGCACACTTCGGGCCAAGATAAGCGATCTATCTTATAAGGAAGATAAATTCAGAGAAACAACAAAAAACAGGATTAGATGCCAGAAGACTGGCTATCTCACAAAATTAAATAAAAAAGGCAAGAAATTGCGCATATTAAGAAATAACAAACACAAAATAGCGATTTGAGTCCGAAATTTGGAAAGGATAAGATTGAATCCACATCGATTTTTCTGATGGTTTGCAACTAAAAAACGCATTTTTGTAACAATTTAATAAAAACAAAATTGATTAAAATAACCTATTTTGTGCAAAGGAAACTTGATAGTGCATAAATAAAAAGGACAGCCAAATGCTGTCCTTTTTCTGACTAAAATCCTAATTTGAAGATACACATCCTTGAGAGTCGAATTGTATTCCTGGTAGTGAATTAAGAATTGTTTGATAAACAGTGATACAACCTACATCTACTGCTGACCCAGCGTTTTCCGGAATAACTACTGTTTTTGGATTTGATGGATTAATTGAATAACCATCTGCTATACCAGTCACACTAATGTCTAATGTAGCACCTTGGGTTGTTGTACAAGTAAAAGGAATATAAGCTGGAGATGCATTTATGTTTATATCTGATTTAGTACAACTTAAATTCAATAAATCAAAAGTCTTATTATTACCGTTAGTAAGGCATGCAGTAGCACTATAGTTTGTAACTTTATCCTTTCCTGTTCCCGTAGTTATGCTTGTTTGATCCAAACAATAAAGTCTACCACTCGCAATAACAGTTTCCGGAGCAAGCGTTCCGTCTACAGACAGAGTTAGCGTATCAGTAACTGCCTTTGAATTATCATAGGCTGACACAGGCATTTCCGCAGATTTATTATTTATCTGGTAAGCAGCCACGGAAGAATTACCTTGAAAAGCTGTTACTTTAATTACAGTTGCACCAGAGGATATAGGCGCTGTATATCCTCGTGAATATACGCCATAATAACTCTTATTGAGATCAAGGGTTTGAATAGGTTCACTAGCAACAGTTGCAACTGCAGTATTAGATGATGACCATTGAGATATTAATGTCATATTAATATCAAAAAATGGCACTTTTTGCAAATAAGTGGAACCTGCTGTATCTGTATCAAGTAAATCAACCCAGTCATCTGGCATAATGTCTACAAATATGCCTCTCGCTATAATTTGCCGATCTGGATTTGTAGCAGCAGTCAGATCAAAATTAATACTTGTGCTAGTATCGCCGCCTATTGAATAATTAGTCGTCAACCATTGTGAAAAACTTTGAATTGAAGTCGCTGTACTATCTGAAATTAAACTAGGATTATGCTCAGGCCAACTATCTTTCTTTTGTAGTTCTACATATGACTTGACAACATATTTAATATAATTTTGGTAACTAGTCAAGTTTGCTGGTTTCTTTAAAAAATCAGCATCCATTACTACCAACTTAACTAAATTCCAGTCTGGCATTGGTTTATACATACCATCTATACGTAATAAACGGCATGAATCAATATAACTACCGTTTGTTACCATACTTAATGAGGAATCATATTTTGAAGAAGGATAATTTAATCGATTATAATAATCTTTAAATTCACCACCTAAAACATTATCAAAATGATTTTCACAGCAAACACTACATAATGTTGCATTCTTATTACCTGATGGAGAACCCCATGATTTCGATTTCAAGTCAGGCGTAGTTGGAGCACTCCAATACAATAATCCATTAATTGTTATTAATGTTGCAGGTAAAGCAGTACTTTTATAACCAGACTCAAATGTGCAATCGCATGCTACTGTACTGTAATCAGATAAATTTTGAGTATTCAAATTTGTATTATAGGTTACTGTAGAAAACTTAACTTCCACTCCACCACCATTTGATGATACATCAGGTAACGGTTTAGTTGTTTCCTGCATATATGCCCCACCTAGACTGACTGCAACAACCCCACTATCAGAATTTGAAACCGGTGTATATTTAACAACTGGTTTATAGTTACCTGCTTTACTACTGTTTGTTAATCGATCTGCACTAATACGTGTTGTCTGAACAACACTACCAGTCAATTTGACATTATTGGGACCATTACCATCATTCCAGCTTACAGTGACTGTCACATCATTACTGCCAGCACGGGGTGTAACACTCCAACTCAAATTATAAACGAAAGGATCCACATTCGCATTACTGGATGAAATAGCACCTGAAGCGATTGTACCACCAGTATTATTGCCAATAATATCATAGGAAGGCACACCAGAACTAACAGTCAGACTCCCAAAAGTTCTAAGATCATCTAATTTTGATTCAGCAATTTGTAGTGCTGTTAATCGTGCACTGGAAGCAATTTCATTACGAATATATTTATTTTGTAGTTGATAGAGAGCAACAACACTGACAGTGACAATAACAAAGGCTATTAACACTTCGAGCAAAGCTACACCTTGCTGTTTTTTAAAATACATCATTTGAGCCTCCTTATTACCAATCATGCCAACTGCCAGGAACAATAGCAGTAATAGGTTGAGAAAGATTATTCATATTTGTTACTACTGCTGGATCATAAACAATGTTGAAATTACCAGCACCATTAAACTGGGTTTGATAATTTGACACGAAAATACCATGTAATACAGGAGTGCCGACCAATTTGACGCTATATGTAGCAGTTGCATCTTCCGAGTAAGCAAAAATAAGTCCCCACACCTCAGTGTTGGAATTAAAAGATAAATCACCATCCCAAATAACCAATTGAACTGGATGAGACAGCGAGCCAATTACTCCTGCCTGTTTTAAATCACAACCACCTTTGATGATATATCGTCCTGATGCATTTTGTGCTGCAGAAATTAATTTGTTACATACAGTCTCAGAATCAGATATAACTCCATCACCGATTCTATTCTTATAGTCACCAGGATACATTATTTTAGTATCATTAATTAATTCCGCCATATTTTGAACCCCAGAAAAAACATAGGCCAACAAATTAGGTGGGAAATTGGAATCTTTCTTGACTACATCTGTTCCTATTTTTGTTTTATCAGTATACGCATAAGTCGTACAATCTTTGTTCGCATTGGTATACTCTTGTAAACCACAGGAAACAAAAGAACCACCTACATCAGCCAAAGTTATATCAACCTTTGACCAGACAGACAATGGTACACCAGGACCGCCACCATTAGGATTAGCAACGACCGTGAGATTTCCCCCTATTGCAGACCCTGCAGCGACGGTGATTGGTGCAGCGGGAGTTCCGGAAATTGAAGGAATTGCTACAAATGCTTCTCTTAATGTTACCTGTGACTCTGCATTTGCAGTGCTGGCAGAATAACCAGATGAGCCGATAGACTGCACAGGAATAACAGGAATAGTTCTACTTCCGAGAGGAATATTAATTTGTGTACCAAATGTAACTTGGTAATAAGGCGAGGTTGCTGATGCCGAAGATATAGCACTTCGATTATCAATATTACCCATTAATTGAGCAGCGGCCAAATCTAGTCCATATTGTGCCGCATTTTTTGCTTCATGATAACGCATTGTATTTGATGCTGTGCGTTGTTCGCCCATCAACATTTTTCCAGTCATCAACGTCAGGGCGGTAATCAACAAAACAATAATTAGCACAACAGTTAAGGTTATAAAACCTGATGCCTTGTTAAAATTGGTCATTTTGCAACCTCACTCTACGATCAAGCCTCAGCTGAATGTCATTGTTTGTGCTACTTCTGCCTGCAATTCGTATCCGGACAAAACGCTGCCCCGTGGTATTGTAAGCACCGCTTGTAGCGAATGCACCACTCACAGGATCTAGGGTAAACGTTAAGCCAGTAATATCCAGATGACCATCTCCACCAGCTAATACCTGCCATGTATTATCTACAGTGCACGATTGAGAACCTGCTGTGTTAAATTCCTGATATACAACTGAGCTGGCACCAGAAACATAACTGTAGGCAATGATTTCCGGAGGGTTCGCACCGCCAGTAATAGAGCCATCATCATTTGCATCATAACGTAACAAAACGCAGTTATTCTGTAAGTCTAGTGCTGAACCATCTGACGCATAAGCAGAAAACATAGCAGTATGAACCGCACTGGAAACAGCACTACTGGTTGGATTCCCTGCACTATCTCTTTCCAACGCAGCTTCAGCTCCACTGGCATACCCGGTTCGCTGTATATCCCGGGCAATGATGTCCAGAGCAGACTGCATATCCATATTCAGACGAGACAGCTGCACTGTGGTCGAATTAGCACGAATGATGCTGACATACATGGTTGCCATAATAGCGGCTACAAATAAGCCGATTACCATGGCAACCATTAGTTCAATCAATGAGAAACCTTTCGATTTCTGTATTGTTCCGCTTCTTTTTAAGAAGATGGGCATTTATCCACTCCCGTTAAACCGGCTTTACCAACAGGTGTACACATGAAAACGCGTCCCAGAGGCGTTGTTCTCACTTCTATTTCTTTACCAGTCTGACCATAAGAAAATATGATCCGGTTGCTATTCATTACCGCTCTTTGAGACTGAATCGTAACGCTGGAGGTATTGCTGGCCATGCTAACATTAGGATAGCCACTCCAAATGACACCACGCAATATACCATCACCATGGATATCACAATCACTATCTCCGCAATCGTCACAATCTGGATTATCAGAAACCTGATAACACCAGTTGTTACCTGTTTGGAATAAATGAACGACAACATCATCTGTATTGCGCTTAATCGCTTCGCTACGGGCAAATTGAATATCTGAATAGAGCGCTTGGGCAGCTCCCTGCAAGGTGTTATCTTCCTTAAATTGCATATAGCTCGGTACACCAATACCCAAAAGAATCGTCATTACCAATATGGTGATGATCAACTCTATCAGGGTAAAACCGGAAATTCGCGATCTCACGTGCTCTCTCCTTGGCATTAAGGCCTTTTTCAACCAGAATAAAACAAGACCATTCTTATAAGTTTAAATCGAACTCTGAAAGAGGTAGGTAAATATGAAAAATAATTCCAGAGGCTTCACCTTGCTGGAACTTATGATAGTCGTAGCTATAGTTGCCATTCTGGCTACCATAGCCTACCCCAGTTATCAGGGTTTTGTGTTACGTTCACACAGAGCTGAGGCCATTGAAGGTTTGTTATCAGCTCAATTACGCCAGGAAGAATGGCGGGTTAAAAATGGTTCATATACCAGCACTATGAGCGATCTTGGTAGTCCAACCAGTACTTACTATGCCTTCACTGCCACCGCCAGCAGCAGTGGTGTACCAACCTATACCTTGACAGCTACTGCTTCTGGTAGCCAAACAGCCGATACCGACTGCCCAACATTGACGATAACAAATGCAGATGTAAAAGGTCCGTCCACTTCCTGCTGGGAATAACAGTCGAATTATATCAGGATTCATGCGCATACTTCTTTGGTATGCGCCACATAACTCAAAAAAAGTAAGCCAGCACTTGCATTATCACCAGCCCAAATACCCCTGCCAGCACATCATCAATCATGATACCTAAACCGCCTTTGACATAACGATCCAGCCAGCGGATGGGCCATGGCTTGAGAATATCGAACAGGCGGAAGAGTAAGAATCCAGCCAGTAACCAGAGCAAGCCTTTCGGGGCTGCGATCATGGTGATCCAGAAACCAACAAATTCATCCCAGACGATTGAACCATGATCCGATTGGCCGATGGCATCTGTCGCTGACTGGCAGATCCAGATACCTGCGATGGCAGCAATCACGGTGATCGTGATATAGACCGGTAACGATAAATCCATCATCAGCCAGTAAAACGGGATCGCAGCCAGTGTGCCGAAGGTGCCTGGCGCAACTGGTGATAGTCCCGAACCAAAACCGGTCGCCAGCCAATGCAGCGGGTTCCGCCAGTTCAGTCGTTGCAGTGCATCATAGCTTTTATGATGTTTTTCCAGCTTCGCCATGGTGAAAATGCTCCCAGCCATTAATATGTAATTCGACCGCTTTGCCCTGATGATACCAGATTATCTGCGGCTCACCGGTCGTGATAGTACCGATGCGGGTCAGTGGTAAATCCAGCGCAACAGCCAGCTCGCTGATAGCCGTTTCATGCCCGGCAGGTACGGTAAAACAGAGTTCATAATCATCCCCGCCACCCAGTGCTAATTGCAGTGCCTGCTCCGGTGTCACACTCCGCTGAACTGCCGACGCAATTGGCAGATTAGTCAGCTCAATTTCAGCTGCCACCCCGGATGCCCGCAGGATATGCATTAAATCGCCGGAAAGTCCGTCAGACAGATCCAGGGCACTGGTTGCGATACCACGCAGTGCCAGACCCAGTTCACAACGCGGTTGTGGGTAATCCATACGGAATGAACAGTCACGCAATGCATCACTGTTTATGGGTAAATTGTGTATACGCTGCTGCACGGCCAATGCTGCCGCACCTAAACTGCCACTGACGTAAATGGCATCTCCCGCCTTAGCGCCGGAACGACGTAACGCCTGAGCAGCGGGCACGGTTCCCTTGGCAGAAATGGTGATAGAAAGCGGTCCGCGGGTAGTGTCGCCACCAATGAGTGCGACATTGTGTTTCACCGCCAGTGCATGAAACCCCTGAGTAAAACCCGTCAGCCAGACATCATCGGCTTTAGGTAAGGTGAGAGCCAGAGAGATCCAGCGCGGTTGTGCGCCCATCGCAGCGAGATCAGAAAGATTAACCGCCAGCGCTTTATGCCCTAATGCGACCGGATCAACATCAGCAAAAAAATGCACATCACTGACCAATGTATCCGTACTGACGGCCAGACATTCACCAACCGGTACATTCAATAGCGCACAGTCATCACCGATGCCTAATTCTACATCAGCTCTTGCCGCAGCCTGAGCGGCAAAATAATGTTGGATCAGTTCAAATTCACCCACGAAATGGCTCCCTTCCAGCTAACAAAAATCCCCGTTCCTTCAGCAGAAAAAACGGGGATTTTTATCGCATAAAACTGTAGCTGCAAACAGTAATTACTGACGCAGCCCCATCTGTTTTACGACTTTATCTAATACGCCATTCACAAACTTATGACTATCATCTGTGGCGAACGCTTTTGCCAACTCAATCGCTTCATTGATCACGACTTTATATGGCACATCTTTACAATAGGTCAGCTCATAACAAGCCAGACGCAACACACCTTTATCAATCTGATCCAGATCGTCGAGTTTACGCGACAGGAATGGTGAGAAAGTAGCGTCCAGATTAGTTACATTGTTGACAACACCGGTCAGCAACAGCTCAAAATAAGGCAGATCGACGCCTTTCGTTGGCTGTTCCAATTTGAACTGTTCAACAATATCAGCCACGTTGTCTTTAGCCAGTTGCCACTGATAAATGGCTTGCAGAGCAAGATGGCGCGCCTTACGGCGTTCAGCAGGTTTCAATCTCTTTCTCCTATCATGCGCCCAGAGCGTTCATGACATTAATCATTTCTAAAGTACTCAGCGCAGCTTCAACACCTTTGTTGCCAGCTTTAGTACCGGCGCGCTCAATGGCCTGCTCGATGTTTTCTGTTGTCAGAACACCGAATGCCACCGGAATTTCAGCTTCCAGTGCAACCTGAGCCAGACCTTTGGCACACTCACCCGATACATATTCAAAATGTGCGGTACCGCCACGGATCACACAACCCAGGGCTACGATACCGTCGAACTGCTTGCTCTTAGCCAGACGTTTGGCAGCCAGAGGCAATTCAACTGCACCAGGCACTTTCACCAAAGTGATGTTTTCGTCAGCGATTTGACCCTGACGTTTCAACGTATCCAGTGCACCTTCTACCAGACGGTCGTTGATGAAACTGTTAAAGCGAGACACTACGATCGCAATTTTGGCCTGTGGAGCCGGGATGACGCCTTCAATCACTTTCATGGGTAATCCTATAATCTGTTATGTCAGATAAACAAAACCTGCTAATTCTATCACATCCGGCGCATGACCAAAACATGCGCCACAAGATCAGTTATTCACTGATGTATTCCACGACTTCCAGACCAAAGCCTGACAGTACATAACGTTTCGGTGAGCTGAGCAGACGCATCTGTTTCACGCCCATCGCTTTCAGGATCTGAGAGCCCACGCCAACACGGCGGGAAGCCGGTTTCGGCTTACAGATCTCTGTGGTCTGGCCCGAATCTACTGCCGCATAATGTTCAATACGCGCCAGTAATTCCTGCTGACTGTCTTCATGTCCAATGATCACCACGATACCGCCTTCATCATTGATGCGATTCATGGCTTTATCCAGCGGCCAGCTACGCAGATTTCCGCGCTGACTGTTCAGGACGTCATTCAGATAATCATGCAAATGTACCCGCACCAATACTGGCTTTGACGGGTCTTTTTGCGGTTTGCTTAAGGCAAAATGTAACTGATTATCAATGGTATCACGGAATGTAGTCAGCTCGAATTCACCATATTCGGTTGGCATATGGCACTGTGCGATCTTCAGGATCGTGGTTTCATGCTGATTACGGTATTCAATTAAATCGGCAATAGTACCTAATTTGATGCCATGCTCTGCCGCAAATTTCTCCAGATCCGGACGACGGGCCATGGTACCGTCTTCATTCAGGACCTCAACGATCACAGCTGCCGGTTCGAGACCAGCCAGACGAGCCAGATCACAACCGGCTTCTGTATGCCCATTACGAGTCAGAACACCGCCATCCTGCGCCATCAGCGGGAAGATATGCCCCGGTTGTACCACATCACTTGGTCTGGCATCTGCTGCCACGGCGGCCTGTACAGTACGGGCGCGATCGGCGGCTGAAATGCCGGTAGTAACCCCTTCAGCTGCTTCAATGGAAACAGTGAATGCGGTAGAAAACTGCGCTTCGTTTTTATCGACCATCAATGGCAGGTTCAACTGCTGGCAACGGGCCTTGGATAAGGTCAGACAGATCAATCCGCGACCGTATTTTGCCATGAAGTTAATATCTTCCGGACGCACCATCGATGCAGCCATCAGAATGTCACCTTCATTTTCCCGATCTTCGTCATCCATCAGAATGACCATTTTGCCCTGACGAAAATCTTCAATAATCTCTTCAATCTTACTGATAGCCATGACTTCCCCTTAGTCCGTTATCGCAGAAAACCGTTTTGTGCCAGCATTTCCATGGTGATATTGCTCTGTGATGACTGCGCCGCTTTATCGCCCAGCAACAACCGTTCCAGATAGCGGGCAATAACGTCCACTTCCAGATTAACTTTCACACCGGCCTGCCATTCATCCACCGTGGTTTCACCGCTGGTATGCGGCACAATGGTCAGTTTGAAACGAGCACCATCGATAGCATTCACCGTCAGACTAATACCGTCGACGGTGATTGAACCCTTTTCTGCAATGTATTTCGCCAGCTCATCCGGCGCCTTGATCCAATACTCTTTAGCCCGGCCCAACGGTTTCACTGAAACAATTTCGCCGACCCCATCCACATGCCCGGAAACCAGATGACCGCCTAAACGGGTATCGGGTGTCAGCGCACGTTCCAGATTCACTTTTTGTCCTGCCTGATAGTAAACAAAGCTACTACGTTGTAGTGTTTCTAACGACAAATCAGCGACATAACCATCCCCCGTTAATTCAACAACGGTCAGGCAGACGCCATTAGTTGCAATCGAATCACCTAATTTCACATCAGAAAGATCCAGCTTGCCACTTTTTACCCGGACTGAAATATCTTCACCTTTCGGCTGTAATGCTGCCAGCGTACCAACAGCTTCAATAATTCCGGTAAACATCGTTACTCCTTAATGCGGACGTAAGGTCAATCGCAGATCATTGCCGACTTTACGTACATCCTGCCACTGCCATTCATTAACTTCCGACATATGTTTGAATTCAGGCAGATTAACCAGACCACGGGCAGGGTTTCCCATCAACTTGGGTGCGAGATAAACCATCAGTTCATCGACCAGTCCGGCACTCATTAATGCGCCCGCCAGAGAAGCGCCCGCTTCCACCCAGATATCATTAATATGGCGTTGCGCTAATGTTTGCATCAGTTGGACCAGATCCAGTTTACCGCTATCCGCCAGAGGCGTGCTCAGCTGCTGAACCTGTTCCGGCCATTGCCCCTGCTCTTTGTGGCGAGCCAGCCAAATCTCTCCCGGAATGGAAAATAAGTGTGCTGACGGAACAATGCGTTGCCGGGAATCAATAATAATGCGTATTGGCTGACGAACATTGTCTTTTGCATAACACTGTTGCACAGATAAAGGCAGTTGTTCCCAACGTACATTCAGTGAGGGATCATCGGTCAAAACGGTATCAGCACCAGTCAGAATTGCGCTGCTTTGCGCGCGCCAGCGTTGTACATCAGCACGAGCTGCAGGAGATGTGATCCACTGACTTTGGCCATTCGCGAGTGCGGTGCGACCATCAAGACTGGCTGCCAGCTTCAGACGCACATAAGGCAAGCCATGCCGCATACGCTTGATAAAGCCAGGGTTCAATGCCTCTGCCTGTGCCTGTAACAAACCCGTCTGGATTGTTACACCGGCATCAGCCAGACGTCGCATGCCGCGTCCGGATACCTGTGGATTCGGATCTTCCATCGCCGCAACGACACGGGCAACACCGGCATTGACCAGCGCATCAGCACAGGGCGGTGTACGACCAAAATGTGAGCAGGGTTCTAAAGTAACATACGCGGTCGCACCACGGGCTTTATCACCAGCCATACGCAGTGCGTGCACTTCCGCATGCGGTTCACCGGCGCGCAGATGAAAACCTTCGCCGACGATCCGGCCATCAGCCACAATGACACAGCCTACATTCGGGTTCGGAGAGGTAGTAAAACGCCCCTGCTCTGCCAGTTGCAGAGCGCGGCTCATATAAAGATGATCTTCGGCAGAAAACACTTATTTCTCCAGACGTGCGATCTCTTCACCAAATTCGCGGATATCTTCAAAACTGCGATAAACAGAGGCAAAACGGATGTAAGCGACTTTATCCAGCAGCTTCAGCTCTTCCATCACCAGATTACCGATGATCTTGGACATGATTTCCCGTTCACCGGTTGCCCGCAGATTCGATTTGATCCGGTTAATACTTTGTTCGATCAACTCGGTGCTGACCGGACGCTTTTCCAGTGCGCGCTGAATACCATTACGTAATTTATCTTCGTTAAATGGCTCGCGAACACCGTTACTTTTTATCACCCGTGGCATGACCAGCTCTGCCATCTCGAACGTAGTAAAACGCTCATGGCAAACCAGACATTCCCGCCGACGGCGCACCTGATGCCCATCCGCCACCAGGCGCGAATCAATAACTTTCGTGTCGTCGGCATTACAAAATGGACAATGCATCTATGCTCAATCCTGAAACCTGTCGATTTTTCCAGTCTATCAGAGTTCACTGAAACGCCAATAAAAAAACAGCCGGCACATGGCCGGCTGTCTTCAGCATAATCAGTGTAAAATTATGCGTATACTGGCAGACGTTTGCAGATATCCAGCACTTTCGCGCGGGTAGCAGCAATAACGGCTTCGTCAGTGCGGTTGTCCAGCACGTCACAGATCCAGCCAGCCAGTTCTTTCGCTTCAGCTTCTTTAAAGCCACGGCGAGTGATGGATGGAGAACCGATACGGATACCGGAAGTCACAAATGGTGAACGTGGGTCGTTTGGTACTGAGTTTTTGTTCACAGTAATGTTTGCCAGACCCAGTGCAGCATCGGCTTCTTTACCGGTCAATTCACGATCAGTGAAATCAACCAGGAACAGGTGGTTTTCAGTACCGCCGGAAACGATTTTGTAACCGCGGGCCAGGAATACTTCTACCATTGCTTTGGAGTTTTTCACTACCTGCTGCTGATAAGCCTTGAATTCCGGCTCCATAGCTTCTTTGAACGCTACCGCTTTACCAGCGATAACATGCATCAGCGGACCACCCTGAGTGCCAGGGAATACAGCAGAGTTCAGCTTCTTATGCAGTTCTTCATCATTTACTGCAGACAGGATCAGACCACCACGTGGACCAGCCAGTGTCTTATGGGTAGTTGAAGTCACTACATGCGCATGCGGAACCGGGTTTGGATATACACCGGCTGCAACCAGACCAGCTACGTGCGCCATATCAACAAACAGGTAAGCACCTACTTTGTCAGCGATTTCACGCATTTTTGCCCAGTCAACAACACCTGAGTAAGCCGAGAAACCACCCAGAACCATTTTTGGTTTGTGTTCCAGAGCCAGACGCTCCAGTTCGACGTAATCAATTTTACCGCTGGCATCAATACCGTAGGGAACGATGTTATACAGCTTACCGGAGAAGTTAACCGGTGAACCGTGAGTCAGGTGACCACCGTGTGCCAGGTTCATACCCAGAACGGTATCGCCCGGTTTCAGCAGCGCCATATAAACAGCAGCGTTTGCCTGAGAACCAGAGTGTGGCTGCACGTTAGCATAGACAGCACCGAACAGTGCTTTAGCTCGTTCAATAGCCAGAGTTTCAGTCTTATCAACAAACTCACAACCACCGTAATAACGTTTGCCCGGATAACCTTCGGCATATTTATTGGTTAATTGTGATCCCTGTGCTTGCATTACACGTGGGCTGGTGTAGTTTTCAGAAGCAATCAGTTCGATATGCTCTTCCTGACGCTGTGTTTCCTCCACAATTGAAGCCCACAGCTCCGGATCATAATCGGCGATGTTCATATCACGCTTCAGCATTATTAAGTGTCTCCTGACTCATGGCGTCATGTTAGGGTATTGTTATATTCTACCCTGCCTGACATCCGGGCGCATCAATAAAGCGACTCTTTTTACAAAGTAGCGGCCACCAATTAGTTGTCTCTCTGACAAAGACGCTATTGGCCATTTTTTGCTATTTTTCCTACGAAAATGCTGACAACGTACAAGAATCTACGGTAATCTTGCCAATCAACACGAAAACAATCATCTTCCGGATAGTTTTTGAACAATACCAGTCCGGAAATTGATTAAAATGAAAGATAGCTGCATATTTGCAGAGGATAGCGACTCAATGACTGCAAAGTTCCGCATTTTAGTGCTTAACGGCCCTAACCTGAATTTGCTGGGAAAACGTGAGCCAGGCATCTACGGCGCCGCAACACTTGACGACATTGTCGGTCGTTTGCAACAACTGGCTGCTGAGCTGGATGTTGAACTGACCCATAAACAATCCAACGCTGAATATGAACTGGTCGATACCATTCATCAGGCGATGGGGACAGTCGATTTTATCCTTATCAATCCGGCAGCCTTCACTCATACCAGCGTTGCGATCCGCGATGCTTTACTGGGTGTTGCCATTCCATTTATCGAAATTCATTTATCGAATGTTCATGCCCGTGAACCTTTCCGTCATCACTCCTTTTTATCTGATGTAGCCAAAGGCGTGATCTGTGGTCTGGGAGCTGATGGGTATGAATTCGCACTTACCGCGGCCGTCCGTCATCTGGAACGGTCATCCAATAATTGAACAAGCAGAAGAAGTTGAACTGAGAATGCAAATGGACATCCGTAAAATCAAAAAACTGATCGAGCTGGTTGAAGAATCCGGCATTGCTGAACTGGAAATCACCGAAGGTGAAGAATCGGTTCGCATCAGTCGCGCAGTCAGCGGTCAGGTTGCACCAATGATCAATTTCGCACCACAAGCAGCGCCTGTTGCCGCAGCAGCGCCGGTAGCGAATACCGCAGCACCAGCCGCAGAAGCAGTAAGTGGTTATACCCTGCGCTCTCCGATGGTTGGTACTTTCTACCGTTCTTCAGGCCCGGATGCAAAAGCATTTGTTGAAGTTGGCCAGTCGGTAAAAGTGGGCGATCCACTGTGTATCGTAGAAGCTATGAAGATGATGAACCAGATCCAGTCTGACAAAGCTGGTGTGGTAAAAAGCATTCTGGTTGAAAACGGCGATACCGTTGAGTTTGATCAGCCTCTGTTTATCATCGAATAAGAGAGCTCGTTATGTTGGATAAAATTGTCATCGCTAACCGTGGTGAAATAGCTCTGCGCATCCTGCGTGCGTGTAAAGAGCTCGGCATCAAAACGGTAGCAGTGCATTCCACCGCAGACCGCGATCTGAAACACGTTAAGCTGGCAGATGAAACCATTTGCATTGGTAAACCGTCCGCGAAAGATTCTTATCTGAACGTGCCTTCGATTATTGCAGCAGCGGAAGTGACCGGCGCAGTGGCTATCCACCCCGGTTACGGCTTCTTGTCTGAAAATGCAGACTTTGCAGAACAGGTAGAAAAGTCCGGCTTTATTTTCGTCGGCCCGAAAGCTGAAACTATTCGTCTGATGGGCGATAAAGTGTCAGCAATTGAAGCGATGAAAAAAGCAGGCGTGCCGTGTGTACCTGGTTCAGGTGGCCCGATTGGCGAAGATGCCAAACAAAACGCCGCCATTGCGAAACGTATCGGCTATCCGGTGATCATCAAGGCTGCCGGTGGTGGTGGTGGTCGCGGTATGCGTGTTGTACGCAACGAAGAAGAACTGCAAAACTCTGTTGCGCTGACTAAGTCAGAAGCGGGTCAGTTCTTTGGCAACGACATGGTCTACATGGAAAAATATCTGGAAAATCCTCGTCATATCGAGATCCAGGTATTAGCCGATGGTCAGGGCAATGCCATCTATCTGGGTGAACGTGATTGCTCTATGCAACGCCGTCACCAGAAAGTATTAGAAGAAGCGCCAGCACCAGGCATTACGGAAGATATGCGTCGTTACATCGGCGAACGTTGTGTTCGTGCTTGTATCGAGATTAACTACCGTGGCGCCGGCACGTTTGAATTCCTGTATGAAAACGGTGAGTTCTATTTCATCGAAATGAACACCCGTATTCAGGTAGAACATCCGGTGACAGAAATGATCACGGGTGTGGATCTGATCAAGGAGCAGCTGAAAATTGCTGCGGGTCAGCCACTGTCTATCAAACAGGATGAAATTCATATTCGCGGTCATGCGATTGAATGCCGTATCAACGCAGAAGATCCACAAACTTTCCTGCCAGCTCCGGGCAAGATCCAGTGGTTCCATGCACCGGGTGGTTTAGGCGTCCGCTGGGATTCTCATATCTATTCCGGCTATACCGTACCGCCGCATTACGATTCAATGATCGGGAAACTGATCTGCTACGGTGAAAACCGGGATATCGCAATCGCGCGTATGCGTCAGGCACTGGATGAGATTGTGGTGGAAGGGATCAAAACCAACATTCCGCTGCATAAAGAGATCCTGCGGGACGAAAACTTCCACAGTGGTGGCACTAATATCCACTATCTGCACAAGAAGTTAGGACTGTAAGTCTCTATCAATCGCTAAGGCCGCGTTCAAACGCGGCCTTTTTTATGCGATCAACGTCACGATTTACCCTGCTATTTTTCTCATCATGAGTTAAAATGATACAACGCTCACAGATTTTTTAAGTGTTATGGTATCTATCCAGTCAGATGACAATCAACAGCGCCTGTTAATCTTACCTATTCTGCTGCTGACTTTTGCGCATATGCCGCAAGCCATCATTGCAGGTATTGATTATACCGGATACCTCTGGCTGACCATTTTTCAAGGCTTACAACAAGCAGCGCCGCTATTACTGGCGATGGCTCTGGCTATCAGCCGCAGTCGTTATCAATATGACATGCAGCCATTGAATGCCTGCCTGAGTTATGTGTTACTGGCTAAACTGCTGCATTCGCTGGGCCCGGCAAACATCCCTACCGACATTATTGCCGCACTGCTTAGTGGCTATGCCGTTGTCTGGGCAACACCGCATACACAAAAAATCCGCTTACCTTCCTGGTTACGGGCTTTCCAGGGGGATGCCGTTGTCCTGCTGTGCAATGGTTTCTTCTGTATGCTGCTGGCGCTGCCGGTAGCAGGACTGCTGCATCTGTTCAGTCAGTTCTTACTGCAGAATCATACCGTAGAGCTATTACTCTGGCTGGAACCGTTATTGCTGTTATCTGGCGGTACAGTACCGCAGTTGCTGGCAACACAGGTGGAATGGCATTCGTTTCTGGCATCACCTTATGTATGGCTGGTAGTACTCTGTATCTCCTGGATTTTTCAGCGTGCACTGATTGATATTCCCGGCACGAAAATCCAGAAAAAAGTGTTGAATGGCATATTAAGTCTGCTGATGATCGCCTCTGGTCAGACTCAGCCGATGTTGCTGTTATTACTACTGTGGGCTCCCCGCCACTGTATTTATATGCTGTTTATTCTTGGCTTTATCAATAACGGCAGTCACTGGCTACAGCAGGACCAAATTTCCTATGCCAGCATCCCGGATGTCTGGTTTGCCATTCCAATGTCGTTGCTTGGTATTCTGCTGTATGAACTGCGCGGATACATCAGCCAGCACCCTATCCAGTTTGCCAACGCAGCCATAGCTGTACCCGAAGCGCGTCCGGAAACGGATGAGCCGGATCTGTTACTGGATGTGGACTTTCTGACCATCAGCTATCTCAAAGCCATGGGTGGGTTGGGTAATCTGGTTGCACTACGGGCCGATCTGACCCGATTGATTATCGATGTGGAAACGGTAGCTGATTTGGATCGGGATCGCCTGCATCGCCTTGGTGTCATGTCAATCAAGACAGTTTCTACACAACGGGCAGAGTTATTAACCGGCCCTATCGCACTGACGCTGGAAAGCCGGATCCATAATCTGGCTAAACGCCAATCCCTGGATTTGACGCCGAGAGAGATTCATCCGCTGATGCCATTCCGGCTGGACTAGTTTCATCCGGTAGAAAAGATGATTCAATCCGTTCACCGGCGAGTGTTAGAATAGCCCTCTTTCTTTGTAACCTGATGTATTGCCATGCCCTGGATCCAAATCAAAATCAATGCCACCGCCAAGACCGCCAATAAAGTCAGCAACATGCTGATGGGACTTGGTGCGCAGGCCGTCACCTACATGGACGCACAGGATACACCTGTCTATGAACCCTTGCCGGGCGAAACCAAATTGTGGGGTGATACCCGCTGCATTGGTCTGTTCGATGCAGAAGTGGATCCGGCACCGATCGTGGCGTTCTTCCAGCAACATTTTGGCGAAGATGTCCCCTATCAGGTTGAACTGCTGGAAGACAAAGACTGGGTGCGTGAGTGGATGGAACATTTCCAGCCGATGCAATTTGGCGAGCGCCTGTGGATCTGCCCGAGCTGGCGTGATGTGCCTGACCCAACGGCAGTAAATGTACTGCTGGATCCGGGTCTGGCGTTTGGTACCGGTACACACCCAACCACGGCACTTTGTCTGCAATGGCTGGACAGTCTGGATCTGAAAGGCAAGACGCTGGTCGATTTTGGCTGCGGCTCCGGCATTCTGGCGATTGCTGCGCTGAAACTGGGTGCGGAACGTGTGATCGGTATTGATATT
The DNA here is from genome assembly GCF_000023065.1 of Tolumonas auensis DSM 9187. Lineage (NCBI taxonomy): Bacteria > Pseudomonadati > Pseudomonadota > Gammaproteobacteria > Aeromonadales > Aeromonadaceae > Tolumonas > Tolumonas auensis. Next base: position 2,762,146 of record NC_012691.1, read on the forward strand.
GATCCTCAGGCGATTGAAGCCAGCCGTGACAATGCGCAACGTAATGGCGTCAGCGACCAGCTTGAACTGTATCTGCCGGAAGATCAGCCGAAGAATTTCCAGGCTGATATCGTGGTGGCGAATATTCTCGCCGGCCCGCTGCGTGAGCTGTCCGGACTGATCAGTGGTCTGGTGAAACCGCATGGTCTGATGGCGATTTCCGGTATTCTGGAAAGTCAGGCACCGGAGCTACTGGAGGTTTACAGCCAGTGGTTTGCGATGAATCCGGCAACGGAACGTGAAGAGTGGTGCCGTCTTGATGGAATCAAGAAAGGGTAATCACGACTGATCAGTCCGGTATTTATCTGATCTTGTTAGCGAAACGATTTGGCAAGGATTTTCATCAGAAAATACAAGCATTTTTTTCACTCTACGCTCAATTTCTAACCTTTTCAGCGTGGTGAAAAAGCCGTAAGATACGCGCCCTCAAGCTTAGGGTGCGAACGTCATGCAAATTGGACCTTATTCGTTACCAGCCCCGGTGATCGTTGCACCGATGGCCGGTGTTTCAGACCAGCCCTTCAGGCAGTTGTGTCTGCGAATGGGAGCCGGTATGGCGGTCTCTGAGATGATGTCGGCAAACCCGGATACCTGGGATACCGATAAATCGCTTAAGCGAATGTATTTGGCTGATGAGCCGGGCATACGCGCTGTGCAGATCGTGGGTTCAGAACCGGAATGGATGGCTGATGCCGCCCGCCGCTCTGTCTCCGAAGGGGCACAGATTGTCGATATCAATATGGGGTGTCCCGCCAAAAAGATTAATCGTCGTTTGGCCGGTTCAGCCCTGCTGCAAGACCCCGCGCTGGTGCGCGAGATCCTGCAAACCGTAGTAGCTGCTGTGGATGTTCCTGTCACCCTGAAGATTAGAACCGGATGGGATACGGAACATCGCAATGGGCTGGAAATTGCTGAAATAGCTGAATCCTGTGGTGTTCAGGCACTGACTGTTCACGGGCGTACCCGTGCGTGTTTATTCAATGGTCAGGCGGAATACGATACGATCCGGGCTATAAAACAGCATATCTCTATTCCTGTGGTTGCTAACGGAGATATCGATACTCCTCAGAAAGCGCAGGCTGTACTGGAGTACACCGGTGCCGATGCCATCATGATTGGGCGAGCTGCACAAGGACAACCCTGGTTGTTTAGCCGCATTCGCCATTTCCTGACGCACGGTTCAGATCTGCCATCGCCGGAATGGGATGCGGTCAGAATCATAGTGCTGGAACATGTTGCAGCTTTGCATCAGTTCTACGGCGAATACAAAGGAGTGCGTTTTGCCAGAAAACATGTTGCCTGGTATCTGGAGAGATATGGGTCAGCAAAGCATTTCCGCAGAGGTTTCAATGCGCTGACAAGTGCTGAAGAGCAACTTGACGCATTGGAACTGTTTTTTAGTAACGCAATTGCATAATGAAGAGCAGAAAAAATTATGTTGGATCAAACCCTGACTTCTGAGGCACTGGTAACCACCGTCACTCACGCACAAACTCATCAACCTGTTCAGCGTCCATTGCGTGACTCCGTACAACAGGCTTTACGTAACTATCTGGCTCAATTAAACGGCCAGGACGTCGCTGAACTGTACGATATGGTTCTGAGTGAAGTTGAAGCACCAATGCTCGACATTATCATGCAGTACACCCGTGGTAATCAGACCCGAGCTGCAATCATGATGGGTATCAACCGCGGTACACTGCGCAAGAAACTGAAAAAATACGGCATGAACTAGTAGCTCTTCGCTAATTCATTGAAATAAAAGGCGTTTTCCTTATTGGTTTACGCCTTTTTTCATTTCAGTGATACATCATCAAGCTTGTCACTCTAATTGAGTCCGATTTTCAAAAAAACGCCATACTAATCCCAACAAAAACCATGAGGCCATACCCTAATCTTGAAATGCCTTCTCGCTCCATTTGCCGGGTAAAAAAGATCAATATGGGCCGTATTGCCCACATTTTTCTGTCATGAACGATCTTCTTGTCATTTTATTGTCATAAAAACTTCATTTTGTATACTGCGTCACAGGAATAAAGGCTCCGCTCCAGGGCTTCTTAGCATAAGCTGCGCGGCAGTCATGTATATCGTTCACACTCCATCCAGAAAATCAGATGAATTTTATAAACTTAACCTTACGACAGGTTGTCTCTTATTCCCGTGTACAGGAATTTTTGAGCTGGCACTCAGGAATTTTGTTCCTGCTGGCCTTGCTGATTAATATTTCGCTTGGCTACGAATTGCATGTGCTGGATGCGGTGGGTTTCTTTTGCTTCTTATGTTTGCTGAAAAGGCTGTCTTGGCGCGCATTCAAATACATACTGATTGTCAGCTCTCTGGTAGCTGCCTGTTATTTCCCGTTTGGCCGTACTTACGGAGCCCCGAACTTCAATAGCATTCTTTCACTTTACTCTTCCAACCCGGGAGAGGCTGGTGAGATACTGCGGGTTTTCCCTCTCTGGTACTATCTGGTTTCCTTGGGGATTCTGGGGTTTGCCTTGCTGCTGCTGAAGCGCCCGGTCCGACTTTTCCCGCGTTGGTCAGGTCATCATTCTTCGTTGTTGACAGTGTTTTTGGTTATCTCGCTGGTGGTACCGCTGAAAGTTTTTTATACCGAAGGCACGTTTTCTTTGCTGAATGCCAGCTATCCGGTGTTCCGTTTTGTAAAAGACATCACCTTGATTAATATGACCGTGAATGCCGAACACCAGCGTATGCAGGATCTGGCCACCTTGCAGGATAACTGGCATGTCATTGCCGTAAAACCTGCGCATCAGGTGTATGTGGTGGTGATAGGCGAAAGTGTTCGGCGTGATGCCATGGGCGCATTTGGCGGCCAGTGGGATAACACCCCTTTCGTTAGCCATGTGAACGGCGTACTGTTCCAGAATTATCTGTCTGCAGCTTCATCAACCCAGCAATCTTTGGGGCTGACGCTGACGCTGGTTGGAAAGGATGAACAGCCTCAATACCAGAATAATATTGTCACACTGGCAAAACGCGCCGGATTCCATACCTACTGGTTCTCTAACCAAGGACAGCTGGGAAATTACGATACTGCTATCGCCAGCATCGCCAAGCGGGCAGATAACGTCCATTTTCTGAAAAACGGTAATTTCTTTTCGCAGGATACCCAGGACACGGACCTTTTGAAATTTACCAATGATGCGCTGAGCGAAAACTCCGAAGCACCCAAGCTGATTGTTTATCATCTGATCGGATCTCATCCGAAAGCCTGTGAACGTACCCATCATCAGTATGCGACGTTTGTGAATAACGAAGAAGTCTCCTGCTACCTGCACAGCATCACACAGACCGACAGTTTTCTGGCCTCGCTGCACCAGCAGTTGCAAAACAGTGGCAAGGATTTTTCGATGATCTATTTTTCCGATCATGGCTTAGCCTTCAACGAGCGTGGTTCGCAGTCTGAATACTTGTCACACAACGACCAGTATCAGCAAAACTATCAAGTGCCGATGTTTATTACTTCCAGCGGGGATACTCACCAGCGTGTGATCAAGACGGTGCGTTCAGCTAACGATTTCATGTCATTGTTTGCTGAATGGAGCGGGATCCGCAGCCGGGAAGTTGTGCCTAAATATCACTTCATTTCGGAGCAACCGGCTCCGCCTGCCTATGTCACCAACTTCACTCCGAATCGGGTGGATTACAATAAACTACCGCAGGATCCCTTTGTTTCTCGTTCTAATGCTCCGTCACGTACGGCACTGCGTTAAAACTGTCAGGTTGGTAAAAATAACGGTCCTGCTATCAGCAGGAATAATGCAGAAAAGTACTTGCGCAGTCTTCCGCGGATTTTTATCTTGTTCATCTCTTATCTCTAACGGGCGCACTTAATCTTCCCGGGAACCATCTATGTTAACTATCCGCAACGCAGTCTTTCCCATTAGTACGCATAAAAAACTGACTATTACTGATTTTCAGCTATCCCCCGGCGAGTGTTGTACCGTCATCGGTAACAACGGTAGCGGCAAGACCGTGATGGCGCGTGCACTGAATCAGGAAATAATGGCTGAATCCGGAGCATGTGTTTTTGACTGTCGCTCAGAGCTGGTCTCTTTTGAAAAGCAGCTCAAGCTGTATGACGATGAGTGGCAGCGGATCAATACCGATATGCTGAGTGCGGAAGAAGAGATAGCCACGACCACTGCCGCGATTATTCAGCTCAACCGGAATGATGAAGCTTATTGCCGCGAGCTGGCGCAACAATTTGGTATTACCCATCTGCTGGAACAATCATTTACCGCGTTATCCAGCGGAGAAGGTCGCAAAGTGCTGCTGGCGCAGGCACTGATGTCAAAACCGCAGTTGCTGATTCTGGATGAACCGTTTGATGGGCTGGATGTGCAGGCCCGCGCCCGGCTGATGACCATATTAGAGCAGTTACTGCAAAGTGGCATGGCACTGGCGCTGATTGTTAATCGCCTGGATGAAATCCCGTCATTTGCGCAAAAAATGGGTTGGATACTGGATTGCCAGTTTACGGAATTACATAACCGGAATGCGTTCTTTGCCGATCCGCTAACGCAGCAATTGCTGCACTGTGCTTCAGAGCAGAAAGTCATCTTACCGCCACCATTGCAATCATCTGCCAGTCCTGAACTCAGCGATCCGATTATTGACCTGCAGCAGATAAACGTCAGTTATGGTGAGCGCACCATATTGCATGAGCTGAGCTGGCAGATTAATCGTGGCGAACACTGGCATATCGCCGGTCCGAACGGCTGCGGGAAAACCACATTGCTGCACCTTATCACCGGTGATCATCCGCAATGTTATAGTAACCATGTGACGTTATTTGGTAAGCGGCGGGGATCGGGTGAAAGTATCTGGGACATAAAACAGAAAATGGGCATAGTCAGCCCTGCCCTGCATATGTCTTACCGTGTCGCCGGAACACCGCTGACGGTCATTCTTTCCGGTTTTTATGACTCTATCGGGCTATATCAGCAACCCGGCGATCAGGAGCTGGCGCTGGCCCGGCAATGGCTGAAATTACTCGGGATGGAGAAACTGGAGCAAACCTCATTTCTCCAGCTCTCTTACGGTCAGCAACGCCTGCTTTTAATTGCCCGGGCGATGGTCAAGCATCCGCCGCTGTTGATCCTTGATGAGCCCTTACAAGGGCTGGATAGTCTGAACCGGCATCTGGTCCTGCAGTATATTGATCGGCTGGTAGCACATAGCAAAAGCCAGTTGCTGTATGTTTCGCATCATGCGGAAGATGTCCCGCAGTGCATGACGCACCGCCTGCAATTTATTGCCAAAGCGAATGATGGCTATGACTATGAACAAACCCGTCTATAAGTCAGACGAGCTTTTTCTGCCAGAATAATGCGTGACCTTGTGCCGGATCGAGTTCGTATCCGGCAAAGCCGCAACGCAGATAAGTTTGTTGCGCAGTCTGATTGCCTGAGAGCACTTCCAGCGTCAGCTTACAGCAATCGCGTTCACGGGCGATTTGCTCCACATGCTGTAATAACGAGGTCGCGATCCCCTGCCCCCGGAATGCCGGGACTACAGCCAGATCATGCACATTAATCAGCGGACGGGCAGCGAAGGTAGATACTGTCTGGAAGGCATTCAGTAGCCCTGCCGGCTGGCCATCCTGATAAGCGAGCAACGAGATGGCTGCAGAGCACTGTTGTAACATTTGCGGTAGTTGCTGACGACATTCAGCAGACAGTGGTTCGGCGCCACCCATTGGGTCCTGCGCATAAAGATCCAGCAATAACAGCAGATCCGACATCTGTTGTTGATTATAATAATCGGCAGTTACTATGGTTAACATGACTTATCCTCAGAACAAATTCTGTTTTTGAAGTTGACACAATTTGCCATACATTTCACATAAATTTGTGACGATTTATACTTAATGTGAATCTGCCAAAAGGCGATTTGGAGAGCTTCTATGAAATACCGTCGGATCATATCGTTGTTTATGGTTGCTGCGCTGTTACCCCTGACGCAGGCCCAGGCCAGACCTCATTTTGACGGTCGGGGAGATGATGATGACCGCAGAGAACACCACCATCGTCACCGGGATCATGGCCGGGTTTATTACCCGGGGCCTGTTCGTGTCTATCCGGGACCCGTTTATGCCCATGCTCCGGCTCGTTACAACATCATGCCACCGGGATACAAAACCGTCATTGCTGCCGGGGTGACTTATTTTGTACTGAATGAGCTCTGGTACCGCATGCATGGCGGCGCCTATGAACAGGTCCAGGCACCGGCCAGCAGCAATGTCACCATTATTAATAATGGGGCAACGACCACAACCATCGCGAATACCGGCTCAGTCATGAATGTCATTGATGTGAATGGCAGCCGTTATTATACGCAGAACGGACGATTTTACCGTCGCACACCAGATGGCCAGTATCTGGAAGTTGCACCACCCAGTTATTAATCGGCGCTGTTGTATGCAAATCTCAGATCACGCTGAGCCAGGCCAGCCAATAACGGTTCTCTGCAATACAGCATAAAAAGAACCGTTATTGCGCCCAGCGCGGAGAGATGGATTGCTGTATTTGCAGATGATCCAGAATGCGGGCCACCATAAAGTTAACCAGTTCATCGATACTGGCCGGCTTATGATAGAAGCCGGGAGAAGCAGGCAATATTGTTGCCCCCAGCTGAGTGAGCTTCAGCATATTCTCCAGATGAATCGCAGAGTACGGTGTTTCGCGGGGCACCAGCAGCAAATGACCGCGCTCTTTCAGCACGACATCAGCCGCACGTTCAATCAGATTATCCGACAGGCCATGTGTAATGGCCGCTAAGGTACCCATTGAGCAGGGGCAGATCACCATCTGCTTCGGGGCCGCAGAACCGGATGCGACCGGTGAAAACCAGTCATCACGTCCGTAAACACGCAGCTGATTTTCATCACAGCCATAGTGCCGTATTAAATATTGCTGACAGGCCAGCGGTTCAGGCGGCCATATCAGATCCAGTTCGGTAGTCAGCACGACTCTGGCTGCCGATGACATCAGCAGATGCACCTGACAGCCAGCCTGAAGTAATTGCTCCAGCAGACGAACACCATAGATGGCCCCGGATGCGCCGGTAATGGCTAACGTGATCGCCTGTGTCATGTTTACTCCTGAGAATACCGTTTGGTTAATTTTTCCAGCAGTTTGCTGTGTATGCCATCGAAGCCGCCGTTACTCATGACTAATATCTGATCACCGGATTTGGCTTCCGCCACCAGCATATCGACCAGATGATTAATATCATGCTGAACCGTAGTTGGGATCGGCGCTTTCTGTGCCAACTGGTGAATATCCCAGCCCAGCCCGGTTGGTGCAAACATATACGCTTTATCCGCCTGTACCAGACTCTTGATCAGCTCACCCTGGTGTACACCCATTTTCATGGTATTAGAGCGGGGCTCCAGCACGGCCAGAATACGGGCGGTACCCACGTTGGCCCGCAATCCCGCGATGGTGGTCGCAATGGCGGTCGGGTGATGGGCAAAGTCATCGTAAACTTTGATACCCGCTACCTCACCGCGTAACTCCATGCGGCGTTTCGGCATCACGAATTCGCTCAGTGCGGCAATACCGTCTGCAGTACGCACCCCGGCGTGACGGGCGGCAGCAATCGCCATCAGGCCATTGTGCACACTGTGTCGGCCCAGACCGCTCCAGTGAACTTCACCCTGCACTTCACCATTCAGCAGCACGACAAAAGCAGAACCATCTTCTTTTAACAGTTTAGCCTGCCAGTTAGCACCGTCACCTTCCACCAGCTCAACTTCGCTCCAGCAGCCCATAGTACGCACTTCCGCCAACGCCGGATCATGTGCGGGCATCAGGATGCGGCCATTGGACGGCACAGTACGGACCAGATGATGGAATTGCCGTTGGATGGATGCCAGATCAGGGAAAATATCGGCATGATCGTATTCCAGATTGTTCATGATCAACGTACGCGGACGGTAATGAACAAACTTGGAACGTTTATCGAAAAACGCACAATCATATTCATCCGCTTCGATCACGAAAAACGGCGCTTTACCTAAACGGGCAGAAAACGGGAAATTACCCGGTACGCCACCGATCAGGAATCCGGGTTCCAGACCGGCATGTTCCAGGATCCACGCTACCATGCTGGCGGTGGTGGTTTTGCCATGGGTGCCGGCAACACCGATAACCCAGCGCTGTTGTAACACGTTATCGCGCAACCACTCGGGGCCAGAGGTGTAAGGCAGATTGCGATCCAGAACATATTCCACACAGGGATTACCGCGGCTCATCGCATTCCCGATCACCACCATATCGGGTGCCGGATTGAGTTGCGACGGATCGTAGCCCTGCACCAGTTCAATACCCTGCTCTTCTAACTGGGTGCTCATCGGAGGATAGACGTTAAGATCAGAACCAGTCACTTTGTGACCCTGCTGTTTCGCCAGCACTGCAATGCCGCCCATAAAGGTGCCGCAGATGCCCAGAATGTGAATATGCATACAGGATTACCTGAATTTAAGAAAACTAAAGATCTGATTCTAATGAAGCAATCAACTTTGTGCTATCACTCTGCAGTGCTGGTTGGTAGCGATTTATCCTGAGCCCGTTATAATAAGCCCCCGCAACCTCCGATTACTTAATTAATAAAGGGAAACGCCATGAGCTTGAATCTGGTTCCAGCTGGCAAAGATCTGCCGGAAGATATCTATGTAGTTATTGAGATCCCACAAAACGCAGATCCAATCAAATATGAAATCGACAAAGCGTCTGGTGCCATCTTTGTAGACCGTTTCATGTCGACCCCAATGTTCTACCCATGCAACTACGGTTACATCAACAACACTCTGTCTCTGGATGGTGATCCTGTTGACGTGCTGGTGCCGACTCCATACCCATTGGTGCCAGGTTCAGTGATCCGCTGCCGTCCGGTTGGCGTACTGAAAATGAGCGATGAAGCTGGTCAGGATGCCAAACTGGTTGCTGTTCCGCACACCAAACTGACTAAACTGTATGATCATATTAATGACGTGCATGAACTGCCAGAATTGCTGAAAGGTCAGATCCGCCATTTCTTCGAGCGTTATAAAGAACTGGAACACGGTAAATGGGTTAAAGTAGAAGGCTGGGGCGACAAAGCTGAAGCCATCGCTGAAATCCAGGCTTCTGTTGTTCGTTACGAAGAAAGTAAATAATTGTTAAAACAAAAAGCCATGCTTAGCATGGCTTTTTTGTCTCAGGATCTGAAGACCCTTCTGATTATCATGTGTTGTTACGAATACAGATAAACCGCTAACCCGATTACCAGCGCGATATACACCAGCAGCAAAACGAGTAACTTTGTTTTCGGCATCTTGTTGTCATTTTTCATTATGCTACATCCTCGCAGACCTCGCAGCTGGCCTACCGGTTAACAATAGCATAACAATTTTGTTAACTCTATCCGTACAGTTAATATGACTATTGTTAATACCTGATCTGACTCACAGCTCAGTTAAATCGTTTCAGCTGGTTTCCGAACGATTAAGACAACAGTTCACGGGCCTGTAATTTTGCTAACACCTCGGCAACAACTTCTTCAACAGAACGGTCATGATTGTGGATATGTACTTCCGGCTGTACAGGGGCCTCATAGGGATCATCAATACCGGTAAAATGTTTGATCTCCCCTGCCCGCGCTTTTTTATATAAACCTTTCGGATCGCGCTGTTCACACTCAGCTAATGGCGTATCAACAAACACTTCCACAAACTCACCTTCCGGCAGCAAGGCACGGATCGCATCACGATCAGCCCGGTAAGGCGAAACAAAAGCGGCTAATACCACCAGACCGGCATCGACCATCAGTTTGGCCGCCTCGCCCACGCGACGCAGGTTTTCCTGACGATCCGCTGTGGTAAAACCTAAACCTTTACATAAGCCATGACGGACATTGTCGCCATCTAACAGATAGGTATGTACGCCACGACGAAACAGTTCCTGCTCCAGTGCCCCGGCAATGGTTGATTTGCCGGAACCGGATAAACCGGTGAACCACAACAGAAAAGCTTTATGCCCTTTTTGCTCTGCACGGGCGGCTTTATTGATGTCATGCTGATGCCAGACGATATCTTTATTCATTAGTGACACATCCTGAATGCTGAAATTATGACTCACCAAAATGGACAGAGGACGATGGGATCCATGTAGCCAACCCTCTGCGCCATGGATGGCGCAGCGGAGCCTCCAAGGATGGATTTACGGCGTGTTGGCGGCATGGATCCCATTGGCCGACTAAGTCTGAAGGTCTTAAATATACAAAGAGGTAACCTGCAGGTTACCTCTGATAAGCAAATTACAGCTTGCTGATATCCAGCGCCTGCCAGTGCGGGAAGTGTTTACGCACCAGCGCATTGAACTCCAGTTCAAACTCGCTGAACTCGGCTTTACCGGCTGTTTTTCCGGCTAACGCTTCCACTACCATGCCGGCACCAATCGTCACATTGCTCAGGCGATCGATAATGATAAAGCTACCGGTATCACGCACAGTGTTGTAAGGATCAACACCAACGGCATTGGTCAGCGACAATTCCAGCAAACCGATTTCGTTCAGTTTCAGCTCGGTGGCATCATGTTTTTCCAGCGTATTCACATCAATACGGTGACGGATCGCATCAACATGACCGCGGGTTTTACGGGTTGCCAGCTTGATATCGTACTGACGATTCGCCTGCAATGGCTCTTCCGTCATCCACACCACATTGGCCAGCACGTGCTGTGTCACCTGCGTTTCCGCATCCGGTGCGACCAGCAGATCACCACGGCTGATGTCGATTTCATCTTCCAGTGTGATGGTTACGGCCTCACCCGGCAGGGCGTAATCCAGATCACCATCGAAAGTGACAATACGTTTAACTTTGCTCTCTTTACCTGACGGTAATACTTTTACCACATCACCTGGTTTAACCACGCCCGCAGCCACTGTGCCCATGTAACCACGGAAATCGAGGTTAGGACGAGACACCAGCTGTACCGGCATACGGAACGGCAGATCCAGATCACGCGTGCCGACTTCGGCATTTTCCAGCATGGTCAGCAGTGGCTCGCCCTGATACCATGGCGTCAGTTCACTGTTTACCACCAGATTTTCGCCGTCCAGTGCCGAGATTGGTACCACGCGGATATCGGTTTTCGGTAAGCCGGAAGCAAATTCCAGATACTCTTTTTTGATACTGTCGAAGACCTTCTCATCGAAGTTCACCAGATCCATTTTGTTGACCGCCACGATGAACTGACGGATCCCCAGCAGGCTGGCGATAAAGCTGTGACGACGGGTCTGCTCCAATACACCGCGACGCGCATCGATCAGGATGATCGCCAGATCACAGGTGGAAGCACCGGTCGCCATGTTACGGGTGTATTGCTCATGGCCTGGCGTATCAGCAATGATAAATTTACGTTTGGGCGTCGAGAAATAACGGTAAGCCACATCAATGGTGATGCCCTGCTCACGCTCCGCCTGCAGACCATCCACCAGCAGGGCGAAATCGAGTTTCTCACCGGTGGTACCGATCTTCTGACTGTCAGAATGCAGCGTTTTCAGCTGATCTTCATACACCTGACGGGAATCGTGCAACAGACGGCCGATCAGGGTGCTTTTACCGTCATCCACGCTACCGCAGGTGAGGAAACGCAACAGGCTCTTGTGCTGCTGATTTTTCAGGTAGTTCTCAATACCTTCTTCTTTGATCGCTTCGGCAATGGTGCTGTTCATAATGTTCTGTTCCTTAATCCGTAGTAATAACCCGACGCCTTAGAAATAACCCTGACGTTTCTTCTGCTCCATTGAGCCGGCCTGATCGCTGTCGATCAGACGCCCCTGACGTTCACTGGTGGTGGAAACCAACATCTCTTCGATGATTTCCGGCAGTGTGGAGGCTTCGGAATCAATGGCACCGGTCAGCGGGTAACAACCCAAGGTACGGAAACGCACGGATTCCATGGACGGGGTTTCACCCGGATTAAGCTGCATACGATCATCGTCCACCATGATCTTCACGCCATCACGTTCCACAACCGGACGTTTGGCAGCGAAGTACAACGGTACGATTTCGATGTTTTCCAGATAGATATATTGCCAGATATCCAGTTCGGTCCAGTTAGACAACGGGAACACACGGATGCTCTCGCCTTTATTCACCTGACCGTTATACAGACGCCACAGTTCCGGACGCTGATTTTTCGGATCCCAGGCATGGTTTTTATCGCGGAAGGAATACACACGCTCTTTCGCACGTGATTTCTCTTCATCACGACGGGCACCGCCGAAAGCAGCATCGAAACCATACTGGTTCAGTGCCTGTTTCAGACCTTCGGTTTTCATGATGTCGGTGTGTTTGGCACTGCCATGCACGAACGGGTTAATGTCCATCGCCAGGCCATCCGGGTTTTTATGTACCAGCAGTTCCAGACCAAACTTCTTCACGGTTTCATCGCGGAATTTGATCATGTCACGGAACTTCCAGTTGGTATCGACGTGCAGCAGCGGGAACGGCAAGGTGCCCGGATAAAAAGCTTTACGTGCCAGATGCAGCATGACGGATGAATCTTTACCAATGGAGTAGAGCATCACCGGATTCTGAAACTCGGCGGCCACTTCACGGATGATATGGATGCTTTCCGCTTCCAACTGCTTCAAATGGGTTAAGCGCTCGATGTCCAGTTGCATATGATTACTACTCCTTTTTCCGCCCTGCCTGACCATGCAGACTTTTATCAGGCAAGATTGATCAAATGTTCTTTGCCGGAGGCAGTGTCACCGCCAAACCAGCTTAATGTGTCGGCCAGTGCGGCAACCTCGCCAATCACAATCAGTGACGGGCTGTGTGCATCTTTGGCCAGTTCAGGTAACTCCTGCAGCGTACCGCGCAACACGCGTTGTCTGACGGTAGTACCGCGTTCAATCAGGGCGACCGGGGTCTCCGGACGACGGCCATGCGCAATCAGCCGCTCAGTAATAGCTGGGGAACCAATCAGGCCCATGTAAATCACCAGTGTCTGGTTGCTGGCAGCCAGTGCCGCCCAGTCCGGCTCTTCACCATCCTGTTTGCAATGCCCGGTGATAAACACCGCACTCTGCGCGCTGTCACGGTGGGTCAGCGGGATACCTGCGTAAGCGGTTGCCCCTGCAGCCGCTGTAATGCCCGGTACTACCGAGAACGGAATACCTTCTGCCCGCGCGGCCTGCAGCTCTTCAGCACCTCGCCCGAACATAAACGGGTCACCGCCTTTCAGACGAACCACGCGTTTACCAGCGCGGGCATGGCTTAATAACAATTCATTGATTTCATGTTGCGGCACACTGTGGTGGCCCGCTTTTTTACCCACGCTGATACGTTCCGCATCGCGACGCACCAGATTCAGCACTTCCGGCGATACCAGCTGGTCATACAGCACCACTTCGGCTTGCTGGATCTGTTGCAGCCCTTTCAGTGTCAGCAGACCGGCATCGCCCGGACCTGCCCCCACCAGCACAATTTCGCCACCGGCGTAATCATCTGCCTGTAACTGATCAGCCATCCACTGTTCAGCAGAATCATGTTGTTCAGTTTCCAGCAAGGTGGCCAGTTGCGGTGAGGCAAAGGCTTTCTCCCAGAAACGGCGACGGGAGGTAATGTCACCGAGTTTTTGTTTGATCTGGTTACGCCATTCACCGGATAAATTGGCTAACGCACCCAGATGTTTCGGCAATAACGCTTCCAGACGTTCACGCAGCATGCGCACCAGTACCGGCGCTTTTCCGCCGCTTGATACCGCCACCATGATGGGAGAGCGGTCGATAATCGACGGGAAAATAAAGCTGGAGCGGTCCGGATCATCGACCACGTTTACCCAGATATTGGCCGCATCCGCTGCCGCAGCTACTTCTGCATTCACTTCTTCATCATCGGTCGCCGCAATGACCAGCATCTGGTCATTCAGATACGCCGCAGTAAAACGGGATGGGATATAAGTATGCCCAACCAGTAATTCCGTCAGCTCTTCGTGCAGTGAAGGAGCAACCACTGTCAGATTGGCGCCGGCATCCAGCAACAAACGCGCTTTTCGCAGGGCGATATCACCACCACCAACCAGTAGGACGGCGCGATTATTTAATCTGGCAAACAGCGGAAGATAATCCATGTTGACTCCTTCTATTTCTGGAATATGAATATAGAGATGTAATTGGTAGATGTAAAATAATAAAAAGGCACTTTCTATAGCTAAAAAGTAATATGCTTATCTGGTTTTTTGATATAGAAAATAAAGAGATATTTTGAATGATATTTTCGCTCATTATTGGGGTTCTGGTAAGGCTTTTGCCAGACAAGGCGAACCCACAGTCATACAGCTTTCCTGTTCATATCAATACGTCCTGTCACGCGAATGTTCTATACTTTTGATTGTAAGTGAAAAAATATAATCAGAAAGCGACTTCAGGGAGATTGTGATGGATTTAAGTTTACCGCTACTCGTTATTTTTATTGTGCTGGTATTGGTGTCACTCGGTTCCGTAATCAAGGTTGTGCCTCAGGGCTATAACTGGACAGTGGAACGATTCGGACGCTATACCACGACGCTTTCACCCGGGCTGAACCTGATTGTGCCTTTTGTTGATCGCATTGGTCGCAAGATCAATATGATGGAACAGGTGATGGACATTCCGCCGCAGGAAATCATTTCCCGTGATAACGCGAATGTGACCATTGATGCCGTGACATTTATTCAGGTGGTCGAAGCGCATAAAGCCGCTTATGAAGTGAATGATCTGATGTCCGCAATCAAGAATCTGACGATGACCAACATCCGTACCGTATTAGGTGCCATGGAACTGGATCATATGTTGTCGCAACGTGACACCATCAATGAAAAACTGCTGGTCACCGTCGATGCCGCCACCAGCCCCTGGGGTGTGAAGGTGACCCGTATCGAAATTAAAGACGTGCGGCCACCACAGGATCTGATCGAGGCGATGAATGCTCAGATGAAAGCTGAACGTCAGAAACGCGCGGAAATCCTGGAAGCGGAAGGGATCCGGCAATCTAAAATTCTGAAGGCGGAAGGGGAAAAACAGTCACAGATCCTGAAAGCGGAAGGTGAACGTCAGGCTGCCTTCCTCGCCTCGGAAGCACGTGAACGTCAGGCAGAAGCGGAAGCCAAAGCCACTCAGCTGGTTTCTGATGCGATAGCTAACGGCAACACCCAGGCCATCAATTATTTTATCGCACAAAAATATACTGAAGCGCTGGCTAAAATTGGTGATGGGCAAAACAGTAAGCTGGTCTTGATGCCGCTGGAAGCCTCACAGCTGATTGGTTCGATCGGTGGGATCAGTCAACTGCTTAATGAGATCTCTCCGAAGAAGGGGTAATTATGCATAGCTGGGCATGGTTGTCATTGTCTGACTGGAGTTACTGGCACTGGCTGATTTTGGGCGCGGTATTATTACTGCTGGAACTGTTCGGTACGGCCGGTCTGTTACTCTGGACCGGCATATCCGCCCTGCTGACCGCGTTAATGGTTTTTGTTTTCGAACCGGGACTGTTTGCTCAGTGGAGTCTGTTTGCGGTTTTCAGCATCATCACGACCTGGTTCTGGTTTCGGCTTAACAAACAAGATAAACCAACAACTGAAGTAAAAGCGCTGAATCAACGCACCACTCGCTGTATCGGTGCACAAACCACGCTGCTGGAAGATGTCAAACTGGGGAAAAGCCGGGTAAGAATTGAAGATACTGTCTGGGGCGTGTTATCCAGCGAAACATTACCGGCAGGCACTGCGGTCAAAGTCGTTGCTGCCGAAGGAACAACACTGATCGTCAAAGCATTACCAGTTCACCATTAGACAAGGGAGCCATGGCTCCCTTGCCGGCCGGGATCAGTTATTAGGCCCGACGGAATAAAGCTGATAGGCTAAAAGAAGAAAAACAATAACCCTCTTAAAAATGGGGTTGACCCGTCCTATATATGGTTGACACTTTCCGATAACTCATCAGGAGAGTGTTATGACATCAAGCATTAAGCGCACACAACGCGGTTATTCTCTGGCCTGACATGAACTGGCTTAGAGCAAAAAGGGAGCCAGCGCTCCCTTTGTATCAATTTATAACGACTAGTTTTTTTCCGCTTTCCCGGCTTCTGCCGGTTGATCCTGAAACAGCTCGGGCTTCAGCACAAAGTCCTCACCCATCCGGATTTCATCACGTAACGTTGGCAGCATCAGATCCAGTGAATCTTTTTCTGCCTGAGTCAGCGGACCATACGGCAATACCTTGTACCAGCCCTCTTTACCCAGACGCATCGGCTGTGAGAAGAACCGGCTGTGCTGACTGCCACCTTCCACATAGGCGCACTCGATCACGTTCTCTTCTTCCATCAGCCCACGGACTACCGCGTTAATGAAGCGGTATCCCGCAGCCGCCATCGCCAGCGTGGCAGAACCATTCCCCGCTTTCGCATCTACCACCTCGGTACCGGCATCCTGAATGTGGCGGACCAGGGCAGCCGCTTCTTCGTCAGTAAATTCAAAGCCACCCACCTGCGACATCACCGGCAGAATGGTTTTGCCACTGTGACCACCAATCACATTGACCCGGATTGTACCTGCAGCCCGACCTAAAAAATTCGCAACGAACGTTTCTGCCCGGATCACATCCAGCATGGTGACACCAAACAGTTTCTGCGGGTTATACACCCCGGCTTTTTTCAGCACTTCCGCCGCTATCGGCACCATGCTGTTCACCGGATTGGTGATAATGCAGAAACAGGCATTCGGACAGATAGCCGCTCCGGCAGAAATCAGATCGCGGGTCACTCCGGCATTAAACTTGAACAGATCAGCCCGGTGCATGCCCGGCTTACGCGCAATTCCGGCACAAATCACCACCACATTACTGGCTTCCAGTGCTTTGGGAAGATCGTCACCGGTAAACCCTTTCACGGCAACATCAGTAGGAATATGACTCAAATCAACTGCAATACCCGGAGCCACCGGCGCCACGTCATACAATGCCAGTTTAAATCCTGCAGGCAATTTCATTTTCAATAATAAAGACAAGGCTTGGCCTATACCACCAGCAGCACCGAGAACAGTTATTTTCATAGCAAGCTCCAAATTTTATTGTTGTGATGGTAGTTATCAGCTAATCCTTATCTGAAAATAGTAGAAAGTTATGCCTCCACCAAGCGCACGCTTATGAAGTGTGAGCTGCGTTTCACTCTTTATTATTTCGGACTGAATCGTTTAACTCGCTTCTTATGCCATTTTTACATATCAGCGAATGCAAACTGCGGCACAGATCCTTTATTTGAATATCAATTTTTATGCAGCAATCGTTGAAATATATGCAGCCAGACTGCAAAATTGTTTTTATCAACGATTCATCTCGGATTTTACATGAAACCCGGCGAAAAACAGGAACAACTAGTTAAGGCTTTCAAGGCCTTGTTGCGGGAAGAGCGGTTCGGCTCACAAGCCGAAATAGTGACTGCACTGAACGAAATCGGTTTTGAGAATATCAACCAGTCCAAGGTCTCCCGCATGCTGAGCCGGTTTGGCGCAGTGCGTACCCGTAACGCCAAAATGGAAATGGTCTACTGTCTGCCCGTCGAACTGGGGATCCCGACCATCAACAGCCCGCTGAAGAATCTGGTGCTGGATGTGGATCACAATGGCGTGATCCTGGTGATCCATACTACGCCGGGCGCAGCACAACTGATTGCCCGGATGCTGGATTCATTAGGTAAAGCAGAAGGAATTCTCGGCACCATCGCCGGGGATGACACGATCTTCATCACCCCGACCGCAGAATCAGATATTGATGAGTTGTACGACTCGGTGCTGGAACTGTTCGAACATACGGGTTAGAAGCCTGCGCCCTTCCCCGTTCTGAATGAAAGAAGGGGGAAGGAACCTTTTATCAACCGTGAATACCAGAGTCACGATTCCGTCTCCTTGCCGGCATAAGGCAGGGTCACGATAAAGCTGGCACCCCGGTCCGGGTTGTTCCGGCATTCAATCGAACTGTCTTCCAGCTTTGCCAGACTTTGTTTGACCAGATAGAGACCCAGCCCCCGCTGTGTTCCCTTGGTGGAAAAACCGCGCTCGAAAATATGGGGGATCACTTCCGGTGGAATACCCTTCCCGTTATCTTTGACAACACAAAACAGGGAACCCTCTTCGTAATCCAGTGCCACCGTGATGGTCGGATCCGGGACGCCTTCCAGAGCATCAATGGCATTTTCCAGCAGATTGCCGAGAATCGTCACCAGAGCATGAGGCTGATCCAGCTGGCTGGATTCTGGCAGGAAACTATCCTCGGTGACGATCACTGTAATTCCCGCTTCACGCGCCCGGTTGATTTTACCCAGCAGAAATCCGGCAATGACCGGGTCTTTAATTTGACGGATCAATGCACCGACATCACTGTGATATTGCCCTGCAATCCCCATGATGTAATGTTCCAGCTGCTCAAAAGCCCGGATATTCACCATGCCCAGAATGACTTGCAACTTGTTCATAAACTCGTGCGCCTGCATACGCAGCGCTTCCGCATAATTCGACATGCCGCTGAGGCGTTGAACCAGCTGACTGACCTCTGTTTTGTCACGGAACGACATGACAGCCCCGACGATCGTTCCGTTCACCCGCACCGGTACACTACTGCTCAGCAAAACCAGCCCGTTAAACTTCAGTTCTTCATCATACTGAGCAACGCCCGTCTGCAGTACTTCTTGTAAATGCAGACGCTTCGGCCAGTTTTTACTGCCCTGCTCCTGCAGCAGTTCATCGGACGAACCGCTCAGCCGTAACAGACGTTTTGCCTCATCATTGATCAGCGTAATTTCAGACTGCGCATTGACGGCAATCACACCCTCACGAATCGATTGCAACATCGCACTGCGTTGCTCCAGTAAACTGGCGATTTCGGAGGGTTCCAGGCCAAACATGATCGCTTTGATTTTACGGGCCAGATAAAACGCACCTACCGCGCCGACCAATCCGCCAAATAACAACGCCAGATAAGCAAACAGGAGGTTGGCCGAGATAATCGCCTCTACTTTAGCGGTCGAGATCCCTACCGCGATGGCCCCAACCTGTCGGCCATTATGATAGAGCGGGCTAATCACACGCACTGAATTACCCAGTGTGCCTTTCGCTTCTGAAATGTATTCCTCTCCGTGCAGAGCTTTTATCTGATCCCCCCCCTGAAAACGCAGACCTATCATTTTGGGATCAGGATGTGTATGACGGATCGCATCCATGTCCATCACCACAATAAACAGCAGTTCATTCCGCTTGCGTACCGATTCGATATAGCCCTGCAAGGCTTGCTGCTGTTCCGGAATAGTGAGCGCCGCACCGACAAAAGGTGTTTCGGTCAGTGTACGGGCCACGCCCCGGGCCTTTTCTTCCAGACTGTTTTTACTGAGCGCCGTCGATTGCGTGACAAATATGGCATGCACCACCAGTAAAACCAGTGCAATCACGGTACAAACAAGCAAAGTAATTCGGGTACGAAGTTTCAGAGGAGAAGACAGTCCGAGCACCAACGCTACTCCTTTCAGAGAGACAAACCGGATGGTTCGCTAAAATAGTGAACATGAAGATACGGAAAATAATGAGAAACCGTGAACAACTCCAGCTGAATTTTACGAATATTCAGCAAGACGATACGGAGAAGCAACTTCGGCGAGGCTTAGTTAAAAAAATCCAGTGACTTGTGGTCACTGGATTTCCGTCTGATTTACAGGTCAATCCGACTGATTACTTCATCGTACAGTTGGCACACTGTTTGTTCAGGATCTGCTGGTAGAAATCATTGCCTTTATCATCGACCAGAATAAACGCCGGGAAGTTTTCCACTTCAATCTTCCAGATCGCTTCCATACCCAGTTCCGGATATTCCACACATTCCAGGCTCTTGATACTCTCCTGCGCCAGAACGGCAGCCGGGCCACCAATGCTGCCCAGATAGAAGCCACCGTGTTTATGGCACGCATCTGTAACCTGCTGGCTACGGTTGCCTTTCGCCAGCATGATCATGCTGCCGCCATGTGACTGCAGCAGATCAACGTAAGAATCCATACGACCTGCCGTAGTCGGGCCTAAAGAACCAGAGGCGTAACCAGCCGGAGTTTTGGCCGGGCCAGCGTAATAGATTGGATGATCTTTCACGTATTGCGGCAGACCTTCGCCTTTATCCAGACGCTCTTTCAGTTTCGCGTGGGCAATGTCACGACCTACGATGATAGTACCGGACAGAGACAGACGAGTAGCCACCGGATATTGAGAAAGCTGAGCCAGGATCTCTTGCATCGGACGGTTCAGATCAACCTGAACGGCATCACCTTCCCCTTGCTGACGCAGTTCTTCAGGGATGTACTGCGCCGGATTGCTTTCCAGTTTCTCAATCCAGATACCATCGCGGTTGATTTTCGCTTTGATATTACGGTCAGCAGAGCAGGAAACACCCATACCAAGCGGACAAGATGCACCGTGACGCGGCAGACGGATCACGCGGATATCATGCGCGAAATATTTACCACCAAACTGAGCACCCAGACCCAGATTCTGCGCTTCTTTCAGCAGTTCCTGTTCCAGCTGAACATCACGGAATGCCTGACCATGCTCGTTACCTTCGGTTGGCAGCGCATCATAGTAATGCGTAGAAGCCAGTTTCACGGTTTTCAGCGTGCTTTCCGCAGAGGTGCCACCAATTACAAATGCAATGTGGTATGGCGGGCAGGCTGCAGTTCCCAGCGAACGCATTTTATCGACCAGGAATTTTTTCAGTGTGTCCGGAGTCAGCAGTGCTTTAGTTTCCTGATACAGGTAGGTTTTGTTGGCTGAACCACCACCTTTGGCGACACACAGAAATTTGTATTCATCGCCATTGACGCTGTAAAGGTCGATTTGAGCCGGCAGGTTTGTCCCTGTATTCACTTCTTTGTACATATCCAGCGCGGCATTCTGGGAGTAACGCAGATTGTCTTCTGTATAGGTATTGTAAACACCCCGGGTCAGGGCTGCTTCATCATCACCACCGGTCCAGACACGCTGGCCTTTTTTCCCCATGATGAGGGCTGTACCGGTATCCTGACAGGTAGGCAGAACGCCTTTGGCTGAAATTTCTGAGTTACGCAGGAATTGCAGCGCAACATATTTGTCGTTTTCGCTGGCTTCCGGATCATGAAGAATAGCGGCAACCTGCTTCTGGTGGGACGTCCGCAGCATGAAGGATGCATCATGAAAAGCCTGCTGAGCCAGTAAAGTCAGACCTTCAGGTGCGACTTTCAGGATCTCCTGACCTTCGAATTCGCTCACGGAGACATGATCTTTCGTCAGCAGATAGTATTCGGTTTCATCTTTAGCGAGCGGGAACGGATCCTGGTAATAAAAAGGTTTATTTGGCATTTCTCTATTCTCTCATCATTATTTATCGCCGCTTTAGCAAGAATACATCTACATGCGTGGCAGCACAGATTCACATATAGAAACAGCCGCCCCGGAGGGTCGGCCGTTCACTGATCAGAACATCATGACCATCCATGGGTAACCGATGACTAACAAGGCTACCAGGAAGATGGCACCAAAAATGGTTCCCAGTCGCCAGTAATCGGCGGTTGGCAGGTAACCACTACCATAGTAAATCGGGCTCGGACCAGTGCCGTATGGGGTGATAATGCCCATCACACCCAGCGATGTCACCATCAGCATACAGAAGACTTCCATATTCATTCCCGGAATCGTCGATGCAATGGTCAGCATCGCAGGAAGCAGCGCCGTGGTGTGCGCTGTTGCGCTGGCAAATAAATAATGTAGCAGGTAGAACGCCACCAACAACATAACTGTCGCGGTGCCGGCGGAGATACCGCTCATCAGCATGCCGCCTTCTTTACCCAACCAGGCAATGAAACCGGTCGATGATAATCCGCCCGCCAGTGCAACCAGTGTCGCGAACCAGAAAAAGGTGTTCCATGCGGCTTTGTTACTGGTGATGTCGTTCCACTCCAGAACCCCCGTCCACAGCATCAGACCGATGATCAGCAGTGCAGCCATCGCAGGTTCAATCACGCTGGCAGCGAAGATCCACATGATCAGCGCAGCACAAACGAAGACCAGCAGCAGAATTTCATTCCGGGACAGACGACCCAGTTTAACCAGCTCGGCACTTGCCCAGCGAGGTACTTCATCGTTGAATTTCACTTCTGGCGGATAGAACCAGTACGCCAGCAGCGGCATGGTCAGAAGAAACAGAATGCCCAGCGGGAGGAAGGCAACAAACCAGTTTCCCCAGCTGATGCTGATACCCACGGTACTTTTTACCAGTGCCAGTGCCAGCAGGTTCGGTGCCAGCGCAGACAGGAACATCGAACTGGTGATACAGGTCGCGGTGATCGCCACCCACATCAGGTAAGAGCCGATTTTACGTGCACTCGGATCGTTCGGTTTAGAGCCGTACAGCGGTGGCAGGTTGGCAATAATCGGGTAGATAGTTCCCCCACTGCGTGCGGTATTCGATGGTGTAAACGGTGCCAGCAGCAGATCCGCAAACATGATCGCATAACCCAGTGTCAGGCTGCGACGTCCCAGATACTTCACCAGAATCAATGCCAGACGGCGTCCGAGGCGGGTTTTATCGTAGCCCGCGGCAAACATGAACGCACCAAAGATCAGCCATACCGTGGAATTACCAAATCCACTGACGGCCCATTTGAATGATTCAGCAGCCAGTTTGAATTTAGGGGCAGCCATATCTTCAGGACTGAACAGCACCCACTGACTGGTCAGTGCGATCGCGACCACCCCGGTCAGGCCAATGACCGCGCCTGGTAGCGGTTCAAAGATCAGACCGACGATAACCCCAACGAAAATGGCAAAGTAATACCATGCGTAGGGTTGTAATCCTTCGGGGACTGGCATCAACAGCAATAGAGCCGTCACCACGAACGGAGCCAACATAAAGAAGAGGCGGTTTAACTTACCATCTGATGCTTTATCGACCAACTGAGTGTCGATTGGTATACTCATTTCTTTCATAGTGTTTATCTACAGTAGTTGAGAATCTGGTTTCATCGACATATGCAATGCATGGTCTTACTGCTTAAAAGACGCACACATAACCTGCTCCCGGAAATATTCCAAATCAGGAAACATGCCGGATTATTATTAAAATAAGCCCGCTTTGATTAATTTAATTTATTTACTTAGTTTAGTTTCAAAAGTGATGACAAATTAATTTTCATTAACACTGATTTTGGCATTTAACAATGCAAAATCATTTAGCGCGTATATTGTGCAGTATAATCACTTTTTAAAAAAACAGCAGGTGATCTTGATCAAAGTTTAATAAAAACGTTCGATTGGCTCGTATCGCAAAATAACAACCAAACGTTTATCCGATTTTATTCCCAGAAATATAATTTACGATTCAGTCGATAACCAATCGTCTTACCATAGATTAGACTTAAATGATCTCTCTGTATATTGAGCCATGCAGACTCACCACAACACACTTATAAGATATTGATTTTATTACTTATTAAATTTTATTGTTATATTTGTGTTATTTATTTGAAAACACTTTATTAATGAATTTATGAATAATTGTGATTAATGTGAAATATTTACCCTTAGTAAAAAAAGAAGTGACAAACACATATTAACGATAACAAACAATAGTTATTTAACTAATGTAAGCAAACTTATCGCTAAAAATAAAATACTATGTTTGTGTGAGTTGATTAAATTTAACCAATGCTAATCAAATCTCGCTAAATCACGTGAGTTAAACCTAGTTAAAAAATAGTTTTTATTGCAATAAGAATTAACCTAATACCAATCCAGAAATAATAAAAATATCCAACGGGAACCTATTTCTTAAATCTCTGAGTTTTTTAGTTTGGAGCTTATATTTATGTACTCTAAAAATGACATTCTGAGTCCATTTACTTTACCGAATGGCACACAACTGAAAAACCGTCTTCTGATGGCACCAATGACCACTTGTACCGGCTATTTCGATGGTAGTGTCACCAGTGAACTGGTTGAATACTACCGTGAACGCGCTGGCAGCATTGGTACGGTGATCGTTGAATGTGGTTTTGTTGATGACAGAGGCTTGGCTTTTCCTGGCGCGATCGGTATCGATCACGACAACAAAATTGAAGGTCTGGCAAAAATTGCTGAAGCCATTCAGGCCAGAGGCTCGAAAGCTGTTCTGCAGATCTATCACGGCGGCCGGATGGTCGAACCTGAACTGATTGGTGGCCGTACCCCGGTTGGCCCAAGTGCAATTGCAGCACCACGTGAAGGCGCGGCGACTCCCGAAGCACTGACTGCGGAAGAAGTCGAAGCGATGGTCACCAAGTTTGGTGAAGCGACCCGCCGCGCGATTAAAGCCGGATTTGATGGCGTCGAGATCCACGGTGCCAATACTTACCTGATCCAGCAGTTCTTCTCCCCCAATTCAAACCAGCGTGACGATCAATGGGGTGGCAGCCGTGAAAACCGCGCCCGCTTCCCGCTGGCGGTGCTGGAAATCACCCGGAAAATGGTTCGCCAGTATGCCGATCCATCCTTCATCATCGGCTACCGTTTCTCTCCGGAAGAGCTGGAAGTGCCAGGTATCCGTTTTGATGACACCCTGTATCTGCTGGAAAGACTGGCTGAACAGGGGCTGCATTACCTGCACTTCTCGATGGGCTATACACTGCGTCCATCCATTGTTGACAAGCACGATCCAACACCGCTGATCCGGAAATATACTGCGCTGCGTTCTGAAAAACTGGCGCAAATCCCGATGATCGGGGTGGGTGGTATCGTCAACAAATCCGATGCTGAACTCGCCATCGAGCATGGCTACGATCTGGTTGCCGTCGGTAAAGCCTGCATTGCCTATCCGGACTGGACCGATCGCATTGCCCGTGGTGAAACAGTGGAGCTGTTCATCGACAGCACGCAACGCGAAGCATTAACCATTCCTGAACCGTTATGGCGCTTCTCGCTGGTCGACGCGATGATCCGCGATCTGAGCAGCATGCCAACCGGCAAATTCAAGAGTGGCATGTTCCGGGAAACAGTTCAGGACGAAAACAATGAACTGGGAATCAATGTCAGTCTGGAAACTGACCGGATTACAGATATCGTACTGGAATCGCAGGAAGGTCTGGATGTTACTTTTGTTTCCAGTTTCGAAGAAATCCGTACCCGTATTCTGGATGCCAACACCCCTCACGTTGATGCTGTTTCTGGTGCAACCACGCAGAGTGAAGCGGTGAAAAAAGCTGTGACCAAAGCGATGGCGAAATCCTGCAAAGCGCTGGTACTGGAAGAAGGTGGCAGTCTGGAGCCGCCTCGTTACGACGTTGTGGTGATCGGTAGTGGTGGTGCTGGTCTGGCAGCAGCCATCCAGGCCAGCGACCGTGACACCAAAGTTCTGATTGTCGAAAAGATGTCCAGCATTGGCGGGAATACCATCAAAGCGTCTGTCGGCATGAATGCCGCAGGTACCCGTTTCCAGAAAATGAAAGGTATCGATGACTGCAAAGAGAAGTTCTATCAGGAAAGTCTGAAAGGCGGTCAGGGGCTGAATAACCCGGAATTGCTGCGCAGCTTTGTCGACAATGCGCCTGAAGCGGTTGAATGGCTGGCGGATCGTGGCATTGTCCTGAATGACATCACGATTACTGGCGGGATGAGCATTGACCGTACCCACCGTCCGGCTGACCGTTCTGCAGTAGGTGGCTTCCTGATCAGTGGTCTGGTGCGGAACATCAGCCAGCGCGACATCGACGTCATGCTGGACACCGATGTCATCGATATCCTGA
Source organism: Tolumonas auensis DSM 9187 (assembly GCF_000023065.1). Classification (NCBI taxonomy): domain Bacteria; kingdom Pseudomonadati; phylum Pseudomonadota; class Gammaproteobacteria; order Aeromonadales; family Aeromonadaceae; genus Tolumonas; species Tolumonas auensis. The sequence continues at coordinate 2,788,025 of NC_012691.1, forward strand.
TGGAAAACGGTGCCGTCAGCGGTCTGCGGGTGAAAAATGAAGAAAATGAAATTCTGACCATTTATGCGAAGAGCATCGTGGTCGCAACCGGTGGCTTCAGTGCCAATCAGGAAATGGTGGTCAAATATCGCCCTGAACTGAAAGACTTTGTCACCACCAACCACAAAGGCGCAACCGGATCAGGGATCGCGTTACTGGAAAACATCGGTGCCGGTACTGTGGACATGGGTGAAATCCAGATCCACCCGACTGTGGAACAGACCACTTCCTACCTGATTTCTGAAGCAATCCGTGGTGGTGGTGCGATTCTGGTCAGCCAGAAAGGCGAACGTTTCTTCAATGAAATGGAAACCCGCGACAAGGTTTCTGCAGCGATCATCGGTCTGCCGGAACACTATGCCTACATCGTTTTCGATGAGCAGGTTCGTCTGAACAACAAAGCGGCAGACGAATACATTGGCCGTGGTTTTGTAGTCAGTGCTGACAGCCCCCGTCAACTGGCCGACAAACTGAATATGGATATGCATGCCTTCCTGGCTACACTGGAACGCTACAACGTCTTTGTTGAGAAACAGAATGATGAAGACTTTGGTCGTAAGACTGCATTACGTCATCCGATCCACGAAGGTCCGTTCTACGCGATTCAGATCGCCCCGGGTGTGCATCACACCATGGGCGGGGTCACCGTCAACACCAACACCGAAGTGCTGGATGTGAACAATCAGGTGATTCCGGGCGTATTCGCTGCCGGTGAAGTGGTTGGTGGTATCCATGGCGGGAACCGTATCGGTGGTAATGCGGTTGCTGATATCATTATCTTCGGTACGATGGCCGGACGAAACGCCGCTAACCTGGCGCGTTGTTCATAGCCACGTGTTTGCCAGTGCGCTCCGGGTGAGTGCACTGGCTTTCAACCACTATTCAACCGGGGTGATCCCTATGTCATCCGTAGAACGGGTCTATTCTTACTCCGCTGTCCTGATGGGCTCCCCCATCCTCCTGAAACTCTTCGAAGATAATCAACAAGCCGCCCAGGCCGTCTTTCACCTGATCAAGCAACAGGAAGATATGCTGACGGTGAATCGTGCACACTCGCAACTGATGACCATCAATCATGCCGCCGGTTTGCACCCGGTGGTAGTCAGTCGTCCGGTGTTTGAGCTGATCAGCAAAGCGAAAACCGTCAGTCTGATGCAAGACAGCTGTTTTAATTTCACCATTGGCCCGCTGGTCAAGCGCTGGAAAATCGGTTTTCACGGCGACACCGTGCCGTCTCCGGCAGAAATCCAGTCTCTGTTGCCGCTGACCCGTCCGGATCAGGTCATGCTCGACCCGCAGGCCTGTTCCGTTTATCTGGCACAGGCAGGCATGGAAATCGATCTGGGTGCGATTGCCAAAGGCTATATTGCCGATCGGGTACGGGATCTGCTGCAGCAGATGGGCATTCATCAGGCGCTGATTAATCTGGGTGGAAACGTCCTGACACTCGGAACCCCTCGCTATGGAGATCAGAGTGCATGGGGAGTCGGGTTAAAAAAACCGTTTGCCGCCCCGGATGCGCTGATTGGCATCATCGAAGTGGCCGGCAAGTCGGTGGTCACATCCGGCATTTATGAGCGTTATTTTGAGCAAGAGGGAAAGATCTACCACCATATTCTGGATCCGGAGACCGGCTATCCGCTGGATAACGAACTGCTCAGTGTCACCGTGATCTCAGACGACTCGGTGGATGGCGATATTTACACCACGTTGCTGTATGGCATGGGCGTAAAGAAAGCCCTGCACTATCTCACCACCGTGCCCCATATTGAGGCGATCTTTGTCACCCGAACCGGTCAGGTGATTCTGTCGTCACAACGCCAGTTCCGCTTCACCTTACAGGATAGCGACTACCAGCTGGCGTAATCTGTCGGCAGGCTCAGTCAGCGGTTAATCCTGAGCATACTGTTTCAACCGGGCATGCAGTTCCGGCTGTAAGCGGTAACGGTAAACCGGTCTGCCGGTCATGCCGTAATGGACACTGGTGTGCAGGATCTTGATCTCTTCCAGCCAGACCAGATATTTTCGGCAGGAGACGCGTGAAATCAGTACCGAGCTGGCAAGATCTTCCGTCGAGAAATCAATGCCTGAATGACTGTCAATCCACTGACAGATGGTGCGCAGGGTTTGCGGGGTTAAGCCCTTCGGTAACCGTTTGGCTTCACCTTCCGGACGCTGTGCCTGCATCGGGGTACCGTGGATGATGCGATCCAGTTCCGACTGCTGATAATTCTGCTGATTGTCCATCAGCGTCTTTTTCTTTGCCCAGCTGGTTAATGCTTCCTCAAACCGGGCAAACTGGAAAGGCTTGATCAGATAATCGACCACACCGTAATGCAGTGACTTCTTGATGGTTTCCGCATCGGAAGCGGAAGAAATCATGATCACATCAATCGGACGATGCGCGTTACGCAGCACCGGCAGCAGATCCAGACCATTTTCCTGCTGCATATAGACATCCAGCAGGATCAGGTCGATTGGATGCTGATGGTTTAACACCAGCGCTTTCGCCTGTTCCAGAGTTGAGGCCACACCACAGCATTGAAACCCACGAAGCTGGGTAACATAGCGGTGGTTCAGCTCGGCAACCATGGCATCATCATCGACAATTAAAACATTGATCACTTGCTTTTCCTCCCACCATTTCCGGAGGATTTTACAAAAAAAACGAGGAAAACGCTCGATATCCCTGATAAAGCATACAAATCAATGTTTCAGAATGAGACGAACATTCAAGCCTGCTCACAACGAAAGATCACCGGCTGATGCGGGCGCAAGCGTAATGATACGGCCGTGGTACTGATCGGCATTGAATCAGCGTGCCAGGCGTCCAGCTCCATCCCCTGCCAGTGAATGCGGCAATGGGCATGCGTGCCGAGAAAATGCTGCTCAATTAACCGGCCATCACCCCCTTCCACAATCTCAAGCCATTGCGGCCGGATAAACATCATCAGATCGGGGTGATCCGGTACCTGATTCACCGGTATGACGCCCCACGGGGTGAGCACCGACTGATCACTCTGGCGGGTCACGGGTACGCGGTTCCCTTTGCCGAGAAATTCAGCCACGTACAGGTTAGCCGGCTGATGATACACGGCACTGGCCTCCCCTTGCTGGACAATGTTGCCTTGCTGAAACACCGCCAGCTCATCGGCCAGACTAAACGCTTCTTCCTTATTGTGCGTCACAAAAATCGCGGTAATGTGCTGTGATTTCAGTAAATCGCGGATCTCGCGGATCAGCGGGATCCGTAACTGGCTGTCGATATTGGAAAATGGTTCATCCAGCAACATCAGTTTCGGACGACAGACCAGTGAGCGGGCAATCGCCACCCGCTGCTGCTGGCCGCCGGACAACTCATGCGGATAACGTTTGTCCATGCCGGACAGCCCGACAGTCGTCAAGGTAGAGGCGATGCGTTCTTCGGCATCCTGTTTTTTCAGGCGTAACGGCCGCAACCCGAACATCAGGTTGTCATGCACAGTCATGTGCGGAAACAGCGCATAATCCTGAAAGATAAAACCCACACCGCGCTCTTCCGGATCCAGCCCTTTATGCCCATCCTGTACCTGCTGGTCATGCAGATAGATCTGCCCGTGATCAATGGGGATCAGTCCGGCGATCGCTTTCAGCAAGGTGGTCTTGCCACAGCCACTCGGGCCGAGCAGCGCCAGTATTTTCCGTTCTTCCAGAACAAAGGAGACATTCTGCAGAATAGCCTGCTCCTGATAGCCGCACTGCAGGTTGTGAATTTCAATGGCGTTCATGTTATTCCCCGTTCCAGCGAGCGGTTAAAGAAAATCAGCGGTAATAACCCCACCAGCACGATCATCAGCGCCGGTAAGGCGCCCAGCTGTAACTGCTCGGTTTTGACATACTGATAAACAATGGTCGGTAACGTTTCAAAATTAAACGGGCGCAGTAATAACGCGGCAGGCAGCTCTTTCATGGATTCAATAAAAATCAGCACGATCCCCGCCATGATGCCGCGCCACATCAGCGGTAAATGTACGCGGGCGAACATCGGTAACGGGTAATAACCCAGACTGCGGCTGACCATGTCCAGACTGAAGGAAATGCGGGCCAGTGAGCTTTCCTGACTGCCCAGGGCAATCGCAATGAAACGCACCACATAGGCACAGACCAGCGCAAAAATAGTTCCGGTCAGGATCAACCCCGGCTCTTGCCAGCCGAAGGCTGCGATAACGTCATTCAGCAGGAAATCACCCAGCGTAAACGGGATCAGAATACCAATCGCTAACACCGTACCCGGCATGGCATAACCGATACCCGCGATTTGCAGCGCCTGTACGCCCGGCTTATTGGGTAACAGACGACGGGTCAGCACCAGCGGCAAGGCCAGAATGGCTGCCAGTGCTGCAACCGCCAGCGCGATTTGCAGACTGTTAAAACTGTATTGCAGCAGTGCCGGCCAGTCCTGTTCCGCCAGTGCCGACAGGGCATAATCCAGCAACACCAGCACGGGCAAGAAGAAACCCAGAAACACAATCAGCCAGCAATATCCCAGCGACAGCATCAATTTGCTGCCTGCCAGACGGGGACGATTATGAACGGGAATACCGTTTCCTTTCTGAAAGATCTGCTGCCGGCGGCGGCTCATCTTTTCCAGCAGGATCAGGAGCACCACTATCGAGATCAGGCAGACCGAAAGCTGTGCGGCGGAAGGCAGGCTGCCATAACCCAGCCAGGCATCGGTGATCGCCGTCGTCAGGGTATTCACGGCAAAATAGGAGACCGTGCCAAAATCGGCCAGCGTTTCCATCGCCACCAGAATCATGGCGCCGATTAATGCCGGCCGGACCAAGGGCAGACTGATGCGGAAAAAACGCCGCCAGTGATTGGCACCCAGCATCCGGCCGGCATCCTGCAGATTGATCGATTGTTCCAGAAAGCCGGCGCGGGTCAGCAGATAGACATACGGATAGAGCACCAATGCCAGCATGGCAGCGGCACCGCCTAAGGTCCGCAGATCCGGAAACCAGTAATCGGCGGCCGATTGCCAGCCAAACAAGTCACGCAGCTGTATTTGTAACCAGCCGGTGTAATCGAGTAAATCGGTGTAGATATAGGCCACAACATAAGCCGGCATCGCCAGCGGCAGGATCAGCGCCCATTCAAGATAGCGGTGCCCCGGTAACTGATAATTCGCCAGCAACCAGCCACAAGGCAATCCCAGCAATACGGCAAAGATAACCACCAGCGTAACCAGGGCCAGAGAATTGAAAAGATAGGTGGGTAATACCGTCTGCCAGAGCTGTTGCAGCAAGCCGGCATCCGTACTGAAGGCTTCAATCAATAAAGCCATTACAGGTGAAAACAGCAGCAGAGCTAGTGCTCCGCTGCCAGCTAACCAGCGACGATGGCGTACAACTGCCATTAAATATCCTTACAGATCAAATTTAACTTTGTCGATCAGGGTTATCGCTTGTTTACGATAAGAAGCAATCTGAGCGATTGGCAGCGCATCGGCCTTGTATTCGCCCCATGAAGCGACCAGCCTGGATGGCGCGACACCCGCCTTCACCGGATACTCCATGTTCAGTTCGGCATACATCTGTTGTGCTTTATCCGCCGAGAGGTATTCCATCAGCTTGACTGCCGCGTCTTTGTTCTTGGCATATTTGGTCATCACAACCCCGCTCACGTTGACATGAGCACCACGATCTTTCTGGTTCGGGAAGTTGATATAAACAGCGTCAGCCCAGGTTTTCTGCTCTTCATCCTGCAGCATTTTGCCCAGGTAATAGCTGTTACCCAGTGACAGATCACACACGCCTTCCTTGATGGCTTTAACCTGATCGCGGTCATTGCCCTGTGGTTTACGCGCCAGGTTGGCCTTCAGCCCTTCCAGCCATTGTTCCGCCTTTGCTTCACCGTGATGAGCAATCATCGAAGCAACCAATGCGACGTTATAAGAGTTTTTACCGCTACGGGTACAAATCTTACCTTTGTATTTCTCGTCAGCCAGTGACTCGTAGGTAATATCATCTGGCTTGCCGACACGCTCTTTAGAGGTGTAAATATTGCGGACACGGGTAGTCAGGGCAAACCAGCGGTTGTCCGGATCACGGTACTGAGCCGGAATATTACTGTTCAGCGTTTGGCTATTAACAGGTTGCACCAGATCCTGCTCGACCAGTTCCATCAGGCGACTAATGTCGACCGTCAGTACCAGATCAGCCGGCGTATGTTTCCCTTCACGGGCCAGACGCTCTGCCAGACCATCTTCGGCATACACCAGATTCACTTTGATACCCTGTTCTTTTTCAAACGCCTGAACGATAGGCTCAATCAGATAAGCCTGACGGGCAGAATAAACATTAATTTCTTCCGCCGCCTGAACAGAACCCGCCACCAGTAAAGCCAACAACGCTACTTTTGTCATTACGTATCCATCCAACTAATGAGAATCATTATCATAATGATATGAGAACGGATATCATTTGTAAATAAATGAAAATAAATATCGTTTGTATTGACTTCAGTGTCCGGCTTGACCAAAAAGAAGACGACAGCGATGCAAAACAGCTTTCAGAAGGCAATAAAAAAGGGACCATAAAGGTCCCAACATGTCTGGACGAACAAGCAGAATCAAGCTTAGATGGCTTCACCATCCACTTCGCCGGTACGGATACGCACTACGTGCGCCAGATCGTACACGAAAATCTTACCGTCACCAATTTTACCGGTATAAGCGGCTTTGCTGATGGCTTCAATGATGCTTTCCACGTTGTCGTCAGAGGTAGCGATATCCAGTTTTACCTTTGGCAGAAAATCGACCTGATATTCAGCACCACGATACAGCTCGGTGTGGCCTTTCTGACGACCAAACCCTTTCACTTCGGACACGGTCATACCGTCCACGCCAAGTGCCGCAACGGCTTCACGTACGTCATCCAGTTTGAACGGTTTAATGATTGCACTGATAAGTTTCATAGTTAAACTCCCACTCCCTGGTTAATTGGGCTTGACTGAAACAATTCAATGTCTGTGCCATCTATTGAAAATTATTAATTTTCAGTTAGTTACAGCAAGGAACTGACAATCTGCTGATATTGGTGTGTTGAATTGTGCACTTCACTTCAGCACTGCTGCAAAAACGCCCCAAAAAGGGGCGTCATTGTGGGTCGTTTGCCTGTTATTGCTCGCTGATAAATTCACGCCAGGCCAGCAATAGTTGTTCAAAGTCATCCAGGCCACAGGCGGCAAACAATTCATCGTCGTAATAACTTAATCCCGCTTCATTATCTTCAATTTCTGTCTCAAATTGCAGTTCCCGTGCACTGACTGTCGCGGCTTCCTGATCCAGATGAAGAGAAAAATCCTTGCCCGGTAACGTATACTCATCACCACCATGAAGTAATCGTGCCGTTATTTTAAGTAACTCATTACAACGGGCGACATCGGCTCCCAGCTCATCTGTCAGCCATAAACCAAACGCTTCATGCCCCATTGACAGACGGGCCCGGCAACGGCCATCCGTATTCCGGACAAATTGATGATCCATATATTGTGCTCCTGAACAACGGCAATACGGGTCACTCCCTTTACCATTCAGTCTGCCAGCAGACTGCGTTTGCCTGATTAGTTCTTACTTATTAACAATAGCTGAAAACTTATTCCAAGTAGCCAAACTAAATAACTAAAAAAAGAAGGGCAAGTCTGTGACTTGCCCTTCATATCGCAGTAAATCGATGTTTATACCGGTACTTGCAGGATCACTTTATCCGCTTTGTCGGTGTAGCTGGCGATCTGATCAAAGTTCAGATAGCGGTAAACATCAGCTGCCATCGCATCCAGCTCTTTCGCATACGACTGGTACTCTTCCACGCTTGGAATACGTCCCAGAATCGCCGCCACAGAAGCCAGTTCTGCGGAAGCCAGATACACGTTCGCGCCCTGACCCAGACGGTTCGGGAAGTTACGTGTAGAGGTAGACACGACCGTGGTGCCGTCACCGACACGTGCCTGGTTACCCATACACAGTGAACAGCCCGGGATCTCGATGCGGGCACCGACACGACCGAAAATACCGTAGTAGCCTTCTTCGGTCAGCTGATCGCGATCCATCTTGGTCGGTGGTGCAATCCACAGACGGGTATGCAGCTGGCCTTTGAACTGGTTCAGCAGTTTACCGGCAGCACGGAAGTGACCGATGTTGGTCATGCAGGAACCGATGAACACTTCGTCGATCTTGTCACCGGCAACGGTCGACAGCAGACGCGCATCATCCGGATCGTTCGGCGCACACAGGATCGGCTCTTTGATTTCGCTCATGTCGATTTCAATGATCGCTGCGTATTCCGCATCCGCATCGGCTGACATCAGTTTCGGATCCGCCAGCCACTCCTGCATACCGGCAATACGACGCTCGATAGTACGTTTATCGCCATAGCCTTCTGCCAGCATCCACTTCAGCATCACGATGTTGGAGTTCAGGTATTCAGCGATTGGCGCCTCATCCAGCTTGATGGTACAGCCGGCAGCAGAACGCTCGGCACTGGCGTCGGCCAGTTCAAACGCCTGCTCTACCTTCAGATCTGGCAGACCTTCGATTTCCAGAATACGGCCGGAGAAGATGTTCTTCTTGCCCGCTTTCTCTACAGTCAGCAAGCCCATCTGAATGGCCTGATAAGGGATTGCATGTACCAGATCACGCAGGGTGATACCTGGCTGCAGTTCGCCTTTGAAGCGCACCAGCACAGATTCCGGCATATCCAGTGGCATCACGCCGGTCGCAGCAGCAAACGCCACCAGACCAGAGCCCGCCGGGAAAGAAACACCGATAGGGAAACGGGTATGTGAGTCACCACCAGTACCAACAGTATCCGGCAGCAGCATGCGGTTCAGCCAGCTATGGATAACACCATCGCCCGGACGCAGTGCAACACCGCCACGGTTCATTATGAAGTCTGGCAGCGTGTGGTGAGTCTGTACGTCAACCGGCTTCGGATAAGCTGCGGTGTGACAGAAAGACTGCATCACCAGGTCAGCCGAGAAGCCCAGACAGGCCAGATCTTTCAGCTCGTCACGGGTCATCGGGCCGGTAGTATCCTGAGAACCCACGGTAGTCATCTTCGGTTCACAGTAAGTGCCCGGACGAATACCGGTTACGCCGCAGGCTTTACCAACCATTTTCTGCGCCAGAGTGTAACCTTTACCGGTATCAGCCACTGGTTTCGGACGGTTGAACACGGTGGATGCAGGCAGACCCAGCATTTCACGTGCTTTGTCAGTCAGACCACGACCCACGATCAATGGAATACGGCCACCAGCACGCACTTCATCCAGCAGTACGTCAGTTTTCAGCTCGAAAGTGGCAATCACTTCGTCGCTGCCGTGACGGGTCACTTTCCCGGCATACGGATAGATGTCGATCACATCACCGGTATCCATCTTGCTGACATCCAGCTCGATTGGCAGTGCACCGGCATCTTCCATAGTGTTGAAGAAAATCGGTGCAATTTTACCGCCCAGTACGAAACCGCCCGCACGTTTGTTCGGCACGTTAGGAATATCGTCGCCCATAAACCACAGCACGGAGTTCGTCGCTGATTTACGGGATGAACCGGTACCGACTACGTCACCCACATATACCAGCGGGAAACCTTTCTGTTTCAGGGCATCCAGTGTGGTGATTGGGCCAACAGCGCCTTCCTGATCAGCAGTAATGCCAGGACGGCTGTTTTTCAGCATTGCCAGCGCATGCAACGGGATATCCGGACGTGACCAGGCATCCTGTGCCGGTGACAGGTCATCGGTGTTGGTTTCACCGGTGACTTTGAAAACGGTCAGCGTGATTTTGTCAGCCAGTTGCGGACGGTTCAGATACCATTCGGCATTCGCCCAGGATTCCATGACCTGCTTAGCGTAGGCATTACCGGCTTGCAGTTTTTCCTGTACGTCATGGAAAGAATCAAACAGCAGCAAGGTGTGAGACAGTGCTTTCGCGGCAATCGGTGCCAGTTTGGCGTCATCCAGCAGATCGATCAGCGGCTGAATGTTGTAGCCGCCCTGCATGGTACCCAGCAATTCAGTGGCTTTCTCAGCACTGATCACCGGTGAAGAGACTTGTCCTTTCGTCAGCGCAGCCAGGAAACCGGCTTTCACATAAGCCGCTTCGTCCACTCCGGGTGGTACGCGATCAGCCAGCAGTTCCAGTAGGAAAGCTTCTTCGCCTGCCGGTGGGTTTTTCAGTAATTCAACCAGTGCAGCAACCTGTTCGGCTGATAATGGTTTTGGCGCGATACCCTGCGCAGCACGTTCAGCGACGTGTTGACGATAGTTTTCCAGCACAATGCACTCCTTTTCGAAAATCAGCCCCGCAGCTCTTCCCTGAACAGATTTCAGTGACTTAACTTATTGCAGTGAGTCAACTTGGCTATATAAGCAAACGGGGACAACTATAGTGAATTTATATGCAAAATAAAAACATATCTGCTAATTAGCAGCGGCCTTTCTTCGCTTGGCCCGGAGGGCAGAAACGTCCGCCACCTGAAGGATACTGTTCACCACCGCCACCCAAAATCACACGGGCACCACCCACGTCGACATCGGCCCGGTTAACACGAACCGGCTGATGATACGGTGCGACACAACCGGTCATCACCGTTACCGCGACTGCCACTATGAGGTAAGACAAGTTTTTCACAGTTATGTTCCTCTGTAGTTGTTATTGTTAAACGACGGGCTAAGCATAATCGTTACCAGCCGAAAAAACACCAGCAGGCAATTAACGAAGAAAAATTTTCGCAAATTCCGGATCGGTTGCAACCCTCGTAATCGTTCCTGCTGTCAGGTATTCAGCCATTCATGCTAAGGCTATAATAAATGAAGCGATAACATATCGCATTTTATTGCGGTCAGGAGAGCAACAACGCGTCCTGTCCGGTTTTCATATTAAGGACAGTGTCATGTTGTATTCGGTTTTGGCTATCAGTCTCGGCGCTTCTGCCGGTGCTGTCAGCCGCTGGCTGCTGGGTTTAGGATTTAATACTCTGTTCCCGACTATTCCGCCAGGAACCCTGCTCGCCAATCTGCTGGGTGGTTATCTGATTGGTATCGCGGTGACCTTCTTTGCTGCCAATCCGAATTTACCACCGGAATGGCGTTTACTGGTGATCACCGGTTTTCTCGGTGGCCTGACCACGTTTTCGACTTTCTCTGCCGAAGTCACCACGTTATTGCAGCAAGGCCGCCTGCTCTGGGCAGGTGGCGCCATTGCCGTGCATGTGATCGGTTCACTGGTCATGACGTTACTGGGTATGGCAACGATGAGTCTGTTACAACGCAGCTGATTACACGTTCCTCCGGAGGTGTTTATGCAAGGCTTCAAGCTTACATTTTTTACGCAGCAGGATCGTTCGGTTCACGGACAGTCGCTGGCGCTCTGGCTGATCCAGCAAGCGAAAGAAATGGGTATCCGGGGCGCAACGCTGACCGCTGCCAGCGAAGGTTTCGGTCATGACAGGAAACTGCATTCAGCTCATTTTTTTGAACTGACGGATCAACCGCTGCAGGTCACCATGGCAGTGACAGCGGAAGAAGCGGAACAGATGTTTGCCTTGCTGAAAAAAGAAGGCGTCAATATCTTCTACACTCAGGCCGCGATCGAATTCGGTATGTCCGGAGAGCGCTGATACTTCGGCATCTGCGCTCTCCGGTCTGAGGCGATTATTCCAGTTTGTCGATCCCCAGCGACTTCAGTACAACCCGTTCATACACCGGTTCGGTATCCCCGGTTTGCATCTTGTGCAGGAAATATTTTTCAAAGGCCACTTTGGCCAGATGCACCCATTTACCTTTCTTAAACCAGGCCACATTACGTGGCGGGATCTGCGGCATGGCCACAAAGGCTGCACCGGTATCCCCCATATCGGCCAGACAAATCGCATTCCAGGTGGCCTTGGCCGTGGGCTGCATGCCTTCCAGCTCCGCCTTGATATTGACCGTCAGTGCCCGCACCATGGATTCGATCATATAGCCGGTTTTCGGTACCCCGGTGGGCACCGGGGTTTTAGTCTGCGGCGCAATAGCTATGCAAACCCCGGCCGCATAGATCTGCGGATATTTCGGATTCCGCTGATGTTCATCCACAATCACAAAGCCTCGCGGATTGACTAATCCCTCAATGCCGCGTAACGGTGCAATACCGCGGAAAGCCGGTAACATCATGGCATGTTTGTACGGCAGACTATGGTGTTTTTTGACATTGCCCTCGTCGTCTAATTCATCGATTTCCATTTTGCCGTCAACGATACCGACAGTTTTCGCATTACAGATCCACTGAATATCCCGCTGGCGCAGCTCACTTTCCAGCATGCCTTTGGAATCCCCCACGCCATTCAGCCCCAGATGTCCGATATAGGGTTCACTGGTGACAAAGGTCATCGGTACCGATTTTTTGACTTTTTTGTCGCGCAGGTGTTTGTCCAGAATAAAGGCATATTCATAAGCAGGGCCAAAACAGGAAGCGCCCGGCATCGCGCCGACGATAACGGACCCCGGTGCTTCAATCAGTGCATGCACACTGTCACGGCAATGCTCGGCATGACTGAGGGTACAGACACTGACGGTACCGCCGGCATCCGGCCCGGCGCCAGGAATTTCATCAAAGGCCAGTTCAGGACCGGTGCAAAGCACCAGAAAGTCATAACCGAGTGTCTGCCCATCCATTAACGTGATCTGTTTTTGTTCTGCATCCAGTGTCTGCAGACCGGATGCAATAAACCGGATTGATTTCTTGCTGACATGCGGTTCGATAGGGAGCGACGTATCTTTGCGCTGGCGCCACTCCACCGCGATCCAGGGATTAGAGGGGGTAAATTCAAAATCAGGCTTGTTGTTGATCAGTATGACTTCGTGCTGCTTACCCAGTTCTGCCTTAAGTTCATAGGCTGCCGACATACCACCCAGACCGGCGCCAATTACAATCACAGTCGCCATCATTTTTCTCCGCTTGTTCAGCTCCGAGCCAGATGCCGTTCACTGTTTTTGGCAGAGAAAATACTTTTCCGCTGGCGGGAACTGTCTTATCAACTCAACAGGTATGGCTGGTGATCCGGGCGATCACTTCAGTCCCATTTTTCTGAAAAACATTTCTGCCGGGCAAAATCCGGTAAATGCACTTTGCAGCAGGTTGGCCCCGACAAACAATGTCAGTAACACAAACCATGGGCTGACCCAATATGTCAGTGCGACAGAAAGTAAGACCATAATGCCGGCAAATGCTCGCACAGCTTTATCCGCAGTCATGATGCTCTCCTGAAATATTTAATTAGAGATACCTAATTAAATATTAATCACTTTTGTCTGCCCCGCCACTGCGGCCAGTAATAAAGATCCAAACTGCCCGATTTCTTACCATAACCCCTGAACAGGACTAGAATTTTAAGTAGTTGCAGGATATTCATAAAAATATATATTAGTTAAATCTAATTTAAAGGAGCTGGGCCATGCGACATCTTCTGGGTCTCCTCATTCTCTGTGCCGGACTGACTGGTACCGGATACACCTTAGCTGCAGATGAAACACTGACGGTACAGCCCACCGATATCCCGGACTGGTTTGTCATGGATGGCCGGCTGGAACCGGTGGATCAGGGTACTGTTTCTGCTCAGACCAGTGGCCGGATCAGTGCCATCACCGTTGATGTGAATGATGTGGTTCCCGCTGGGCATCTGTTAATTGAAATCACCAACACCTCGCAGACGGCCGGTCAGGATCAAGCTAAAGCGGCTGTCAAAGCAGCGGAAGCCAGATACAACGATGCGGAACGGCAACGGGCACGGTTAGTCGATCTGGTGAAAAAAGGTTCTGTTTCAAGACGGGAATATGACAGCGCCGCTACCGAAGCGGAAGCGGCGGCTAATGTGCTGAAACAAGCGAAAGCAGAATTAGTGCAGGCAGGGGAAAATCTGGGGTATACCCGCATCGTCGCACCTTATGCCGGGGTCGTTTCTGCCCGCCATATTTCACTGGGTGAGACTGTCAATCCGGGGCAACTGTTACTGAGTGGTTATGCTTTTGAAAACATGCGTGTCGTCGCGTCATTACCTGCCCGCTACCTGTCCCAGCTGAAAGAAACCACACCGCTGCAGATCACCTTCCCGGACGGTCAGAGCCTTACACTACCGCAGCACCAGCTGTTTCAGTTTGCTGATCCGGCAAGTCACAGTTTCACATTACGGGCCAACCTGCCAAAACAGGAAACCCCCGTCTGGCGTAATGGCACCTGGGTCAAACTGGCCATGCCGCTGACAACCAAACCGAAGTTGCTGATCCCGGAAAACTCAGTGTTACGGCAGAATGAATTATCGGCGGTCTATCTGGCTGAAAAGAATGGCTATGTGCTGCGGCAGGTCCGTCTGGGCCGTAACTATGATGGCCGGATAGAAATTCTCTCCGGTTTGAAAGTGGGTGAAGTGATTGCCCGCGATGCCTATGCCGTCATCGCTGCACAGGGAGGCCACTATGCACCCTGAATCCGGTATCTCCGGACGGATTGCCCGTCAGTTTCTGCATTCCCCCATTACGCCGTTACTGGCGCTGCTCGGGCTATTGCTCGGTATCGCGGCAGTCCTGATCACGCCGAAAGAGGAAGAACCGCAGATTGAAGTAACCTTTGCGGATATTTATATCCCCTTCCCCGGCGCCAGCCCGCAGGAGGTTGAAAAGCTGGTGACACTGCCTGCCGAGCAGGTGTTATCCGAAATGAAAGACATCGACACCATGTATTCGTTTTCACAGCCGGGTGGTGCCATGCTGATTGTGGCCTTCAAGGTCGGTAAACCGCGGCAGCAGGCACTGGTCGATCTTTACAATCAGCTGGATTCGAACAAGGACTGGTTACCCGCAGGTTTAGGTGTCGGTGAACCGCTGGTGAAACCGCGGGCGATAGATGATGTCCCCATTCTGAATTTAACCCTGTGGAGTAAACAGGCCGGCATCACCGCAGAACAGCTGACGCAGGTGGCGCACGGCCTGGAAACCGAGCTGAAACGGTTGCCAGGTACCCGCCAGATCCAGACCGTGGGTCGTCACGATCGCGTCATGCAGGTGACGATAGATCCGGTGAAAATGAATGCGTTCGGGCTGAGCTGGCCGCAGATATCTCAGGTATTGCAAACCGCGAATCAGCAGCAGACGAACCTGTCGCTGACCCAGGATAATCGCCAGATCAGCCTGCAGGTCGGTTCATTTTTAACTTCCGCCGATGAAGTGAGTCAGCTGATTGTCAGCACACAGCACAACCATCCGATTTATCTTGCTGATATTGCAGAGATAAAGGAAGGTGCGGACGTTCCCGCAGCGAATGTCTGGATGAGTCAGGACGGAAAAATTTATCCGGCGGTGACGCTGGCGATCGCCAAACAACCCGGCATTAATGCGGTAGATTTAAGCCGGGCCATCACCAGCCGGCTGGAAGAGGTGCATAACATCCTGATCCCGCAGGGGGTTGAGGTCAGCGTAACCCGTGATTACGGTCAGACGGCCAATGAAAAGGCCAATAAGCTGATCAGCAAACTGATTTTTGCTACCGCGGCAGTGGTGGTGCTGGTCTGGATCAGCATGAGCTGGCGTGAAGCAGTGGTCGTCGGTGGCGCGATTCTGCTGACTCTGGCGATGACATTGTTTGCCTCCTGGGTGTGGGGATTTACCCTCAACCGTATCTCGTTATTTGCACTGATCTTCTCCATCGGCATACTGGTGGATGATGCCATTGTGGTCGTGGAGAATATCCACCGGCATCAGAAGGACGGCGG
Source organism: Tolumonas auensis DSM 9187 (assembly GCF_000023065.1). Classification (NCBI taxonomy): domain Bacteria; kingdom Pseudomonadati; phylum Pseudomonadota; class Gammaproteobacteria; order Aeromonadales; family Aeromonadaceae; genus Tolumonas; species Tolumonas auensis. The sequence continues at coordinate 2,803,849 of NC_012691.1, forward strand.
GAACTGGAAAGAAGCCATCCCGCAGGCGGTCGATGAAGTCGGAGGCCCGACCATTCTGGCGACCCTGACGGTCATCGCGGCGCTGCTGCCGATGGCCTTTGTCAGCGGCATGATGGGGCCGTATATGAGCCCGATCCCGATCAATGCCAGTACCGGGATGCTGATTTCACTGGCCGTCGCTTTTATTGTGACGCCATGGCTGGCACTGCATCTGCTGCGTTCTCATCACAAAGAAGGTGAAGCGGAAGCCGAGGAACATAAAGCTGTCCGGTTTTTACGGCATTTCCTGAGTGGTTTCCTGCTGGGCGATAAAGCAAAAAATACCCGGCGGAAACTGGCACTGGTCGTCGGCTTACTGCTGGTTGGTTCACTCGCGTTGCCAGTGGTTCAGCTGGTGGTGCTGAAAATGCTACCTTTTGATAACAAATCCGAATTTCAGGTGATGATGGATATGCCGGAGGGCACATCACTGGAACAAACCCAGTCGGTATTACATCAGCTGGCCACTGAAGCGGAAACTATTCCGGAAGTCACCTCCGTACAAATTTATGCCGGCACTTCTGCGCCGATCAATTTTAACGGACTGGTGCGTCACTATTTTATGCGGCAATCCGCCGAGCTCGGTGATCTGCAGGTCAACCTGAAAGGCAAGGATGAACGCGATCGGGCCAGTCATCAGATCGCCCGGGATGCCCGTGAACGGCTAACTCCGGTGGCAGAGAAAACCGGCGCAGCGATCAAAGTCGTGGAAATTCCACCCGGCCCGCCGGTCTGGTCACCGATTCTGGCGGAAGTGTATGGTCCGACGCAGGCCATGCGGGAACAGGCGGCACTGATAGTCCGTGATACCTTCAAAGCGACAGCCGATATCGTGGATATTGATGTTGATGTTCCGGCCACACAGCAGCACTGGCAGATCAGCATTGATCGCGCACGGGCGGCACGGTTAGGGATTTCCGAAGCGCAGATCCGGCAGACACTGGCCGGCGCACTGAATGGTGAAGATGTCAGCTATCTGCATGCGCCGGATCAGAAATATGCCAAACCTATCCGGCTGCGGCTGGATGACGGCGAGAAAGTCGATCTGACCGGGATCCTGAGCCTGACCCTGCCCTCTTCCGCCGGTAAAGCCATTGCACTGAGTGAGCTGATAAATATCAGCGAAAGCAGCAAGCCTCACAGCATTGTGCACAAAAATATGCAGCCGATGGTCATGGTCACCGCCGATATGGCCGGCAAGCTGGATAGCCCGCTGTATGGTATGGCGGATATTGCCGGCACGCTCAGTGATCAACATCCGGCCTGGGAACAGTCGCTGATCGGTCAGCCCGATGGGCTTTCCGGCGTCGCCATCAAGTGGGATGGCGAATGGAAGATCACCTATGAAACCTTCCGGGATATGGGGATCGCCTATTCCGTGGGGATCCTGCTGATCTACTTCCTGGTGGTGGCACATTTTAACTCTTACAGCGTACCGCTGATCATCATGGCGCCCATTCCACTGACACTGGTCGGGGTTATGCCGGGGCATGCGCTGCTCGGTGCACCCTTCACGGCCACGTCGATGATTGGCATGATCGCGCTGGCCGGGATCATTGTGCGCAACTCGATCCTGCTGGTCGATTTTGTGAACCAGCAACGTGCTGCCGGGGTGGAACTGGCGCAGGCAGTGATCAACAGCGGTGCGGTGCGGGCAAAACCAATCATCCTGACTGCGCTGGCCGCGATGATCGGCGCGATGTTTATTCTGGACGACCCGATCTTTAACGGACTGGCGATCAGCCTGGTGTTTGGCCTGTTTGCCTCGACCATGCTGACGCTGGTGGTGATTCCGGTACTGTATTTTCTTTACCTGAGGCACAAAGGGTAAATCGTGAGTGCTGCCAGCATTGCGCTGGCAGCTTTTTTAGATCAGGGAAAAAAGCCAACCACCGGCACCACAACCAACGACCACCAGCCAGGGCGGCACTCGCCAGATCATTAATGCCATCAGAGCCATCAGCCCCAGCACAAAATCGCTGGCATGCTGGACAGCGCTCGTCCAGACCGGCTGATAGAGTGCTGCCAGCAACATGCCAACGACTGCCGCATTAATACCGCTCAGTGCGGCCTGAACCGGCGCAAAACGACGTAACTGCTCCCAGAAAGGCAACACACCCGCTACCAGTAAAAATGACGGCAGGAAAATCGCGGTCAGCGCGATGAAGCCACCAAGCCATCCCTGCTCCGGAACTGACGCACCGAGAAAAGCAGCGAAGGTAAAAAGCGGGCCCGGTACCGCCTGAGCAGCGCCATAGCCAGTCAGAAAGGTTTCATTACTGACCAGACCAGTGGGCACCACTTCTGCCTGCAACAGTGGCAGAACAACATGACCACCACCAAAAACCAGCGCACCGGTCCGGTAGAAAATATCCAATAACTGAATGGCCATATCAGAAGACGCACTAGCCAGTATGGGTAAACCAAACAGTAATACGACAAACAGCAGCAGCCAGAACACCCCATGCCGGTGATTAAACCGGTTGATCTCCGGTTCAGCCACGGCTGCGGGCGTAGCCCGGAAAAGCAGATAGCCGGTGACGGCGGCAACCAGAATGACAACCAGCTGAGTCAGCACAGCAGGCCACAACAAAGAGAAAGCCGTCGCCATCAGCATCAGACTGATATGACGTTTATCGCGGCAAAATTGTCCGGCCATTCCCCAGACGGCCTGTATAACAACAGCCACGGCTACTACTTTCAATCCGTGCAGCACGCCGGCCGGGATCTGGTTTTGCCAGTGTGCGAGACCCGATGCAAACAGGATCAGCATCATCGCAGAAGGCAAGGTAAACCCGCACCAGGCAGCCAGAGCACCGCGATACCCTCCCTGAGCCAACCCCAGCGCCATCCCTACCTGACTACTGGCAGGTCCGGGCAGAAACTGACACAACGCCACCAGATCCGCATACCGCTGCGGACTCAGCCAATGACGCCGGACAACAAACTCTTCCCGGAAATATCCCAGATGGGCAACCGGCCCGCCAAATGACGTCAGTCCCAGTCGCAGGAAAATCAGAAAGATCATCCATGGACGGGTTGCTGTTGCTGAATTATCACCGTTTTTTATCAATACCATCGTTATGAAACCTTACCCATTCTGACCTTTTTTCACAAAAAACGGGCAAAAAAACACCCCAATGAATCTCACTAACTATACTGAAAAAGCGAGTTCTGAAAACAGAGAGGATGTCATATGTTACCGATCCTGTTGTACGAACCATTACCCCTGATCTATCTTTGCGGCGGAGCAACCCTGCTGGCTACCGGAGAAAATGGGCTACTGTTAATGTCAGCGTCCCTTTTCTACTGGGCCGGAGCACTTATCTGGGTCATTCGGTCGAAAAACCGGCGGACTGATGTGCTTGCCAGTCGTGGCTATCCGACCCATAAGTTCCTTCTATTTCCTGAATCCTTATATGAGTTCAGACCATTTTTTTATTCCTTTGTTGGTATTTTATTACTCAGGAATACAGGTCAGACGATATGGCTTGTCACAGGTGCGTTATTGATTTTATGGGCGATATATTGTCTGTACAGACGTTCTGTTAACAGACGGCATCTGAACAGATATCAGTATAAAAGTGCGAAGCTGAAAACCAGGCTGTTCTGATTAAAATATTACAGGCGCAGGAGTGACTGTGCCTGTTTTATATCAGCAATGCACATAGTCAAACCGGGTATCCCGCTTCAGCAGTTCAGCCAGCTGGTTCAGCGTCGACACCAGCGCCGGTTCATTTTCGATCGCCATCAGTGACAGACGGATCGCATCCGGCGTCACTGTCAGTGGATCGGCTTTAAAATAAGAAGCGCTGCTGACCAGAATCCCTCTGTTTTTCGCCGCCAAGGTAAAGGCATCCGCCTGCCAGTACGCCGGTAATTCCAGCCATAGATGATAACTGTCTGGCTGACTGTACAGCGTAAATCCCGCTAACTGTTCTCTGGCTAATTGCTGACGATGAAGAGCAATCTGTCGTTGTTCTTCCGCAATACGGAATGCTTCGCCGGAATGGATCAGGAGCGCGGCTGCCGCAAATGGAATCGGCGATGGTAACCAGATCGTGGCACGGATAAATGCCGCCAGCCGGTCACATTCTGTTGCCGGTGTTTTGATAAAAGCACAGCGCATACCCGGACTGACCGCTTTTGACAGGCTGGTAATGTGAAAACTGTATTGAGGTGCAAAATTAGTGATCGCCGCGATCGGCTGCGGATTGAGAAATCCGTAAATGTCGTCCTCTACCAGCCAGACACGATGACGATTGATCACAGCGGCTATCTGTTCCCGCCGTTCAGCCGGCATTGTGGCTGCGGTCGGATTCTGATGCGATGGCACAATCATCACCATGGCTATATCTGATGATTGACATAGGTCATCCAGGACATGCGGTAACATCCCCTCGCCATCCATGGCGACCGCGACCACTTTCCTGCCCAGCATATTCGCCATCGACAAAATGCCGGGATAGGTCAGTGCTTCCACCGCAATCGTGTCACCGGGTTGCGTATAGCACTGGATCAAAGCGGATAACGCATGCTGAGCCCCGCTCGCCAGAACGACCTCATTATGATCGGTGACCTCAAGACCATAATGCCGGGCCCACATCGCGCCCATCAAACGGTGCCGGGCCAATCCGGTATGTTCGACATAACCGTAGAGTGCTTCATTGCCCCGGTTCAGTATTTGTGAAAAAACCTGATTTAACCGCTCGCTGTGCTGCGACAGACAAGGTTGCAGAATAGAGAGATTTTTCTCCGGTTCACTGCTTTCCGCACGGATCACATCCGACAGCTGACTGTGGTTGCAGACAAAACTACCGCGTCCGACAAACGATTCAATCAGCTTTCTCTCAGCCAGTGTCTTATACGCTTTCGCCACCGTGATGGGGGTCGTCCCCAGTTGCTGGGCCAGCTCACGATGCGTTGGCAGCTGACTGCCTTCCTTAAACTGGCCGGAACGGATTAATGCTTCTATCTTTTTTACAATGGCTAAATATTTAGGCGCGCTCATGTTGTCTTACCGGATGACTCTCATTGACTAAAGATAACATATATCAATTAACAGATATAACAGAAGAAAATGGGCCGGACAGTGCGCGATAGCGCCAAAATACAGGCATATTGAGATTATAGGATAACTTAATTGACATATGTCATTTAAAGATCGATTATCTCCTCATACCACCAATCGGGAGGGATCATGATGGACATTAATAAAGTCGCGTTTATTGGCCTCGGCATCATGGGAGCACCCATGGCCGGCCACTTGCAGCAGAAAGGTTTTAACACCACGGCCTATAACCGCACACACAGTAAAGCCAAAGCCTGGCAAGCCTTGTATAACGGGAAAATTGCCGCAACGCCCCGGGAAGCAGCCCGGGATGCGGACATCGTATTTATGTGCATCGGTAATGATAACGACGTGCGCGGCGTCGTTTACGGTGACGACGGCATTCTTGCCGGACTAAAACCCGGTGCCATTCTGATTGACCATACGACTGCCTCCGCCACACTGGCGCATGAACTGGAAAATGCCTGCCACAAACAGGGAAATCATTTTATGGATTGCCCTGTTTCCGGTGGTCAGAGTGGTGCCGAAAAAGGCAGTCTGACCATCATGTGCGGTGGTGATGAGCAGACGTTTGCTATCGCGAAACCGGTCATGGAAGCCTATGCCCGTCAGATCCAGCTGGTGGGTAAATGTGGTGCCGGCCAGCGCTGCAAGATGGTGAATCAGATCTGTATCGCCGGTGTCCTGCAGGGCTTAAGCGAAGGTCTGTTGCTGGCAGAAACCGTGGGTCTGGATATTCATCAGGTGGTCGAAACACTGAAATATGGCGCCGCCGGTTCCTGGCAGATGGAGAACCGCGCCGAAACCATGGCGAAGAATGAATTCAATTTTGGTTTTGCGATCGACTGGATGCGTAAAGACCTGGGGATTTGTCTGGAAGAAGCTGAACGGCAAAATATCGATCTGCCGCTGACCAGACAGGTAGATGAACGTTATGCCGAACTGCAGCAGGAAGGCTGCGGCCGGATGGATACCTCGGCCCTGATTCTGGCACTGAAAAAGTAACACTGCGCAGAAACAAAAAATCCGGCCTGAGCCGGATTTTTTATACAAGAAACAGAATCAACGCTTTTTCGCTTTGGCGTTCGGCAGGTCGGTAATCGAACCTTCGTACACTTCCGCAGCCAGACCCACTGACTCATGCAGCGTCGGGTGAGCATGGATAGTCAGCGCGATATCTTCTGCATCCGCACCCATTTCGATGGCCAGACCGATTTCACCCAGCAGTTCACCGCCGTTGGTGCCGACAATCGCACCACCGATCACACGGTGAGTTGCTTTGTCGAAAATCAGCTTGGTCATACCGTCAGCGCAGTCAGATGCAATTGCACGACCGGAGGCAGCCCATGGGAACACCGCAGTTTCAAAGTTGATACCTTTGGCTTTCGCTTCTTTCTCGGTCAGACCAACCCATGCAATTTCTGGCTCGGTATACGCGATTGAAGGGATCACTTTCGGATCGAAGTAGTGTTTCTTACCAGCGATAACTTCTGCTGCCACATGACCTTCGTGCACACCTTTGTGCGCCAGCATTGGCTGACCCACGATGTCACCGATAGCGAAAATGTGCGGTACGTTAGTACGCAGCTGTTTGTCGACTTCGATGAAACCACGGTCAGAAACTGCGATACCGGCTTTCTCGGCATCCAGCGCTTTACCGTTTGGTACACGACCTACCGCGACCAGCACGCTGTCATAACGAACTGGTTCTGCCGGTGCCTGTTTGCCTTCAAAAGAGACATACAAACCGTCTTTTTTCGCTTCAACGGCGGTGACTTTGGTTTCCAGCATGACGTTGAATTTCTTTTCAACACGTTTTGCGTAAACCTTCACCACGTCTTTATCGGCAACCGGAACCAGCTGATCAGCGAATTCAACAACGTCGATTTCCGCACCCAGCGCAGAGTACACAGTACCCATTTCCAGACCGATGATACCACCGCCCAGAACCAGCATTTTGCCCGGCACTTCTTTCAGCTCCAGCGCATCGGTAGAATCCCAGACGCGTGGATCGTTGTGCGGAATGAACGGCAATTTTACCGGACGGGAACCCGCTGCGATAATCGCGTTATCAAATTTGACCGTGGTTACTGAACCATCAGTCGCAGTCACATCAATGCTGTTAGGACCGGTGAATTTGGCCACACCGTTAACGACAGGCACCTTACGCTGCTTGGCCATGCCAGACAGGCCGCCAGTCAGCTTGGTCACTACTTTTTCTTTCCACAGACGGATCTTGTTGATATCAGTTTGTGGTTCACCGAATACGATACCGTGCTCCGCCAGTGCCTTAGCTTCTTCGATAACTTTCGCAACGTGCAGCAGTGCTTTAGACGGAATACAACCGACGTTCAGACATACACCACCCAGTGTACCGTAACGTTCGATCAAAACGGTTTCCAGGCCCAGGTCGGCAGCACGGAAAGCAGCAGAGTAACCGGCTGGGCCGGCACCAATTACCACCACCTGAGTTTTGATTTCATTACTCATCATGACCTCTTTTGATTATTCAGTTGCTTCCGGAAACATACTAAACCTAGCATGCTTCCGGAGAGACAGACAAAATTACAGTACCAGACGACGAATGTCGGACAGCACATCAGTCAGTGTCGTAATGAAACGCGCACCTGCAGCACCGTCGATGACGCGATGGTCATAAGACAATGCCAGAGGCAGCGTCAGGCATGGCACGAACTCTTTACCGTTCCACTTCGGCTTCATATCTGATTTAGAGACACCCAGAATAGCCACTTCCGGCGCATTGACGATTGGGGTGAACTGAGTGCCACCGATACCGCCCAGGCTGGAGATAGTGAAGCAACCACCCTGCATATCCGAGCCAGTCAGCTTACCGGCACGTGCTTTCTTGGAGATCTCAGCCAGATCTTTCGACAGTTCATAGATGCCTTTCTTGTTCACATCACGAACTACCGGTACAACCAGACCATTTGGCGTATCAACCGCGACACCGATATGAATGTATTTCTTCATGATCAGTGTAGAACTATCTTCTGACAGCGAGCTGCAGAAACGTGGATGCGCTTCCAGTGCTTTGGCTGCTGCTTTCAGGATGAACACCAGAGGTGTGATCTTGAAGCCCAGTTGTTGCTTCTCGGCAATCACGTTCTGTTCTTTACGGAACGCTTCCATCTCGCCGATATCAGCTTCATCGAACTGTGTAACGTGCGGGATCATCACCCAGTTACGATGCAGATTCGGACCAGAGATTTTCTGAATACGAGTCAGCGCAACTTCTTCGATATCACCGAATTTCGCGAAATCTACTTTCGGCCATGGCAGAACACCCAGACCAGCACCCGCGCCGCCAGCGGCCGGTGCAGAAGCAGCACGTTTCAGTGCTTCTTTCACGTAGTTCTGAACGTCTTCTTTCTGGATACGACCTTTACGGCCGGTACCTTTGACGTTTGCCAGATTGACACCGAACTCACGCGCCAGACGACGAATAGCCGGAGTTGCGTGAACATAAGCGTCACCCGCTACAAATTCACCTTTCTCTTCCACTTTCGCCGCTGCAACAGGTGCCGGAGCTGAAGCAGGAACCGCTTTGACCGCTGCAGGCGCAGCAGCTTGTGCAGCCACCGGTGCCGGAGCAGATGCTGCGCCAGCCACTTCAAATTCCATGATCAGGGAACCGGTAGAAACCTTGTCACCCACCGCAATTTTCAGTGATTTAACCACACCGGCAAACGGTGCAGGCACTTCCATAGAAGCCTTGTCGCCTTCCACGGTGATCAGAGACTGATCAGCTTCAACGGCATCGCCGACTTTAACCAGAATTTCGGTTACGGCAACTTCGTCACCACCGATATCCGGTACGTTAACTTCTTTCACCGCAGCAACCGCAGGGGCTGCCGCAACAGGAGCCGGAGCAGCAGCAACTGGTGCAGCTGCAGGCGCAGCGCCCGCCACTTCGAATACCATGATCAGGGAACCGGTAGACACTTTGTCACCCGTTGCCACTTTGATCTCTTTCACTACACCAGCGAATGGTGCAGGTACTTCCATAGAGGCTTTGTCGCCTTCTACAGTCAGCAGAGACTGATCCGCTTCAACGGTATCGCCCACTTTGACCATGATTTCGGTTACAGCAACTTCGTCACCACCGATATCCGGTACGTTCACGTCTTGCAGTGCTGCAGCCGCAGGAGCTGCAACAGGGGCTGGCGCGGCAGCGGCCGGAGCTGGTGCAGCAACTGCCGCACCTTCCGCTTCGAATACCATGATCAGGGAACCGGTAGAAACCTTGTCACCTAATGCAATCTTGATCTCTTTAACGATACCGGCTTCAGGAGCAGGTACTTCCATAGAGGCTTTGTCGCCTTCCACGGTCAGCAGTGACTGGTCAGCTTCAACCTTGTCACCCACTTTAACCAGAATTTCAGTAACGGCTACTTCATCACCGCCGATATCCGGAACGAAAATGTCTTTAGACATGAAATTTCCCCTTATGCGTACAGCGGGTTGATCTTGTCAGCGTCGATACCGAATTTGGCAATTGCCTGAGCAACTACTTTCTTATCAACGGTGCCTTGTTTCGCCAGTTCAGTCAGTGCAGCGACAACGATATAACCTTCGTTCACTTCGAAGTGACGACGCAGGTTTTCGCGGCTGTCTGAACGACCGAAACCGTCAGTACCCAGTACACGATAGCTTTCTGCAGGAACAAAATGACGAACCTGATCCGCGTATGACTTCATGTAGTCGGTCGCAGCGATTGCAGGTGCAGTTCCCAGAACCTGAGCAATATAAGGAACTTTCTGCTCAGCTTCCGGATGCAGCATGTTGTAACGATCTGCATCCTGACCATCGCGGGCCAGTTCGTTGAAGCTGGTTACGCTGTACACATCAGAACCGATACCGTATTCATCAGCCAGGATCTTACCGGCACGACGTACGTAGTTCAGAATAGAACCACAGCCCATCAGCTGAACCTGGCCTTTCGCGCCTGCGTTAGATTCCAGTTTGTAGATACCTTTACGGATACCTTCTTCAACACCGGCTGGCATTGCAGGGTGATGGTAGTTTTCGTTCAGTGTAGTGATGTAGTAGTAGATATTTTCCGGATTGTCACCGTACATACGACGCAGACCGTCCTGAATAATGACCGCTACTTCATACACGAATGATGGATCGTAGCTGACGCAGTTCGGAATAGTGCTGGCCAGAATATGGCTGTGACCATCTTCGTGCTGCAGACCTTCACCGTTCAGTGTTGTACGGCCGGAAGTACCACCCACCAGGAAGCCACGAGCCTGCTGGTCACCAGCGGCCCATGCCAGGTCGCCGATACGCTGGAAGCCGAACATTGAGTAGTAAACGTAGAACGGGATCATCGGGCAGTCGTTGGTGCTGTAAGAAGTTGCAGCAGCCAGCCATGATGACATCGCGCCCAGTTCGTTAATACCGTCCTGAATAACCTGACCTTTCTGGTCTTCTTTGTAGTACGCCACAAGTTCTTTATCTTGCGGGGTGTACTGCTGACCATGCGGGCTGTAGATACCGATCTGACGGAACAGACCTTCCATACCGAAGGTACGGGCTTCGTCTGCCAGGATCGGAACGATACGCTGACCAACAGATTTGTCTTTCAACAGCACGTTTAAGCTACGCACAAACGCCATAGTGGTAGACACTTCACGGGTCTGTTCACTCAGCAACGCATCAAATGCTGACAGCTCAGGAATATCCAGTTTTACGGAAGTCTGTGGCAGACGAGTTGGCAGATAGCCTTTCAATGCCTGACGACGTTCGTGCAGGTATTTATACTCTTCTGAACCTTCTTTGATTTCCAGATATGGCAGATCTTCGATCTGTTCATCTTTAACCGGGACAAAGAAACGATCACGCATGTGACGGACTGAATCCAGATCCATCTTCTTAACCTGATGCGCGATGTTTTTCGCTTCAGCTGCGTCACCCATGCCGTAACCCTTGATGGTTTTCGCCAGGATCACAGTTGGTTTGTCTTTCGCAGCAGAAGCCTGTTGGAAGGCAGCGAACAGTTTACGCGGGTCATGACCACCACGTTTCAGAGCAAAGATCTGCTCGTCAGTCCAGTCGGCAACCAGTGCGGCAGTTTCAGGGTATTTTCCGAAGAAGTGTTTACGGACATAAGCACCATCTTTGGATTTGAAAGTCTGATAGTCACCATCCAGCGTTTCGTTCATCAGCTGGATCAGCTTGCCGGAAGTGTCTTTCTGCAGCAGCGCATCCCAACCGGTGCCCCACAGAACTTTGATCACATCCCAGCCTGCGCCACCAAACACGCCTTCCAGCTCATTGATAACTTTACCGTTACCAATAACCGGACCATCCAGACGCTGCAGGTTACAGTTGATAACAAAGATCAGGTTATCCAGTTTTTCGCGCACAGCGATTGTGATAGCGCCTTTAGATTCCGGCTCATCCATCTCACCGTCACCCAGGAAGGCATACACTTTCTGTTCTGAACAATCTTTGATACCACGGTTGGTCAGATATTTCAGGAAACGAGCCTGATAGATCGCACCTACCGGGCCTAAACCCATAGATACAGTCGGGAACTGCCAGAATTCCGGCATCAGTTTAGGATGCGGATAAGATGACAGACCTTTGCCGTCCACTTCCTGACGGAAGCTGTCCAGTTGCTCTGCGGTCAGACGACCTTCAGCAAAAGCACGGGCATAAATACCGGGGGAAATATGACCCTGGAAGTAAACCAGGTCGCCACCGTCTTTCTCGTTACGCGCACGGAAGAAATGGTTGAAGCACACATCGTAAATCGTGGCGGATGAGGCAAAAGACGACATGTGTCCGCCCAGATCCAAGCCTTTCTTCGATGCACGCAATACGATCATTACTGCGTTCCAGCGGATGATAGCGCGGATACGTTGTTCCAGTTCCAGTTTACCCGGATAGGCTGGTTGATCGCTGGTTGCGATGGTATTGATATAATCAGTCAGCACATTACCACCAGTGCCTGTACCCGCAGATAAACCTGCTTTGCTGGCAGCTGATGATAATTGATCCAGAATGTACTGGGCACGTTCCGGACCTTCCTCCCGCAGCAGTGATTCCAGAGCAGTTAACCACTCGTGAGTTTCTACTGGGTCCACATCATGTTTAAGGAGTTCAGACATGGCTGTTTCCTGTGTTTGTTGACGGCATGTTGTTTGGTAAGGCTAACGCTGATGGATCTGCCGCGAGGGGCGTTGTGCACGCTCATCCTCTCGCTGTATATCCAGCAGGGTATCCTCGATAAAAGCCAGATGCTCATGGCAAGCATCTCTGGCCTGTTCTGGATGGCCAGCCAGGATCGCCGCAATCAGGTCTGACCTGTGACGACGGATCCGGTTAACCACCCCCGGACGCTGATTCAGTACTTCCAGATTGCCGAGAATGTTACGTTCCAGTAACTCCCGGATGGCACGCATCAGGTGCAACAGCACCACGTTGTGCGACGCTTCAGTCATGGCGAGATAGAAGGCAGACACAGCTTTGGCCTCTACGGCAACGTTACCGCTGGTCTGGGCTGCTTCGATATCATTCTGCAGCTCGCGCATGTGAGCAAAATCAGTTTCATTGCTGCGAAGAGCGGCGTAATAGGCCGCAACCCCTTCAAGAACATGACGGAATTCAAGCAGATCGAATTGTGAACCGGGATGATTAGCCAGTAATTCAAAGAAAGGGTCTGACAATCCGCGGTTCAGTTCGCTTTTGACATACGTGCCACCGCCCTGACGACGGTACAGCAAACCGCGCGCTTCCAGGCGCTGGATCGCTTCGCGCAACGATGGACGTGAAACACCGAACTGCACAGCCAATTCGCGCTCCGGCAGCAGCTTTTGACCAGGCTGCAGGGTGCCATCGACAATCATCTGTTCCAGTTCGGCAACGATGCTGTCTGAGAGTTTTGGCTGGGTTGGTTTGTATTCAGTCATGTGATATTTGTTAACTTGGTATTACCAATAAACGAATTGTTAAACAAATTAGCAAAATCATTAACAACTGTCCACGAATTATCTGATTAAAATCAAAAAATGCGGGAATATTTTATCCTAAGCATTACCAATGAATAACACGGCATTAACAAATGGTTAATTTATGTCGTTTCATCCAGCTGAAGCGCGATATAAAGCAGTAAACGGTCGTCAAAACTCTCTTTGAGGTCCAGCCCGGTGAGTTCAGCGATGCGATTCAAGCGGTACTCAAGTGTATTTCTATGAATATAAAGCGCTTTTGCGGTCGCGATCGGCTGCACATTATGTTTGAACCAGGCCATTAATGTGCGTCGCAAGAGTCCGTTTGTATCCATGACTTTGAGCTTTTGCATTGGTCTTACCAGCTCACTGGTTTGCCAGCTGCCACGCAGGCTATCCAGCAAGACGGGTAACATCAGATCCTGATAGTTGTAACTGCGTTGTTCGGGGTAATAAAGCTTGCCGATCTGCAGCGTGGTGCAGGCGGTCCGGTATGATCTGGCGATACTGCCATCACCGCTGAAATAGTTACCCAGCGCAATCCGCAGCTTGAGCCCGCCCGACATGCTCATATTGGCAAGCAAGGTATCAATCTGTTTTTTCAGCCGGGCAGAATCCCAGCGGCCGGCATTGTTCAGTGCCGGTTTCAGCACCACAATTTCGGTCAGCGATACTGTCGCCACCAGATTCTGTTTTTCCGGCGTATTCAGTAAATTCTGTAACTGCTGTAATTCAGCAATCGCGGTATCAACACCCAGCTGACCACTGTCGATTTCGATCACGGCGGCCACACGCGGTAAGTTCAGATCGATCCCCAGCCGCTGCGCCCATTCAATTTGATCCGAGGATAAGGATTCGGAGCGGATCAGGTTCAGCACCAGCTCTTCACGCAGACGGCTGTCCTGTGCCAGCATCGACAACAACCGCGCCTGCTCCAGCATCATTTCAGCGGTCATACAGACCAGCTTACCAAACTGCTGCAGTTGTGAAGGTTCGCCGGTTAAACCGATAATACCGACGATCTGACCATCAATCCGCATCGGCAGGTTAACGCCGGGTTTCACACCCTGCAGGTGTTTGACCAGATCAGAATCAATTTCCACCATGCGGCCATGGGATAACGCCAGGAGCGCACCTTCGTGCAATTCACCAATACGCTCCGGATCGCCACTACCGATGATGTAGCCTTTGGAATCCATGATATTCACGTTACAGTCGATAATACGCATGGTCCGGGCAACAATTTCCTGTGCCAGACGGGAGTCGAGAAAATTATGAAACATGGGCGGGCCTTCGTAAGCGGATAAGCAGAAACTGGTGCTTACGATAACGGATTGGTCAAATGCACAAAACCGAGCCGATCACAATTGTGACAGTACAATCAAATGCACTATTACAATTGTGATCGTAAACAATTTCAGCGTGGCAGCAGCCGTAATGTGGCGGCAATATTGCGGGCGGTCAGACGTACATTTGCAGCCGCATCGTTCAGTGCCTCATCCAGAGAACAGACTTTATTCAGCACACTGAACACGCAGTCGATACCATGTTCATAGACCACGGCAACATCCGCACTCAAACTACCTGCGATGCCAATCACCGGTTTATTGTGCCGTTTCGCCAATCTGGCGACACCAACCGGTACTTTACCCTTGATGCTCTGACTATCAATGCGTCCTTCCCCGGTGATCACCAGGTCGGCATCCATGATGGCCTTTTCCAGCTCAACCGCTTCGGTCACGATCTCAATACCAGAACGTAATTCTGCATTCAGGAACGCCAGCAATGCGGCCCCTAACCCACCGGCTGCACCGGCGCCGGGAGCAAACTCCACATCTTTTCCGGTCTGACGGGCAATAACTTCCGCATAGTGTTTCAGGTTTTCATCCAGGAAGCGCACCATGGCCGGATTCGCCCCTTTCTGCGGCCCGAAGATGGCAGAAGCGCCTTGCGGTCCGGTCAGCGGATTCGTTACATCACAAGCCACGGTAATGCGGCATTGCTTCAGGCGGGGATCCATTCCGGAAACATCAACATATTCCAGTTCAGATAAGCATTGCCCGCCTTTGCCAATATTATGGCCCGCCTTATCCAGCAGATGGATACCCAGCGCCTGCAACATACCGGCACCACCATCATTGGTGGCACTTCCCCCCAGACCGATAATAAATTCAGTCACACCAAGGTCTAATGCTGCCTTGATTAACTCACCGGTGCCGTAACTGGTGGTGATCAGCGGGTTACGTTCTTCCGGCGGAATGCATTCCAGACCACTGGCCGACGCCATTTCGATCACCGCACATTGCTGATTACCGGTAATACCAAAATGGGCCAGTACGGGTTTACCGGTCGGACCAGTTACACTGACGTTGATCTGACGACCACCGGTCGCGGCAACCATGGCATCAACGGTACCTTCACCACCATCAGCAACCGGTAACTTGATATATTCCGCATCCGGATAGATTTCGCGAAATCCGGCTTCAATCTGAATGGCTACTTCCATAGCACTCAGACTTTCCTTGTACGAATCGGGGGCAATGACTATCTTCATAATTCACTACTTCGCGAAATAATCGCGTCCTCGGTCATTCATCTTACGTAAAAAGGTCAGCCCGGCGTTGGGTGTTGGGTACGGTCGCCACCGGGCTGTTTTCCCTTAACGAGAAATCTCTACTTTTGCCAGTTTTTCGTAATAGCGGGCCAGTGCACTGTGGTCACATTCACCCATGCCATCAGTTTTCAGCGCCTGCATCATTTCCATTACCGCAGCAGTCAATGGCAGTGATGCGCCAACACCGTGCGAGGTATCCAGCGCATTCGCCAGATCCTTGATGTGCAGATCGATACGGAAACCCGGCTTGAAATTACGATCCATGATCATCGGCGCTTTCGCTTCCATCACGGTGCTGCCAGCCAGACCACCACGGATCGCCTGGAATACCAGCTCAGGGTTCACGCCGGCTTTGGTCGCCAGAGACAGTGCTTCTGACATCGCAGCGATGTTCAGTGCCACAATCACCTGGTTGGCCAGTTTAGTGACGTTACCGGCACCGATATCCCCGGTATGAACCACAGAGCCAGCCATCGCTTTCAGCACGTTGTAACAACGATCAAAGACACCGATGTCGCCACCCACCATCACCGACAAAGTACCGTCGATCGCTTTTGGCTCACCACCACTCACTGGTGCATCCAGCATCGCGATGCCTTTTTTCGCCAGTTCAACGGCGATTTCACGGCTGGCCAGTGGAGCGATAGAGCTCATATCGATCACGATAGTGTCTTTCTTAACACCTTCAATGACACCGTTAGGACCAAGAATAACCGCCTTCACATGCGGAGAATTCGGCAGCATGGTGATAACCACATCCACCTGCTCAGCAACTTCTTTTGGTGATTTGGCTGACGTAGCGCCTGCCAAAACCAGTTCACCAACTGCTACCTGATTCAGATCAGAAACTACCAATGAATAACCGGCTTTCAGCAGGTTTTTGCTCATTGGTTTGCCCATAATTCCCAGACCAATAAAACCGATTTTCAGACTCATGTTCTTTTCCTTCTTTATGTTCCAGCGGTGTTTTCCATCGTTCAGCCAGACAAGGGATCTTTCCCAGTCTGGGTAAACGGCGAATCATCATTTCTTGAATTTGTCGCATAACGCCTGAGTGGCACCACGGAAGACCCCGAGATCACTGCCAACAGCAACAACTGTTGCACCCCATTCGATATAACGACGGGCATCAGCTTCGTTAGGCGCCAAAATGCCGCAGGCCTTGCCGTGCACTTTCGCGCGGTCGAAGACATATTTGATGGCTTTTTGCACTTCAGGGTGATTTGGCTGGCCGATATAACCCATGCCGGCAGACAAGTCGCCCGGGCCGATAAAGAGGCAATCCACACCCTCGACCGCGGCGATTTCATCGATGTTATCGACCGATTTCTGCGTTTCGATCTGCACAATGACGGAGATGTTGTCATTGATGGTGGCGAAGTAATCCGGCAGTGTGCCGTAAGCATTGTTACGGTGAGCAACAGACACACCGCGGATACCTGCTGGCGGATAACGGGTCGATGCCACCGCCTGTTTTGCATCTTCTGCCGATTCAATAAATGGGATCAGCAGGTTATAAAAACCGATATCCAGTAAGCGTTTGATAGTGACCGGTTCGTTAACCGGAGGGCGCACAACCGGCGCACTGACGCTGTCTTTCAGCGCCATCAGCTGAGGGATGAAGGTGGTGATGTCATTTGGCGCATGTTCACCATCCAGCAGAATCCAGTCAAAACCAGCCAGACCTAAAACTTCGGTAGTGATAGGGCTTGCCAGTGCAGACCAGCACCCAATCTGTACTGATTTACTCTGAATGCTGCGACGAAACTGATTGGGTAAATACTTAGTGTTCATACTACTTCCTTTCTGAATACGGGCCGGGAACGGATCCCGGCCATAAGGCAATTAACGAACCATGCAAGGACGTTTGTTATCGAAGGTCCAGCCAGGGATCAGATACTGCATACCGGCAGCATCGTTACGGGCGTTCAGATCCATACTCTTGTACAGTTCATGTGCTTTCAGCACCTGGTCCATATCGATATCGACACCCAGACCTGGTTTCTCAGGCACTTTCACCATGCCGCCTTTGATTTCCAGCGGTTGCTGGGTCAGACGGTCAATGCCTTCCTGCCAGATCCAGTGGGTATCAATGGCAGTAATTTTGCCCGGCGCCGCTGCTGCCACCTGGGTAAACATCGCCAGAGAGATGTCGAAATGGTTGTTAGAGTGTGAACCCCAGGTTAAGCCCCACTCGTGGCACATCTGCGCCACACGAACAGAACCCTGCATAGTCCAGAAATGTGGATCAGCCAGCGGGATGTCGACAGAGTTCAGTTGTACTGAATGACCCATCTGACGCCAGTCGGTGGCAATCATGTTGGTTGCAGTTGGCAGACCAGTCGCACGGCGGAATTCAGCCATGACTTCACGGCCGGAGAAGCCTTGCTCTGCACCGCAAGGGTCTTCCGCATAAGCCAGCACACCTTTCAGGTCTTTACCGATTTCAATCGCCTCAGCCAGTGACCAGGCACCGTTAGGGTCCAGTGTCACACGTGCTTCAGGGAAGCGTTTAGCCAGCGCTTTGATGGCTTCCGCTTCTTCAACACCGCGCAGTACACCACCCTTCAGTTTGAAATCGTTGAAACCGTATTTTTCATAAGCTGCTTCCGCCAGACGAACTACCCCTTCCGGCGTCATGGCTTCCTCATGACGCACGCGATACCAGTCGCAGGATGCATCCGGATTGCTCAGGTATGGCAGATCGGTTTTGTTACGGTCACCGACGAAGAACAGATAACCCAGCATTTCTACCGCATCACGTTGCTGACCATCGCCCAGCAGCGCACAAATCGGTACATTCAGGAACTGACCCAGCAGGTCCAGCATTGCTGATTCCACCGCAGTCACGGCATGGATCGCAGTACGCAGATCGAACGTCTGCAAGCCACGGCCACCAGAGTCACGTTCCGCAAACTCTTTGTGCATGCGGGTCATGATGTTTTTGTATTCACCCAGTGATTTACCAATGATCAGTGCTTTGGCATCTTCCAGTGTCTGACGAATTTTTTCGCCACCCGGCACTTCACCCAGACCGGTGTTACCCGCGCTGTCTTTCATGATCACAATGTTGCGGGTGAAGAATGGCGCATGCGCACCACTCAGGTTCATCAGCATACAGTCATGACCAGCAACCGGGATAACCTGCATTTCGGTAACAACAGGGGCTTTAGAAACACTCATTATTAATACTCCATCCAGAAGGCGCTCTCACAGAGAGCGCTAAATCAAATTGATTAACGAATCATGCAAGGACGTTTGCGATCAAACTTCCAGCCAGGGATCAGATACTGCATTGCCATCGCATCATTACGGGCACCGGTAGGCAGCTTTTTATGCAGCTCATGGGCCTTCATTACCTGATCCATATCCAGTTCAACACCTAAACCAGGTTTGTCAGGCACAGCGATCTTACCGTTGACGATCTGCAGTGGTTCTTTGGTCAGATGCTGACCTTCCTGCCAGATCCAGTGGGTATCAATCGCCGTAGGATTACCCGGTGCAGCAGCGCCAACCTGAGTGAACATCGCCAGTGAAATGTCGAAGTGGTTGTTAGAATGACAACCCCAGGTCAGACCCCAGTCGTTACACAGTTGTGCAACCCGAACTGCACCGGTCAGTGTCCAGAAATGCGGATCCGCCAACGGAATGTCGATCGCATTCAGCATCACGGTGTGCGCCATTTCACGCCAGTTGGTCGCAATCATGTTGGTTGCAACCGGCAGACCGGTCGCACGGCGGAACTCAGCCATAATCTCGCGACCAGAGAAGCCCTGTTCCGCCCCGCAAGGATCTTCCGCATAAGCCAGAATACCGTGCATGTTTTTACACAGGCGGATGGCTTCATCCAGTGACCAGGCACCGTTAGGATCAACCGTGATCCGCGCATCCGGGAAACGTTTTGCCAGTGCTGTTACCGTTTCAATTTCTGTCTCGCCAGCCAGTACGCCGCCTTTCAGTTTGAAATCTTTAAAGCCATAACGATCTTTGGCGGCAGCAGCCAGTTCGACGACTGCATCCGTGCTCATCGCTTTTTCATGACGCAGGCGATACCAGTCATGCTTACCGGTTTCCGGTGTCTGATATGGCAAATCAGTTGCTTCACGATCACCGATATAGAACAGATAGCCTAATACGGTTACTTCATCACGTTGCTTGCCCGGACCTAATAACTCACAGACCGGTACATTCAGGAATTTACCCATCAGGTCTAATAATGCAGCTTCTAAAGCAGCCACCGCATTAACACGTAATTCAAATGTCCAGGCACCTTTACCAAAGGTTTCAAAATCGGAACTTAAATTACCCTGATGCATCTGACTGACAATTTTATTTAAAATTGAAATCTGTTTTCCATGAACATGCGGAATAGCATCAGTCAGTGTTTTATAAATTACTTCACCACCCGGGGCTTCACCAACGCCGGTATTTCCGGCGTTGTCTTTCAGAATAACAATATTACGAGTGAAATAAGTTCCGTGTGCGCCACCGATATTCATTAACATACTGTCATGACCGGCGACCGGAATAACCTGCATCGAAGTAATGACTGGTGTACTTTGAGAATTCATTATTAATTCCTTTTATAACTTTATTGGCGAATTAATATTTCAGTTCAATACGTTTGATGGTGCCGACGATGAATATGAAACTCACGATTGCCAGCAATGCATGCATACCGACGTAAACCAATGCACCATTGAATGAGCCGGTTGCGCTGATTATGTAGCCAATCGCAATCGGAGTCACAATACCGGAGATGTTACCGAACATATTGAACAGACCACCGCTCAGACCACTGATCTCTTTCGGTGCTGTGTCTGCCATTACCGCCCAGCCCAGTGCGCCAACACCTTTACCGAAGAACGCTGCAGCCATAATTGCAATGACCATGAACTCAGAATCAACGTAGTTACAAATTACCATCGACATGGAGAGCATCATCCCTAATACGATGGGTGTTTTACGGGCAATCGTCAGGCTGTAACCACGACGCAGCATGTGGTCAGAGATAATGCCGCCCAGCACACCACCGGTGAACCCACAGATAGCCGGAATTGATGCAATGAAACCGGCTTTCAGAATCGACATACCACGTTCCTGAACCAGATAGACCGGGAACCAGGTAATAAAGAAGTAAGTCAAAGCGTTGATACAGTACTGACCTAAATAAACACCTACCATCATGCGGGATTGCAGTAATTGTTTAATCGCATCCCATTTTGATATTGTCATCGCAGCTTTCTTCGCGGGCTGATCCATATTGGTCAGCGCACCGCCCTGCTCGATATATTCCAGCTCTGCACGGTTCATGCTTGGATGGTCTGTTGGATTTTTAATTACTTTCAACCACACAAAGCTCAGCAGAATACCTAAACCACCCATGAAGAAGAACACATGGGACCAACCCACAGCGTGCGTTAACCACCCCATGATTGGTGCGAAAATAACAGTCGCGAAATACTGCGCGGAGTTAAAGATTGATACTGCTGTACCACGTTCCTGCGCCGGGAACCAGGCGGCCACAATACGGCTGTTACCAGGGAATGAAGGTGATTCACACAGGCCAACCATAAAACGCAAAATAAATAACCCGATAACTGCATTGGAAATACTACCCAATGAACCAACGAAGCCTTGCAATAAGGTAAATATAGACCAGGTCAAAATACTGACGAAATAAACCCGTTTTGAACCAAACTTATCCAGCAACCAGCCACCCGGAATTTGTCCGATTACGTAGGCCCATGAGAATGCGGAAAACACATATCCCATGCCAACTGAATCGAGTCCCAGATCTTTAGTCATGGATGCACCGGCAATAGATAAGGTTGCCCGGTCCCCATAGTTAAATGCTGTGACGATAAACAGCATTACTACAATCCAATAGCGAACGTTGGTGCGTTTCCCCGCCTCCAGCGTCATTGTATTCACTGATTCCATTGCATTCTCCCGGTTTATAGCTTCAGGCTATAAAAAATATGTGAGTGACTTAATAAGTAGCTCTGCATACAAAGTTATTGAACACTACCACTTGGTTTCTAATTGCCGGGAGACACACGGCGTCACTACAGCAAGCAAAACCAAAACGTCCAACTCGAAGCAAAGTATAAAGAGGTAGGATGGCGGGTTCATCGTGCAAAACCACAAGGATGATGCACGGGATGCGCAATATACTTGGCATCGGCACAAATATTTAGCGAGCGGATCACAAAAACCAGGATTTTGGGATGGATATAGCAAACCAGGATTTACATGAATTTTTACTTTAAAACAGAACAGGACTTTCATCACAGTTCTATTAATCCAACCTTGACGTTTTTGTGAAAAATAAACCGTTAAGTCTAATTTGTGGTTAATATCACAAAGCATATGTCATATGACTAAAAATAAAGTCCGGATGGTCTGATTTATTGTCCTTATTAACAATGCACCGTTTAGCCGAATGGTGATATTTTCAATTTGGTTTAAATTCCCAATTAACAATTTAATAACAAGGCAATAATCATGTCTGCAGCAGATGAACGAAAGAATCAACCGCACTATATAAAGGTCCATCCGAACGATAACGTTGCTATTGTGGTAAACAGCAATGGTCTTCCTGAAGGCAGTCGTTTCCCGTGCGGGCTGACACTCACCGAATTCGTACCGAAAGGTCACAAGGTCGCCCTACAGGCAATTGCACAGGGTGATGCCATCATCCGTTATGGTGAAGTGATCGGTTATGCCAATCAGGACATCAAACAAGGTGGCTGGATCAGCGAGCATCAGGTTGATTTACCCAAAGCACCCGCCTTAGAAACCCTGCCACTGGCCACCAAAGTACCGGAACCATTACCAACGCTGGAAGGTTACACCTTTCAGGGCTATCGCAATGCCGATGGCAGTGTGGGAACAAAAAACCTGTTAGCCATCACCACCAGCGTACAGTGTGTGGCAGGTGTGGTTGATTTTGTCACCCGGTTGATTGAACGCGATCTGCTGCCGAAATACCCGAATGTCGATGGTGTCGTGGGCCTGAATCATCTGTACGGTTGTGGTGTGGCGATTAATGCGCCCGCTGCGGTGGTGCCAATCCGCACTCTGCACAACCTGACGCAAAACCCGAACTTTGGTGGTGAAGTGCTGGTTGTCGGTCTGGGCTGTGAAAAATTACAGCCGGAACGTCTGCTGGCTGGCAGCGACGAGCTGCAACAAATCAACGTCGATAAAAGTCAGATCATCATGCTGCAGGATGAAGTGCATGTCGGCTTTAAAGCCATGGTGGATGATATTCTGCAGCAGGCTGATAAGTTATTGCAGCGACTGAATCAGCGGCAGCGTGAAACTTGTCCGGTATCCGATCTGGTCGTGGGTATGCAATGCGGCGGCAGTGATGCCTTCTCCGGTGTGACTGCCAATCCGGCGGTAGGTTATGCCTCTGATCTGCTGGTTCGTTGCGGTGCTACCGTGATGTTCTCTGAAGTGACCGAAGTCCGTGATGCCATTCATCTGCTGACACCCCGTGCCGCCAATGAGGAAGTGGGCAAAGCCTTACTGCGTGAAATGGCCTGGTATGACAATTATCTGGATACCGGTAAAACCGACCGCAGCGCCAATCCTTCCCCCGGTAACAAAAAGGGTGGCTTAGCCAACGTCGTGGAAAAAGCGCTCGGCTCGATTGCCAAATCAGGAACCAGTGCCATTGTGGAAGTGCTGTCACCGGGGCAACGACCAACCAGGAAAGGGCTGATCTTTGCCGCAACACCGGCGAGTGATTTTGTCTGCGGCACGCAGCAGATGGCTTCCGGCATCACCTTGCAGGTATTTACCACCGGCCGTGGTACGCCTTACGGTCTGGCCGCGGTGCCGGTGATCAAAATGTCAACGCACACATCACTCGCTGATCGCTGGCATGATCTGATTGATATCGATGCCGGCCGTATCGCCTCCGGTGAAGCCAGCATTGAAGATATAGGCTGGGAGCTGTTCCACTTCATGCTGGATGTCGCCAGTGGCAAGAAGAAACCATGGTCTGATCAATGGGGTCTGTTCAACGCTCTGTCGGTGTTTAACCCAGCGCCTGTGACCTGATCAGGCTAACAACTGACGAAACCGATCCCAGCTAAATGACGCACCGGGATCGGTTTTTCTTCCCGGTGCTATATCGGAATGTCCGGCGATTCGTTCAGCGGTAACCGCCGGATACGTCTGCTGAATCGCTTGTGTTACCGCCGCCAGTTGCTGATATTGTTCTTCGCTATAGCCACCATCATCCGTACCTTCCAGCTCAATGCCGATCGCAAAATCATTACAATTTTCACGGCCATTAAATTGCGACCGCCCGGCATGCCAGGCGCGATCCAGAAAACTGACATACTGCACCACTTCCCCATCCCGGCGGATCAGACAATGCGCCGACACTTCCAGATGCGCAATTTCGACAAAGTACGGATGTGCCTGCGGATCCAGTTTTCCGGTAAACAATTCATCAATATGCGGCCCACCGAATTGCCCCGGCGGCAAGCTGATGCCATGTACCACCAGCAACGAAACAGGCTCCCCTTGCGGGCGCTGATTAAAAAACGGTGAAGGACAATGCCGGGCCTCAGTTAGCCAGCCTTGTTCATTAATCGACCACTCTTTATACAACATACCTGTTTCCCTCTCTGTTTTTAGCGCCAAAGCATGCTACATGGTATGCTTACGGCCAACATCTTTTTGTTTCGACCGGAAAAACCGGCTAATTCAACAGGACTCGTCATGTTGCAAAATGATATTCAGCGCACAGTGCGTGCCGCATTAGAAGAAGACTTAGGTGGCGTACTCGATGCGCATGCCGATATTACCGCACAACTTATTCCGGCTGACAAACAAGCTGAAGCCTATGTGATCACCCGCGAAAAGGGCGTGTTCTGTGGTAAAGCCTGGGCGGAAGAAGTCTTTGCTCAGCTCGGCGGTAACGTCCGCATTGAGTGGAAAGTGAAGGATGGTGACCATGTTGTACCTAATCAGGAACTGGTTCGCCTGTATGGTCCGGCGCGTATTCTGCTGACGGGTGAACGTTCCGTGCTGAACTTTATCCAGACCTTATCCGGCGTTTCCAGCAACGTCGCACTTTATGTCGAAAAACTGGCCGGCACACAGTGCAAATTGCTGGATACCCGCAAAACCATTCCCGGCCTGCGTACGGCACTGAAATATGCTGTGACCTGTGGCGGTGGTACCAATCATCGTATGGGGCTGTTCGATGCATACCTGATCAAAGAAAACCACATCATGGCATGTGGTGGTATTGCTCAGGCCATTGAAACCGCGCGCAAGCTGAATCCGGGTAAAAAAGTCGAAGTCGAAGTCGAAACCCTGAATGAGCTGCAACAGGCGCTGGATGCCAGTGCCGATATCATCATGCTGGATAACTTCGAAGTGCCGATGATGTGTGAAGCCGTTGCCATCAATGCCGGTAAAGCCAAACTGGAAGTTTCCGGTAACGTGACACTGCAGACCATCGCCACTTACGCGGCAACCGGTGTGGATTACATCTCTGTTGGGGCGCTGACCAAGCACACCCACGCCATGGATCTCTCCATGCGTTTTGTATAAGTAAAAAAAAGCCGTCTTTTCAGATGAAAGACGGCTTAATCTCTGTTTTATCAGCAAAATCAGGCGAGAATAAACTTCTCAATCACATGCGCCACACCATCTTCTTCGTTGGAGTGAGTGACATAATCCGCAATGGCTTTGATATCATCAAACGCATTACCCATCGCAACAGACAAGCCCGCATATTCCAGCATGTGAGCATCATTACCGGCATCACCCACGCAGATCACTTCTTCCGCCTTAATGCCCAGATAATCAGCCAGCATGGATACACCATTTCCCTTGTTACTGTTTTTATTCAGAATTTCCAGGAAAAACGGTGCACTGCGCACTACCGTAAAACGGTCGTAATAATCCACCGGAAGCTGCTCAACACCCGGTGACAGAATTTCCGGCTCATCGACCAGCATGACTTTTATGATCTGATGATCTTCCGCCAGCTCATTAAAATCGATCAGTGTCAGCGGAATGCCATTGATATCGCGCTCATGCACCGTGTAATGACTTAATTTTGGTGAAATCAGACCCAGCTCAGTAGAAAACGCATGGGTATTAACACCAATCTGCTGACTCACCGCATACACATCATGCAGATCTTTGCCGCTAATCAGCTGGCTGCAAATATTTTCCCGGGTACCTACGTTTTTAATCAACGCGCCGTTATAACTCAGTGCATAATCATCATCTGTGGTCAGCCCCAGTTCAGTCAGGTAGCGCTCCAGCCCTTCGATCGGACGACCGGAAGCCAATACTACCTTTACCCCTTTCTGCCGGGCCTGTTGAATTGCACTCTTGGTGCGTTCAGAAATCGTACCATCGCCACGCAACAGCGTACCGTCCATATCGAGAGCAATCAGCTTATACATCGTCATCACCGGAGTAGTAAAGTTGCACGTATTTTACCGGATAAACCGGTTACATTCAGCGTTTTTAGCGCTAACTTTCCTGAAAGATGAATTAATGAAATTAATGCATAACGTTCTGAACCTTGCGTTTGAGTCTGTCATCCCGCCTATCAGAACTATCTGACTCCAACTACTGCAGCAACCAAGACGGAATGGTCAGAAAAATATCGTTTTGTAATTTTTTCCGCTGATCTGCAGACAAATCCCGCGATTTTATTTAGGATCCGACCCTACCTTCCAATGTTCGGATGAAGGTAGCAGGAGAGGATGGTTCTACATCCACCGAAGAAGTGAATCTTTCAGGTGCCGCAAGGCGAGGACTGCTACTGGACGATACTCTGGAGAGATCCGTTAAATCGGGCGCCGAAGGAGCAAAACCTGTCAAAGGTTGAAACTCTCAGGCAAAAGGACAGAGGGGATGGAATGGCATATCTGGTGATCCTCACCGGGTAGGCGTTCCTGTCTCCTCCTTTCACGAATGAACAGCTTCGTTTCAGGAGGATATTTAAAACTATGCTTCATTCATTTCTTACCGCCGTTGATGACTTTATCTGGGGCCCGCCGCTGTTAGCTTTGCTGATGGGTACCGGACTCTATCTCACCATCCGTTTAGGTCTGTTACAGGTCATTCGCCTGCCGCTGGCACTGAAACTGGTATTCTTTCCGCCCAAACATGATGACAAAGAAGGTGACGTATCCAGCTTTGCTGCATTGTGTACCGCCCTCTCCGCCACCATCGGTACCGGTAATATTGTCGGTGTCGCCACTGCGGTAAAACTGGGTGGTCCGGGTGCCATCTTCTGGATGTGGATGGCGGCCTTTTTAGGTATGGCAACCAAATACGCCGAAGGTTTGCTGGCCGTCCGTTACCGTCAGAAAGATGCCAACGGTCAGATGAGCGGCGGCCCGATGTACTATCTGGAAAAAGGCTTAGGCAGCAAATTTCTGGCAAGTGCTTTTGCATTGTTTGGTATCGGCGTGGCGCTGTTTGGTATCGGCACGTTCCCGCAGGTTAACGCGATCGCCGATGCCGCGCAGTTAGCCTTTGAAGTGCCGAAATGGACCACCGGATTAATTCTGGCTGTGCTGGTCGCACTGATCACTGTGGGTGGTATTCAGTCTATCTCGCGGATCTCCACCAAAGTCGTGCCATTCATGGCGATACTGTATGTGCTGTCCTGCTTTGGTGTCATGTATCTGCATGCCGAACAACTGCCAGCCGTGGTTGATCAGATCCTGAATGCCGCATTCACCACCACAGCAGCGACCGGCGGTTTTGCCGGTGCCACCATGATGCTGGCACTGCAGGCCGGGGTGGCCCGTGGGGTATTCTCCAATGAATCAGGTTTAGGTTCCGCACCGATTGCTGCCGCAGCGGCGAAGACTGATTCCTGCGTAGAACAGGGCCTGGTCTGCATGACCGGTACCTTCTTTGATACCATCATCATCTGCACCATGACTGGCATCACTCTGGTTCTGACCGGTGCATGGCAATCTGATGTTGCCGGCACGGCGATGACTAATATGGCCTTTACCCAAGGTATTGGCAGCCAGTTAGGCTTCTATCTGGTCAACATCGGTCTGCTGTTCTTTGCCTTTACCACCATCATTGGCTGGAACTACTACGGTGAACGTTGTACCGAATACCTGCTGGGTGTTAAAGCGATTAAAGGTTACCGCTGGATATTTGTCCTGCTGGTTGCAGCTGGTGCGTTCCTGCATCTGGATCTGATCTGGATCATTGCTGACATCGTGAACGGTCTGATGGCAATTCCGAATCTGATTGGTTTGATTGGCTTACGCCATGTCATTGCCGCAGAAACATTTGCCTACTTCAGCGCAAAAGATGCAACGCTGGATAATGGTGAAACAGAAGCCAGTCTGTAATTGGATGGCATAAAAAAACCCGGCCTATCAAAGCCGGGTTTTTTGTAAACGGAAAAACTGAATTAACCGTTTACAGCATCTTTTAATGCTTTTCCTGCAACGAAAGTTGGTACGTTAGAGGCAGCAATAGTGATTTCCTGACCGGTCTGAGGGTTACGACCAGTACGGCTTGCACGATGATTCACCTTGAAAGTACCGAAGCCAACCAGCTGAACCGGATCACCTTCTTTCAGGCTTTGAGTGATAGTTTCCAAAATCTGTTCCAGTGCCACTTTAGCCTGGGCTTTGCTCATGTCAGCCTTGGCCGCAATCGCATCAACAAGCTCAGTTTTGTTCATACGCAATCCTTATTATTTAAGCCGATCAAAAAAGCTGACTCAATCTAGTCAAAATTCCGCTGACTGGCAAAAACTTTCTGCCATGTTCTCCGGAAAAACAGCACATTTTCGTTAGGAACCACATTGATGTCACAAAACATACTGTTAGTCGATTAAGGTTTATACCATCAGGCAGAGAATCATCCTGTAGGCATCCTATTCCAGAGAAATGCCCAGATTGGAAATACCGCCCTGCGTTGCCAGTGTTTTGATGTTCAGAATAGCAACCGCATCACGGGGCTGAGAGACCTGATCCAGCAATTCAACCTGAAATGCCATCTCTTCTTCTATCAGTGGTTCAGCATATAATTCATCGGCAGAAAGTTCTTTCCCCTGCTGCATCTCAATAAAGCCAACCACACTGCCCAGCGAGGTCTGGCTGATATCATAAGCTTCATCACCCAAACGGAATACAACAGAGTTATATGCCGTCGCCAGAGCCACACAGGCATCTAATGCCGGCCAGGCACCGTAGCACTCTTCATTCTGTGGTTCCGGCATGCTGGCTTCTACCTGCTCCAGAATAGCGGACAAATCCACTTGCATACTTTTTTCTGTCAGATATTGCCACATTGTATCCAGCGCATGGCGGATGAGTTTGGTATCACCACGTCCTGTGCTCTCGGCATACAGACAGTAATTGGGATACATTCTTTCACTTAACGCCAGCGCAAATACAGTCTGTTGCCACGGCATCAGCTTACGCAATTTCTTATAGAATTTGTCACCAAACACGGTTTTCTCCTTTGAGTGAGAACTCAATTGTAAGCTAGTCTTCCTCTAATGAAAAACTAACTGACATACAGATTACAGGCAGAAGGAAAACAATACTGAACAAAAAATAATCAAATGCACCTCATCTCCGCATTTCATAGCCCATTTTATTGTCATGACACCGCCGTCCGTGATACAAATCTAACTTTGTGCCATCTAGGGTCGATGAAATTATCACCCTGCATTCAGTGATGGTATAACTCATCCATTTTTGACAGAGCGAAGACAAAACAATGAAACGGATCCTGACACCGTTTACAGGTTTGGCGAATCGTGAATTACCCATTCCCCGACAGCACCTGTACGCCATCATTATGCTGGCATGTTTCTCTGTGGCCAGCATCACTCTGTTACCGCCGCCAGGTGAATTACTTTCTGATGAACCGATCCCGGTTTCAAGCGATAATCTCACCATCGATGCTGAATTGAGTAAGCAGGCAGCTGATACCGAATTCGTTACCGTACCCCATGATGCATTGCTGGATGACGACGATGGCATCCCTGATGACATTACTGCACCAACCGGTGAGCTCCAGCTCATGGATTACATCGTTAAAGATGACGATAATCTGTCTTATATCTTTAACACGCTTAACCTTTCCCCGGTGACACTGCAGAAGCTGGTTGAGGTTGATATCCAGAATTCACTGGTACGTCTGAAACCCGGACAAAAAATCACGTTCTATCTGGATGATGCAAACGTTATCCAGAAACTGGATATTCCTCTGGAACTTGGAAAGCACGTTGTTTTTGAACGTAAAGATGATAAATATCAGTCCCGCGTTGAGCAGAATGATACTGCAGATGAAGATAATAAACAGGAAAGTGTCAGTGCCGCTGACACATCAGTTGAAAACAGCAAAACAGATTCGCCTGCTGTAGCAGCAACAAATAGCAAAATCAGTAAAAAAGAAGCTGCACGAATTGCGGCAGAAGAAAAAGCAGATAAGAAAGCGGCCGAAAAAGCAAAAGCTCAGGCAGCCGCAAAGAAAGAAGCTGCCCGCACGGCAATTCGTCCTACCCGCGTGCTGCGTGGCAAAATTGCCGGCTCTTTCGGTGCCAGTGCCCGTAATGCAGGGCTGAGTGCCGGACATATTCACCAGGTTTCCCGTCTGTTCCAGGGGCAAATCGATTTCCGTCGTGATCTGAAAAAAGGCGATACCTTCAAAGTATTGTTTGATCGTAACGCGATAGCAGGCAAAGCAGGCAGTGATGCGCGCGTTCTGGCCGTGATGATCACCGCGAAAGGGAAAACCTATTCCGCTTTCCGCAGTTCAAAAGACAACCAGTTTTATGATGATGATGGCAGTAGCCTGAGCATGACCAAAGGTGGCAAGTTCCTGCGTTACCCTATTCCGTCATCCACCAAAGTCAGTTCCGGTTTCAACCCTCACCGGGTTAATCCGGTAACACGTCGTGTCATGGCACATAACGGTACTGATTTCTCTGTCCGTGTTGGTACGCCAGTGCAGGCAACTGGTGACGCCGTGGTCGTGAAAGCAACCCGCCATAGAGATATGGGGATCTATATTGTTTTACGTCACAGTGGCCGTTACAGCTCGGTATACATGCACCTGAGCAAATCGATGGTGAAACCGGGTCAGAAAGTGAAGATGGGGCAGATCATTGGATTGTCCGGCAATACCGGCCGTTCAACCGGTCCACATCTGCATTATGAATTCCATGTGAACAATCGTGCAGTGAATGCCATGCGCGTTGATTTGCCAATGAACGAGCCAATGCAGCAAAAAGCACGTAAGTCACTGGTTGCCAAAATCAATGAATATAAGCGCATGCTGAATGACAGCTAATCAGCATAGCTGATGATTGAAGATGATTAAACAAGACCGGCCTGAGTGCCGGTCTTGTTATTTCAGGACTGATGATAAGGGGCAGAAAACCGATGCACCGCATCGACAAATGTTTTTACCCGCGCAGGTTCAATATCAGGCGTAATCCCATGTCCCAGATTAAATACATGACCGGAACCGTTGCCATACTGCTGTAATATTTCCTGTACTTTAGCTGTCACAACCGCATCATCGCCCTGTAAAACAGCCGGATCCATATTACCCTGCAATGCCACTTTGTGCCCGACACGCGCTCTGGCCGCTGAAATATCCGTAGTCCAGTCAATACCAATTGCATCACAACCGGATGCCGCGATGGCTTCCAGCCACTGCCCACCGCCTTTGGTAAACAACGTCACAGGTATCGTGCGGCCATCATACTGACGATGAATACCCTGAACGATCGCGGTCATATACTGCAGTGAGAATTCCTGATAATCCTGATGTGATAACACCCCGCCCCAGGTATCAAAAATCATGACCGCATCCGCACCGGCAGCGATCTGAGCATTCAGATACTGCGTCACACTGGCAGCAAGCTTGCTCAGTAACCCATGCAACAGCTTCGGCTCACGGTACATCATTTGTTTGATACGGCTGAATTGCTTGCTGCTGCCACCCTCCACCATATAGGTTGCCAGTGTCCAGGGGCTGCCGGAGAAACCAATCAACGGCACCTGCTGTGCCAGCGCTTTCTTGATGGTCCGGACCGCATCCATGACATAGCGCAATTCGCCTTCCGGATCCGGTAACGGCAATGCATCAACATCCCGCTGATGCTGAATGGTCTTGGCAAACTTTGGCCCTTCGCCTGCACCAAAGGTCAACCCCAGCCCCATGGCATCCGGGATGGTCAAAATATCAGAAAATAAAATGGCCGCGTCTAACTCAAAGCGCCGCAATGGCTGCAGAGTCACCTCACAGGCGAGTTCCGGGGTTTGACACAGCGTCATAAAATCACCGGCTTCAGCACGCAGCTGACGGTATTCAGGCAGATAACGTCCGGCCTGACGCATTAACCAAACGGGAGTGCGATCAACGGGCTGACGTAACAACGCGCGCAGGTAACGATCATTTTCTATCTTAGTCATTTATCTGTTCTGGTTGGTCGATATTAAATAATTCTAACATTCCGCCGGTTAACATGCTGCTAACAATCAGAGAACTGTTTAAAGCGTAAACGAGATGCAATCGGAAAAGAGACATGGTTAACAGTTGTAATATTCATTTGTGTGTCATTTTCACCAAAGGTCGCACAATGGGATCAGAAGGGACATGAACTATCTGAATAGTTAACCAAGGAGGCAACATGCTGGTTACTCTCGATAAAATCCGCGAACAAGTCGCAGGGAAACACCCGGCAATAGATGCATGGCTGGATGTCCGTCGCACCTTGTTAGTCGAATATATGCAACTAGCCGGGTTGATGCCTCCATACAGCAAAACTTTGCCCAGCAAAGAGGCATTGTCTGACTTTTGTGATCGCCTGGTAGACTACATCTCTGCCGGACACTTTGAAATTTATGAAATTCTGATTGATGCCTATGAAAAGGTGCAGGAGAAAGAGCATCACCTGTCATTAACAAACCGTCTGATTGACCGTATTCAGGATACGACAGAATCCATTCTGGATTTCAATGAGCGTTATGGTGATATCAGCGACGATGAAATGCCTGAGCTGGAAGCAGATCTGAGTCAGCTGGGTTTAACCTTAGAGGAACGGTTTAAACTTGAAGACAAGCTGGTATTGGTTCTGAATGTGCTGAGCGATGACAATAAACCGGAACAGCCGCAAAAATCGGTCACCACTGCCTGATTCCGGAAAGTCACAGGGCGTCTTGTGATACGCCCTGTAAACCGGAATAAGCATGAATGCATGTATCAGCCTCAGAGTAGCTCTATCGCTTCCTGCAAACTCGTTACCGGCATAATTTTCATGCCCGGGATCTCATGCTTAGGCATATTGGCTTTCGGGATGATGGCCTGCCGGAAACCATGTTTCGCCGCTTCCTGCAGACGCTCCTGACCTGATGGTACCGGCCGGATTTCGCCGGACAATCCCACCTCACCAAAAATAATCAGATCTTTCGGGATCGGCTTATCGCGGAAACTGGAGACCATCGCAGCAATCAATGCCAGATCAGCACTGGTTTCCTCGACTTTCACACCACCCACCACGTTGATAAATACATCCTGATCAGACATCTGAATGCCGCCATGCCGGTGCATCACAGCCAGTAACATCGCCAGACGATTATGCTCGGCACCTACTGCCAGCCGGCGTGGGTTTGCCAGTTGTGAATAGTCGACCAGTGCCTGTAACTCCACCAGCAAAGGACGTGTCCCCTCCCAGATCACCATCACCACCGAACCTGCACTTTCTGCCTCGCCACGATTGAGGAAGATTGCCGAAGGGTTGCTGACCTCTTTCATGCCTTGCGAGGTCATGGCGAATACGCCCAGCTCGTTGATAGCACCAAAACGGTTTTTCTGACAACGTAAGGTTCGATAGCGTGAATCTGCATCGCCTTCCAGTAACACCGAACAATCGACACAATGCTCTAATACTTTAGGCCCGGCCAAAGCGCCATCTTTCGTGACGTGCCCGACCATAAAAATAGCGACCTGATGCTGTTTGGCAAACCGCGTCAGATGGGCAGCACTTTCACGCACCTGAGAGACTGAACCGGGCGATGAGCTGACATCCGCCACATGCATCACCTGAATCGAATCGATGACCATGACTGCGGGTTTTTCCTGCAAAGCCAGATGGCAAATCTGTTCAACACTGGTTTCCGCCAGCATGCGTAACTTATCATTTGGCAGCCCCAGCCGGTGTGCCCGCATTGCCACCTGTTGCAATGACTCTTCACCGGTCACATAGAGCACCGTCATCCGATCGGCCAGCAAGCACATGGTTTGCAGTAACAACGTACTTTTCCCGGCCCCCGGATGGCCACCAATCAGCATGGCAGAGCCGGGCACTATTCCACCGCCCAGCACACGATCCAATTCTTTATAGCCTGAACTGATTCGCGGAATTTCAGCTAATGAGACCTCCGCCAGCGTCTGCACTTTGCTGCTGAGTTCACCGGCATAGCCAGTCCGCACCACTTTGCTGGTTGCGACAGATGGCCCCAGCCGGATTTCTGTGATGGTATTCCACGCCTTACATTCGCCACACTGACCTTGCCAGCGGGCAGACTCTGCACCACATTCATTGCAGACATAGGCGACTTTACTTTTTGCCATCACAGATCCTCTTCAAGAAATAGCCATATCATGCTGATATCAGAGCGTGATAATAACAATAATCAGCGCAGCAGTGGGGAGTTCATGGAATTAAGACAGGTAGTGACTTTACCGGTGGGGCGTTTGATTCAGGCGAGGTATGCATCTGACTGACCGGCGAATATCACCGGTCAGGCGTTCCGGTCGATCAGGCTTTGGCGATTAAATCACCGGCCTGTAACAGACAAATCACTGCTTCCAGGTTCATATGGCGGATGGCTACCTGCGCCTGCTCACGCACTACTGGCTTGGCGTGGATCGCCACACCCAGAGCCGCTGCTTTCAGCATCGGCAAATCGTTGGCACCATCACCAATAGCGACGGTTTGCTTATCCGACACCTGATAACGTTCCTGCAGCACTTTCAGAGTTTCCGCCTTCACTTTGGCATCAACAATACGGCCATTAACCTTACCGGTCAGATGATCACCATCGATATCAAGTACGTTGGATTCGATATGATCTAAACCAAGATTACGCTGCAGTACACCGGCAAAGTGAGTGAATCCGCCAGAGGCGATTGCCACTTTCCAGCCAGCTGCCTTAGCGGTGCTGACCAGATCCGTAAGTCCAGGCATCAACGGAATATCAGCAGCGACCTGATCGAGAATGGAAATCGGGGCATCTTTCAGTAGTGCGACACGGTTACGCAGACTTTCCGCGAAATCCAGTTTGCCGTGCATGGCCGCGGCAGTCACTGCGGCAACCTGTTCACCGACACCCGCCAGACGGGCGATTTCATCAATGCATTCGATTTGGATCGCAGTGGAATCCATGTCCATCAGGATCAGTCCACCTGCTTGCAGACGTGGCAATTCAGCGACATGAGCGCCATCAATTGACCAGTCCTGAACTTTCAGCCATTGCATCAGATCAGAAGAGTGTGCGGACGTTCCCAGCACCACAGTCCAGACTTCGCCTACGGCAAACGGTACAAAGCAACAGGTCGCCATGCCCATATCCCGGATCTGTTTTAAGGTCGCGGCAACATGCTCTGGTGCCAGGGTAGCGCCCATCAGCATGACATAGCCATCGCACTCAGGCTTATCGACGGCCTCGATTCCACGATCTGTAAATTGAAGCACCCCGGAAGCGGGAAAATGAACGAGCCAGTCAGCAATTTGCTCAGGCAACGCGGAAATCGGCATGGTGATACACTCCCTGTCAGAAAAAGCGGTCGACAGCGTAGCCGATCGCTTTTCCTTCAGGCAAGCGTTATCTCATCATCCGTTATTTCAGCAACACAGAATCCAGCGCAATTTTCATCATGTCATCAAATGTGTTCTGACGTTCGTCAGCAGAGGTCTGTTCACCGGTCTTAATGTGGTCAGAAACCGTGCAGATCGCCAGCGCGTTAGCACCGTATTCGGCGGCTACACCGTAAATACCGGCAGCTTCCATTTCCACACCCAGAATGCCGAATTTTTCCATCACATCGAACATCTGTGGATCCGGGCTATAAAACAGATCGGCTGAGAACAGGTTACCGACCTTAACCGGGATACCTAAGGTTTCAGCGGCAGTAACGGCTTTGCGCAACAGGCCAAAATCAGCAATCGCGGCAAAATCATGATCTTTGAAACGCATTCTATTTACTTTGGAGTCGGTACACGCCCCCATCCCGATAATGACATCGCGCACTTTGACATCTGGCCGCACGGCGCCGCAGGAACCGATACGGATAATGTTTTTAACGCCGTATTCGGTGATCAGCTCTTTGGTATAGATAGAACAGGACGGAATACCCATGCCATGCCCCATCACAGAGACACGCTGCCCTTTATAGAAACCGGTGTAACCAAACATGTTACGTACATCTGTCACCAGTTCTGCATTTTCCAGATAAGTTTCAGCGATGTATTTCGCACGCAACGGGTCACCCGGCATCAGTACGGTTTCAGCAAAAGCACCATCTTTGGCATTAATGTGTGGAGTTGCCATTATTATTCCTTCTGTTAATGATGTTCAGGCAGGCAATTGCTGCCATAGTCGAGTACTGGCAGGCCATGATAAGCCGCGATAGTTTGTCCGATATCCGCGAAAGTATCCCGCATACCCAGATCCTGCGGCTGCACCGTATCACCATAGAAAATGACCGGTACATGCTCGCGGGTATGGTCTGTTCCCGTCCAGATGGGATCACAGCCATGATCGGCAGTCAGGACAACTCGATCGCCCGGAAGCAGTAATGCTAATAACTCCGGCAGACGGGAGTCAAAATACTCCAGCGCAGCCGCATAACCCGCTACATCACGGCGATGGCCGTAAGAGGAATCAAAATCCACGAAGTTTGTGAAGATAATCGACTGATCCGCAGCTGTTTTTACCTGCGCCAGTGTCATATCCCATAACTCGTCCAGACCGGTTGCTTTATGTTGTTGCGTGATACCACAACAGGCATAGATATCGGCGATCTTGCCAATTGAGATCACGTCACCACCCGCAGCTTTCATTCGATCCAGTAAGGTCGGCATTGGCGGTTCAACCGCATAATCATGACGGTTACCGGTACGTTTAAACTCACCAGCTTTACTGCCTACAAACGGACGGGCAATTACACGACCGATGTTATAGGGCTCAAGTAGCTGACGGGCCAGTTTGCACAGTTCATAAAGTTTATCTAAACCGTAGGTCTCTTCATGACAGGCGATCTGGAATACGGAATCCGCTGAGGTATAGAAAATCGGCTTACCGCTACGCATGTGCTCTTCACCGAGACGATCCAGGATCTCCGTACCGGAAGCATGACAGTTGCCAAGATAGCCCGGCAAATTCCCCTGCGCCACCAAGGCATCCAGCAGTTCCGGCGGAAAGCTGTTTTGCTTATCCGTGAAATAACCCCAATCAAATAACACGGGTGCCCCCGCCATTTCCCAGTGCCCCGAAGGCGTATCTTTGCCGGATGAAAGTTCCCGTGCATAACCATAAGCGGCTATCGGCGTTACTGAAGCATCCAGTCCGGCCGGAAATTCTCCGCAGGAGGCGGCACAGGCATGCGCCAGCCCAAGCCTGGTCAGGTTGGGCAGGGTCAGAGGTCCCTTGCGTCCGTTATCCGCATTTCCGGTCACACAGGCCTGTGCAATATGACCCAGCGTGTTTGCGCCTTCATCACCAAAACGGACGGCATCGGCACTCGCTCCGATACCCAGTGAATCCAGCATTAAAATAATGGTGCGTTTCATTTAAACCTCAAACATCAGCTAAGGTAATGCGGCGATAAACAGCCGGTGGCAAAGTAGCCACAGCATCGCCGACTCTAATAGCATTACGAATTACCGCTGCTGTTTGTTCATATTGTGCTTCCGTGCGGGCATGAACCCACGCCAGCGGACGTTCTTTATCCACCTTTTCACCCAGAGAAATAACGTCTGTCAGCCCTACCGAATAATCAATCGGATCAGTGGCACGTAAGCGACCACCGCCTAACGCGACCACCGCCATACCGAGTGCCCGGGTATCCATTCCGCCGACTATACCGGCTGATTCAGCGTAAACCGGACGGATAACCGCGGCTTTCTCCAGATGATCATCAAAGTGATCGACAAAATCAGCCGGACCACCTAAAGCTGCGACCATGCGGCCAAATGTTTCTGCAGCTTTACCGTTATCCAGCACCCTCTGCAGTTTGGCTCTTGCTTCCTGCTCATTAGTTGCCAGGCCACCGGACAGCAGCATTTCCGCACACAATGCCATGGTCACTTCATGTAACCGCGGGTGACGATAGGCTCCGGTGAGATAACGCACCGCTTCCCGCACCTCGACGGCATTGCCGGCACTGGTCGCCAGCACCTGATTCATATCGGTCAGTAGCGCTGTCGTACGGCAACCGGCACCATTGGCTACAGCGACAATACTTTTTGCCAGTTCTTCAGATTGTTCATAAGTAGGCATAAAAGCACCCGAGCCGGCTTTAACATCCATCACCAGTGCTTCCAGTCCTGCCGCCAGTTTTTTCGACAGAATGGACGCAGTGATCAATGGAATGGATTCGACTGTGGCAGTGACATCACGGGTGGCATAAAAGCGTTTGTCCGCCGGCGCCAGATCCGAGGTTTGGCCAATGATAGCCACCCCGACCTCTTTCACGACTTTCTTGAAAATCGCTTTCAGCGGGCTGGTCTGATATCCCGGGATAGCATCAAACTTATCCAGCGTACCACCGGTATGTCCTAAGCCGCGGCCGGAAATCATCGGCACATAACCACCGCAGGCAGCAACCATCGGGCCTAACATCAGCGAGACCACATCACCCACACCGCCGGTGGAATGCTTATCCAGCACCGGTCCCGGCAATTCCAGCTCATGCCAGTCCAGCACTGAACCGGAATCACGCATGGCGCAGGTCAGTGTGATCCGTTCCGGCATCGTCATGCCCTTAAAGAAAACCGCCATTGCCAGCGCAGCGATCTGTCCTTCAGTAACTGTGTTATGCGTGATGCCTTGAACGAAAAACTGAATCTCACTGTCGGTTAGTGCATATCCGTCGCGTTTTTTACGGATAATTTCTTGCGGAAGGAACATGGCGCCCCCTTACATGACGAAAGCAATTAATACCCTGATGATGCGGTCCGGGATTGATGTCCCAGCGTTGTTAACAGATCCGCCAGCAAACTGGATGCGCCAAAGCGGAATGTTCTTGCTGAAATCCATTCATCACCCAGCACAGTGGCAGCCAGTGCCAGATATTCCGCCGCCTGCGCCGCATTCTTTACACCACCAGCAGCCTTAAAACCTACTGCCGGATTTTTTTCTTTTATCACCTGTAACATGATCTTTGCTGCTTCAAGCGTAGCATTAACCGGCACTTTACCGGTGGATGTCTTAATAAAATCAGCACCAGCCGCAATGGCAATTTCAGAAGCAGAGCGGATTAGCTCCGGTGTTCCCAGTTCACCACTTTCTATGATCACTTTCAGCAAGACATGCTCGCCACAGGCTGCTTTACAGGCTTTTACCAGTTCAGAACCAACATCACGATTTCCCGCCATCAGGGCACGATAAGGAAATACAACATCAACTTCATCAGCACCATAAGCCACTGCAGCTTTAGTTTCAGCTACAGCAATCTCAATATTATCATTACCATGCGGAAAGTTGGTCACAGTGGCCACCCTGACATCTGCCGCACCGATTTCACGTAATGTCTGACGTGCGACGGGAACAAAGCGCGGATAAACACACACCGCCGCCGTCATTCCTGCAGCTGTTTTTGCCTGCCGGCACAGTGCAATCACGGTGGCATCCGTATCGTTGTCATTCAGGGTAGTCAGATCCATCAGTTGCAGTGCACGCTGTGCCGCTTGTTGTAAATCAGGCATCCGTATCTCCAGATCAATCGTACCGGACAGCATCCGGTCAAAGTGTTAATGGTATGTATTGTCAGCAAGAAAAACGGAACATTTTTTCAGCATTCAACTCTGTTTGCCGAATTAACGCCTCCGGTGCAGATCCTCGCAACAGTGATAATTCCTGCAGAACCTCCGGCAGATAAGCAGGCTCATTACGTTCTCCCTGACGCCCCGCTAATGGCATGGTCGGGCCATCCGTTTCCAGCAGCAAACTTTCTACCGGTAGTTTGGCGACAGCCTTGCGGGTTTTCTCCGCCCGTTCATAGGTGATCACCCCACCGATACCGAGCATAAATCCCAGTTCGATAAATTGTTCCGCCTGCTGACGGGAACCGGAAAAGGCATGCCAGACACCGCCCCGAGGCAAAGAGTACTGTTTCACAATGCGCAATAACTCGTTATACGCCTTGCGACAATGCAGAATCACCGGTAACTGATACTGACTGGCCAGTACTAATTGCTTTTCCAGCATGTCTATTTGTAATGACATGGGAACATCAATCGCACCATCCAGGCCACATTCCCCGATTGCTACCAATCCGGCTGGTCGCTGCTGTAAAAAGCGCTCTAATTCCGCAATGGAAGAATCATTTTCCTGCGCCAAAAACCACGGATGCAGACCGAATGCGTAATAGAGACCGGGATATTGCTGATGCAACGCGGGTAATGCCGGCCAATAAGACGATCCAATTGCCGGTACAACCCAGCGGTCAACACCAGCCGCTTCACTGCGCGCCATTACCTGCGGCAGGTCATCAGCATACTCCTGCAGATCAAGATGGATGTGAGTGTCTGTCAGCATAATCTCAGCAATAAAAAAGGCCGTTGATACGGCCTTTATATGCTAATTAATCGCTTTTTAGAAGCGCATGGAGGCTTTAACACCCACTTCAAAGGTCTCATTACCCGGTTCGTAATAACCAACATCAGAGAGATCAGATTTATCAATATTCCAGTAATCAATATACGGGCCAAACGCTAAATCGTTAATGCGGTATAAGCTGGAAAATTTGATGCCATAACCATTGTTCTGTGTATTTTCCGAACTGTCTGATGAGCCATCGGCAGAGATATCGCTATCCTGCTCACCCCGGATAAGATAATCGTACTCCAGTGTTGTTTCTAACTGAGACTGACTATCCAGCGCAGCCCGGTATATCAACCCTACCGGTAAATAGTAGTACTGACTGGTGCGGTCGAAATCAAACGCCCCCGTTTCATCATTACCACTCAGCTCGTTCCGTAAATGGCGGTAACCAAATCCAATATAGGGCGCCAGGATACCCTGAGTGATAAAAAAGTCTTTACCGAGTAAAGGTCTGATTTCGTAATATAAATCAGAATTATCATCCAGATCTAATGGATAACCGTTTGCTTCTGCCGAAGCATCAACCTGACCATAAGCCAGACGGCCATTTATCTTAAAAAACCAGTCGTTTTGCAAAGCCATGGTGGTGGTGTAATCCACACCAATCTTGACGCCATCCAGTTCCGTACCGGTAAGCCGGTACTCATCATCAAGATCGACGTCAGATACTTCAAATTTATAGTAAGAGACACTGAGTCCCAGTTCCTGCCCCGTTTCAGTTCGCAACGCAGGTGCGGCAAAAACAGAGGAGGCACAAAACACAGTTAACAGAGCGAGGGATGGTGCGAGCATTGTCTTCATGATACATCCTTACACAATAAGTAAAGAGAGGTAATATCAATTGAGTTTTTATAAAAACAGCTCAGATTAATTATTCATTTGAATCCAACACTAGATAACAGAATTCATTTGAACAACAATAAAGATAGCAGCATTCGGAGATGCCCCCCGGAATCAGGGGGCAAAATTGCGAAATCAGGCAAAAAATTTTAAGCGAAGGGAATTAATGCTCACGAGTCTTATGGAACTTCACGTCAGGATAACGTTCCATCGTCAGATTGAGGTTCACCATGGTCGGTGCGATATAAGCCAAATTATCGCCACCATCCAGCGCGAGGTTCAGTGAACATTTACGCTCAAATTCATCGAATTTCTTCGCATCAGCACAAGTCACCCAGCGGGCGGTTGATACGTTGATCGTTTCGTAAATGGCTTCGACGTTGTATTCCGACTTCAGACGCGAAACCACCACATCAAACTGCAGCACACCCACCGCACCCACGATCAAGTCGTTGTTGTCGATTGGGCGGAACACCTGCACGGCGCCCTCTTCTGAAAGCTGCACCAAACCTTTCAGCAACTGTTTCTGCTTCAGTGGATCTTTCAAGCGAATACGGCGGAACAGCTCTGGCGCAAAGTTTGGAATACCGCTGAAATGCAGATCTTCACCCTGAGTGAAGGTATCACCGATTTGAATAGTACCGTGGTTATGCAAGCCGATGATATCGCCCGGATAAGCTTCTTCGGCCTGTTCACGATCGCCCGCCATAAAGGTGACCGCATCGGAGATGTTGACATCTTTACCAAGGCGAACATGACGCATTTTCATGCCTTTTTCATATTTGCCGGAAACCACACGCATGAACGCAATACGGTCACGGTGTTTCGGATCCATATTTGCCTGGATCTTGAATACGAAGCCGGAGAATTTCTCTTCAGTTGCTTCCACCAGACGCGTGTCGGTCTTCCGCGCCATTGGCGCTGGTGCCCAGTCAGTCAAACCGTCCAGCATATGGTCAACACCGAAGTTACCCAGTGCCGTACCGAAGAATACCGGAGACAGTTCACCTTTCAGGAACAGATCCATATCAAATTCATGTGAGGCGCCTTGTACCAATTCCAGTTCACCACGGAATTGTTCCGCCAAGTCTTCGCCAACTGCCGCATCCAGATCAGGGTTATTCAGTCCTTTAACAATACGGACTTCCTGAATGGTGTGACCTTTACCAGACTGATACAGATAGGTTTCATCTTTCGCCAGATGATAAACCCCTTTGAACAATTTACCGCAGCCAATCGGCCAGGTGATCGGCGCACATTTGATTTTCAGCTCACGCTCAACCTCATCCAGCAGATCCATTGGATCGCGAATGTCACGGTCAAGTTTGTTCATGAACGTCAGGATCGGCGTATCCCGCAGACGAGTTACTTCCATCAGTTTACGCGTCCGGTCTTCAACCCCTTTCGCCGCA
This sequence comes from Tolumonas auensis DSM 9187, assembly GCF_000023065.1. Lineage (NCBI taxonomy): Bacteria > Pseudomonadati > Pseudomonadota > Gammaproteobacteria > Aeromonadales > Aeromonadaceae > Tolumonas > Tolumonas auensis. Next base: position 2,846,685 of record NC_012691.1, read on the forward strand.
TCGATCACCATCAGACAGCAGTCAACTGCGGTCAGGGTACGGTAAGTATCTTCCGAGAAATCTTCGTGGCCCGGTGTATCCAGCAGGTTAACCAGACTGTCGCGATAAGGAAATTGCATCACTGAGGTGGTAATAGAAATACCACGCTGTTTTTCCATTTCCATCCAGTCAGATTTGGCATGCTGACCTGTGCCACCACGACCTTTTACCGTACCGGCGGTCTGAATAGCATGTCCGAATAACAAGACCTTTTCGGTAATGGTCGTTTTACCCGCATCGGGGTGTGAAATAATCGCGAAAGTGCGTCTTTTACTCACTTCCTGAAGAAAATCTGGCATTTTCTGTCTCTGACTGGCTAGTAATACATCAAAACTGGGGGCGGATTATAAACCTTGTGCCCGACTTTTCCCATGATTGATGATGACTGAAATTTAAGCAGAAAAAAGCAGGCGACCAGCGCCTGCAAAAAGGTGGAATTGAAGAAAATGAGATCACGCGACTGCGGAATTATACCGGCCGGGTTTATGGTTCGTCGCCAGTACCACATTCACAATAACAGCAGCAAAAACAGAGAGTAGCAGCACTGACCACGAAGTAATGAACGCAGAAGACAACACGATAGTGCAATCCATCCCCATCTGGACTTTACCCGCGCTCACGCCATAACGTTCCTGCAACCACAGGCAGACAATATTAAACCCACCCAGACTGGCACGATGCCGGAACAGGATCAGCAAACCAACCCCCACCAGCGCACTACCCATCAACGCCGCATAGATTGGGCGCACCTCATTGATTTGCATCCATTGATGCAGGTGATCACCAAAAAACGAAACGGCAGTAACAGACAGCAGGGTTTTCGCGACAAACCATCCACCCAGACGTTTCCAGGCCAGCCAGTAAAAGGGCACATTCAGCATAAAAAACAGCTGCCCAAAACTAAATGGTAATAATTTATTCAGCAGTAATGCCAGCCCGGCAGTACCACCGACCACGAGCCCCGGCTGATTAAAAAAAACAATACCTAATGAGATCAGGCCGGTTGCCGTCAGCATCGCCAACGTATCTTCCAGCCAACTGTGTTGTGCAGGCATCACATTTATCCATAGAACATAACCGCCGCTATGCTACCAGCAGATGACCACCAGCCCACTATGCCCGGACGAGAACAAATCAATGGCAATGTAAACTTTTAATGCCAGTAAACTCACCAGCAGAGTGCAATTTGCTGCGATCGTAATCACATATCAGAAGCAGAGAGATATAAGAGGGATATAGAAGAGAAAAAACCAATTGAGAATAATTATCATTATGATATATTGCAAACATCGTAATGTTGAGCAAAACTCTGTAGACCCGCCCTTTCTCCTCCTCTGAAGGGTGATATGTTCGAGGCTGGTATATACCAGCCTCTTTTTTTATCTGTTAACCACGACGCTGACGCACCGCTTCAAACAAGCAAACACCGGTAGCAACAGAAACGTTCAGGCTGGAAACAGCACCCGCCATCGGGATACTGATCAGCTCGTCACAGTGTTCCCGGGTCAGACGGCGCATACCATCACCTTCCGCGCCCATCACCAGTGCCAGTGAACCAGTCAGTTTAGCCGCAAAAACATCATGCGTTGCTTCACCCGCTGTTCCGACAACCCAGACCCCGCGTTCTTTCAGTTCACGCAGTGTCCGCGCCAGATTAGTGACCTGAATAAACGGGACACTTTCCGCCGCACCGCAAGCGACTTTCCGGGCAGTGCCCGTCAGGCTGACTGATTTATCCCGCGGCACAATCAGCGCGTGCACGCCGGCAGCATCTGCAGTACGCAAACAAGCGCCCAGATTATGCGGATCAGTTACTCCATCCAGTACCAGAAAAAAGGGCGTCTGTTCTTTCTCCAGAATTTTATCCAGATCAGACTCGTCCAGCTTTCTTCCTTCCCGCACCCGGGCAATGATCCCCTGATGGATAGCGCCTTCAGCTTTGTCATCCAGTGTTTTACGCTGTACGTACTGAATGCTGACACCGTACTGTTGCAAAATGGCTAACAGTGGTTGCAGACGATCATCATCACGTCCCTTCAGCACCCAGGCTTCGAGAAAACGCTCCGGAGCCTGCTCCAACAGTGCTTTTACCGTATGGATCCCGTAAATCAATTCGCTACTCATTTCTTCGCTTTTCCCTGACGTTTTTTGCGATCGTCTTTCTTAGCTGATCGCGTACGATCAATTTTATCACTGGCACCCGTACGTTGTTTGTCTTTTTGTTTACGTTCTTTACCGGCTGCTTTTTCCTGATCACTGCTGGCTTTACGCTGTTTACTGCGCTCTCTTTTACCCTGGATATCAGTGAGTAATTTCTGATTTTTCTTCGCATCTTTACCAGTGAACACCAGCGGATCTTCAACCAGCATCAGATCGATCTTACGATCATCCAGATTTACACCGACAACCCGCACCCGTACCTTATCGCCTAAGCGATACACACGGCGGAAGTTCTCACCGATCAGCGTCTGACGGGATGGATCAAACTGATAATAATCATTAGTCAGTGTCGATACATGCACCAGACCATCAATGTTCAGTTCTGCCAGGCGGATAAAGCAGCCGAATGAAGTCACATTGGCAATCACACCGTCAAATTCAGAACCGACATGATCCTGCATGTATTCACATTTCAGCCAGTCGGCAACATCCCGGGTAGCATCATCAGCGCGGCGTTCCGTCATCGAACACTGCAGACCCATCGGGGAGATTTCATCATAGTTGTAATGATAACCACCGCTTGGCGTCCATTTATGTTTCGGATTTCCTTCCTGACGCGCTAACTCGTATTTGATTGCCCGGTGCAGTAACAGATCCGGATAACGGCGGATTGGTGATGTAAAGTGTGCATATGATTTCAGTGCCAGTCCGAAGTGACCGATGTTGTCCGCACTGTACTGCGCCTGCTGCATGGAACGCAGCAGCATGGTATTGATCAGCTCAACATCCGGACGATCCTGCACCTTGGCAGCTAATTCTGCATAATCCATCGGCTCCGGTTCATCACCCCCTTTCAGCTCCAGTCCCAACTCAGCGAGGAACTGACGGAAGGTTTCCAGCTTCAGCTCACCCGGACGATCATGCACGCGGAATAAGGTTTCTGCTTCCTGCTTCTCGATAAATTTAGCCGCGGCAACGTTCGCCTGGATCATGCACTCTTCAATCAGCTTGTGTGCATCGTTACGGATCAACGGCACAATACGTTCGATTTTGCGCTGTGCATTGAAAATAAAGCGGGTTTCATCGCTCTCAAATTCTACCGCACCGCGCTGATGACGGGCTGTTTTCAGCGCCAGATAAAGCTTGTGCAGTTCTTCAATATGCGGCACCTGTGCAGCGTATTGTTCACGCAGCTTGATATCCCCATCCAGCATCGCCGCCACTTTGGTATAAGTCAGACGGGCGTGAGAATTCATCACCGCTTCGTAAAATTTAAATCCGGACAGACGCCCCGCTTCGGAAATGGTCATTTCACAAACCATACAGAGGCGATCAACTTGCGGATTCAATGAGCACAAGCCGTTGGATAACACTTCCGGCAACATCGGTACTACAAATTCAGGGAAATAGACGGAGTTACCACGGTTATATGCTTCATGATCCAGGGCAGTCGTCGGCCGCACATAATAGGAAACATCAGCAATAGCGACCCACAACCGCCAGCCACCGCCGCGCTTGCGTTCACAGAATACCGCGTCATCAAAATCGCGGGCATCTTCACCATCAATTGTGACCAGTGGTAACTCACGTAAATCCACACGGCCTGCTTTCGCTTCTTCCGGAACCTGCTCTGTCAGCGATTTGATCTGCGTGAGCACTTCCTGTGGCCATTCATGTGGGATACCGAATTTACGGATGGCAATATCGATCTCCATGCCCGGATCCATATTGTCACCCAGCACTTCCAGGACCTGCCCCATCGCATTCAGACGACCAGTCGGGCGCTGAGTTACACGCACCACAACGATCTGGCTCTGCCGGGCGCCAAGAGTGGCATCAGGCGGGATCAGAATATCCTGAATAATACGGTTATCATCCGGAACCACAAAGCCAACACCATTTTCAACAAAATAGCGTCCGACCAGATCCATATCCCGTGATTGCAGCAAACGCACCAACCGGGCTTCCTGCCGGCCTTTGGCATCTGTTTTCGTTGGCTGAACCAGCACATAATCACCGTGCATCAGACTCGCCATATCCCATTGATTCAGGAACAGGTCAGCACCACCACTATCCGGGCGCAGGAAACCATAGCCATCCTTATGACCAATGACATGTCCTTTGATCAGATTTAACTTATCCGGCAAGGCGTAGGTGCGCCCCCGGGTAAAAATCAACTGTCCATCCCGTTCCATAGCGCGCAAACGACGGCGCAGCCCTTCCAGCTGATCTTCACCTTCCAGCATTAATGTCTTTTCGATCTCGTCCCGTGACATCGGACGACCATTCTTTTCAATCAATGCCAGAATGAGTTCACGACTCGCAATCGGTTTTTCGTATTTTTCAGCTTCGCGTGCAGCGAAAGGATCTTTGGGGGACATAGAAGGCCTGCCATTGGCAATAAATAAAGTCATAATGAGTATAGCGAAATCAACCACTTTTTGTCAGGAATACGACTACGCGGTATGAACGACAACGCTATGATATAGCACAGAGATTTTGTAGTTGTTGCTGACACAACTGAGCCAGACGCTGATAACGGGTTTTAAGCGGAGACCCCGGACGATAAATCAGACCGACTGTGCGTTTCGGTTCTGGATCATGACAAGGTAAATAGCAGACGCCGTCGCGAATCTTTTCCTGCGGTACGGCCAGTTCCGGGATCAGTGTAATTCCGGCACCGGCAGCCACCATATTGCGTAATGTTTCCAGACTGGTTGCCCGGAAATGTGTGTCCTCTCGGGCTCCGGCGGCAAAACAAAAACCTAATGCCTGTTCGCGTAAACAGTGCCCATCTTCCAGCATCAATAACTGCTGTCCCGACAGTTCACTCATTGCAACCTGTTCACGTTCCGCCCACGGGTGATCTGCAGCAACGGCCAGATACATGTTCTCGTCAAATACCGGAATCTCAATAAAACCAGCAGTCTCTTTTACCAGCGCCAGTAATGCACAATCCAGTTCGCCGTTATCCAGTCGAGCCACGATCTGATGCGTCTGAGCCTCGTGCAGATAAATTTCCAAATCCGGAAACTCACGCCGGATAGCCGGGATTATATGTGGTAATAAATAAGGGCCAACCGTAGGAATCAACCCAATATGCAGTGGTCCCGCCATCTCTTCGGTATGCTGTTGCGCCATTTCTCTCAGCAAACGCGCCTCTTCCAATACACGTCTTGCCTGTGCGACCAACTGTAAACCTGATGCAGTAAACAATACCTTACGGCTGGTCCGTTCCAGCAGCACAACGCCCAGTTCATCCTCAAGTTTACGAATTTGCCCACTCAGTGTCGGCTGGCTGACATAGCAAGCTTCTGCCGCTAACCGAAAGTGCTGGTGTTCAGCCAGCGCAACCAGATATTCCAGATCCCGTAGATTCATTGTGGTTTCCGATAGATTTAAGCTATCAAAAGAATAACAAGTAGTGATTATGACTATCAATAAGTTACAAATATTAGTCAACTTATTAACGAATTTTTAATCTTTATGATATAGCCTTACTCTGTTTACCTGGAAAGCCTTTTCTAAGGAGTTACTGATGAAAAAATGTGTAACGCTCATATCTTCTGTACTTCTTTCTTCTGCCGCCTTGATTGCACCGGCATTTGCAGCGGTTGATGTAGAAGATGCCATGAAAGACATGAGCAAAAGTTATCGTCTGGTAATGAAAGATGCTGATGCTGCAAGTTTGAAAAAAGATTTAACCACGCTACGTGCTGCCGCCGTTGAAGCACAATCCGGCGTGCCGGGTAACATGAAAAAACAAGCGCCGGACAGCACTGATCGCAAAACTTTCGCTGAAGGAATGAAAAAACTCATCGCTCAGATTGATGTTGCCATCAAGTTAACCGATGAAGGGAAAGTGCCCGAAGCAAAAGCTGAAGCGGCAAAGCTGAAAGATCTGATGAACGAATATCACGCCAAGCTTGGCGTTTAATAGTTTTAAAACCAAAAAAGCCGTTGTAGAACAACGGCTTTTTATCTCTGACAGATACGGATATTAGCGATTAATATAACTCAGGAAATCCGTTTCCAATTGTCCGTTAGAAACACAAACCGGGGTAACTGAAGGCGCTGCGACTTTTTCGCCATTACCTTCAAGATAAGAAACGGTAGTTGTGCCTTTCAGATTAATAGACGCAACGGCTTTATCAGCATTTTGCGTGATCATGAGATTAATCTTAACGGCTGGTTGTTCAATACTGACGCGGGAACCGCCCTTACCACAATCCAGATATTTTAATCCATCGCCATAACTTTCCTGAGAAGCTGACAATACTCCGCCGGTTACGTCACCCTGACCTTCAAAGCCTTTCTCAGCCAGCCAGCGTTGAGCGCGTCCCCACAATAAATCATAGGGAACATTAACTTCCGTACTGGTTTGTACAGGTACAGCAGTCGGTGGCGTATAACGATATTGCTCGGATACCCCACTGGAACCGGAACAACCTGCTAACAGCAGAACCATCGACACACCGATACAACTAAGCGTTTTGTTCATAAATATACCCTAGCTAACCATCATCTGTTGATACCAGAAATAATGATATTGTCTAACAAGGTACATTATTTGGCTAGTTTTATTTGGATAATTACTTTTAGCGATTCAATAACATACCAGTTTCTAACTCTCGTTCTCTCTGGCATTCAGCTAAATATATTGCACCTAACACGGAGGGTTTTTGATGATATTGATCTATCGCTCTTTCAACCATCAATGTTAACGTCTGTTGTGTTTTCGCCATACGGAATTTTCGTAACCACATATCTTTTGATTCCAGATCCAGTGGTTCAACTATATCTTCTTGTTTTTTAGATACCATATCTTGTCTTAAAGTAGTTATATAATGAGAAATAATTTAGCCGGACTATATTTTAATAATCCGGCTGAATTATTAACGTTTACTTACAAAACCAATCGCATCAAATACACGACGCATCGTTTCATCAGCCCGCACCTGCGCTTTTTCAGCACCCTGCTGCAGAATAGCCAGCAGAGCCGACTCATCAGAGCGGAACTCCTGATAACGCTGCTGGATAGGCTCCAGTAGTGCTACAACAGCCTCTGCAGCCTCGGTCTTCAGATGACCATACATCTTGCCTTCAAAATGCGCTTCCAGCTCAGCAATTGATTGGCCGGTCGCACCATGCATCAGACTGAGCAGATTACTGACACCCGCTTTATTTTCAATATCAAAACGAACTACTGGCGGATCTTCTGAATCAGTGACTGCTTTTTTCAATTTTTTGGTTATGGATTTAGGATCTTCCAGTAAACCAATGACATTATTCTGATTATCATCCGATTTAGACATTTTCTTAACCGGATCTTGCAGACTCATCACTTTAGCGCCCTGCGGCGGAATAAATGGCTCAGGAGTCGTAAATACATTGCCGTAAATGGAATTAAAACGGTATGCAATATCACGTGTTAATTCCAGATGTTGTTTTTGATCCTGACCAACCGGAACCTGATTCGCCTGGTATAACAAAATATCTGCAGCCATTAATACCGGATAATCAAATAAACCCACACTGACATTATTCTCATAACGCTGTGATTTATCTTTAAATTGCGTCATACGGGATAATTCACCCATTTGAGTATAGCAATTTAATATCCAGCCTAATTCAGCATGTTGCGGTACATGCGACTGCATAAATACAGTGCTTTTTGCCGGATCAATGCCAACAGCCAAATACAAGGCCGCGGTATCCAGGCACGCTTTACGTAACACCAGGGGATCCTGACGCACAGTTATTGCATGCAAATCCACAATACAATACAGACAATCATAGTCATCCTGCATCTGAACCCATTGACGCAATGCACCCATATAGTTGCCAATGGTCAGTTGTCCTGAAGGTTGAGCTCCGCTCAATACGATTGGTTTTGCCATTTCAATTCCTTACTTCAGCGCCAACAACGACGCTAACTCATCAAAGCGATGTAGTACCCAGTCTGGCTGACAGTTTTCTATTGGCTCACCATGGTTATAGCCATAACTTAAACCAACAACGGGAATACCTGCGGCACGGGCAGCCTGAATATCATTTTTAGAATCACCGACCATCAGAGTTTCTGTCGGTTTCACATTGAATTGCTCACATAAATAATGCAGCGGCATCGGATCCGGTTTTTTCGCAGGTAACCGTCCACCACCCAAGGTATGAGAAAAAAACTGAGCAATTCCGGCAGATTGCAGCAAAGGCTGCACAAACTCATCTGGTTTATTTGTTACCACGGCCAGTGAATAGCCGGCTTGCGCCAGCGCAGACAAGGTTTCCGGAACAAAAGGATAAAGTGAATAGTCTTTATCGATACCAGCATGATAATGATGGTCAAAATCAGCTTTTACCTGCAGAAACAGAACTTCATCCACATCATGAAAATGATATTGGCGGCACATTGCCCGTTTCAGTAATACCTCGGCACCATTACCAATCCATTCTTTCACCTGCTCCAACGATACCGCCGGCAGTTGATGGGCATTTAATGCGGCCTGAACAGCCAGATAAAGTTGCGAAACACTGTCAATCAGCGTTCCGTCCAAATCGAATAAAATAACTTTTACATTATTTAAATCAGACATTTGCAGAGTCTAACTCCTGACGCATACGAGCAATAACAGCAGCATAATCAGGTTGATCAAAAATTGCAGAACCGGCGACGAACATATCTGCGCCTGCGTCTGCGATCTGACGGATATTATCTGTTTTCACGCCACCATCAACTTCCAGACGGATATCACGTCCGCTTTGCTGAATACGCTGACGAACCTGACGTAATTTATCCAATGTAGCCGGAATAAAGCTCTGACCACCGAAACCCGGGTTAACTGACATCAACAAAATAATATCCAGTTTATCCATTACATGATCTAAATAATGTAATGATGTCGCCGGATTCAGTACCAAACCAGCCTGACAGCCATGTTCCTTAATCAGCTGCAAAGTCCGATCCGGATGTTCTGATGCTTCCGGGTGGAATGTGATGATCGAAGCGCCCGCTTTGGCAAAATCAGGGATAATCCGATCAACAGGCTTCACCATCAAATGTACATCAATCGGTGCAGTGATACCGTAATCACGCAGCGCTTTACATACCATCGGGCCAATTGTCAGATTCGGGACATAATGGTTATCCATTACATCAAAATGAACGACGTCAGCACCCGCTGCTAATACATTGGCAACATCTTCGCCTAAACGGGCAAAATCGGCGGAAAGAATTGAAGGAGCAATCAGATACGGTTTCATATTCATCAGTCTTTAAGGTTATCCAGCCTTTCTGGCCAGTCGGTGTGGTTCATAACGGGCAATTAATTCAGCAACCCGCTGACGGGAATGCCCTGCACGGCTAATGGTTCGTTTTACCTGAAGTTCATGCAATGAGGCATGCTTATACAAATCATAAGTTAAATCAGTAGCATGGTTACTAATCAATACCGGGATGCGTTTCTCCGACGCAGCCTGCCAGGCTAATTCCGCGAGATGACGCTGTTCATTCTCACTGAAACCTTTGGCAGCATAGCTGGTAAAACTGGCACTCGCGGATAAAGGCACATACGGCGGATCACAATAAACCACATGATCCTGTTCCAGCATGGCAAATGTTTCCATAAAAGACTGGCACACGAAGGTCGCTTTCTGAGCCTTTTCAGCAAAAAACCACAATTCCTTTTCCGGGAAATAGGGTTTTTTATAACGCCCGAAAGGCACATTAAAGCCACCTTTCCGGTTGTAACGGCATAATCCGTTGTAACCGTGCCGGTTCAGATACAGGAATAACGCAGACCGCCATTCCGTGTCTGTTGTCTGATTAAATTCATCCCGCAACTGAAAATAACGTTCGCGTTGATTGTTTTGTTCACAGAACAGGCTGTTAGCAATACGAATAAATGTATCCGGTTCAGACTTCAGTAAATTATATAACGCTATCAAATCAGGATTAATATCCGCGAGAAGATAGGCATCATAGTCAGTATTCAGAAATACAGAACCCGCACCGACAAAAGGTTCAACCAGCACCTTACCTGTTGGTAAATATTGTGTGATCGATTCAATCAGGCTGTATTTTCCACCAGCCCATTTTAAAAATGCCCGCTGTTTCTTCATGACACAGCATTGCTCCATTCAGAAACATGCTGTGCCCGTATAAAACTAAAGCAGAATAGGGTGTTATATCTTTGCGTCATTCAGCTTCTGCTCTGCTTATTTACCCTGCTCTTTATGGATCTGAGCATAGGACTTCGGCCATGGTTTCGTACTTTTCAATGCCACTGGCAATCCGGCTACAGCGGCTTTAGCTGCTGCGGATGAATTGTATTCCCCATAGATAAGAACATACATGCCATTGGATTGATTTTTGTATATTTTTGTCTTTGCCTGTAAACCGCTACTGGCTGCCAGTGTTTTGAGTGCAGTCGGGTTACCACTGGCTGCAAGTTGCAATGCATAGCCATCAGTTACCGGAGCTGCCGCGACACTACTCTTGGATACAGTCGTCTTCCTGACTACTGGCGTTTTGGTTTTAACAATTTTACGTTCAACAGTCGCTTTCGGTTTATGCTGTACTGCTTTTTTTTCCGGAATCACTTTTTTACTCACGGATTTGGCGGGCGCCGGAGATGGACTTTTAATTTCATCAACTATCGGTTTCAGCTGATCCGGCGATGTCACTGTAGCTGATGATTGTACTGGTTCATCAACAACAACCGCACCGGTTACTGGTTGATTAGCTGCCATCTGCTGTACGGCCTGGTCACTAATCACTACACGGCGCTTATTGCTATCATCTTCCGCCTGAGCAGCATCAATGCCCGTGGTGGCAGCGCCAGAAACAATACCTTCTTGTGCCACAACAGCCGGTAATGCATCAGTTGCAGGGACAACACCATCAGGAGCCGTTGCTGCCGAAGTACTGGGAGCCAGCGCTACCGCCTGACGTTCCGGTTGAGCTAAAGACTCTGCTGACGATTCGTTGTCTGATGAGGAAGGAACAAGCCAGCTTAGCAATAAAACAACACCAGCTAGAACAGCGACCGCAGCTACTATTTTATTAACCGGTAAATCATTTTTTCCGAATGAAGATAATGATTTTTTATCCATACAAGCCTCCGCAATTGCAACTACCTCACCAGGCTTACCCTGACAATGAGCCAGGCGAGCCAGGGCTTGTTCACCCTGAGCTGCGGAGACATCTCCGTCCTGCAGGCAGTTCACCAACAGTTTTTTTTGTTCCTTGAGAGTCAGCGGTTCGACTTCAATCTTCAGTGCCTTCTGATCTCTGCCTTCCAGATGTTGCGCCAGAAGTTCAGAAAATTCACGGGTTCCGATCAGTAATACACTAATTTTGTGGGATGGATACAATTCATCGGCATAATTAAGCCATTGCCATAGCTCAAATAACCATTCCGGGCTAAGACTATCTGCATCATCAATGACCAGTAATCGGGGAACAGACAGATCAGGAATGAGTCTGATTAATGTTTTATACAACGGTTCGCCGGGATCAAACACAGCGCCCGGAACCAGTTGTAAGACAATATGTTCCCTGATACGGGACAGATCCATCTCCGGATGCAACACGACATAGCTGATGTGAGAATCAGCATCCAGTTCATTCATCAAAAGCTGGCCAACCGAAGTCCGTCCGGAACCTTCCTGACCAGATAAAAAGATAAATGAAGAAGAAAACCCAATCAGTTGTCTTAACCGTGACACTAATTGGGTTTGAGTTGGCAGTAATAAATATTCGATTGATGTCACATTCAGTGTGTCGCATCAATAACTGCGCGAAGCACGGTCTGCTCCACGTCAGTAAACAAATCCGCACGACCGATAGCCTGAGGCAATACCAGTCGCAGTTTTCCGGCTTTCGCTTTTTTATCGCGCAACATATGGTGAATATAATCATCATATGTCATATCAGCAGGAGCAGTAACAGGCAGATTTGCTGCCTTTAGTAAGGCTTTAATCCGGGAAACATCCGTATCAGACAATAAGCCTAACCGCAGTGATGTTTCTGCAGCCTGTACGGTGCCGGCAGCAACAGCCTCACCGTGTAACCACTTGCCATAACCCTGCTCAGCTTCGATCGCATGACCAAATGTATGACCCAGATTAAGCAACGCTCTTACGCCGTTCTCAGTTTCATCCTGCGCGACAACATCCGCTTTGATAGCACAGCAGCGAAGAATGATTTTAGATAATGCATCCGGCGACAAAGACTGAATATCAGAGATATGCTGTTCCAGCCAACTGAAGAAATCAGCATCCCAGATGATGCCATATTTGATGACTTCAGCCATACCGGCTGCCAGTTCACGGGATGGCAACGTGCGCAGGCAATCAATATCGATGATGACAGCTTTCGGCTGATAAAAAGCACCGATCATATTCTTACCAAGAGGATGGTTAACTGCGGTCTTTCCACCAACAGATGAATCAACCTGAGATAACAAAGTTGTCGGTACCTGAATAAAAGGCACTCCACGCTGGTAACAGGCAGCAGCAAAGCCAACAAGATCACCGATCACGCCACCACCCAGTGCAATCAGGGTAGTATCACGACCATGCGTTCCTTTCAGCAGCGCAGACATAATTACCTCAAATGAAGCGAGTGTTTTATGCGCTTCACCATCGGGCAAAATCAATGTATCAATCTGATAGCCAGCCAGCGTCTTACGGAGTACATCCAGATATAATGGAGCAACTGTATCGTTGGTCACAATCATGACCCGCTGCCCTGCAATATGCGGTGCAAACAGTGCTGAAGATGTCAGTAGCCCGGCTCCAACATATATAGGATAACTACGTTCGGCCAAATTAACTGTCAACGTCTCCACTACAGCCTCCATCTATATCGTTTAATTACAGTCCTAACAGTTCAACAATCTGCGTTGCAACTTGTTTGGCCGTCAATTCATCAGTTCGAACCACATAATCTGCAATTTCGCGATACAGCGGTTCGCGCTCGTCAGCCAGACGAGTCAGCACCTCGCGAGGAGGTTCTTCAGTGCGCAGCAGTGGACGACGCTTATCGCGTTGAGTTCTGGCAAGTTGTTTTTCAATCGGTGTTTCCAGATAAACAACAATGCCCCGCGCTGATAAGCGGTTTCTGGTCAAAGGACTCTTGATTGCACCACCACCGGTCGCAAGAACAATACCTTGCAATTCGCTCAGGTCACTAATTACCTGCTCTTCCCGTTTGCGGAAACCCTCTTCACCTTCGACATCAAAAACCCACGCGATATCTGCGCCGGTGCGACGTTCTATCTCCTGATCCGAGTCATAGAGATCCATATGCAACGTTTCCGACAAATACTTGCCGATGGTGCTTTTACCTGCCCCCATAGGGCCAATCAGAAAAATATTGCGTTTTTCAGCCATTTTGTCTGTCTATTTTTTCAAAAATAACGAATGCCCGTTATATATAACGGGAACCTAGAGAACAGTACCTTACGTTAGAAACTGGACGGGGAATTATGCAGTACCCCCCGCTTTATAGCAACTGAACTACAGGGGATAGCATGATGTTCAAGTTGCATTTTACTTGAATAAATAGAAAACCGTTAACATTTACTACTCGAACACCAGGAAACGGGTGGAATAAATGTGCACAATCATGAATCATTTTACCCAAATAAAACATATTTATGCACATTGCATCATCCTGCTCAGTATGACTTCTTGACTTTTACGCTCTGATACAGAACTATGTTCTTAATTATTGTCATTCTGATGATCAGCATCATGAGCAAATGGTTTATCGTTCGAAAACCTTATAAACGTGCCTCAAAACCGGGTGCGTACGTTTTCGCGTAACCAGCTTGTCGATACCCAGTTTATAAACCCCGGTTACGCCATAGCGGATCGGGGTTTTTTGTTGAGATTAAAGATCAAAAGGAGTTTGTATGATCCACGGTTCTATTGTGGCCTTGATCACCCCGTTCCGGGATGGTCAGCTGGATGAAACAGCATTACGTCAGATGGTTGACTGGCATATTGAACAAGGCACTCATGGGATTGTACCTGTCGGTACTACAGGTGAAAGTCCTACCGTTACCCATGATGAACACTGCCGTATCATTGAAATCGTGGTACAGCAAGCGGCAGGACGTGTACCTGTTATTGCCGGGGCAGGCTCCAACAACCCGATCGAAGCAATCGAATATTCCAAGGTAGCTGAACGTGCAGGTGCCGATGCAACTTTACATGTTGCCGGTTATTATAACCGTCCTAATCAGGAAGGTTTATATCAGCATTTCAAGCTGTTGCATGATCAAACCGCTATTCCTGTTATTCTGTATAACATTCCGGCGCGGGCAATTGTAGATATTCAGCCTGCCACCATGGCACGACTGGCTGAATTACCACGTATTATCGGCGTAAAAGATGCGACCGGTGATCTGGCCCGCCCATGGGCTGAACGTCAGTTAATCAAGAAACCATTTATCTGGTTATCCGGTGAAGACGCGACCGCTGTTGCCTATAACGTTAGTGGCGGTACCGGCTGTATTTCTGTTACAGCGAACGTAGCACCAAAACTGGTTGCTGAAGTACAAAATCTGACCGCAGCCGGTAAGTGGGAAGAAGCGAGAGACTTACAGGATAAATTGATTCCTCTGCACCAGGTCATGTTTGCCGAACCTAGTCCGGCAGGTGCAAAATATGCAGCATCATTGTTAGGTCTATGTACCGAAGAATGCCGTCTGCCGATCATGCCTCTCAGCGATGCCACCAAACAGCGTATTCGCCAGGTCATGGAACAACTAGAGCTTATTTAATCACCAAGGGAATTTAGTCATGCAAATCGAAGATTTACTGGAAAAATATGATGGGTTTGTTTTCGATCTGGATGGCACCCTGGTAGATTCAATGCCGCTGCATCTTGCTGGCTGGGAGCATGCAGCGGCTGTATATGGTTTTCATTATGATGCCACATGGTTTTATAACTTAGGCGGAGTTCCAAGCCGAAAAATTGCCAAACTGGTGGCTGAAACACAAAATCTTGATCTTGATTTAGATGCTGTCACTAAAGTTAAATCTGATTATTATCAACAAGTTATATCAAAAGCAACCGTATTTCCAGCGATGAAAGAATTGGTGACTAACCTGTTTCATCATCGGCCTTTAGCCATTGGCACCGGCTCAATGCGGGTCAATACAGAGATCGTGCTGGCCAATAACGGATTACGCTCCTACTTTCAGGTGCTCACAACGTCCGATGATGTTGTTCATCATAAGCCTAATCCTGATACCTTTTTGTTATCAGCAGCCAAAATCAACGTCAAACCATCCCGCTGTCTGGTATTTGAAGATACTGAGATTGGTCTTCAGGCTGCACAAGAGGGGAAGATGGATTGTGTACTGATCCGGGAAGGAAAGCCTGACTGGAATACGTTTACACGCTTTAACGCTGATAGTTCTTGCTAATCTGCCAATAAGACCCGAGTCAGTACTTTATTAGGGATGCCTCAAAGTTAATGCGGCACCCCTGATAGAAGCTTATACCTAGTCAGTATTTCCGCCTGAAGATGATCCCGGATTTTCCGGATTTTCATTCTGGTAACGCGGAGGACGTCTGCGCTGAAAAGTATTGCTGCTTACCCGGTTGCCCAGTGGCGCAATTGTCGAAATCTTGGCTTTATAGATCATTTGCTGGTTATTATGTGCATCAGTCAGCAGCACGCTGTATTGATCGAATCCACTGATAACACCTTCCAATTTAATTCCACTGACCAGAAAAATGGCCACATTCGTGTGACTTTTACGTAGCCAGTTCAACGCTGCGTCCTGACCATTCCCAAGCGAAAACGCCTGTTCAAGACTGGTATAATTCTGAGTTTCGCTTGTCATTGTTATCTCTCTTCAAGCAATAAGTTATATGTCTTTAGCTTATACTGTAGTTTACAACTGTAAACAAGAAAGCGAGCATGATGCTCGCTTTTTGACTAAACCATCTGAGATCATGCGGCATCTTTGACGGTATAAACAACCGGGGTTGCAGCCTCCGAGCCAGGGCTTGTAATCTGAATGGTTAATGTCCCAGTTGTATTTCCATTATTCTTTGTTTCTTCTGGCACATTAAAATAAAAATAAAACGGTTTAATCTGATTTACGGGATAAGACGAAGTAAAGTTGCCAATCTTTGTTAAACTAATATCTGATAAATTAGATACAGCATAAATACTTTCATCAGTGGTATCGACATAATCTGCGGTATAACCACTCGGCAAGCCAAATACAGGCGTTCCGCCATTAGTTGAAGTAAATGCGATAGTACTATTGCTCGGCAGAGCCATTAATGCATGGTCATCGTTGTTTGTACTAGCAAGTAATACCCTGTAATTTGTAGTAATTTCAAGATCAATTTCCGTTGCAGAAACCCATCGAGTTCCATTCCATCTTTCTAATGTTGGAGTAATATTTTTTACAGAGCTGAAAGCAAAATCTCTTCTATCCCAGATTTTGACAGTACCTAAAATACAGGAACCTGCGGCAACTAGAGCAGAATCACAGGCTAAACCATGGTATTTGCCATCTGCTGGTGTGTAGGCCCCACTATTATCAAGATCCCAATAATATTCACCTGATATGTAGTCATTTGATAAATCAGCGTCAAGATAAGGCTCTTTGATATCGTCAAAATCACCAGGATTAAACTCTGCTGAATTCATGACACCATCATTGTTCAGATCTTTAAATGATTCTTCGCCATCAGTATAAAATATAACGCTGACAATACCATTTGATGGTCTGGGGGCAGAGCTAATTAAGTTAAACTTACATGAACCCGCAGAAGTAGTGCAAAACGGTGTTGTTCCGCTGCTAGACGAGTCACCTTGTAATTGCCCGCCATTAGACTGCGCATAAATTTTTGTACCATCTAATGCTGCGTGATTGAATTTATCTCCGGCATAGACATTAATTTCCGTCGAGACACCATCCATTTCAGCAGCCGAATCTAAAGAATACACTGAAGCTGAAACTGAGAAACTATCAGAATCAGGCACACCCATACCGAATGAAACAGACGAGGATAACGTTGAAACAGAACTGTCATCATTCAATGTGGCTTTAACATACACAGTTGAAGGGCTTGTACCCGCAGATACGTAAATACTGCCCTGCCCAGAAGAGTTTGTTGTAAATTGACTGGCTGATAATGAATAACCACTGGATACGGAAGACGAAAATGCAACATTCACTTTCTTATCTGCTACAGGATTACCTGCAACATCAGTAACAGTAAATGTAACTCTTGAGGAAGCACCATTAATTAATGGCTGGAATGATGGCGTCGGTGTATCAGCAATGATGTATTTTGCAACCCCTACAGTAACTGTTGAACCAGTTCCTGTACTGCCACTAGTAGTACCACCAGTAGAACTATCAGAACTGCCACCACTGATATCCGTTCCGCCACCACCGCATGCGGTTAACAATGTGCCAGCAACCAACAAAGCAAACATATTTTTACGATAATTCATATTTATTTCCCTGACTAATGTCTTTATCCGAGCTCTTTACATACTCAAACATTATTAACCAAAATCAGGGAAAAGCAATTGAGACCTACGATCCACATGGATCAGGTCTCAATTTCTTAAAAAAGATTAAAAAACACTCAAAAAATATCATCCGTACCCGTATCTCCACCGGCTGGCGTCGGAGATTCCGGAGTCTGGGTTTGTGATGGTCCTCTTGCATCGCCGTCATCAAACAAAACGCTTTCCTGCTGACTGACTGCAGTTGGTTCACTACCCTTCTCAAAAAACTCTTCCCGGCTACCAGGCGAAGATCCCGACATAGCTAACCCGGAATAGTTATTAACTTTAACTGTCACCACATCATCCGGCTGAGCAAAAGCGCGATCAGGCGTTCCGCGTAACGCTACCTTCATGTAATCAATCCAGATAGGTTGAGCGGCACTGGCTCCATATTCATTACCTGCGATACTCCGGCCAAGAGCCCTGCGGTGGTCATCAAAACCAACCCATGCTGTAGCAACCACGTTAGGGGTAAAACCACTGAACCAGGCATCTTTGGCTTCATTGGTCGTACCAGTTTTACCTGCCAGATCGGTACGTTTAAGCTCTTTAGCCGCCCGCCAGCCTGTCCCCGTCCATCCACCAAGGCCCCGATCAGCGCCACCATATATCGCTGAATGTAATGCTTCCGTTATCAGGAAAGCATTCGCACCAGTGATGATCCGCGGGGCCTGTTTGGCAGAGGTAACCGGATCGATCGGACACTGACTATGCCAGTCGCCTAATTCATCATTGTAGGCGTTAACACTGTCTAAACCTGTTTCGGCTAATTTGCCACACCCTGCACAGGCAATCTGAGGTAAAGCTTCATAAACTACGCGCCCGGAAGCATCTTCAATACGATCAATGAAATAAGGTGTTACCTTAAACCCGCCATTCGCAAAAGCAGCATAGCCGGTAACCAATTCCAGAGGCGTAAACTCTGCCGTCCCCAAAGATATTGATTCATTCCGTTGCAGGCTACTCTCAGGGAAACCGAATAAACGCAGGTGATTCAAGACATTATCAATACCCACACTGCGCAATAACCGGACAGTGACTACGTTTTTAGACCGAGCGAGAGCTTCCCGCAGAGAAATCGGGCCATCATACTGCGGCGGGGAGTTTTTAGGGCTCCAGCCTGAAGTGCCACCATCCCATTGGGTAATGGGTGCATCATTGATGATCGAGGATAATGTGAATCCATTTGCCAGCGCGGAAGAGTAAATAAATGGTTTGATGTTTGAACCAATCTGTCTCCGGGCCTGATCTACACGGTTAAATTTGCTGATTTCAAAGCTGAAACCACCAACTAACGCCTGAATGGCTCCGTTTTTCGGATTTAACGCAACAAATGCCGCATTTGCATCAGGAATTTGCGCCAACCGGAGTTGATCACTATTTTCATCCTGCCACACCCAGATCAAATCGCCAGTCTGCAGAATATCGGCAGCCTTCCGGGGAGTAACACCTTGCCGTTCATCACTGATAAACGGGCGAGCCCATTTCAAGCCATTCCATGAAATAGTGGCATCAAGCCCGCCTTTAATAATGACAGTAACATCCTTACTGTTTACCGCCGTCACAATGGCTGGCTCAAATGGTTCATAGCTAGGTAAATCAGAAAGATAATTACTGATTTGTTCAATATTCCAGGCCGCACCTTTAGTCCAAAGGTGTTTTTCAGCCCCCCGATAACCGTGACGGATATCGTAATCGAGCAGCCCTTTAAATACGGCTGAATGAGCTGCTTGCTGCTGGGCTGAACTTATCGTGGTATAAACCTGATAGCCTTTGCTATATGACTCCTCGCCATAGGTATCCAGCATAAACTTTCTGACCATCTCTGCCAGATAAGGCGCATCAAGGCCCACATTCGTACCGTGATATCGTGTGACTATCGGCTCTTTTACTGCTTGCTGATATTCATCCTGATTTATCATGCCAAGCTGCAACATTCTGGATAAAACCAGATTTCGTCGGGCTAACGCCCGTTGTGGTGAGCGAATAGGATTCAGCATTGACGGCGCTTTAGGTAAACCGGCAATAACAGCAATTTCACCTAGTGTGAGTTGGTCTACCGTTTTCCCGTAATAGACTTGAGCTGCCGCGCCAACACCGTAAGAACGGTATCCGAGAGGAATTTTATTCAGATAAAGAGCAAGAATTTCGCCCTTTGTTAATTCTCTTTCGATACGCCAGGCCAGAAAAACTTCCTTAACTTTTCGCGAAAGTGTTTTTTCCCGGCTTAAGAAAAAGTTACGGGCGACCTGCTGCGTAATCGTGCTGGCCCCCTGGCGCATTTGACCAGAAACAGCCCAGACAACACCAGCACGGGCAATACCAATCAAATCAATCCCGGGATGCTCGTAGAAACGGGAGTCTTCAATGGCCAGAAATGCCTGCTGCATTTGTTGCGGGATCTGTTCCAGCTGCAAAGGAATTCGCTTTACATTGCCGAACTCAGACATCAATTCGCCATCAGCGCTATAGACTCTGAGCGGTGTTTCCCAAGTGGTATCTTTTAACGTAGATACATCAGGTAATCCTTTCTCTAAATGAAAGTAAAAAGCAGCGACAGCAGCGATTCCAATTGAGGATAATAAGAGCACTAACCACAATAATCGCTTTAACCATTTCAACATAACCGGAGCATCCACAATCCAAGACCCTATGGGCGTGCAGTATATAGTGTTATCTGCTTCAAATTCGAGAGAATTGAAGGACACATTCGTATCGCAAAAAACTGGCCATACGGCTATAGTTAGTTTTACGTTTGGCGCATCGCGTCTATTTTAACAATATAAGCATGGATGCCTCTATGGTCATGTTTCTAAAAAAGAGCACGAATACTCCCATGTTAGGAGTTGATTTCGGTAGCAGCACAATTAAGGCTGTTGCTGTGTCAGGTGATGCCGAGAATTTTTCCATTGATGCCTGGGCCGAAATAGCAACCCCCAAAGGTGCCATAAGGGACTTCCAATTGCAGGATGTCGACAAGGTTTCTCAGACATTTAAACAATTATTAAGGATGTTGCCCGGTAAATACAAATACGCAGCTACTGCCGTGAATGGATCAAGCGTCATTACCAAGATCACACAGGTAGCCAGCAACATAAACCAGACTGACTTTGAAAATATCGTCATGATGGAAGCAGAGCAACTGATTCCCTTCCCTCTTGACGAAGTAAGTCTCGACTTTGAAGTCTTAGGACCAAACACTACAGACCCGTCCCGCAATGATGTACTCATATGCGCGGCACGTTCCCAGTCAATTGCCAGTGCAATCAGCGTATTTAATGATTGTGATCAGACCGTCAAGGTCGTCGACGTTGGAATGCACGCGCTGACCCGTGCTGTGGTTTCAATGGAAAAATCATTACAAACAACAGATGCCAACAAATACTGTGCTGTAGTTGATATCGGCGAATTATCTCTGAGCTTTGGAATTATATTCCAGGGCGAATTGATCTACTCTCGTTTGCAGGATTTCGGTGGCGCAAGTCTCACCCGCTCCCTGGCTACATTCTATAACTTACCACCGGAAGAAGCTGAAAACGTGAAGCTGAAAGGCGCACTGTCTTCCTATACCGATATTGATGTTATCAACTCTTATATCAACCAGCTCACTCAGCACATAAAAAGAAATATTCAATTATTTTGCAGCTCCTCCGGTCACCGGACTGTGGACGTTTTAGTACTGTCAGGCGGCGGCAGTTTGATACCGGGTTTACGCCAGCAATTAGCACTACAACTGGAAATGGATGTCAGACATCCGGATCCTGTTCTGTTATATAACCAGCATAAGCTGGCAGATAATTTTGGCCATGGCGCTAAATATATGACTGCGCTCGGATTAGCTTTAAGGAGTTTTACACCATGTCAAATATAAATCTCCTGCCGTGGCGCGAATCTGCCAAAGAGCGCCAGAAACAAGCGTTCTTCATTCTGATTGGTGTAAGTTGCGCTGTTGCTGCTGCCGGTGTATTTGCGGTTAACCAGTATTTTAATCATCAAATTAGTGCTCAGAATCAACGGAATCAGTTCCTGCAACACGAAATAGCCATACTCGATACTGAGATTGGTCAGATAAATGAGATAAAGGCGCAGAAGCAATCGCTGGTAAACAGAATGAAGCTGATTGATACATTGCAACAAAGCCGTAACGTATCTGTCAGATTATTCAATGATCTGCCTGTTGTTGTGTCGAATGGTGTTTATTTGCAATCGCTCAATTTTAGTCCGTTAGGAATCGACGTAGTAGGAAAAGCTGAAGCGTATAACCGTGTGGCAAGTACGATGCGTTTGATTGATGGAAGTGGCTGGTTAGGACAAACCACAATCAACTCTATTTTTGCCAATGACACCACGCTCATGAAATTGAGTGAATTTTCAATGCGATTCTCAGTATTGAACAATAATAAGTCTAATCCCGCTCCGAAACAGTAAGAGCATAGGGGGCGTAAATGAATATTCAAGAATTAAATGATTTAGACATTAATGATGTTGCATCGTGGCCGGCACTTGCGAAAGGTATTTTAATTGCCTTTATTTGTGCTTTGATTGGCGGGGCTGGTTACTATGCACTTATTGCTGACTCCATAAAGAAACTTGATCAAACCAGACAGCAAGAAGTTGAACTCAAGAGTCAGTTTGAAGTCAGAGCAGCGCAGGCCAGTAGTTTAAATGCCTATCGTCAGCAAATGATTCAACTAGAGGAAATGCTCAAAACCCAGTTAAAACAACTACCGGATAAAACCGAAATCGCGGGGCTTCTTGATGACATCAGCTATATAGCTACTAATAATGGGCTCAAATTGCTGCGCATCAACTGGGAACCTGAGATTAGAAAGGAGTTTTATACTGAACTTCCAATGAGAATAGATATATCAGGCCAATATAGTCAACTTGGACAGTTCTCTGCGGATATTGCGGCATTACCAAGAATAGTCTTGCTCGGTAGTTTCACTGTAAATAAAGATGCCGGAACTGCTGGAGCTAAAGAGGGCAAAGAAGGAAAAGCGAATAACATTATTATGTCTGTTCAGGCTAAAACCTACCGTATTGACCCTAATCAAAAACAAACCAAAACTAAGGGAACGGTGAAGAAATGAAATACAAAATACTGATCCTTTTTCTAAGTACGGTTATGATTTCAGGTTGTGAGCAAAACTCTGATCTGCAGACCTATGTCGCTCAGGTAAAAGCCCGACCAGCGCAGCCAATAGATCCACTGCCAACGATTACGCCTTATGAGCCAATGGCGTTTATTGCTCAGGAATCTCGGAATCCTTTTATTGATCCGCAACCTGAGCAGGGGCAACTATTTAGCAAAACAAAAGTAAAATGTATTCAACCCGATATCACCAGACCGAAAGAAGAATTAGAGCAATACTCTCTGGACAATCTGATGATGAAAGGAACACTTTCAGATGATCGGGGATTATGGGGGCTGGTACTGGCACCCGGAGGTATCGTATATCGCATTACTGCGGATCAATACATAGGTTTAAACCATGGCAAGATCACAAAAGTAACTAAAAACGATATAGAGGTAGTCGAGATGATACCGGACGGTAGTGGTTGCTGGAATAATAGAACAACTACACTGACGCTTAATACGTCCACTACTAACGCCAACAAAAAACAGGGATGAGTCATGCGTACTAACAGACTATTTAACTCAGGATTATATACGGCGGCTGTGCTTTCTTTCGCTGCGTACTCCACTACGGTATTCGCCCTGGCAGAACTTGAAAATATCCGGGTCAGTCCTCTGAGTGGAGATCAGCTTGAATTACAGTTCGATTTCAATGAACCGGTAACAAATTTTACTGATAAGTTGAAATATCAGCCTAATCAGTTATATCTGAATTTTCCGACAACCACCTCTGCATTAAAGCAAAACACTATCCCAATTGAACGATTAGGGATTCAGGATATACAAGTTAAACCTAAAAATGCAGGATTGGATGTATCAGTTAACCTGGAACGATTGATGCCTTACCGCATCAAACAGGATGGCTCTCATATTTCTGTTACATTAGGGCAGTCACTGGCTAATGAAGCTAAACCTCAATCAGCGACTGAAAGTAAAGTTCTGGCTACGCCAACAACTACCACCTCCGATAGCAGTGCAATGAAAAGCAATGCAGGAGTAATAAATAGTATTGAACATGTTGATTTTCGCCGAGGCAAAAATGGACAGGGTCAATTATTAATTAATTTACAAAATAGTGCTGCGGCAGTTGAAGTTACCTCCAGAGGTAATCATGTAATCGCATCATTTAATGCAACTGGAATTAGACCTGACCTGATAGCATTGATGAATGTAACCGACTTTAATACCCCGGTGACTAATATTGATGTGCAGCAAAACAAAAGTAATGTGACTTTTGATCTCAATGTTAAAGGAAAGTTTGACTATAAATACGACCAGTCTGGCAGCTTATTCATTGTTGAAGTAAGCCCGCCATCGAAAACCGTCAGAGCAGATGCACCGAAAAAGTATAAAGGGAAACCAATTTCTCTTAACTTCCAGGATGTTCCTGTCCGCACTGTACTCCAGCTGATCGCTGACTTTAACAAACTCAATCTGGTCACCAGTGATTCTGTTAACGGAAACATCACTCTGCGCCTGGATGGAGTACCATGGGAACAGGCTCTTGATACAGTGTTAAAAGTGAAAGGGCTGGATAAGCGACTGGACAATAATGTTCTGCTGGTTGCCCCGGCAGCAGAGATCGCAGCTCAGGAAAAACAGCAACTTGAGAATAATCAGAAAGTGGCTGACCTGGCACCGCTTGTAACCGAATATATACAGATCAACTATGCGAAAGCCCCGGATGTTGCCAAGTTGCTGGCAGATGACAAAACCCGTCTGCTATCCCCTCGCGGCGCCGTTAGTGTGGATGAACGCACCAATACCCTGCTGGTAAAAGATACTGCCGAGGTGATTGATCACATTAAAGATATGATCAAAGTACTGGATGTAGCAGTCAAACAGGTAGTCATTGAAGCCCGTATGGTTACAGTTACTGACGGTGTTGAAGATGCTTTAGGGATTCGTTGGGGTGTGACAGATATAAACACCAATGGTAGTACTTCTGGTTCAATAGAAGGCTTGGATACTGCTGCAACCGGAGAAACACCAGCTATCGATGACCGTCTGAACGTTAACCTTGCAGCGGCGCCATCCAGTGGTACAGCGGCCAGCATTGCGTTTCAGGTAGCGAAACTCGCTGATGGCTCATTGCTTGATCTGGAACTCAGTGCACTGGAAAACGAAAATAAAGCAGAAATCATTTCCAGCCCACGAGTAACAACCGCGAACCAGAAAGAAGCACTGATCGAACAAGGTTATGAAATTCCTTACAACGAAAGTGCATCTAGTGGTGCAACCACTATCTCGTTCAAAAAGGCAGTATTGAGTTTGAAAGTGACACCGCAGATCACACCGGATAATAATGTGATTCTGGATCTGCATGTCACCCAGGATGATATCTATCAGGATGTGAACACGGGTAATGGTGGTACTGCAAAAGCCCTGTCTACCCAGGCGATCACGACTCAGGTTCTGGTAAAAAATGGTGAAACACTGGTGTTGGGTGGTATCTATAACCGCTCCATCAAGAAAACAGTAAATAAAATACCTGTATTAGGTGATATTCCAGGTGTTGGTGTGTTGTTCCGTAACACAGTAAACACGAATACCAAGAAAGAATTGCTGATCTTCGTTACGCCTAAGATTGTAACGGGTAATCTGTAAACCTTTTTCACCCAATATCTGTAACATCAGACCTCTGCCATGTGCAGAGGTCTTTTTTTATAGGATAATCACTTTTTTATTTGAACATGACTGCTATGCAATACGCTGAGCCCAATAACCTCTCTTCTTTTCTGATCCGGCATCAATCACTCTTTCAAAACAAGAGTATTCTGATCTGTGGTCAGCTTCAGTCTGTGTCGCTGACGCCTTTATTATCAGAGATTGTGACTACCTTTCTGGTTTCTGATTACAGTGTATTTAATATGCTACAAGCGACCTCGCCTATGATGGGTTCACGGCTACGCTATGGATTCATGCTCAATGACGTCGAACAAAAATATGATGCTGTACTACTGTTTATGCCGAAAGCAAAACAAGAAGCCGCGTTATGGTTTGACAGTGTATTACCTTCATTAAAACCAAACGGTGACATTTTTGTCCTTGGTGAAAACCGGGGGGGCATCAGTGCAGCACCTAAATTGCTGCAACCCTACGCGGATAAGGTACAAAAAATAGATAGTGCACGGCACTGTTCTTTATTCTATGCACAACTGGTAACGCCGCCTGTATCCTCCACGCCGGATTCGCTGTTTAGTCATTACACACTGCAGCTCACCCATGATCAGGCCGCATTAAAAATATCGGCCTTACCGGGCGTATTCAGTGCTGGTGAGCTGGATGAAGGGACACAACTTTTACTGGATAGTTTACCCGCGCTCAGCGGAGATATTTTAGATGTTGGTTGCGGTGCGGGGGTTATTGGTGCTGCAATCTGTCAGCGGACTCCTGACGCCAATGTTGTTATGACAGACGTTAATGCTCTGGCTCTTCTTTCCGCCACAAAAACACTGGAAGGAAATAACCTCTCAGCTCAGGTTATTGCATCAGATATGTTTTCCGATGTAGAAGCAAAGTTTGACTTCATTATTTCCAACCCGCCATTCCACGCCGGATTGAAGACAAATTATGAAGCCACTGAACGTTTTCTTCATCAGGCACCGGCTCATTTGAAACGTGGCGGACAACTATTTCTGGTGGCCAACAAATTTCTGCGCTATGAACCGATTCTGGCTGATGTTTTCCATTCGGTATCGGTGATCAAAGAAAACTCCCGCTTCAAAATCATCCGCGCTTTTTGATTCTAAGATTACATTAACAAATCCCTAAGGGATCTGTTAGATTAAAGCGGTGGCGCATGCCACCGTTGTTCTTTGTCATGTCGCTGTGCTACCTACCTGACTTTTTATTCTTTCTTCTGTTGTTTACTAACTCTTGACACGCACCACAGGCTTTTTGTTTCAAGTCGTCTACACTTAGCTGCCAAGTTAACCTGATTAGTAAGCGCTGCCGTTTGTGCAATGCCTGCTGATATAACAACATTCTTAGTCTGGTGTAAAAGTCGCACCGATAATGCAACGATGATATTTACAAGCCTGATCATATCAGCGCTTTGCCTTAATGGATTTGGACTTAATTGAAATAGGAGAACATATGTCTGGTGTATTAACGATGATCTTAGCAGGTGGCGAAGGCACCCGGTTACAACCACTCACTGTATCGCGCAGTAAACCTGCCGTTCCTTTTGGTGGTAGCTATCGCTTAGTAGACTTCGTACTGAATAATTTCATCAACTCAGACATGCTGCGTATTTATGTATTAACGCAATTTAAATCGCAATCGCTCTATTTACACTTAAAAAAAGGATGGAATCTGACCGGGATTAGTGGCCGTTTCATCGACCCTATCCCAGCACAAATGCGTATGGGAAAACGTTGGTATGATGGTACCGCAGATGCGATTTACCAGAATATCGGCTTCATTGAACAAGACAGCCCGGAACATGTATGTATTTTCGGCAGTGACCATATCTATAAAATGGATGTTCGTCAGATGCTGGATTTTCATAAAGAAAAACAAGCAGTTCTGACTGTAGCCGCAATCCGTGTTCCTATTGCTGAAGCTTCGGCTTTTGGCGTAATTGAAGTTGATGAAAATGGCCGGATGATTGGTTTTGAAGAAAAACCTAAAAATCCTAAATCTATTCCGGGAGATCCTGATTTCGCATTAGCGTCTATGGGTAACTATATTTTTGAGACCAATACGCTGTTAAGTGAATTAACTTCTGATGCGGAAAAAGAAGACTCTAGTCATGATTTCGGCCGGGACATTATTCCGGGGTTATATCCAAACGCTCCGGTTTACGTCTATGACTTCAGTGTGAACCAGATCGAAGGTGAAAAAGGCGCTTACTGGCGTGATGTGGGTACTATTGATTCTTACTGGCAGTCACATATGGATTTAGTCAGTGATAATCCGCCATTCTCTCTGTATAACCGGAAATGGCCATTACATACTTTTTATCCGCCATTGCCACCGGCAACATTCATTGACACCGCTGCATATAAAACGAATGTATCACAATCTCTGATTTCAGCCGGGTGCTACATTCAGGGTAGCCGGATCAATCGCAGTATTCTTGGATTCCGTTGCAACATCGCATCGGGTTCAGAGATCAGCGAATCGATTTTTCTGGGCGATGTGAAAATTGGTGAAGGTTGTACCATTCGTCGGGCGATCATTGATAAACAGGTGGAAATAGCACCTGGTACAGTGATTGGGGAAAATCTCGCTTATGATCGCCAGCGCTTCACTGTGTCAGAAAGCGGTATTATTGTTATCCCGAAAGGGGCTAGAGTTGGTTTCTGATAAATGAATATATTGTTTATAGCTTCTGAAGTTGAAAGCTTTGTAAAAACAGGGGGCCTGGCTGATGTAGCCAAGGCTCTTCCGCTGGAATTAAAACGAGCGGGTCATGATGTCAGAATCATGATTCCTGGCTACAGCGCTATCACGCAACGCGAACACGGTCCGATCGTGAATGCTGGCGTATTGTCAACCGAGCCTCAGTATGTTGATGTGCCATATGACATCCGCCAACTATCTCTGGCAGATATTCCATTATATCTGATTGAGAACAAACACTATTTTGAAAGACCAAGTCTGTATGGGGAAAATAATAATGCCTATGCGGATAATGGTGAGCGTTTTGCCTTCTTTTCGGCTGCCGCCCTGCAGGCAACTGAGCAGTTAGGGTTCAAGCCCGATATCGTACATTGTAATGACTGGCACACTGCACTGGTGCCGATGTTATTGAAAACACGATTTGGTCAGAATCCGTTTTTTGCTCAGACCAAAAGCGTCATTACGATTCATAATGGTGCTTTTCAGGGTATTTGCGAACGCGGACAGTTATGGGCGTTACCTGAAATTCGCAATTCACATAATGATGCGATTTATCAGGGCCCCTACTACATTAATTTTCTGAAATGCGCCGTTTTATACGCAGACAAAATTAATGCTGTCAGCCCGACGTACGCCAAAGAACTCATGTCATACCTCGGTGGGCATGGTATGGCGAAACACTTTCAGGATCGGGCAGAGGATATTTGCGGCATTATCAATGGTTGCGATTACAACGATTGGGATCCTGCGACTGACCATCTGATACCGGCCCAATATCATTCGGATGACTTACAAGGCAAAACAGAATGTAAGCGACAGTTACAACAACGCGCTAATCTTCCTGTTTGTGACCTTCCGGTCTTCGGTATGGTTTGTCGTCTGACAGAACAAAAAGGCATCCATTATTTACTGCCGATACTGGCTAAATTCCTGGTGCATCATGTTCAGGTTGTTATTGTCGGTTCTGGTGATCCTGTATTGGCACAAAGACTGGAAGCCGTCGCTCAGCAATTTCCGCAAAAATTTGTCTTTATCAATGCGCATAGCAACGAACTGGCTCATTTGGTGGAAGCTGGCAGCGACTTTTTCATGATGCCATCTCAGTTTGAACCTTGTGGTTTGAACCAGATGTACAGTCTGGCATATGGCACGTTGCCTATCGTCCGGGCCGTCGGTGGATTAAAAGATACCGTTACCGATTATGATCAGAATCCGGCACAGGCCACTGGTTTTGTGTTTGAAGAACCTGAGCCATATGATCTGCTGAATGTATTGCTTCGTGCACTGTTACTCTATGTGCAGGATCCGCAGGAGTTCCGCAGAGTGCAGCATAATGCCATGTTAACTCGTTATTTGTGGTCAGATTCTGTACATAGTTACGAGGACATGTACCGCAAAGCGTTAGGCTGGCAGTGATTAATTGATGAAAAACAGAGCAATCTAACCAGATTCTCTGTTTTTCTTCTTCCTGACAGTTGACGAGTTTTCAGGAATCGGTAGAATGCCGCCCAGATGCGAAGGTGGCGGAATTGGTAGACGCGCTAGCTTCAGGTGTTAGTGCCTTCGGGTGTGAGGGTTCGAGTCCCTCCTTTCGCACCAAACCATGCTGCTGACGGCATGTAAAAATAGTCGGATAGTGTGCGAGGGTGGCGGAATTGGTAGACGCGCTAGCTTCAGGTGTTAGTGCCTTCGGGTGTGAGGGTTCGAGTCCCTCCTCTCGCACCAAAATCATGTTGCTGACAGCATGTAAAATTAGTCAGAGACAATCAGTGCGAAGGTGGCGGAATTGGTAGACGCGCTAGCTTCAGGTGTTAGTGCCTTCGGGTGTGAGGGTTCGAGTCCCTCCTTTCGCACCAAATTTCATAGAAAAGCATACAGCTCATAAGGCCGTGTGCTTTTTTGTTATATGGCATACCTCAAACAGCAGACCCACTCAGTAAGCTGCTGTTATCTGCCATCCGATGATTTAACTTCTTATCAGCTGTACCACTGTTTCAACATGCATTGAATGCGGAAACATATCCACGGGTTGTACCTTGGTGATGGCATATCCGGCTTGCTGCAGCACCGCCAGGTCTCTGGCCAGTGAGTCAGGATCACAGGATACATAAACGATACGCTCAGGCGTCATCGCAGCCATGGTATTCAGCACCGCCAGTTCACATCCCTTGCGTGGCGGATCGACTACCACCACGTCAGCACGCAGCCCCTGCGCATAGAGTGCCGGTACAACTTCTTCAGCTTTACCGACATAGAACTCCGTATTATCCAGCTGGTTGCGCTTTGCATTGCTGCGGGCATCCTCTATGGCCTGTGACACCACTTCAATGCCGATAACCTTGCTGGCTTCCTGTGCCAGATATAACGAGATAGTGCCAATACCACAGTAAATATCAACGACTGTTTCATCACCTTTCAATTCGGCAAACTGTAATGCGGTGGCATAAAGCTGATCGGTTTGCTGAGGGTTAACCTGATAAAAAGAATGCGCGGAAATGCTGAATGTCAGACCGTGTAATTCATCTTCTATCGCTTCAGCGCCATAACAGACCCGTTGCTGAGAACCTAAAATCCGGTTCACTCTTTCCGGATTAATATTATGGATCACGCTGTCGATGTTACCGCCCGCGGTCAGATATTGGAGTAATTCAGCTTCCCCTGGTAACTCGTCAGTCAGAGTCACCAGTACCACCATGCAGGCATTGGTTTTAAATCCGTGCCGGATCATGACGTAACGAAGACAACCGGCATGGTTAGCTTCATCATAGCCCGCGATATGCAGATCCTTCATCCATTGCCGGATAGCTGCAATGATCTCTGTAGTTTGCGGGTGCTGAACCGGACAAGCTGCGATATCTATGACCTGGTGGCTGTTTTTACGATAAAACCCAATCTGAGGCTCGCCATTTTCGCTGCGCACGGCATACACAGCTTTATTACGGAACGCGAGCGGCTCGGACATCCCCAGACATGATTCAACAGGGTTTGAAATCCCCTTGCGTTGTAATGCATCAATGACTTGCTGCTGCTTGAGTTTTAATTGTTCGGCATAAGACAGATGCGATAGCTGGCAACCACCGCATTCCGTATAACGGCAATGCGGTTCAACCCGCTGAGGATGCGCCTGGTCAATACTGAGCAATTCAGCCTGCGCATATTTCGGTTTGATGCCATGCAGAGAAACGGTCACTTGTTCTCCGGGCAATGCGGCAGGAACAAAGACTTTACGCTCATGCCAGTTGGCAATGCCATCACCCTTATCTGAAAGAGTATTGATAGAAAGAGTTATGGGTTGCCCGTTATGCGGCATGGTGGCTCCGGTGATATTTCAGGATAAGGTCGGCTATTTTAACTAAATGTAGGATGCGGCAGAAGGAAAAGCCGGAAAATGTTCCGGCCTGGGCAAAGAGGAGAATTATCCGGCAATAAACCGATAGCGGGTCTGATGATGGTAGATGGTTCCGGGCAAGAGCCATGGATCGCCTAATTCAGGACGATTAGGACTGTCCGGCAGAAGCTGGGTTTCCAGACAGACGCCTTCATAGTCATGGTACAGCTCGTTATCACGGGATGGCGCGCCCGCCAGATAGTTGCCTGTATAAACCTGAATACCGGGCTGATTCGTCAATACTTCCATAGTCAGTTTTTCATCTGCAGACGTCAGCCGCGCAGCAACTTCATCTGAACCGGCAGTATCGAGCAGATAGCAGTGGTCAAACCCTTTAGCTGAGATCAGCTGCGGATGGCTCAGCCAACGATCTTTCAACAGATGGGAATGTCGTAAATCCAGCGCTGCTTCAACAGGCTGCGGAACAGATAACGGAATCCCCATACCATCGATTGGCAGATAGCGGCTGGCATTCACCATCAGAGCATGATCCCGGACATCACTGCGTTTACCGTCCAGATTAAAATAACCATGGCAGGTCAGATTAACCGGGCTGGGTTTAGACACTGTGGCCTGAATATCAATCAGTAAGTCGGTACCTTCCAGGGCATAAGTCAGCGTAACATCGCACTCGCCGGGAAACCCCTGATCACCATCGGCTGAATGTAATAACAAGGTGACCTTGTCTTCCTGTTGGCTGACCACTGACCATTCTCTGCGATCAAACCCATCTTTACCGCCATGCAGACAGTTTGCTCCCTGGCTGGGAACCAGATGATATGTCTCGCCCTGATAGTGCAGAACAGAGTCGGCAATGCGGTTAGCAAAACGCCCCACCATGGCATTCAGGTAAACCTGTTGTTTAGCGTAGTCTTCCGGCTTACAACCCAGTAATACTTCCCGCTGGCTTTCGCCAACGGGAACAGTCAATGACAATAATGCGGCTCCGGTTGTCATTAATTTAAGCTGTACGCCTGACTCATTGGCAAGCGTGATCAGTTGTGTCATGGTTATCTCCGGATTAGAAAATGCCAGCACCATCGCTTGCTTTGCAAACATAGCAAGTCGGTTTCAGACCGGTTTTTGCCGGATACTCGGCTTCAACCGCAGCGATAACGTCATCAACCTGAGCCGGACGCAGCAGTGCAACCACGCAGCCACCGAAGCCGCCACCGGTCATGCGGGCACCGCCATCATTACCGATATGTTGCTGCAGGATCTCAACCAAGGTATCAATGGCCGGGACAGTAATAGCGAAATCATCACGCATTGAATTGTGAGACTCTGCCATCAAGACGCCCATTTTTTCCAGATCACCGGTTTCCAGTGCATCCGCAGCGGCCAGAGTCCGTTCGTTTTCAGTGATGACATGACGGGCACGCTGATAAACCACCGGTTCCAGTTTGCCTTGTTCTGCGGCTTGCTGCAGCTGTTCCAGCGTAACGTCACGCAGTGCTTTCACACCAAAATAACGGGCAGCCGATTCACATTGTGCGCGGCGGGTATTGTATTCGCTATCGACCAGACCACGTTTCACGTTGGAGTGAACAATCAGTACCGCCAGATCATCCGGCATTTTTACCAGACGGGTTTGCAGTGAACGGCAGTCCAGCAACAAGGCGTGATCTTTTTCGCCACTAGCTGAAATCATCTGATCCATAATGCCGCAGTTACAGCCCACGAATTTGTTTTCTGCTTCCTGTCCATTCAGGGCAATCGCGGCCGGCGTCAGACCTAACTGATAGGCATCGTTAAATGCCTGTCCAATGGCGACTTCCAGAGAAGCAGAAGAACTTAGCCCTGCCCCTTGTGGCACATTGCCTGAAACCACCATGTTCAGCCCTTTGAGGCTGAGACCTTTTTCCAGCAGATATTTCACCACACCGCGGATATAGTTACTCCACAGCTGATCAGCATGTGCTTCTATCGGTTGTGACAGAGAGAACTCGTCACGCTGGTTCGCATAATCCGCTGCGACCACCACCACTTTGTCATCGTCCCGGCGTTGCAGTGCGACTACGGTTTCATAATCGATTGCGCAGGGCAGCACAAAACCATCGTTATAATCGGTATGTTCCCCAATCAGGTTAACCCGCCCCGGAGCCCGGACATACAGATCCGGTTCGCAACCAAAACTGTTCTGAAATACGGCGTGCACTTTTTCTTTTAATGACATAGTGGTTTCCTCAAGCTTGTTCTTTGTAATGAATATCGCTGACTGCACGTAAACGTTCGGCCGCTTGTTCCGGGGTTAAATCACGCTGTGCTTCAGCCAGCATTTCATAACCAACCATAAATTTGCGCACTGTGGCGGAACGTAGCAACGGCGGATAAAAATGCGCATGCAGCTGCCAGTGTTCCACATCGCCTTCCTGATACGGCGCACCATGCCAGCCCATGGAGTAAGGGAAGGAACACTCAAACAGGTTGTCATAGCGGCTGGTGAGCTTTTTCAATGCCAGTGCCAGATCCTGTTTCTGCGCATCGTTCAATTCGGTTAAACGCCGGACATGCGTTTTCGGTAATAACAGTGTTTCGAACGGCCAGGCAGCCCAGTAAGGAACAACGGCAATCCAGTGCTCAGTTTCAACGACGGTCCGCTCACCGGATTGCTGCTCTTTCTGCGCGTATTGCAGCAGCATCGGCGCACCTTGTTCAGCCAGCCACTGTTTCTGCGTCAGCTCTTCACGTGCCAGCTCGTTTGGCAGGAAATTATTTGCCCAGATCTGACCGTGCGGATGCGGATTTGAGCACCCCATTGCCGCACCTTTGTTCTCAAATACCTGTACCCAGAGATACTCTTTTGCCAGATCGGTCACCTGCTCACACCAGGTATCAATGACCTGCCGGATAGCCGGAACAGGTAATTCAGGCAGCGTTTTGCTGTGATCCGGAGAAAAACAGATCACCCGGCTGGTGCCACGCGCTGACTCGCACTGGAACAATGGATCAGCAGAATGTGGTGAGTCCGGTGTATCCGCCATTAAGGCGGCAAAATCATTCGTAAAAACAAAAGTACCTTTGTAATCGGGATTTATTTCACCGTTGACACGGGTGTTCCCGGCACACAGGAAGCAATCCGGATCATGCGCAGGACGATCATCCGGCGCGGTTTTTTCTACCTGCCCCTGCCACGGACGTTTCGCCCGGTGCGGAGAAACCAATACCCACTGACCGGTCAGCGGATTGAAACGACGATGAGGATGGTCTATCGGATTGAACATCGTTTATTCCTCGTATCCATTAGGATTAGCTTGCTGCCAGCGCCAGCTGTCACGGGTCATATCATCAAGAGTTCGGGTCGCTTTCCAGCCCAGCTCACGCTGTGCTTTAGCCGGATCAGCCCAGCATTCCGCAACATCACCCGGACGACGCTCAACCAGTTTGTAGTTAATTTTCAACCCACTGGCCCGTGCAAATGCATGCACCATTTCCAGCACAGAGACACCCTGCCCTGTGCCCAGGTTATAGATATGCAGGCCGGATTGTTCACCACAAACCTGCCATGCTTTGACGTGACCTTCAGCCAGATCCATGACATGGATGTAATCACGGACGCAGGTACCGTCTTTGGTTGGGTAATCATTACCGAAAATGTTCAGACAATCGCGGCGACCAATCGCCACCTGAGTGATATAAGGCATCAGGTTATTCGGAATACCTTGCGGGTCCTCGCCCATCCGTCCGGATTCGTGCGCACCGATCGGATTAAAATAACGCAGTAATGTCATGCTCCAGCGCGGATCGGCCTTCTGCATGTCCTCAAGGATCTGTTCAATCATGAGTTTGGTTCTGCCATAAGGGCTCATGGTTGAACGGGGGAAATCTTCCTGGATAGGGACTGCCTGCGGATCGCCATACACGGTGGCAGAGGAGCTGAAAATAAAGCGGTAACAACCGGCCCGGCGCATCGCACCCAGCAAACTCAAAGTGCCAGCGATATTATTTTCAAAGTATTCAAACGGTTTTTGTGTTGATTCACCAACTGCCTTCAGCGCAGCAAAATGGATCACACCGGCAATCTGTTGTTCCTGAAAAATACGATCCAATAATGCGGGATCCCGGATGTCGCCCTGATAAAAAACCGGTGCTTTACCAGCGACTTCTTCTATTCTTTTCAATACGGATAACTTGCTGTTACACAGGTTATCAAGAATGACCGGCTCTAACCCTGCCGCCATTAAAGCCAGACAGGTATGACTGCCGATATAGCCTGTCCCGCCGGTAACCAGAAT
This sequence comes from Tolumonas auensis DSM 9187, assembly GCF_000023065.1. Classification (NCBI taxonomy): domain Bacteria; kingdom Pseudomonadati; phylum Pseudomonadota; class Gammaproteobacteria; order Aeromonadales; family Aeromonadaceae; genus Tolumonas; species Tolumonas auensis. The sequence goes on from NC_012691.1 coordinate 2,882,553, forward strand.
TTTCATGTTATCTCCTCTCTGAAAATGACAACACGCGGTTGGTATATATGTTGTCCGTTAGTCTAGAAGAGAGTATTCCGCCAGACTGTGATCTGACAAACAAAATGTAAACGTTTACATTTATTCCTGATTTATATCCTATGATTAGTGAGGATTTGTACTGGTGATGGCATCACCATCCCTGATATATTGCGTACAGTCAGTATGAAAACTACGCGCACAAGATGAGAAATACGCATTATGGCAACGATTAAAGACGTCGCTAAACTAGCTGGAGTTTCAATTGCGACCGTTTCAAGGGTGATAAACCATTCCCCTAAAACCGGCGAAGCAGCAAGAGAAGCAGTCAAACGGGCCATGGAAGAGTTGAACTACAGCCCGGATCCGAATGCCAGAGCATTAGTCAGCCGGGTAAACGATACCATTGGTTGCATGGTTTTTGACGTGGCAGACCCTTTTTTCGGCGCGATGGTGAAAGCTATCGAAACTGAATGCCGGGCTCACCACAAACATTTACTGATCGGCAACGGTTCACATGATGCAGCGCAGGAACGTGAAACCATTGAGCTTTTAATCAGTAAACGTTGCGAAGCGCTGATAATTCACAGTAAAGCACTCAGTAATGATGAGCTGACCGCTTATGCGCAAAAGTCTCCGGGGATGGTATTTATCAACCGGTTACTGCCTGAGATGCCTTCCCGCTGCATCTGGCTGGATAACCATTATGGCAGCCACACCATTACCCAGCATCTGATCGAATTAGGTCATAAACATATCGCCTGTGTCGCATCGAAATATGATATTGAGGATGCGCATGAGCGGATCCGTGGTTATCAGGATGCCATGCGAGAATCCGGACTGGATCCCGATGAAATGGCGGTGGAACGGGCAGAACCAAATGAAGAAGGTGGCGAGCAGGCGATTCAGGATTTGCTTGGCCGCGGAATACCCTTCACTGCCGTCGTGGCTTATAACGATGCAATGGCAACCGGGATCATTTCCGTTTTGATCGATAATGGATTCAGGGTTCCCGAAGATGTATCCGTGGTGGGTTTTGATGATGTTATCTTTGCCCGCTTCTCTCGGCCGAAATTAACCACCATGCGTTATCCCATTTCGATGATGGCAGCCAGAGCAACCCAGATGGCGATGCAGCTTGCAACCGGAGAAGCACCGGAAAATAACGCCCAGATGTTTCGCCCTGTTCTGGTCAGACGTCAGTCCTCGGCTATTGCCCCCCAGGAACTCCGCTAATCCCCCTCTTAACAGCAGGCTGTAAATATGCAGTCTGCTAAAAAACCTCGCATATCTGTTCTGTTCTGTTCTGTTCTGTTCTGTTCTGTTCTGTTCTGTTCTGTTCTGTTCTGTTCTGTTCTGCAAAAAATAATTCGGACTACCTGAAAACAGGTAGTCCGATTCATATTTTGGGGGTGAAACAGATTATTTTTTCTTGGCGTATTTCAGTGAGTCAAGTGCAACCGCCATGATGATGATCGCGCCCTTGATAATGAACTGCCAGTATGGGCTGACACCGATATAAGTCATACCATAGTTGATAACGGTGAAGATGATAACGCCGGTAATGACACCCAGTACCGTACCCACACCACCACTGAAAGAAACACCACCAACTACGCACGCAGCAATCGCGTCAAGTTCATACATGAAACCCAAGTTGTTAGTCGCACTACCGATACGGCCTGCTTCCAGCATACCGCCGAAGGCATAGAAGATACCGGAGAGCATATAAATCAGGATCAGGTTGACTGTTACGTTAACGCCGGACACTTTCGCAGCTTCAGGGTTACCACCGATTGCGAAGATGTTTTTACCAAATTTGGTTTTATTCCATAATACCCAGACGAGTGCTGTTGCTATCGCTGCGTAAATCACCAGATAAGATAATTTGAAGGTACCTAATTTGAAATAACCCTGAGTAAAGCTGGAGAAACGTGGATCAAAACCAGCAATTGGTGATGCACCAGCCAGATCGTAATACAGTGAGTTAATACCGTATACAATGATCATGGTACCCAAAGTGGTAATAAACGGCGTTACGTTTAATTTCGCAATGATAATACCGTTAATCAGACCAATTAATGCACCCACTGCGCAAACAATCAGAATAACAACAGGAATTGGCATTTCGCCAATGGCTGGAAATACTTTGTTCACGTTAGTCATTGATTGCAGCAATGTGGCAGCGATAACCGCCGCTAAACCAACCTGACGACCCGCTGACAAGTCAGTTCCCTGTGTAACAATCAGACCCGCCACACCTAACGCAATAATAACGCGCACAGCTGATTGAGTGAGGATATTACTAAAGTTATTCAGGCTTAAAAATGTTGGTTCTTTTATGATGATGATCATCAGCAAAATAAAAAGAACTACATAAATACCACCATTTTTCAGGTAGTTTAAAGTTTTTGATACATTCATGATGTATATCCCCGGATTACAAATACAAAGCTGCCAAACGCATAATTTCTTGCTGGTCGGTTTTTTCTGTTTCAACGATACCAGCCACGCGACCATTACTCATAACAAGAATACGGTCGGTGATACCTAATAACTCCGGCATTTCTGATGAGATCATGATAATGCCTTTATCTTTTTTAGCTAATTCAAGCATCAATTGATAAATTTCAAATTTTGCCCCAACGTCAATACCGCGGGTTGGTTCATCCAGCATTAATATTTCCGGCTGAGTTAATAACCAACGACCGATAATAACCTTTTGCTGGTTACCACCTGACAGCGAGCCTATTGCTGTTTTCTGACTTGGTGTTTTAACACGCATGGAGTCGATAACCCATTGGGTATCACTCTTCATACGTCTGTTATCCAGCAAGCCGGATTTACCTTTGTAACTATCCATATTGGCAATCAGCGAGTTGAATTCAATATCCAACTGACTGTAAATACCAGTGGAACGACGCTCTTCCGTCACCAGCGCAAAACCATTGCGGATGGCATCGTGGGCATCTGTATTCTTAACTTCTTTGCCATGTAGCTTAATCGTGCCTGACGCTTTTTCACGAATACCGAAAATGGTTTCGACAATTTCAGTTCGTTTGGCACCAACCAGACCGGCAATCCCGAGGATCTCGCCTTTACGCAACTGGAAAGAGACATCTTTAATCGATGGCTGATTCAATGCAGTCAGGCCACTGACTTCCAGAATAACTTCTTTTGGTCGGTTAATTTTAGGCGGAAAACGCTGCGTTAACGCACGACCAACCATCATGCCGATGATTTTATCCATATCAAGACCTTCGAGTGACTGGGTAGCGACCCATTGACCATCACGAAGGATTGTAATTTCATCACACAGCTGGAATATTTCTTCCATTTTGTGCGAGATATAAACAATACCGCAACCACGATCTTTTAATTTACGGATAATAGTAAACAGATGATTGACTTCTTTCTCTGTCAGAGATGAAGTTGGCTCATCCATAATTACAATTTTGGCGTTATATGAGAAAGCTTTAGCGATCTCAATCATTTGCATTTGAGATACAGAAAGCTCTGCTACTTTTTGTTTCGGGTCGATATCAATACCCAGTTCTTCAAATATATCTTTTGTATCTTTATACATTTTACTGTGATCAATAAACATGCCTTTTGTTGGGTATCTTCCCAACCACATGTTATCCATCACAGAACGTTGTCTTACCTGGTTTAATTCCTGGTGCACCATAGAAACACCGTTATCCAATGCTTCTTTGGCTGAATGGAAATTAATTTCTTTGCCCTGAAAAATAATAGTGCCAGCATCTTTTTCATAGATACCGAATAAACATTTCAATAATGTTGATTTACCCGCACCATTCTCACCCATTAATGCATGAACTGAATGAGGACGAATTTTCAGATTTACATTATCCAAAGCTTTTACACCCGGAAACTCTTTACAAATACCCGCCATTTCCAGCAGATATTCCTGAGATGAATTCACTGTGATATCAGCCATAATATTGCCACAACCATAAAGAAATAAGAGGAGGAAAACCTCCTCTTATTAGGTCTATCTTGAAGGAGTTATTTCTTACTTGAACTGACTCAGGTTTTCTTTGTCTACGCCTACGTATGGTACACGTACCACTTTGTCGACGATATTCCATTGAGTACCTTCAGCAGCTGCTTTTCCTTCTGCCAGATTTTTAGCCAGATCGAAAGTCGCTTTGGCCTGGTTGTTCGCATCGTTCAGTACGGTACCAGCCATAGTGCCCGCTTCAACCATTGCCAGTGCTTCTGGCAGAGCGTCAACACCGAATACCGGCGTTTTGGTATTGCCGTGTGCTTTCAGCGCTTCTACTGCACCCATTGCCATCGCATCGTTGTTCGCGATAACGACTTCGATTTTTTCACCGTTAGGACCAGATAACCAGGCGTCAGCTTTGTCTTTCGCCATTGCGGTATCCCACATCGCGGTATCCACGTTCAGACCGTTGGTTTTGATCTTATGGGTTTCATCCAGCGTTTTGGTCACGTAAATAGTACGGGCTTCAGCATCCGGATGGCCTGGTTCACCTTTCAGCAATACGTAGTCAATTACGCCATCTTTGTTCAGATCCCACTCAGGATGAGCTTTCCATTGCTTCGCAATGATGTCGCCCTGAATGATGCCGGATTCTTTAGAGTCAGTGCCTACATAATAGGCTTTGTCATAACTGGCCAGTGCTTCTTTGGATGGTTCTTTGTTGTAGAACACAACCGGAATGCCGTTTTCTTTGGCTTTTTCGATTACAACTGGTGCTGCAGCAGGGTCAACCAGGTTAATCGCCAGCGCTTTTACGCCTTTGGAAATCAATACGTCGATCTGGTCATTCTGTTTGGACTGATCATTCTGGGAATCATTCATCAACAGTTTGATGTCAGGATACTGATCACCTTCTTTCTCAATCGCTTTACGAACAGCAGACATGAAGTTGTCATCGTATTTATAAATAGTAAAACCCAGCAGTGTTTCAGCCTGTGCGGCGGCACCAATGGTCAGACCAGCTAAAATTACAGCCAATTTAGAGAACTTTTTCATTCGGTTTTTCTCCAGTTTTTCTTTTTGCTGCAAAGCACTTTTATGGGATTCCCAACGACTATTTTGTCATTGAGCGTGTTCGTAAATAACAGTACTCAGTTTCTTGTTATTCTTTTGTGATCTCCTCAACAATATGAAATCGTTTACACAAAAATTCTTAATTTTCGGGAATCAGGTAACAGTTTTGGCTGTATACGGCTTAATCAGTGGCTACTACTGGCAGTAACCATCTAAAAAACAATGGTATCGCTTACACTGATGTTAAATTACAACCCTGTTTGTTAGATTTTGGTGAATTTATAAGCTCTGGAAGCCCGGTTACATTCAGTTACATTGTATAATAATTAGCAATGTATTCTCATTCAAATCCATCAACACGTTCTGTAATTTGGTAAGGCCTTGTTTTTACTTGATGTAAACGTAACCAAAGTTTGAACAAAGCGCCGGATATCAAAAATGACACGCAGTTAATTGTTATAAATTTGTTGTTCTGACTCACACAAACAACCATTTGAAATACACCTTGTATAAACTACTGAGTATCATCCCTCAGAATTAAGTGCCTGCTGAATAAGGCTTAATTGTTCTTCCTCACGATTTTGACATTCTCTCTGGCGACGCTTCATGCGATTAACTAGTCTGAAATAGAACTCGTGTGAATAACATCACCTGCCTCCGGAGCCGGGATGTGCAGAGCCAGCAACCCCGCCATTGTGATGATGCCCGGGGTGCCCGACTCCGTTCATTGTTTCATCATCCGCTGACAGGATGTCTTTTCAGCACACATCAATACAAATACAAAGCTACAGCGTGGTTGCTGGCAGAGGTGGCATATGGCTGATTTGGCTCATAATGGCTCTTTTTTGTTTTACGTTCTGGCTGCGATTGGTTTATGCAGCATCATGATTGGTCTGGCCGCGTTTTTGGGCGGCAGAGCCCAGGGCCGCAGTAAAAACAAACCGTTTGAGTCGGGTGTCGAATCGGTCGGCAGTGCACGCCTGCGCTTTTCCGCAAAGTTTTATCTGATTGCAATGTTCTTCGTTATTTTCGACGTAGAAGCGCTATTCCTGTTTGCCTGGTCTGTTTCCGTTCGTGAAAGCGGCTGGATTGGTTTTATTGAAGCAGCGACCTTTATCGTTCTGTTACTGATTGGCCTGCTCTACCTGTGGCGCATTGGCGCGCTTGACTGGGCACCCAAAAAACAGCCCTCCTCCTCTCGTAACATTGACCCATCGAAGTAACAGCGAGGCTCGTCATGAAGTACACCCTGACCAGAATCGATCCGAATGCACCGATCGAGCGTTATCCGGCTGAAAAGAAGCAGACTGTGAATGATCCCTTGCAGGAGGTTGGCCGCGGCATTCTGCTCGGCAAGCTGGAAAACGTGCTGAACTCAACGGTGAACTGGGGCCGCAAGAACTCGCTCTGGCCGTATAACTTTGGTATCTCCTGCTGTTATGTAGAAATGACTACCGCCTTTACCGCGGTACATGACGTCGCCCGCTTCGGTGCCGAAGTTATCCGTGCCTCACCCCGTCAGGCGGATTTTATGGTGATCGCCGGCACGCCGTTTATCAAGATGGCGCCGGTTATTCAGCGTTTGTATGAGCAGTTACTGGAACCGAAATGGGTAATCAGTATGGGAGCCTGCGCCAATTCGGGCGGGATGTACGATATTTATTCCGTGGTACAGGGTGTGGATAAATTCCTGCCGGTAGATGTTTATATTCCAGGTTGTCCTCCCCGTCCGGAAGCCTTCCTGCAGGCCTTACTGTTACTGCAGAAATCAATTGGAGAAGAGCGTCGTCCGTTGTCATGGGTTGTAGGTGATCAGGGGGTTTACCGGGCACAGATGCCTTGTGAAAAAGATCTTTTCCGCGAGGAACGTATCGCCGTAACCAATCTTCCTACTCCGGATAAGTTGTAAGGGCCCTATGATGATCAAGCTGACACAACAATTTCCGACCAATTCCGAGATGCAACTGTGGCAAACTCGCGATCTGCAGGATACACCTGTGGTGCAGGAACTGCTGCACCGTTTCCCGCACGATATTCTGCATGTACAAAACACGCGCATGGGTATTCCGGTCGTGTGGATCAAACGGGAAACACTGCTGCACGCTATCCGCTATTTACGTCATGCAGCCAAGCCTTTTGTCATGTTGTATGACCTGCATGCCACCGACGAGCGTCTGCGGACACACCGTCAGGGGTTACCTGATTCTGAATTCACGATGTTCTATCACCTGTTGTCGATCGAGCGGAACAGTGACGTGATCCTGAAAATACCGGTGATGGAAAGCGATCTGAAAATGCCATCAATTACCGGTGAATTCCCGAATGCCAACTGGTATGAACGGGAAGTCTGGGACATGTTCGGTATCCATTTTGACGGACACCCGCATTTGACCCGTATTCTGATGCCGCGCAACTGGAAAGGTAACCCATTACGTAAGGATTACCCTGCCCGGGCGACTGAGTTTGAACCTTTCATGCTGGATGAAATGCGGCAGGATGAAGCGCAGGAGCAACTGCTGTTCAAACCGGAAGAGTGGGGCATGAAACGCGGCACCAGCAGCGAAGATTACATGTTTCTGAACCTGGGGCCGAACCATCCTTCCGCGCATGGCGCCTTCCGTTTAGTGCTGCAGCTGGATGGTGAAGAGATCCTCGACTGCGTACCGGATATCGGCTACCACCATCGTGGTGCCGAGAAGATGGGCGAGCGGCAATCCTGGCACAGCTACATTCCCTACACCGACCGGGTGGAATATCTCGGCGGCGTGATGAATAACCTGCCATATGTACTGTCGGTGGAAAAACTGGCCGGCATTGACGTGCCAGAGCGGGTGAAATACATCCGCATCATGATGTCGGAACTGTTCCGTATTAACAGCCATTTGCTGTTCCTGGGAACTTACATTCAGGACGTTGGTGCCATGACACCGGTGTTCTATGCGTTCACCGACCGTCAGAAGATTTACAACATCATTGAAGCGGTGACCGGTGCGCGGATGCACCCGTCCTGGTTCCGGATTGGTGGTGTGGCGCATGATTTACCGCAAGGCTGGCAACGTTTAATCAAAGATAACTTGCTGGATTGGTTGCCAAATCGTCTGAATGAATACGTCAAAGCTGCGTTGCAAAACAGTGTACTGATGGGACGTACCGTTGGTGTTGCAGCTTATAACACGCAACAAGCACTAAGCTGGGGCGTAACGGGTGCTGGTTTGCGGGCGACCGGACTGAATTTCGATCTGCGTAAGTGGCGTCCTTATTCCGGCTACGAGCTGTTTGATTTTGACGTGCCGGTTGGTCAGAACGGCGATGCGTATGATCGTGCCATGGTGCGGGTCGAAGAGATCCGTCAGAGCATGCGCATCATCGAACAATGTATGCATAACATGCCGGAAGGTCCGTTCAAGGCTGATCACCCATTAACAACACCGCCACCGAAAGAACGCACGCTGCAGGACATTGAAACCCTGATCAATCACTTCCTGCAGGTTTCCTGGGGGCCAATTATGCCAGCACAGGAATCATTCCAGATGATTGAAGCCACCAAAGGTGCCAACAGTTACTACCTGACCAGCGATGGCAGCACCATGAGCTATCGCACGCGGATCCGCACACCAAGTTTCCCCCATCTGCAGCAGATCCCATCGGTGATCCGTGGTCAGTTGGTGTCAGATTTGATTGTGTATCTGGGTAGTATCGATTTCGTTATGTCAGATGTGGATCGCTAATTATGAGCCATCAATGCCAATATCAAAATGAGCCGTTTGCGCTGTCAGCGTCTGAACTGGCGGCGATCCAGCACGAGATGCATCACTATGAAGATCCGCGTGCTGCCACTATCGAAGCACTGAAACTGGTGCAAAAGGAACGCGGCTGGGTGCCTGATGGTGCCATCTACGCGATTGCTGATGTGCTGGGTATTCCCGCTTCGGATGTGGAAGGTGTCGCCACGTTCTACAGCCAGATCTTCCGCCAGCCGGTGGGTCGTCACATCATTCGTTACTGCGACAGCGTGGTCTGTTTTATCAATGGTTATCAGACAATACAGCAAGCGCTGGAGGAAAAGCTGGGCATCCGGCCCGGTCAGACCACCGCAGATAACCGTTTCACACTATTGCCGGTTTGTTGCCTTGGCAACTGCGACAAAGGGCCCAGCATGATGATTGATGATGATACTCACAGTCATCTGAGCGTGGATAACCTGGATGAACTGCTGGAGCAATATCCATGATCCGAACGGCTGAATCTCATCCCCTTACCTGGCGGTTGCGCGCTGATCACCAACCGGTCTGGTTTGAAGAATATCGCGCCAAACAGGGTTATGTCGGCGCTGAAAAGGCACTGGCCATAGCACCGACTGCGGTAACTGATCTGGTGAAAGCGGCCGGTTTACGCGGTCGTGGCGGCGCAGGCTTCCCGACCGGCGTGAAGTGGAGCCTGGTGCCGATGGATCCGAAATTCGACAAAAAATACATTCTTTGTAATGCCGATGAAATGGAACCCGGCACGTATAAAGACCGTCTGTTGATGGAACAACTCCCCCACCAGCTGATCGAAGGCATGCTGATTGGTGCGTATGCGCTGCAGGCCTATCGCGGTTACATCTTCCTGCGTGGTGAATATATCGAAGCCGCACAGCGGTTGCGTCAGGCGATTGAGGAAGCCACCAAAGCCGGTTTCCTGGGTAAAAACATTCTTGGCACGGGCTTTAATTTTGAACTGTTCGTGCATACCGGTGCCGGTCGTTATATCTGCGGAGAAGAAACCGCACTGATCAACTCGCTGGAAGGCCGCCGTGCTAACCCGCGCGCCAAACCGCCGTTCCCGGCACTGGCAGGTGCCTGGGGTAAACCGACTTGCGTGAATAACGTGGAAACCCTGAACAATATCCCTTCCATCATGCAAAACGGCGTGGATTGGTATAAGGGCATTTCCGCCGGCAAGAGTAACGATACGGGCACCAAGCTGATGGGCTTCTCCGGCCGGGTCAACAATCCCGGTGTATGGGAATTGCCGTTTGGCACGACTGCCCGTGAGATCCTGGAGGATTATGCCGGCGGTATGCGGGATGGTCTGACACTGAAAGCCTGGCAGCCCGGTGGTGCCGGTACTGATTTCCTGACCGAACAGCATCTCGATCTGCCGATGGATTTTGACTCGATTGGTAAAGCCGGCAGCCGTCTGGGTACTGCGCTGGCGATGGCGGTGGATAACGAAATCAACATGGTGTCGTTAACGCTGAATCTGGAAAAATTCTTTTCCCGTGAGTCCTGTGGCTGGTGCACACCGTGCCGTGAAGGGCTGCCATGGAGTGTGAAAATCCTGCAGGCGCTGGAAAAAGGTGAAGGCCAGCGCGGTGATATTGAGACGCTGGAAAAACTGTGCCGCGATCTCGGCCCCGGAAAAACGTTCTGTGCCCATGCCCCTGGTGCCGTGGAGCCGCTGCAAAGTGCAATCAAATATTTCAGAGCAGAATTTGAGGCTGGTATTAACCCAGAGCCACTGCTGGCATCGCCTGTTCCTAAGGGTATACAGCCTAATTTGCTGGAAAAACGCTGGTAATTGCCTGTCCGGTGAGTGAATCGCCGGACATACAGAAAAGGAAGTGATGTTGCTATGGCCACAATTCATGTAGACGGCAAAGAATTCGAAGTCAATGGTGCGGATAACCTGCTGGAGGCCTGTCTGTCTCTGGGATTAGACGTCCCCTATTTCTGCTGGCATCCGGCGTTGGGCAGTGTCGGCGCCTGCCGGCAATGTGCGGTAAAACAGTTTTCAGGGCCTGACGATAAACGCGGCCGGCTGGTGATGTCGTGCATGGCACCAGCCAGCGATGGCACCTATATCTCGATTGATGACGAAGAAGCGGTGGAATTCCGTAAGAGTGTGAATGAATGGATGATGCTGAATCATCCGCACGACTGCCCGGTGTGTGAGGAAGGTGGTGCCTGCCATTTGCAGGATATGACGGTGATGACGGGTCATAACACCCGTAAATACCGCTTCACCAAACGTACGCATGAAAATCAGGATCTCGGCCCGTTCATCTCACATGAAATGAACCGTTGTATCGCCTGTTACCGCTGCGTGCGTTATTACAAAGATTACGCCGACGGCCCGGATCTGGGTGTCTATGGCGCGCACGATAACGTCTACTTTGGCCGGGTTGAATCCGGCACGCTGGAAAGCGAGTTCTCCGGCAATCTGGTCGATATCTGCCCGACCGGTGTGTTTACCGATAAAACCCAATCCGCACACTTTAACCGCAAGTGGGATATGCAGTATGCCCCCAGCATCTGCCACGGTTGCAGCTTAGGTTGCAACATCAGCCCCGGCGAGCGTTATGGTGAACTGCGGCGCATCGAAAACCGCTACCACGGCGGCATTAACCACTACTTCCTGTGTGACCGTGGGCGTTTTGGTTATGGCTATGTCAATCTGCCGGAACGCCCATACAAAGCCTATCACCGTCATGAAAGTCAGTTATTTGAACTCAGCGTGACGGAGGCGGCCGAAAATGTCGCCGATATTTTACGCCAGCATAAACGGATTGCCGGTATCGGCTCACCCCGCGCCAGTGTGGAAAGTAATTTCATGCTGCGGGAACTGGTTGGTGCCGAACACTACTCCAGCGGCATTGCGGATAACGAATGGCAAGCGCTGCAGAAAATGACGGAGTTACTGCGTCACAGCGGCGTCCGTACACCGACTCTACGGGAAATCGAAAGTTGTGATGCGATTTTTGTGCTGGGTGAAGATTTAACCCAGACTGCTGCGCGGATGGCACTGGCCGTCCGTCAGGCCGTGAAAGGTAAAGCCCGCCAGCTGGCGACCGAACTGAAAGTGGATGTCTGGCAGATCGCTGCCATTCAGAATATCGGGCAGGACGAGCGCTTCCCGCTTTATCTGACCAGTGTGGATAGTACCCGTCTGGATGATGTGGCTTGTCTGCATTATCACGGCGCCTATGCCGATCAGGCCCGTCTGGGCTTTGCCGTCGCACATCTGCTGGATCGCAATGCGCCTGCCGTGCCCTATGCCGACGATAATCTGATGGCGATGGCACAAAAAATTGCCGATGGGTTAGCCAAAGCGAAAAAACCGCTGATCATCACCGGTACTACTGCGGAAACACCCGCCCTGCTGGATGCCGCGGCCAATATCATCCGAGCGCTGAAACAGCAGAATTCAGAGGTCAGCTTGTCGTTGGTAGCGGCCGAAGCCAACAGCATCGGCAGTGCATTAATCGGTGGTAAAACACTGGAAACAATGCTGACTGAGCTGGAACAGGGACATTTCGATACCCTGATCGTGATGGAAAATGATCTGTTCCGCCGTGCTCCCGCTTCCCGGGTGAAAGCCGCTCTGGCGCAGGTACAGCAGCTGATCGTGCTCGACCACCAGCAGACAGAACTCGTTGCAGCCGCAGACTGGGTTCTGCCGGCTGCCACCTTTGCGGAAGCGGACGGTACGGTGATCAACAATGAGGGCCGGGCACAACGCTTCTTCCAGGTGTTTGAACCAACCTATTACGATAATACCCGCGCTGTAAGAAACAGCTGGCACTGGCTGCATGTACTGAACAGTTTACTGGCTCACCGGCGGATTGACTGGGGCGATCTGGATGAGATCGTAACCCGGTGTGCCGAGGCGGTACCGGAACTGAGAGCTATAACTGATGCCGCACCTAATGCCAAATTCCGTATCAAAGGCTTGAAGCTGGCCCGTTCGCCCCACCGCTACAGTGGCCGGACATCGATGCGGGCCAATATTGATGTCAGCGAACCGCAAGCGGCACAGGATCCCGACTCGGCGTTTGCGTTTTCCATGGAAGGTTATATCGGCAGCCGCGAATCATTCCAGCAGGTGCCCTTCGCCTGGGCACCGGGCTGGAACTCTCCTTCCGCCTGGAACAAATTCCAGGATGAAGTGGGCGGTCATCTGCGGGCCGGCGATCCGGGCACACACCTGTTTGATAGCTCACGTTCCACGCCCGCGGCTTACCGGACGGACATTCCGGCCGCTTATACCCCGGATAACGGACTGCAGATCGTGGCTTACTGGCAACTCTTTGGCAGTGAAGAACTGACGCAACGCTCACCGGTGATGCAGCAACGCATGGCCGCGCCGGTGCTCTGGCTGAGCGAAGATGATGTAGCGCGGCTGAAATTACAGGAAGGTTCCATCGTCAGCTTTGTCTGGGATGGTCAGCAGTTCGAACTGCCGCTGAAAGTCAGTCACCATCTGGCTGACGGACTGATCGGCTTGCCACTGGGCGTGGCGCCATTCACACCGGCCATGCTGGCAGCGACAATTGAATCATTGCAGGAGGTCAGAACATGACAATGTCTGCAGAATTTCTTGATCTGCTGATTGCCGTCGGCAAAGCACTGATTGTTCTGGTGGTGGTCGTCGGCATCGGTGCGTTCATGAGCTTTATCGAACGCCGTCTGCTTGGCCTTTGGCAGGATCGTTATGGTCCGAACCGGGTCGGGCCGTTCGGTATCTTCCAGCTGGTCGCCGACATGATCAAAATGTTCTTCAAAGAAGACTGGGTCCCGCCGTTTGCCGATCGGTTGATCTTTGTACTGGCACCGATGATTGCCTTCACCTCGTTCCTGATCGCCTTTGCCATTGTCCCTATTACCCCCGACTGGGGTGTGGCTGATCTGAATATCGGTATTCTGTTCTTTCTCGCTGTTGCCGGGCTGGCGGTGTATGCCGTGCTGTTCGCCGGCTGGTCGAGTAACAACAAATACTCTCTGTTAGGCAGCCTGCGTGCTTCCGCGCAAACCTTAAGCTATGAGGTGTTTCTCGGTCTTTCGCTGATGGGGATCGTGGCGCAGACCGGCTCATTCAACATGCGCGATATCGTCGAAGCACAACGTGACCTCTGGTTCATCATTCCGCAGTTCTTTGGTTTCGTGACCTTCGCGTTTGCCGGTGTCGCCGTGACGCACCGTCATCCGTTCGATCAGCCGGAAGCCGAACAGGAACTGGCCGATGGTTACCACATTGAATATTCCGGTATGAAATGGGGTCTGTTCTTCGTCGGTGAATATATCGGGATCGTGCTGATTTCCGCCTTGCTGGTGACGCTGTTCTTCGGTGGCTGGCATGGCCCGTGGCTGCCGCCAGTCGTCTGGTTTGCCCTGAAAACCGGCTTTTTCATGATGTTGTTTATTTTACTGCGGGCGTCATTACCCCGTCCGCGTTATGACCAGGTAATGACCTTTGGCTGGAAAGTCTGTCTGCCACTGACACTGATCAACCTGCTGGTGACCGGTGCACTGGTGCTGTTACAGGCGGAATGAGGAAAAGACCGTGAATATAAAACAAATAGTACAGGGTGTTGGTACCCAGCTTCGCAGTCTGGCGATGGTGTTTTCGCACTCATTCCGCCCCAGAGATACGCTCTGTTATCCGGAAGAAAAAGTACCGTTAGCACCACGCTATCGCGGACGTATCGTACTGACACGGGATCCTGACGGGGACGAACGTTGTGTGGCCTGTAACCTGTGTGCCGTCGCCTGTCCGGTTGGCTGTATTTCACTGCAGAAGGCCGAACGTGTCGATGGTCGCTGGTATCCGGAGTTTTTCCGCATCAACTTCTCACGCTGCATTTTCTGCGGTTTGTGTGAAGAGGCGTGTCCGACCACCGCCATTCAGCTGACACCCGATTTTGAAATGGGCGAATACCGTCGTCAGGATCTGGTGTATGAAAAGGAAGATCTGTTGATCAGCGGCCCCGGAAAATATCCGGATTACAACTTCTACCGTGTCAGCGGGATGTCTATCGACGGCAAGCCGAAAGGCAGTGCCCAGAAAGAAGCCGCCCCTATCGATGTGAAGAGCATTCTGCCGTAAGGAGTCAGCGGATATGGAACTCGCGTTTTATGGATCTTCGGTAGTTGCGATTCTGGCTACCCTCGGGGTCATCACCGGAACAAATCCGATGCATGCCCTGCTTTATCTGATTGTGTCACTGATTGCCGTCGGCATGATTTTCTTCAGTCTCGGTGCCAGCTTCGTCGGTGCCATGCAGGTGATTGTCTATGCCGGTGCCATCATGGTGCTGTTTGTGTTCGTGGTGATGATGCTGAACCTCGGCACCGCGCAGGAACAGGAGCGGCAATGGCTGCGACCCATTACCTGGATTGGTCCGTTGATCTTGAGTGCCGGACAGATGGCGGTATTTTATGCCGCACTGCATGGCGTTCCTGGCATCATTACTGGTGAGCCGATCACCGCCAAACAGGTCGGTATTGCCTTATACGGCCCGTATGTTCTCGCCGTGGAACTGGCTTCCCTGTTGCTGCTGGCCGGTCTGGTCGCCGCCTATCATCTGGGTCGGGAAAGTCAACGCGGAGACATTATCTCCACGCGTAACGAGGAGGATGACGCATGAACGGCATTCCATTTGAGCATGGGCTGATTGTTGCTGCCATCCTGTTCTCGTTAGGGTTGTGCGGTCTGTTAATTCGCCGCAATCTGCTGTTTATTCTGATGAGCATTGAAGTGCTGATGAACGCGTCGGCAGTTGCCTTTGTCGTTGCCGGTAGCCGCCACGGTCAGGTTGACGGGCAAATCATGTACATTCTGGTGATCAGTCTCGCCGCGGCCGAAGCCAGTATTGGCCTTGCGCTGCTGATGCGGATGTACCGTCGTCACCACACACTGAATGTCGATTCAGTTAAGGAGATGCACGGATGAGCCTGTTATTTCTGACCTGCCTGTTTCCGCTGCTCGGATTTCTGATCCTCGCGTTTTCCGCCGGAAGATTAAGTGAAAACCGCGCGGCACTGATTGGTGTCGGCAGTATCGGGCTTTCTGCGCTGACGAGCTTGTATGTCGGTTTGCAGTTCCTGCAGCAAGGCGCTGCCAACACCTTTAACCAGACGCTGTGGCAATGGATCAACACGATTGATCTGAAAATCGGACTGGTACTGCATCTGGATGGTTTATCACTGACCATGCTGGGTGTCGTAACCGGCGTTGGCTTCCTGATCCACCTGTTTGCTTCCTGGTATATGCGCGGTGAAGAGGGTTACTCCCGCTTCTTTGCTTACACCAACCTGTTTATCACCAGCATGCTGTTTCTGGTGCTGGCCGATAACCTGATGTTTCTTTATCTGGGCTGGGAAGGTGTCGGGCTGTGCAGTTACCTGTTGATCGGTTTCTACTATAAAGATCGCAACAATATCGCCGCTGCGATGAAGGCGTTTATCGTAACGCGGGTCGGTGACGTGTTCCTGGCGATTGGTCTGTTTGTGCTTTACCGCGAACTGGGCACACTGAACATTGCCGATATTCTGACGCTGGCGCCGCAGAAACTGACGGCCGGCGATCCAACCATTGAGTTTGCCACACTAATGCTGCTGGGTGGTGCGGTGGGTAAATCCGCGCAGTTGCCATTACAAACCTGGCTGGCCGATGCGATGGCAGGCCCGACTCCGGTTTCGGCACTGATCCACGCGGCGACCATGGTAACTGCCGGTGTCTATCTGATCGCCCGTATGCATGGCTTGTTTCTGATGGCACCGGATGTACTGCATCTAGTCGGTATTGTCGGCGCAGTCACCTTGCTGCTCGCCGGTTTTGCCGCCATGGTGCAGACCGACATCAAACGTATTCTGGCTTATTCCACCATGAGTCAGATCGGTTACATGTTTCTGGCTCTGGGTGTCGGCGCCTGGGGTGGCGCCATCTTCCACCTGATGACGCATGCGTTCTTCAAAGCGCTGTTGTTCCTCTCCGCAGGCTCGGTGATTCTGGCCTGTCACCATGAGCAGAACATCTTCAAAATGGGTGGATTGCGTAAATCCATTCCGCTGGTGTATGCCGCATTTCTGATTGGTGGTTCCGCACTGGCTGCCCTGCCCTTCATCACCGCCGGTTTCTTCAGTAAAGACGAGATCCTGTTTGCGGCGTATCAGGGCGGATACGCAGGTCTGCTGTTGTCCGGTCTGGCGGGTGCCTTCCTGACTTCACTGTATACCTTCCGTCTGATTTTCATTGTGTTCCACGGTGACAGCAAGCTGAACGTGCATCCGGGTCATGGCATCAGTCATCATCTGCCATTGCTGGTGCTGATGCTGCTTTCCACTTTTGTCGGTGCATTGATTACACCACCACTGGCCAGTGTTTTCCCACCCGCCAATGAAAGTCATGACGGGAAATTACTGATTGAACTGCTTTCCGCCACGATTGCAATTGCCGGTATTGCGCTGGCCGCGTTCCTGTTCCTTGGAAAACGCAATCTGATCGGACAACTGGCTAACAGTGCTTTCGGTAAACCACTCTGCAAGCTCTGGTTTCATGCCTGGGGGTTCGATTGGTTGTATCATCACCTGTTCGTGATGCCCTATCAGTGGATCGCACAGCTGCTGAAACGGGATCCACTGGATCGCATGATTGCACTGAGTGTGCTGGTTATCGGGGCACTGAACCGGCTGAGTGTACAAATGGTCACCGGAAACCTGCGCTGGTATGCCGCCAGTATGAGTCTGGGTGCGCTGGTCATATTGACGTTGTTGTTGGTGTACTAGGAGGCCTGTCGTGAGTTTAATCTGGTTAATATTGTTACCGTTTATCGGCGGCTTCCTTTGCTGGCTGGTGGAATTTACCCACAAGGGAACCAACATTCCCCGCTGGATCGCACTGATCACTATGTCGTTGCAACTGCTGCTGGCGCTGAATCTGTGGCATGCCTACGATTATTCTCTGGTATTGCCGGGACAAGGCAGCTGGACGCTGGATTATCAGTTGCCGTGGATCCCGCGCTTTGGCATCTCGGTCCATCTGGCACTGGATGGTATTTCCCTGCTGATGGTCGCGCTGACCGGTCTGCTGGGGATTCTGGCAGTGGTCTGCTCCTGGAATGAAATTCAGGATCGTGTCGGTTTCTTCCACCTGAACCTGTTGTGGATCCTGGGTGGTGTGATCGGTGTGTTCCTGTCACTGGATCTGTTCCTGTTCTTCTTCTTCTGGGAAATGATGCTGGTGCCGATGTACTTCCTGATTGCCCTGTGGGGACACAGTGGTTCAGATGGCCGGACCCGGATCTACGCCGCCACCAAGTTTTTCCTCTACACCCAGGCCAGTGGTTTACTGATGCTGCTTTCTATTCTGGCATTGGTATTCATCCATTATCAGGCCACCGGTACATTCTCCTTTGACTACACGGTATTACTGAATACCAGCATGAGCAGTGAAGTGGAATTTATGCTGATGCTCGGTTTCTTTATCGCCTTTGCGGTCAAGATGCCACTGGTGCCACTGCACGGCTGGCTGCCGGATGCGCACTCGCAGGCGCCGACTGCCGGCTCGGTGGATCTGGCCGGGATCTTGCTGAAAACCGCGGCTTACGGTCTGCTGCGCTTTGGTATCCCGTTATTCCCGAACGCAGCAGCTGAATTTGCCCCTATCGCCATGAGCCTGGGTCTGATCGGGATCATCTACGGCGCGGTGCTGGCCTTCAGTCAGACCGACATCAAACGTCTGGTCGCCTACACCAGTGTCTCGCATATGGGCTTTGTAGTGATTGCGCTGTATGCCGGCACCTCGACCGCCATTCAGGGTGCCATTGTGCAGATGGTCGCGCATGGTCTGTCCGCTGCCGGATTGTTCATCATGTGCGGTCAGCTGTATGAACGTCTGCATACCCGCGACCTGCGGGAAATGGGCGGGCTCTGGCATCGTCTGCGCTACCTGCCGGGGGTGATGCTGTTCTTCTCGGTCGCCTCGCTGGGCTTGCCGGGTACCGGTAACTTTATCGGCGAGTTTATGATCCTGCTGGGCAGTTTCCCTTCGGTACCGGTTATTGTGACTATCGCCACCGTGGGGTTAGTGCTGGCTTCCGTGTATTCCCTGGTGATGCTGCAACGCGCCTGCTTCGGACAAGGCAAGGTCAATACCCCGCTGAAAGCACTCAGCGCCCGGGAATTCGCGATTCTGCTGTTGCTGGTTGCCTTGCTGATCGGTCTCGGTATTTATCCACAGCCGGTGCTGGATGTCAGCGGGATGACCGGAACTTTGATGCACCCCGGCGATGCTGCCGTCATGACTGGTCAGCGCTAGGAGAAAAGTATGTCGTTTAACTCTGTATTATTTATTGCTGAGCTGCCACTCCTGCTGACCGCACTCACCGCCATTGCTGTCATGTTATCGATTGCCTGGCAACGAAACCATAAGCAGGTGTTTTACATCACCGTAATTGGGCTGAACGCGGCATTATTCAGCTTACTTCCGGCCAGCAGTGCAACGCCGGTCACGGTAACGCCACTGCTGATTGTTGACTCATACAGCGTGTTCTACTCGGCCCTGATCCTGATAGGTTCACTGGCCACCGTAACACTGGCGCGGGCCTGGCTGAAGAAATTCCCCGATAACCGCGAAGAGTTCTACCTGCTGCTGTCACTGGCATCTACCGGTGCCATGGTCATGGCACAGGCGCATCATCTGGCGGCCATCTTTATCGGGGTAGAGCTGATGTCGCTGCCGCTGTTTGGTCTGGTCGGTTATGCCTTCCGGCAACGCCGTTCGCTGGAAGCGGCAGTTAAATACATGGTGTTATCTGCCAGCGCCACGGCATTTCTGCTGTTCGGTATTGCACTGATTTATGCGCAGGTCGGCAGTCTGGATATCGCAACCATCGGCGCGCAAATTTCCCGGCTGCCACAGGCAGAAAGTGCCCATATCACCCTGCTGATTGTCGGGCTGGGCATGGTGGTGATTGGCTTTGGCTTCAAACTGTCGCTGGTGCCATTCCATCTGTGGACACCGGATGTCTATCAGGGGGCACCTGCTCCGGTGACGACCTACCTCGCGACCGTCAGTAAAATTGCCGTCTTTGCGGTGCTGCTGCGCTTGTTCTACACCATTCCGGCTACCGATTCTTTCTTCTACAGTCTGTTAGGCGGTCTGGCCTTTATTTCCATCATTATTGGTAACCTGTTGGCGTTGCTGCAAAGTAATCTGAAGCGGCTGCTCGGTTTTTCTTCCACCGCACATTTCGGTTATCTGCTGGTCGCCCTGATTGCCTGCCGTCTCGGCTCACTGTCTCAGGAAGCCGTGGCACTGTATCTGGTGATGTATCTGCTGACCTCTGTCGGCAGCTTCGGCGTGGTCAGTCTGATGTCCAGCCCGTATCAGGAACGGGATGCTGATGAGCTGCCCGCTTATCGTGGTCTGTTCTGGCGCCGTCCGATCCTGACGTCCGCCATGACCATCATGTTCCTGTCGTTAGCGGGTATCCCTATGACGTTAGGTTTCATTGGCAAGTTTTACATACTGGCGGTCGGCATCCAGTTCCACCTCTGGTGGCTGACCGGTGCCGTGGTATTCGGCAGTGCCGTTGGTCTTTATTACTATCTGCGTGTGATCAGTATTCTCTATCTGAAGACGCCGGGCATGCCATCGCGTGATGCGACTAACGACTGGGCGCTGACCACCGGCGGCTTTATGGTTCTGACCTCGGCCATCCTGGTCGTGCTGCTGGGTATCTATCCGCAACCACTGCTCGATCTGCTGCCACTGGCACAATTAGCCACCCCTTAACCCTCCTCTCCGGCACATTTCCTGTGAAGTGTGCCAGTTTTTTATACATCCTCCCTGCCCGATTCATCTTATATTGGTATTATTGATACCGGTTACATAAAACCAGTACGCCCTGAACAAGCTGCGTTCATACGAAGGAATAACCGTGTTATATAAAAATATCGCCAAGAAACTACGGTTCCGCATCAACTCAGATGAGTTTGTCGTCGGAGATGTCCTGCCAACCGAGCGGCAACTGATGGAAGAGTATCAGGCCAGCCGTGTCTCAATCCGCAAGGCGATTGATGAACTGGTTACGCTGGATCTGATTGAAAAGAAACAAGGCAGCGGTACTTACATCAAGCAAAAAGAAGTTGTGCATCTGATGGATCAATTGCGAAGTGGTCTTGAAAGTTCACAAAAAATAGGACAAACCATCACCAGTGATGTTCTGGCATTTTCCATCATTTATCCGGATGATGAAATCGCTAACCGCTTAAAGATTAAAACCACTGATCGCGTTTATTACACCAAGCGTCTGCGTAAGCTCAATGAGCGACCACAAATCATTGAAGAGAGCTTTATGCCGGTGTCTCTGTTTCCGGAACTCACTATCCGGGTGCTGGAACATTCCAAGTTCGAATACATTGAAGATAAGCTGGGACTGAAAATAGAAGGCAGTTATCAGGATATTCTCGCCGGTATTAGCCGATAAAGAAGAAGAAAAGCTACTCAATCTGCAAGGGCGTGAACCTGTTCTGCAAATTACCTCTCTTTCTAACTTTCAGGATGGCACCATTTTCGATTACAGCATCATGAAATTTAAAGCCAGTGAATACCTGCATGCCATGTATATACGCAGGGAAACACAGGGGCCAATCCTGTCACAGAAACAAGGATTAGTAACTGATCGCGAAGCCATCCCGCATGCGTCGGCAGAGGAAAACCTCAAGTTTTATCCCGTACAATAATCATTCCCTCATCATGAAAAGGAAACACAGAAGATGAATAACTTCAGCTTTCGTAATCCCACCAAAATTCATTTTGGCAAAGGACAGATCGCTAAAATCAAAGAAGAAATTCCGGCAGATGCCCGTGTACTGATTACCTATGGCGGTGGCAGTATCAAAAAAAATGGGGTTTTGGATCAGGTGCATGCTGCCTTACAAAACATCACTTTTTTTGAATTTGGTGGTATTGAACCAAATCCGCATTTTGAAACACTGATGAAAGCCGTTGAACTGGTAAAACAAGAAAAAATCACCTATCTGCTGGCGGTCGGCGGTGGTTCAGTCGTTGACGGCACCAAGTTCATCGCTGCGGCGGCTGAATATCAAAATGACCCACTGGAACTGCTGCCGACCAAAGGTGCTCACATCCGTAAGGCACTACCGCTGGGCTGTGTACTGACCTTACCGGCTACCGGCTCTGAAATGAATGGCAATGCCGTGATCACCCGCTGGGAAACCAAAGATAAGATCGGCATTTTTTCTGACCTGATCCGCCCGGCTTTCTCCGTTCTTGATCCGGAAACCACCTACAGCCTGCCAGATCGTCAGACCGGTAACGGCGTAGTCGATGCCATTGTGCATATCGTCGAACAGTACATGACCTATCCGGTGAATGGCAAAGTACAGGATCGCTATGCAGAAAGCCTGCTGCAAATCCTGATGGAAGACGGCCCACAGGCACTGAAAGATCCGACGAACTATGATGTGCGCGCCAATATCATGTGGGCTGCCACTCAGGCACTGAACGGAACACTCAGCCTGGGCGTGCCAGGTGACTGGTCAATTCATGCCATTGGTCATCAGATCACCGCACTGTATGGTCTGGATCACGCACAAACGCTGGCTATCGTGTTACCAGCAATCTGGAGTTACAAGAAAGAGCAGAAGAAAGCCAAACTGCTGCAATATGCCAGCCGTGTGTTAGGCATAACTGCAGGCGATGACGATCAGCGTGCCACTCTGGCGATTGAGAAAACCCGTGAGTTCTTTGAGCTGATGGGCGTTCCGACCCGTCTCTCAGACTATGGTCTGGATGAAACCGTCATCCCTGCCGTTGTTGCGAAGTTAAAACAACACGGCCGGCTGAAATTGGGTGAGCATGGCGATATTACCCCGGATGATGTCGCTCAATTGCTGAAACTGGCGCTGTAATTAGACGCAAAAATGCCACCCGAAGGTGGCATAACGTAACCCCAAGAACAACTCACCCTCACACTCTGTTTCAGCAGGCTTCACCCCAAGCAGAGCCTGCTGATACAGAAATTAGTTCAGCTCTGGCCAGTAATCTTTGTTGGCTGCAATCAGATCATCCAGGATCGCTTTAGCAACGCTGGCACTTGGCACTGTTTTCGACAGTGTGATGGCCTGCCACAGTTTGGTGTAAGATTTTTCCATCCACGCCTCAACCACCAGTTTTTCTACTGCGACCTGCTGATTCATCAAACCAAGCTGGAATTGCGGGATTTTGCCGATTTGCATTGGTTCAGGGCCGGTATTACCTACCAGACATGGAATTTCCACCATCGCAGTCGGATCAAAGTTACTGACCGAACCCTGGTTTGGCACAATCAGCAGCATGCGTTCTTTAGTGTTATAGGCAATCGCACGTGCCAGATCGACAATGTACGAAGCATGTTCATCAATATGCAGTGATGCACCGGCAGATGAACCTTTCTCTGCGATTTTGCGGCATTCACCAAACACATGCTTCTCACGGCCATCCATGACTTCGTTAGCACGGGTGTATTCTTTATCAGAATGTTCCACCACATAGTCAGGGAACAGGTAATACTTCAGGTACGTATTTGGTAAGGTATTGGTATCCAGTGCGAAGACATCTTTCGCCTTGGCAAAGGTATCGTTCCAGCTTGGTTCCACATGCTGAGAATCAATATCCTTGTGCACCACATAACCGTATTTTGCGACATGCTCTTTCAGCTTCGGCATCAGATCATTACCCGCCTGGTCACGAATATCGCTGTACCAGCCGAAGTGATTCAGACCATAGTATTTCACGGTCATCTCTTTACGAGATTCCAGACCCAGGATCTCTGCCATACGCACTTCAATACCCACCGGCATGTCACAGATGTTCAGGATCTTAGAGTTAGGACGCATGCTACGGGTTGCTTCCGCAACAATTGCCGCCGGGTTAGAGTAGTTCAGCATCCAGGCATTCGGAGAGTATTTCTCCATGTAATCCACCAGCTCCAGCACGCCGCCGATAGAACGCATGCCGTAAGCGATACCACCCGGGCCACAGGTTTCCTGACCCACAACACCGTATTTCAGCGGGATCTTCTCATCCAGCTCACGCATCGGGTATTTACCGACACGGATGTGTGCCATCACGAAATCCACACCGCTGAATGCTTCACGTGGATCAGTGGTATAAGAGAACACAACTTCCGGTGCACGTTCTTTAATTAATACTGCACAAGCTTTACCGATGGTTTCCTGACGCGCTGCATCATTGTCATAGAATTTCAGTTCTTTAATCGGAAATTTATCCAGATTATCCAGCAGCATTAAAACGATACCAGGCGTAAAAGTACTACCACCACCAGCTACTAATACAGAATACTTTTTCATGTTAATCTCCAACTACGACTAATTAATTATTTAACTATTAAGGATTTAACTATTACCGATTTAATCATTAAGCGTTTTTCATCAGGTTTTCCATGCTGTCGCGAACCTGCGGCACCGACAAACCGATAATTACCTGTATTGCATCTTTATTTCTGACCACACCATGCGCACCGATTTGACGGAAGGCTGCATCACTCATTACCTGTTTTTCATCTTTAACACTGATACGTAAGCGGGTCGCACAGTTATTTACTTCCGCAATATTTTCACTGCCACCTAATGCTTCCAGTAATTGCAGTGCCTGATCATCAAACTGACTACCTTTATTATCTTCACCCTGAGCACCCTGACGGTTTTTATAATCCGCCTTGGTGAATAATTTAATATCTTCAGCTTCTGCTTCACGGCCTGGTGTTTTCACATCAAAGCGGACAATCAGATATTTAAAGACGAAGAAGTAAATAACGGTGAATACACAGCCAATCATGATTTGCATCACAACGTTCATGGCATGGTTGTGGAACATCGGCAGCCAGTTTTGCACCATGATTTCCAGTAAACCACCACCCATGTTGCCAACGATGCCATTCATATACATCACCGCCGCCATGGTTGCCGCCAGTACCGCATGGATGGCAAACAGGAACGGAGCAACGAACAGGAAGGTAAACTCCAGCGGTTCAGTAATACCCACCAGCACAGCAGTCAGCACGGCAGGGATCAGCAGACCCGCTACTTTCTTCTTGTTCTCTGGTTTGGCGGTCATGTACATCGCACCGGCAATACCAATGGCACCAAATATTTTCGAGTTACCGTGCAGAGCGAAAGCACCTTGCGGGAACAGCTCGATCAGCGGTTGGCTGGAGTTACTGAATTCCGCGATATGCTGGATCCAGTAAGCCTGAATACCGCCTTCCACCACTGCCGGGCCAAGCACGAACGGACCGTAGATAAAATGATGCAGACCAGTCGGGATCAGAATGCGTTCCAGGAAAGTGTAGATCCAGACGCCCAGTGCCCCGGCCTGACTCAGAAACTCCTGCAGTGAAGCAATCCCACCCTGCACTTTAGGCCATACCAGTGCGGTTAAAAATGCCAGCGGCAGCATCGCAATGAAACCAATAATGGTAACGAAAGCAGTGCCCTGAAAAATACCCAGATAATCCGGCAGTTTTTTATCAAAATAGCGGTTATGGACATACGTCATAATAGCCGCAATAAAGATAGAGCCAATAATACTGGTATCTAATGTTTTAATACCGGCAATATTAGTTAACCCGCTGACACCACCAATCGGCTGATTAAAATCAACACCAAAATCAGCACCCCAGGTCGTTAATATGGCAGCGATAAAATAATTAAAAGTCAGATAGGAAACTATTACCGCCAAACAAGCCCGGGCCGGCGCTGTTTTCGCTAAACCTATCGGCAGACCAATTGCAAAAATAATTGGCATATTACGGAATACAGTCCAGCTACCTTCCTGAATAATCATCCAGAGTTTAAACCAGACCGTATCAGAATTTGCAATGGAACCCACTAACTGCGGGTTGGTTAATAATATCGATATACCAGCAACTATTCCCGCAAACGGGAATAACAATACGGGGGTAAACATCGCGCCGCCGAATCGTTGTAATAACTTTAACATGGGTGTCGCTCCTCAGTTTCCAGCCTCAGTGACGTGGATCGTCATCTCCATCGACATATTCTTTTTTATGCAGCTGAAATTTTTCGTTTCAGTTGTGATGTTGTGCAGTATCAATATAGAACCTATGGGAATATAAAAAAGCGACAAAGATCACAAAGGTATCTTATTGGTATCAATATAAATCTAATTGGTATTTTATTAATGAAAATAAAAAGACAAATTAAGATGAACAGCAGAGGATATAAGCAAAGGAGAGAACCGATAAACAGGCGGGAAATAAAACAGGCAGGAGAACCTGCCTGTCAGTAACTCAGATGTCAGCTTCCTCAATTGAGGTTGGCCAGCCCATCGCAGTCTGACGTTCTGCTTCCAGCTGTAATTCCGATGCCCGCAGATAATGCTCATTCATCCAGCCCAGAGGCAGACGAAGCATCAGCTGTTCATCATTGGCTTCCAGAACAAAACGCGGGACAGAACCTTCAGTCCGGCGCATACAGAGAATAATGGCAAATCGCAGCAGACGGGCTAAGCGGCAGGCCTGACGCAAAGAAACTGCATTCTGCTTTTCCAGCACGTCCAGTTTAAAGCTGTCACGCTGGTTATATACCAGTGCTGACAGCAACTGTTTCTGTGCCGGCGTAAAGCCTGGCATATCAATATTATCAATGATATAAGCAGCATGCTGTGGTGCTTTCTTATATTCAATACACAACCCGAGTTCGTGCAGCATGGCCGCCCAGCGCAGCATCGGACGCCCGTACTGCTCACTCAGTTGCCACTCTTTCTGCACCTGCTGGAATGCATATAATGCCGCATCCCGCACCCGTTCAGCCTGAATACGATCCATCTGATAACGGGTGATCAGGCTATCCGCAGCGCGTTCGCGGACATCACAGCTACGGTTTTTACCAACCATGCCGTAAATCAGCCCTTCACGCAGCGCACCACCTGCCAGTGTCATGTTTTCGATATGCAGCGTCTCAAAGATCGCAATCAGGATCGCCAGTCCGGACGGAAAGACACTCAGCCGTTCCGGCATCAGCCCTTGCAACACCAGCATATCCAGATGCCCGCAGATGATCGTTTGCGCTTTCAGCTCATACAGCTTGGCCAGTGTCACCCGTTCGCTGCGTCCCTGTGCAATCATGATCTCCTGCAATGCCTGCACCGTACCGGATGCACCGACACAACTCAGCCAGCCCAGCTCCCGGTATCCCGGCGCAACATCCTGCAAAACCGCCTTGGCTGCATCAATAGCCGCAGTGAAATTAGCCTCGTTCAGCAGACCATCCGCAAAATAGCGTTTGATCCAAATAACACAGCCCATATGCAGACTGTTCAGCAGCTTGGCTTCATTACTTTCACCAATCACCAGCTCCGTACTGGCGCCACCGATATCGATCACCAGACGATTACCTTCACCACTGGATGTCCAGGACACCCCCTGGTAAATGGTACGGGCTTCATCTTCGCCGGAAATGATCTCGATTTTATGTCCCAACACCTGTTCAGCGATGAGCAGGAATGAATCAACGTTACGTGCCAGACGCAAAGTCGCCGTCCCCACCACCCGGATATTTTCCCGTGGCACATCCTGCAACTGTTCAGCGAACAAACGCAGACAGTCCCAGCCCCGCGCCATCGCTTCCAGGCTCAGATTGTGTTCGGTATCCAGTCCGGCAGCCAGACGAACCTTGCGTTTAACCTTGGCAACGGTACGGATGGCACCTGCCACTTCCCGTACCATCAGCATGTGAAAACTATTCGAGCCAAGATCAATTGCGGCATATAACGGAGATTGATCCAAAAGAGACATCCTGTCGTTAAGATTTATTACCCGGACGGCGACGGCCTGTCGATTGGCGATCACGCATATTACGGTTTACCGGCAGACGATGACGGACCACGCGTTTTGGCGCTGTCACATCATCCAGCAATGCACTTGGATCATACTTGCTGACCGGAATCGGATGATGCGTATATTCTTCGATTTCAGGCAGGTTGAACGCGTAATCTTCGCAAGCGAAGCTGATTGCATGTCCGCTACGGCCAGCACGACCAGTACGGCCGATACGATGCACATAATCTTCCGCGTCATCCGGTAAATCATAGTTAAACACATGACTTACATCCGGAATGTGCAGACCACGAGCCGCCACATCAGTCGCCACCAGCACATCCAGCAGACCGGCAGTAAAATCTTCCAGGATCTTCAGACGTTTCTTCTGTGGCACATCACCGGTCAGCAGACCGACACGATGGCCATCCGCCTGCAACCAGGCATGCACATCTTCACAACCGTGTTTGGTATTGGCGAAGATGATCGCTTTTTCCGGCCAGTCTTCTTCCATCAGCGTCAGTAACAGCAGCATCTTGTCTTCGTTAGAAGGATAGAACAGCTCTTCCTTGATGCGCTGACCGGTCATTTGTTCCGGTTCGATCTGGATATGCTGCGGCTCATTCATGTGTTCATAAGCCAACTCCTGCACACGCAGTGACAAGGTGGCAGAGAACAGCATGTTCAGACGTTGCGCTGGCGGCGGCATCCGACGGAACAGAAAACGGATGTCCTTGATAAAGCCCAGATCGAACATACGATCCGCTTCATCCAGCACAACAACCTGAATGGCACCCAGGTCAATAATGCCCTGTTTCAGATAATCGATAATACGGCCAGTGGTTCCGATCAGCAGATCAACACCTTCCTGCAATACGGCCAGCTGCTTATCGTAGCCATCACCACCGTAAGCCAGCCCCATCTTAAAGCCACAGCTTTCAGACATCGGAACCGCATCGTTATAAATCTGTACGGCCAGTTCACGGGTTGGCGCCATGATCAGCACACGCGGCTGATTCTGACGACGTTCAGCACTTGCTGAATGAGTCAGTAAATAGTTGAATGTACCGGCAAGAAACGCGATCGTTTTGCCGGTACCGGTCTGTGCCTGGCCCGCAATGTTTTTCCCGGTCAGCAGCAGAGGTATAGTTTCCGCCTGAATAGGCGTGCAATTATGAAAGCCTTTAGCTTCCACGCCGGCCAGAACTTGTGGTTCCAGTCCGAGTTCAGCGAATGTGATCTCTGTAAGATGTGTTTTGCTCATGGGCAATATGCTTATTGAATTAGACTTGCAATAATAAACAGTATCCTTTAATTAGGGTAACTGTTTGGCTTTTATTTCTTGATCCCTTTAATTTGCATCTTCGTACCCCTATATTGTTTAGAGCAAACGAATTGCAAATGTGGAGTAAAAAATGAGTGACAAAATTGTACACGTGACTGATGCCAGCTTCGAGAATGACGTACTGAATGCTTCCGCCCCGGTTCTGGTTGATTTCTGGGCTGAATGGTGTGGTCCATGCAAAATGATTGCCCCGATTCTTGACGAAGTTGCAGGCGAATATGCCGGTAAACTGACTATTGCCAAGCTGAACATCGATCAGAACTCTGGTACTCCACCAAAATTCGGTATTCGTGGTATTCCTACCCTGCTGCTGTTCAAGAACGGTGCTGTTGCCGCCACCAAGGTTGGCGCACTGTCTAAAACTCAGCTGAAAGAGTTTCTCGACGCCCATCTGTAATCGTTATCCCCGGGGAGGCTTCAGGCCTCCTCTATTTTTAATAATGCCTGATTTTCATCCATTTCTCACTGCAGATAGCTGGACGCCCCGATAAATTGGTGCTAATTTGGTTAAACGATGCTGTTCATATCCGCTCGATGCGCGCTCTCCAGCAGTCAATCCAACCCTATTGCAATTCCCGAAACTACATCACCTCTATGAATCTAACTGAACTAAAGAATACCGCAGTCTCTGAACTGGTACATCTGGGCGAATCTATGGGCCTGGAAAATCTGGCCCGTCTGCATAAAAAAGATATCATTTTTGCCATTCTCAAAGCCCATGCGAAAAGCGGGGAAGACATCTTTGGTGATGGCGTGCTGGAAATTCTGCAGGATGGTTTTGGTTTCCTGCGTTCCGCTGATAGCTCTTATCTTGCCGGCCCGGATGACATTTATGTATCCCCAAGCCAGGTGCGCCGCTTCAACCTGCGTACCGGCGACACTATTTCCGGCAAAATCCGTCCGCCGAAAGAAGGTGAACGTTATTTCGCACTGTTGAAAGTTGATACCGTCAACTACGACCGTCCGGAAAATGCCCGTAACAAGATCCTGTTTGAAAACCTGACACCGCTGCACCCGACCAAGCGTCTGCGTCTGGAACGTGGTAATGGTTCAACCGAAGATATCACTGCCCGTATCCTTGATCTGGCTTCGCCTATCGGGAAAGGTCAGCGTGGTCTGATCGTGGCACCACCAAAAGCCGGTAAAACCATTCTGCTGCAAAACATTGCCCAGAGTATTACCAGCAACCATCCTGATTGCGAACTGATCGTTCTGCTGATCGATGAGCGCCCGGAAGAAGTAACCGAAATGCAGCGCATGGTGAAAGGTGAAGTCGTTGCTTCTACCTTCGATGAGCCAGCAACACGTCACGTGCAGGTTGCTGAGATGGTTATCGAAAAAGCCAAACGCTTAGTAGAACACAAGAAAGACGTGGTGATCCTGCTCGATTCGATCACTCGTCTGGCGCGTGCCTACAACACCGTGATCCCATCATCAGGCAAAGTACTGACCGGTGGTGTGGATGCCAATGCTCTGCATCGTCCAAAACGCTTCTTTGGTGCCGCACGTAACGTGGAAGAAGGTGGTTCTCTGACCATCATCGCGACTGCGTTAGTCGATACCGGTTCGAAGATGGATGAAGTGATCTACGAAGAATTCAAAGGCACCGGTAACATGGAACTGCATCTGTCTCGTAAGATTGCAGAGAAACGTGTTTACCCTGCGATTGATATCACTCGTTCTGGTACTCGTCGTGAAGAGTTGCTGACTGCGCCGGATGAACTGCAAAAGATGTGGATCCTGCGTAAGATCGTTCACCCGATGGGCGAGATCGATGCGATGGAATTCATGATCGACAAGCTTTCGCTGACCAAAACCAACGATGAATTCTTCGAGTCGATGAAACGACAACAGAAATAAATCGGGTCGGTGACCGGATAAAATAAGGGACAGCATATGCTGTCCCTTGTCATTTCTGCATCAGAATGATTTATTCCCAGTAAGGCTGCATCCCGATACCACGCTGGCGGATCTGATCCAGTTCAATCAGCTGTGGTTTTAACTCTTTCTGCAACCAGTCATTCAATTCCTGCTGATACGGGCAAGCCATATTCGTGGCTGCTTCAAAAATCCATTCAATATGTTCCAGGTCAGTTAACCGCCCCAGCATATTCAGCCACGGTAACCGGAATCCTTGCTGACGTTCCGTATCAAACAACGTAGCAAAACAGACCCCTACCTGCAGATTGTGCCGCAGCATTTCCCGTAAGTGCTGATAACTGGCATGATCCAGCGCATCACTCAGTTTTGACATCGATAGCAATTCCTGCCAGCTATTGTCTAATGCAACCACGGCCAGTGAATGAATCGGCTGCACCAGACCCGGACTATGCGGATTATCCGCTTTATGTAATGCCATCCAGGAAGATAATTTTAATAGCGTCTGACAATAGTGAACTGACAATAACAGGGCCTGCGTCTGTTTCTCTGTCGGCAACAGCTGTTCATGACGCTGGATCTCACTGGCCAGCTCACTCTGGCACGGCGCATTTTTCAGCATCTGGCGATATTCAAATTGCATACGCTGTAACACCAGCGCTTCATCCAGCCACGACAATTGTTCCACCAGCCATGCCAGATCTGTTTCCCAGTCGACGGGGGTTAACACGGCATAAACATCCGCATACAGCAAACGGGTATGCTGAATCAACGTGACCGCACTGCGCAATTGTAACAACGCCCCAATGGATGGCTGTTGCATATAAAGCTGTTCATGATACTGCCAGTGGCGCAACGCATACTGTAATGCGGTGATTAATCCTTCTTCTGCCGTCTGTTCCGGGGTAACAGGTACAAACCCCATTCGGCGAACATCCGGCTCGGCGCTCAGACCTGCAAGCCGGTAACCACGTTGCGCCTTGGAAGCACAACCCAGTTGCCAGCCGGGACGCGTTACGAGTAATTCTGCCAGTTTAAACAGCGGTGCTACCGGACCGGAGACAATTTCCAGTTCAACTTCATTGATGGGTTCGTTCTGGCCATTGGCATCGATAGAACCAATGTCATAGGCAATCTCAATCAGAGAGTCGTCCTGCAGGGCAACAGTCCATGTTCTGCGATGAAAATCGGTGCGAAACAGCGTGGTTAATGATTGTTGCAGCAAACCGACATCGGTCCCTTCCGGCCATATCTCCGCCGGAAAGGCCCGTAAATCAGGCCAGGGATTATTACTCGGCAATGTGTATTCAGGCCGTTGATGCAATCCCCCGACAGCTTGTCCGGCCAGTTTAATCGTCTGTTCGTGTTTACCGCTATAAGTACGGATCCGCAGACCACAATCGAGCGCCCGCAACTGCTGATCGGCTGTATCAAAATAGATATTTTCCAGCTGTTGATCTTGTTGTTCTTTCGCACCCAGTGAACTCAGTACCTGTTCCAGATACGAAAATACATCGTCGGTGACCAGAAACTTCAGTTCAACTTCATTGCTCATGCAGGTCTCTCCGGCCTTCTGTGTAAATCATCCGTTAACATCGGTTCATTTACCTTTTAACTCAATAGTTTATAGTGCACCCGCCAGATCATGCTTTCAATAGCCCTGCCAGTCAGTCAGCGCATTTAAACTAAAACTTTGCGAGCCAACCCGAAAAATACTGGCTTCGGATTCGATGCGTAATAACACCACACCGCTGACAACTTCATCGCCTTCATGATAATCCCGGCCATTGATATTGATCGTGCGGCTAGCCGGTATTGAGGAATAGACATGTGCACCATATTTCATGGCCGGCACCTGCTGACTGATTCGGGGAGGTAATGCCCCCAATGGTGTTGCATCCGACGAAGCGGTGGCCGGAGCCCGCACTACCGGAGGCTCAGACTGAACCGTCTCATTAACTGCCTGCATAAAACGTTTTTCCAGAGAACTCCGGGTATCCGCTTCCTCTGCTGCCGGTTGTTCAGCAGGAAGAGGGAGAGCCGCTGGGTCAATCATCGCCAGATTCTGTTCTTCTGCCTCTGGCAGTGGTTCCGTCACGAATTCATAATTCTGGTTCAGTGGTTTAAATGGCAACTCTGTAGGGTGCGGCACTTCCACCCGCTGTACCACAGGTTCATTGTGCAATAAGTGCCAGCCATAATTTGTTGCAGCGCCCAGCACCGCACAAACCGGTAACCCCAGCAACCAGACTAGCCAGCTGGCTTTGCTACCCCGCTCACCATGCAGCCGTTCCGGCATAAAAAAGTGCGCTTGTTCTACCCGTTTTGCCTGGCGGGAGGCCGAAGTGAGTAATGACATTAGCTATCTCCTCCCGTATTTTCTATCTCATCACTGTTACTAACCGTTTGTTGTGCCGGAATACGTCCGTTCAGCCGGGGAACCGCTTTCTGACTGCGGATAACTAGCCGCAGTAACGTTTGCTCACCGGCAACGCCATCCTCAACCAGCCCTTCCTGTTTCTGGAACTGACGGACTTTGTCTGTCAGTTGCGCATCAAAACGCGACACTTTATTGCGGACAGGCAAACGTAATGCCTGACTGACAGCCGCTTCCAGCCACCGGACATCCGCCACACCACTGCGTTTCGAAATCACCGTATGACCGCTCTCGGGTAATTGCCAAAGGAACGTGTAGCCTTGTCCCCAGACTTTATTTAACCATTCCACAGAGACCTGCCAACGCTCGCTACCCAGCAGTAAATCCGCTTGTCCATCAGCAACATGCAGTACGACAGCATAGATTTCCCGTCCATCTTCTTCCGTCAAATGAACAACCGCCGGATAATTCAGTTTCAGAAGATCATCCAGCGTTCCAAATTCCTGTACACAGCTCAGATTCACTCGCTGCGCGGCATCACAAGACGCCTCATCAATAGCAGCTTCAAAACCCCAGACACGATACAACTGCTGCATAGCCTGATCTTCATAATCGGCTTCCGCAATAACACGATCAAAATGTTTAAGCAGGTTGGCATCCGGCGGCAACGTCACCGGTACAGAAACTTTTTTCACCGGAGGTTGCGGCAAGACCCCCCACTGCTGCCAGCCAAACCAGCCAGCAGCCAGCATTAACACCCCCACCAGCGAAAAAGACAGCACAGAACGGGTACTGCCTTCATCCCGGACACCCGTTGCTTCATAGGCGGCCTGCGCCAGTAATTTATCATTGATCCGTTCGCATCCTGCCGCATACGCACCGAGTAATGCTCGTTCACAGATAAGATTGATGACACGCGGGATCCCGCCACTTAAGCGATGCAATGCTCTGATGGCTGACGGTGTAAAGACAGGCTGCAGGCTGCCGGCTACCTGCATCCGGAAGCGGACATAAGAATCTACGTCATTCAGATCCAGCGGCAGCAGGTGATAACGCGCCGTGATCCGTTGTGCCAGCTGACGCAATAACGGCTGGCGTAAAAGCTGCTGTAATTCCGGCTGCCCAATCAGCACAATCTGCAGCAGTTTGGCATCATCCGTTTCCATATTGGTCAGCAATCGCAATTGCTCCAATACTTCCGGCATCAGATGCTGGGCTTCATCAATCACCAGCAGCGTACGCCGTCCGGCCTGATGATTCTGCAGCAGAAAATGATGCAACGTATCAAACAACGCTTTCAGACTGACTGGTTGCGGGTAAGTGAGGTGGAATGCATCACAAATGGAAGCCAGCATATCCTCTGTTGAAAGTGCCGGATTCAGGATAAACGCCAGATCGGTATCTTCCGGCAACTGCTGTCGCAGGCAACGGGAAACCGTCGTTTTTCCTGTTCCGACTTCACCGGTAAGCAGTACAAATCCGCCACCATCACGCAAACCGTATAATAAATGCGTCAATGCTTCAGCATGACGTTCACTCATATAGAGGTATTTAGGATTCGGCGATATCGAAAACGGATTATCCGTCAGATTAAAAAATGCTTTATACATAATCAGCTAATCCCGTAAGTACTCATTGCAGAGTAATCCGCAGCACGAATGAAGTCAAAAGCACGCTATAATCCGAGCTGAGAAACGAGAGGTATGAATAAGTGCAGATATATCTGGTGGGCGGTGCGGTACGTGACACCCTGTTAGGATTGCCAGTGACCGAGCGGGATTATGTCGTCGTTGGCAGCGAAGCGCAGACTTTATTAGATCTGGGTTATCAGCCGGTCGGACGTGATTTTCCCGTATTTCTGCATCCGCAAACGAAAGAAGAGTATGCACTGGCCAGAATTGAACGCAAACAAGGCAAAGGCTACACCGGTTTTGCCTGTTATGCCGCACCGGACGTCACGCTGGAGCAGGATCTGCTGCGCCGTGATCTGACCATTAATGCGATTGCGCAAGATCAGGACGGCCAGCTTTACGATCCTTATGGCGGGATCAGCGATCTCAATAACCGCGTTCTGCGACATATTTCTCCCGCTTTCAGTGAAGATCCGCTGCGCGTATTACGGGTTGCCCGTTTCGCAGCCCGCTTCCATCATCTCGGTTTTTATATTGCCCCGGAAACGCTGGCCTTAATGCGCAAGCTCAGCCGTAGTGGTGAGCTTAATCATCTGACACCGGAACGGATCTGGAAAGAAATTGAAAAAGTATTATCCGGACGAAATCCGCAGATCTTTTTCGAGATCCTGCATGATTGTGAAGCCTTGAATGTGCTGCTACCGGAAGTGGATGCCCTGTTTGGCATACCGGCACGCCCGGACTGGCATCCGGAAGTCGATACCGGCATTCATGTGATGATGGCATTGCGTGAGGCCAGCCAGCGCAGTGAACAGCTGGCAGTCCGCTTCGCAACCCTTTGTCACGATTTAGGTAAAGCGCAGACACCGGCTCATATTCTTCCCAGTCACCATGGGCACGGTGAACGTGGCACACCGTTGATCCGGGAACTGTGTAAACGGCTGAAAGTGCCGAATGACTGTCGCGATCTGGCGATTTTGGTCAGTGAGTTACATTCATTAGTGCACACCGCATTGCAGTT
This sequence comes from Tolumonas auensis DSM 9187, assembly GCF_000023065.1. Lineage (NCBI taxonomy): Bacteria > Pseudomonadati > Pseudomonadota > Gammaproteobacteria > Aeromonadales > Aeromonadaceae > Tolumonas > Tolumonas auensis. The sequence goes on from NC_012691.1 coordinate 2,918,494, forward strand.
GCGCCCGGCAACGATGCTGAAATTATTTGATCGTCTGGATGTCTGGCGAAAACCGGAACGCTTATCGCAACTGTTACTCTGCTGTCAGGCTGACTTTTATGGCCGTCAGGGCTTTGCCGAACGGGAATATCCGGAACCGGAATATGTACAACAGGCTTACGACGCTGCGGTAGCTGTGGCGGTAAAACCCATCGTGGAGGCAGGTTATACCGGTGAGGCAATACGGCTGCAGTTAAGTCGCCGCCGTATTTTTGCCATCCGTGATGTGCATTGTCGCTGGAACGATAAATAAGGCTTTAACGCCAGTCAAAGGCGACTGCCCGCAATGGCTGGCGACTGGCATCATATTCACGCCACAATTCAGCCAGGGTCATCTCAGCCAGCGGATGCCGCCATTGTGGTGCCAGCTCGGCAAACGGTCGCAGTACAAACGCATTATGCAGGATCTCGCTGCGTGGTAACTCGACCGGAGCCGCGATCACCAGTTCATCATAAGCCAGCAGATCCAGATCCAGCGTCCGGCCGGAAAATTTGCGTGCATCAGCCGGACGGCCATGCGCAAACTCAATCGCCCGCAATTGTGCCGCCACTTCAGCCACACTGATTGAGGTTTCAGCTGCGATCACCAGATTATAAAAAGGCGCGCCATCAAAACCTACCGCGTCACTTTCATATACGGTTGAACAACGACAGGCAGAGAACACCTGTTGCAACGCCTGCCAGCCCGCCCGCAGGTAATGCTCCCGCTCGATGTTAGAACCGACACCGATATAGATACGGGCCATTATGCCTCCCGCACGATCTCAACCCCGACACCACGGGCATTGACCACCGCACCCGGCTTCGTCACCCGTACCCGTACCCGTAAAACAGGAAACTCACTGAGTAACAGCTGCGCGGTCTGTTCCGCCACAGCTTCTACCAATCCAATCGGACAGGTACTGATCATATCGGTCACACGCTTAGACACCGCCGCATAATCCAGTGCCAGTGACATATCATCCTGCTCACCGGCAGCCTGAGTGTCAAAATCCATTTCCAGATCCAGCACCAGTTTCTGGGTGATCTGCTTTTCCCACTCATACACACCAATTGTGCAGTAGACTTCAAGATGATCGATAAAGACTTTATCCATGTTTTATCCTAATTCTGCTAATCTGGAACGTGGGTATCTGGTAGGGATCATACTCCAGCCAGCGCCGATAGAAAAATAGTGCCCGCGAACAACGTCAGGAGACTTATGCTCGCTCTCACTTTCGCCATGTCAGGTATAGCCTATCTGCTGGGTTCAGTCAGTAACGCAGTATTGATTAGCCGTCTTTGTGATTTGCCGGATCCCCGTGAATATGGCTCACACAACCCTGGTGCAACCAATGTGCTCCGTTCCGGAAACCGGCTGGCAGCGCTGATAGTCTTTCTGCTGGATATGCTTAAAGGCACCATTCCGGTTTATCTGGCCTGGTATCTGGGCATTCCACCGCTTTATCTCGGATTTATCGGTATTGCAGCCTGTCTGGGACATATGTATCCGCTCTACTTTCATTTCCGGGGAGGCAAAGGAGTAGCAACAGCGCTCGGTGCACTACTGCCACTCGGGCTGGATATGGGCAGTTTTATGATTGTGACCTGGCTGATTGTTTTGCTGTTCACCGGCTACTCTTCACTGGCGGCAATTGGTGCGGCGTTGCTGGCACCACTCTACACCTACTGCCTGAAGCCGGAATATACCCTGCCCGTGGCCATGCTTTGTTGCCTGATCATTCTGCGTCATCACGAGAACATCAGCCGTTTGCTGCAAGGCCACGAGCCGCAGGTCTGGTCACGCCATCCGTTAAAACGTCACCGGCGCTAGCGTTTCCAGATTCCAGCGTGGCTGCACCACAATTTCCAGACCGGTAGTATGTCCGGCTTTCAGACGTTGCATACCGGCAAACGCAATCATGGCACCGTTATCAGTACAGAACTCCGGACGCGGATAAAACACCTCGCCACCGAGCTTATGCATCAGCTCTGCAAGCTGGCTGCGTAATTCTTTATTGGCACTGACCCCACCGGCAATGACCAGTCGTTTCAGACCCGTCGCCTGCAACGCACGTTTACATTTGATTGCCAGTGTATCGACTACCGCTGTCTGAAAAGCATGAGCAATATCAGCCCGCGTCTGATCATCACTTCCCTGACTACGAATGGTATTCGCAGCGAAGGTTTTCAGGCCGGAAAAGCTGAAATCCAGCCCCGGACGATCTGTCATCGGACGCGGAAACACAAAACGGCCAGCCGTCCCCTGCTCAGCCAGTTTTGACAATGCAGAACCCCCTGGATAATCCAGCCCCAGTAATTTGGCTGTTTTATCAAAGGCTTCACCGGCCGCATCATCCACCGATTCACCCAGGATCTGATAGTGACCAATGCCATCCACCCGCACCAGCAGGGTATGCCCGCCGGATACCAGCAACGCAATAAAAGGAAACTCCGGTACCCGTTCTTCCAGCATCGGTGCCAGCAGATGACCTTCCATATGATGGACCGGTATTGCCGGTTTATTCCATGCCATCGCCAGAGATCGGGCAATCGTCGCACCGACCAGCAATGCACCGACTAAACCAGGACCCGCTGTATAGGCGATCCCGTCCAGATCCTCGGATCGACAACCCGCCTGCTGCATCGCAGCTTCAATCAGCGGTAATGTTTTGCGGATATGATCACGACTGGCCAGTTCCGGCACCACGCCACCATAATCGGCATGTAATTTAATCTGACTATATAGTTGATGCGCGAGGATCCCATGTTGATCGTCGAAGATCGCGATCCCGGTTTCATCACAGGATGTTTCGATACCTAATACCCGCATTTTTCGGTTACTCCGGTAAAATTCCCACCGATTATTATGCGCTATGGTACATTTCAGCGGTTTTTTACTCCAGCTTGTTCTGATCGGGGTTTACATACCCCCATGCATAGGATTAAAATTCGGCACCATTTTTAGTAAGGCTGACTTTCAGCCAGAAAAACATTCACACCGAGGTGAAAGGCACATGCCAGTTATTAAAGTACGTGAAAACGAGCCATTCGACGTAGCTCTGCGTCGCTTCAAACGCTCTTGCGAAAAAGCAGGTGTTCTGTCTGACGTTCGTAGCCGCGAATTCTACGAAAAGCCAACTACTATCCGTAAACGTGCTAAAGCGTCTGCGGTTAAGCGTCACATGAAGAAACTGGCTCGCGAAAACGCACGTCGTAACCGTCTGTACTAATTCTACAGACCGTTAAGTTTTCTTGATAAGCCGCGCATTCTTTTGATTGCGCGGCTTATTCTATTGGCAGATGGAATTCAGATGGCTGGTAAAATCCCGCAATCCTTCATTGATGATCTGCTAAATCGAACCGACATTGTCGAGTTAATCGATAGTCGCGTTCATCTTAAAAAAGCCGGCAAGAATTACCAGGCCTGCTGCCCGTTTCATAACGAAAAATCACCCTCATTCTCTGTCAGTCCGGAAAAACAGTTTTATCACTGCTTTGGCTGTGGTGCGCACGGTAACGCCATTGGTTTTATGATGGAGTACGACGGGCTGAACTTCCCGGATGCAGTTGGTGAACTGGCTAATCTGCATGGATTAACCGTACCGAACGATCAACCATTTCACAGTCAGGGACCGGCACCTTCTGCCGATCACTATCAACTGATGGAATGGGCTACACGTTATTTCCAGAATCAATTGAAAACTGCCCCGCAGGCGATCGACTATCTGAAAGGGCGAGGCCTTACCGGTGAGATCGTAAAACAATTTGCGATCGGCTATGCCCCTGGTGGCTGGGACGGCTTACGCCAGACACTGGTGCGTTCCGCTGCAACCGAAGCTCAGCTGATTGAACTCGGCATGCTGATAGGCCGTGACGGCGGTGGTAGCTATGATCGTTTCCGGGATCGGATCATGTTTCCGATCCGCGATCGTCGTGGCCGGGTGATTGGTTTTGGTGGTCGCGTACTGGGCGATGGGACACCTAAATATCTCAACTCGCCGGAAACGCCCATTTTTCATAAAGGTAAAGAACTGTTTGGCCTGTATCAGGTCAAAGAGCGTCACCGTACACCTGCCCGCATCCTGATCGTCGAAGGCTATATGGATGTAGTGGCACTGGCACAGTTTGGCGTCGATTATGCGGTTGCCTCGCTAGGTACCTCGACTACCGCTGATCATATGCATCTGCTGTTCCGTACTACATCAGAAGTCGTTTGTTGTTATGACGGTGATAATGCGGGGCGCGAAGCCGCATGGCGTGCGCTGGAAAACGCGCTGCCTGGTCTGCAGGACGGTAAAGATTTACGCTTCGTATTCCTGCCGCAGGAACATGATCCGGATAGTTTCATCCGTGAATACGGACGCGGCGCTTTTGAACAGAAACTGGACGACGCACAATCGTATGCCGACTTTCTGTTTGAACGTCTGACGCGGGATCTGAATTTAAGCGGTGAAGCCGGACAAAATGAACTGGCGAATAAAGCTATCGCCCTGATCCGGCGTGTCCCGGAAGGATTTAACCGCGAAAGTCTGCTGACCAAACTGTCTGTGCAGCTGCGCTGGGGTGAAAATGAAAAACGGCTGCGCGAAATATTCCACCGCCAGGAACAGGAAGCCCAGCAGACAGCAACTACACATAAGAATAGCGGTAAAATTAAACTGACACTGATCCGTCGTGCTATTGCGCTGATTGTGCAGCATCCTCAGCAGGCAGCATTACTGCCTTCCCTGCCTGATGTGCTAAAATCCTTAAAGGAACCAGGCATTGAAGTATTGCTCTCGTTGTTAACGCAACTGCATAACAATCCGATGTCCACTGGTCAGCTACTGGAGCACTGGCGTGATACCCGTGAAGGACGCGCACTGGCTCAGCTGGCAATGCTGGATGAAGTCGCTGTTGGCGATAATATTCAGCAAGAACTGGAAGATGTCTGTGATCGGCTGTTGGATCTTTATCTGCAGCAACGATTAGACAGCTTACTCCAAAAGAATCAAATGAGTCTTGAAGAAAAGCAAGAACTTCAGTTTTTATTAACAGAGTACAAACGTTCCACGAAATAAGTGACCGTCAGCTTGAATTTACCGCCCGACGGCACTATATGATTAACACAGCCCGGTTACGGGAATATAGCTACTTGATGCAAGAACAGCACTGACCAAACTACTACCTTGTTATACAAAATATAACGGGGCGGATTTTTACTTTGTCGTTAACGTGCAAAACGGCCGTCGTTTCTTTATAATCGGCGGATTTTATGCCACCGAGCGATAAATCAGCCTTAGGAAGTACCAACCGGATGAGTTCTATGGAGCAAACCCCTCAGTCGCAACTAAAACTCCTCGTTGCCAAAGGTAAAGAGCAGGGTTATCTGACTTATGCTGAAGTAAACGATCATCTGCCACAAGATATCGTTGATTCAGATCAGATAGAAGACATTATTCAGATGATCAATGACATGGGTATCCAGGTCGTTGAAAACGTACCTGATGCCGATGATCTGTTGCTGACCGAAAACAATGCCGCCGACGACGATGCAGCCGAAGCTGCAGCACAAGTGCTGGCATCCGTTGAGTCTGAAATTGGTCGTACTACTGACCCAGTGCGTATGTATATGCGTGAAATGGGTACGGTTGAGCTATTGACTCGTGAAGGCGAAATTGACATCGCTAAACGAATTGAAGACGGTATCAATCAGGTACAAAGTTCCGTAGCCGAATATCCGGAAGCGATCACTTACCTGCTGGATCAATTCGATCGCTTCGAAGCAGGTCATATTCGCTTGGGCGATATCATTTCCGGCTTCGTCAGTGAAGATGATGATTTACCGCCGACTGCAACCAACATCGGTTCTGCCCTGGACGAGGAAACTCTGAAAGCAGATGATACCGATGATGAAGATGAAGATGAAGACGGCGATGATGATGCGGAAGAAGATACTGGTCCGGATCCTGAAGTCGCTCGTGAGAAATTTTCAGCACTTCGTACTCAGTATGAAATAACACGTGATGCTATCAAAGCAAATGGCCGTGACAGCGATCTGGCTAAAGTCCAGATCCTTGAATTAGCCAACGTATTCAAAGAATTCCGTCTGGTGCCGAAGCAGTTTGACCGTCTGGTTAACAGCATGCGTGAAATGATGGAGCGTGTTCGTGTTCAGGAGCGCTTGATCCTGCGCTACTGTGTTGAATATGCAAAAATGCCGAAGAAAAACTTCGTTACCGCGTTTACTAACAATGAATCCAGCAACGGCTGGTTCGAATTTGCCAAAAGCAGCGGTAAGCCTTGGTCAACTGCACTGGCCAATATGGATGAAGACGTTCAGCGTTCAATCCAGAAATTACAACAGGTTGAACAGGAAACCGGACTGTCGATTGCACAGATCAAAGATATCAACCGTCGTATGAGTATCGGTGAAGCAAAAGCCCGCCGTGCGAAGAAAGAAATGGTTGAAGCAAACTTACGTCTGGTTATTTCTATCGCAAAGAAATACACCAACCGTGGTCTGCAATTCCTGGATCTGATCCAGGAAGGTAACATCGGTCTGATGAAAGCGGTCGATAAGTTTGAATATCGCCGTGGCTACAAGTTCTCGACCTATGCAACCTGGTGGATCCGTCAGGCAATCACCCGCTCTATCGCAGATCAGGCCCGCACTATCCGTATTCCGGTACACATGATCGAAACGATCAACAAGCTGAACCGTATCTCCCGTCAGATGCTGCAGGAAATGGGTCGTGAACCTAATCCTGAAGAACTGGCAGAGCGTATGGGTATGCCTGAAGACAAGATCCGTAAAGTGCTGAAAATCGCTAAAGAACCAATCTCCATGGAAACCCCTATCGGTGACGATGAAGATTCGCATTTGGGTGATTTCATTGAGGACACCACACTGGCTCTGCCGGCAGATGCTGCAACCTCAGAAAGCCTGAAAGCCGCAACCCGCGATGTTCTCTCTGGTCTGACTGCACGTGAAGCGAAAGTACTGCGTATGCGCTTTGGTATCGATATGAACACTGACCATACTTTGGAAGAAGTAGGTAAGCAATTCGATGTTACCCGTGAGCGTATCCGTCAGATCGAAGCTAAAGCGCTGCGTAAGCTGCGTCATCCAAGTCGTTCTGAAGTACTGCGCAGTTTCCTGGACGAATAGTATATATCACACAGGTTGACGCTTTTATGAGCGTCTAACCTGTTGATAACTAGACACTCAGTGCATCAATTCGTATAATGCCACCCATTACGGCCCCTTAGCTCAGTGGTTAGAGCAGGCGACTCATAATCGCTTGGTCCCCCGTTCAAACCGGGGAGGGGCCACCAGATATATCAAGGACTTACAGCGTTTTGTTGTAAGTCTTTTTTGTTTTTCTGGCTAAGTAAGTCAAGTATTAAGTCAAGTAAGAGTTTGATCGGAGAGCATTAGGTAAAATCCAGCTCAGTAAAAAACGATCTAATTAACAACACTTGCTGCTCGAATCGCACAAACTTGACCACCCCACGTTGAAGAGATAGCTTCGTAATTTTACCCCGCCGCTCACGTTTCGTAATTACGCGATAACAACACGGTAATCCAACCAGTTGACTGGCATATCCACCTAATTAGTACTATCAATACCGTAATAGATAACGTCTACTACTCCTGAATTACCATTGTTCTATCTCTCATAATGCCACGAAGATGACCATGATCATTGCTCAGGCATGTCCATTTGCTACTCTTTGTTAAGAATGACTAATCAAGGATGAACGCATGGAACCATTGAATGATTATGCAGGTGACAACACAAATAGAGCCAACAAGAGAAAGAGAAGACGATCAGCCTTCCTAGAAATGACTAATGAAAATGTTGAACCAGTACCAGTAAATGTTCAAAACACAATTCCTTCGGTTCCGGTAAATGAAAAGGCGAAGAAACTAGAAGCTGATTGGGCTGAGTATAAAATAAAAAAAGAAGAGACTAAGCAAAAAAACACTGATCGTGTTGTTCTTGTGCTGATCTGTGTTGCCGGACTTATTTTGGCTTATATATTTGGCGGAGATCAGATACAAGCATCAATGGGCAACATAATGTCTTGGGGCTTCATACTGCTTATTGTGGCTGGGCTACTCCATGTCATCTTTGTTGATATACCTGAAAAACTGAATGAGACAAAGAACAAAGTAAAAAAATATAAAAAATCACTAGATAACACCATTGAAGCAGAACAGAAAATAGACGAAATAGCACATATGATGGCATTAGAAGAAGTGGCAGAAAGAAAACTAGATCCGTATTGCATGGCACAAGCAATAAAGGGAGCATACGGAGATGACAAAATGGCCGTGTCTATTTACATGAAAATCAGAGTAAAAGACTTAAAGGAGAAAATACGTAACTCCAATTAATATAATCCGAATCATGCGGTACCAATCTGTCTGCAAATAATGATCTTGAGAGTTTCTTTCTGTCTTCAACAAGGGGGGGGAAACAGAATTGAAAATATCCATGTGACTTTATGAGTCACAATAATATTAGGTCTCTACAGCTTTTTGTACCTTAAATATGACGACAGTCAAAGATGATTGATATTTGTTTGATACTCTGATCGAGTTAATAATTGTAAGGATGCAATTTAATGAAACGGATCTTAAGTGCCATATTACTTACATGTTTGTTGTCATCAAATGCTTTATCAGGACCATTCTCAGATGACTTATCAAGATGCCTTCTTAAAAAGACAAATGACACGGATAAGGTGCTACTAATGCAATGGATTTTCGTTGCAATATCTAAGCATCCTGATGTAAACAATTTTACTTCTATCAGCAAAAAAGAAAGCAACCTTGTTAGCAAAAACACAGCGTTATTAATACAAGATCTCGTCGTTAATCGATGCCATGATGAAGCAAAACAAGCATTAAAATATGAAGGTGATAAAGCCTGGGGGGATAGTTTCAAGCTTTTTGGTGAGGTAGCAATGTCAGGATTAATGAAAAATTCAAAAGTTGAGGCATATATGAATGAAATGGACAATTACTTTGATAAAAATAAATTATCAACGCTTGGCAACTAACTCCATCAAATAGATCCGAGAATTCTAATGGCGAACGTGAAAGATCGGGATCTGCATCAACTGTCTGAGATACAACCGTTAATGCGTAATCAGGATACAAAAAGGCTGCCGAACGACAGCCTAATTATTGGATTTTCTATTACTGTTTGTTTTTAACACTTCCGAACGCTTTGGCGATAACCCACTCTCCTTTGTCTGTATCAGATACAGGCAGTATGTGAAATGTAACATACGTTTTTGAATATGGTGGAAGGTTGACGTTTACGCTGTAATTCTTTATGTCAGTTGATGAACCAACACCAATAACAACACGGTTGATATATGTGTTTTCGTTCCCGTTATATAACTCCGCAGAAAACTCATCATTTTTATCTGAATACGCTGATTTTTTTGCAGAACCAAACCCCGTAAGGCCACTTATATCATTCGGTAAAAGCTGAATCGCATTTTGAGAGAACTTATTCAAACATGAGTCAATAACTACTTTGGCCAGTGCCTTGTCATTCATGTTAGGAACTGACTGTATAACGCATTCATCATATGTTTGTGGAACTACTGATAAATAGTAAGTGTATGAAGCTACAGATACTGCTGAAAATACAGCGATAGAAGCTATTATACTTTTTGTATATAATTTATAAACGTTATCACAATCACTCATACTCTTTCCTTAAAGTTTTATTTTTCTCTCTATGAAGACCGCTACGATCCTACAGTTACCATGTATATGCAGGATTGAACAGTTTTAATAACTTGAATGTCCCCGGTAAAAAATGATTAGCGGGGGCACTTCTACGAAATACTAGATGCAGACTTAAGTAACCACTAATTCAGCCAGTCTATGTCAGCTCCTGGCACTTTTATAGTGCGAATAAAACTGCGAATTGTTTGTATTCCATTCTGCGAAATTCGCAGTTTTACTCAGTCAGAAAATTTATCTGATGTTCCTATATCAACTGGCTAACACATAAAATCCAGAGGTAAAAAAACCACCGAAGCAGCCTTATATTTGTAGAAAAGGTTTATAAAATTAATCCTCCCGAGCAAGTTTCAGATGAACGGCCGCCACAACGAGAACCGTCTGCTGCACGAGCGCAATCATGCTGGCAGTTTCCTGAGTAACCTGTAGTGCTAATGCAAATAGAAAGTAAAGTCATGAACAGTAAAACCAGTTTTTCATTATCAACTCCCTTTTTTGCTTTTACGCTGACCTCGACCCTCTTGGAATGCTTCATGTATAGCATCGGATATAATGGATGGGGCTGGTTTGTTCCACTCTTCTGGATGCTCCGTAAGATATTTTTTGACAATAAAACACATTTGTCCAACCGTCACGTTAGCTGGAACCATTAAATCAATGCCATATGAATCAATCGTTCCAACCACATACCCCATAAAGTAATCTGCGGCAAAAGACTCCTTGTTATTTGTATAATCTGTGGCGCCTTCATATAGATCCGCTCCAGTCCTAAACGCAGCAGACACTTGATTGCTAGATGAAAGAAATAAAATTGCTATTAATATCCGAGAAATAAACCTGAATCCATTCATTTTAAACACCAGTAATTAGAGATCTATACCATCTGCTTAACCGCCCCAATACTCCAGCAGTTTCCATTGTTCTGCATAGTTTGGCATGCCAGATTAAACGGCTTAAGCAATTTCACAGGTCCGTCCTGTATATACTTTTTATCGTGGTTCTACTTGATACCTCAAGCATCAAGACAATAATCTTTCCGTTTGACTGATCAGGATCAATATTGAATACGTTAGCTAGGCTCACGGCACAAGTAATGCCAAGATGGATGTTGGTTTTACCCCGATTTGATGGACACCTAGTTAAGCGTAAATATTCCCGCACTTCAGATGACGAGCCCTTGCCAAGATCAGGCAGATAAAGCTACGTTCGCAAAATCACAGCATTCACTCTGAGCAATTCTAGTGTGCTGGAACAGTCAACATCTATCTTCGAACGGCAGTATTCACCATGCTGAACCGGACTGTTATTGCCTCTAGGTGCGCCAGCAATTTAACCTTGCCGCCCACGTTTCGTTTTTAAGCAGTATCCAGTTCTGTAGTGATTACTCAGCCATTGACAGAGTTAGTACATCAATAGTAATTCAGGCTATACCTATGAAACGCTGACAAAATATCACCAAAATATATGCGAGCGTTCGGTTAATTGAGTGAATAAGTCGACGTAGTTTTGTGAAATATTGGCTCATAAATTAGTGTCACATAGACGACAGATACAAGAAAGGCCACGGAACAGCACCCTCGGGGTGTATTTTTCATTTATCTTGATATGCAAACACCGTCCACGTATCCTGCTTCTTTTAAGCATCGTCCGCCAACACCACAATCAGTGTTAAAGCTACATGTATCACCGGCTGACCCACTTAGATCCAGCGGGTTATAAGCAGGATTGCTATCGTTTGAGTTACCCGGGCTGATTCCGCCAGCACAATATCCATATAGCTGCCCTGATCCCTTTAAACATTTGCTACCAGGTGAGCAGTCAACATCAAACGCACAAGCAAATGAAACAGAAGGGAAGAACATTGCGGCAATTAATAGCCACTTCATGACATCCATGTTTATCTCCATTATTGAATAGACAGTATTGAACGGTTTAAGAAATTTAAACTGGCCACCCTGTATGCGCTCTTTTATCGTAGTTTCACTTGATTCTTCAAGCATGCGATAGCAATCTTTCTATTTTGCTGATCAGAATCAATCTTGAATGAATTAGCTAAGATTGAGACACAAACAATGCCGAGATAGCTGTCTTTACAAAGGTATATACCACTACAGGGGTAAATACCCGCCATCGTTGCGGGTATAATGGCTGTACCTGTTTGGGTTTGGTGCGGTTATGGTTCAATCAACCATTAGCCAACCATAGATTGCTATTTGTGCGGTCATATTTATTGTTTCAGAAACTATATATATAGAAAAGTGGCTGTCACACCCGTCTCACTTGTCTCATTGATTTTTTATTTATACAAATCAAAGCATTAAACTCAACATTTTGAGACAAGTTAGCCTGTTTTTGCCTGTCTCAGTCTGTCTGATTTCTGTCTCACGCTCTGATAGCTCACTTTTTTATATCACATGCTCTGTCACGGCCGTCTCACTTCTGTCACAGGTTTAACTTATAAAAACATGATTTATTTATATATTTTATAACTGAGACAAGTGTGACAACTGAGACAGGATTTTTTATTTCACACGTAAAAGATTGCAGAGAAAGAAATGCCCGGATATTCACCGGGCGATGAGAGATAGCTAAACACCTCCCTCTTGGTCGGTATCATCAGGCGCAAACAACAAGGTATAACACCGGATCTGTCTCCCATCTATCCGAGGTGTTCGTTTGGTAAAGCCTGCATCCTTGCCATTGTCTCGTTTCAACATACCGCAATCTGCCATGATTTGTGCCACCATCTTTGGGTTGAAACCTTTCGATACTTCCTTTTCGAAGACATGAGGAAAGGTGAAAAACGTCCATTCCTCCGCTTTAGGATCTTCCTGTTTGCGATACCCTGCAGCATCACGGATTTGAGGGGCAGTATAGTCATATGGGAGTACCATATAACGGCTGAACGCATTGCTATTCAGGAATGCGATCACCTGATCAATGATGGTCTTCCGTTCTCGGTTCTCCATGCCAAACAGCTCGACCCATTCATTAAAACATCGCTGCACAGCCTTTTTGCTTTCGTCAGGCATCCACCCAGTCAAATGAGAACCACATACCAATGCGGCTTCCAGAATGGCAAAACGGGACGCTACTCGGCGAACTTGATCACTGGCTTTCTCCGGCAATCTTGCCTGCCATGCGGTAATGGCTGTTTTAATTGCGTGGATCACATCGTCTTTGTGGACGGCCAGATAATTGACCCATTCACGCCCCACTGCGCCATAGCAACGTTTTGCAGCCTGTTGTACAGCATCAGCATGGGCCCGACTGTCAGCCAGTCCGTGAATATTGGTAATAGCCTGGATAGGAACGTTCAGCAGGCGCACCAGATGCCCCGCATGTACCTTTTCACCAGCTTCATGCAAAAAGGTTTCTAAGTCCTTTTCACCGGTACTTAGCGCCAATACACGCCAACGCATCGCCTCCCTGTTACCACCATCTTTAGCGCCTTGTATCTTCCCGACCCCGTTGAATAACGCATAGGCCGAAGTGGCCACATCTTTGGGTTTGGTACTTTGCCCGATCTCATCCAGCGACATCAGTCCGTCATTATGTGCTGCTGCCTCATTAGCCAAACCCAGCGCGGTGGAGTACCAACTCAGTTTCAGTTCTTCAGGATGACCCCAGACACTGTTAGCCACCATACCAATAGTTGTTTTTCCTGTGCCGGAATTACCGAACAGATGAACCCCAAAGCTATCTGCCTCTACCAAGTCCAACACTGGTGCTGCCAGCGAACAAGCCACACCCAGCATCATGCAAACATTATCCCGAGCCAGTGCGCCTACCTGTTCCTGCCATTGCGCCACAGTGCCACTGACACGATAAGCATTGGCACTGGCAGATCGTCCATTGAAGAACACCGGATCAACTGGGTTTCCAACTACCTCAGCATTGGGTAGAACATAAGCGCCATGTTGCCAGCCACTACGGGAAACCACTCGACAGAATTGATCTGACCCGGCTAACTGCATATGGTTGCCTAGGTGAGCGCGTAGCATTCGGGATGTTGTGACAGAGAGGCCACCACGGCGCATACGGGCCCAGCCCTCACGCTCCCCGACAATCTCCAAAGGAAAAGCATCCGTGCGTTCTGTACCAGTGCCATTTTCTTTCCAGCGGATCATGCGAAAGTGGGCCCCATCCTCATCCCTGCCCCGACCAATTAGCTCAATGGCAGTACACAGCCAGTTCTGGGTTTCGTGAATTTCACCAGTGTCTCTATCCATCTTAGGCACGACATAAACCAGATCACTTCCCTTAGCCTCAATACGTGGCTTTAAATCATCAATTGGTGATTTGGCGGGGCGGGTTTTGTCTGCCAGTGAAACAACATTGCTTTGTTTGCGGCTCATCAGAATAGCCTCTCTGGTTTTATCTATGCCGTGGTGCTGGTGGTAGTCGTTCCAGTCACCGGATACCGGTGGTAATGCCACAATCCCACCAACCGCATCAGCAGCAGATTTAGCTTTGATTAGTCCGATGTTTTCCTGGTGATCTGCATCATTGTCAGCAGCCAGTATGATTTCAGCGCTTGGGTGTTGGTCTCTCACCGTCTCAGCCACCGCCCGAAGGTTCCCGACATCAATGGCACAGTAAACAGTGAACCCGGTAGCCAGGTGAACCGATAGCCCGGTGGCGTAACCTTCACAGATAGCCAACACCTCAGAGCCAGGTATGCAATGGAATGAACCAGCTTTACGGCCACCAGCCAGCAGATATTTATGTCCGGAATTATCAATGGTCTGGCAGGTAGTCAGCTCTCTGGCTGCGTTATACAGCGGAATAACTGAAACCCCCTGTTTCAATTCCACGTTACCGGCCATCACCGGACTTTGCAGAATCAGCACCTCACACTCAGCCAAGCCTTTACCGACCATATAGGGGTGTCCTTTGGCTGGCTGGCATTGGTTCAGGATATTTTGAGCCAGATCTGTGGCGGCCTTGTGCCTGGCATGTTCCCGTTGTCGTTCCTGTTCGGCCTGACGTTGTGATCTGGCTTTATTGGCGCGGATAGTATCGACATCTAACCCTGCTGTTAGTCCTAATGCCTGCGCAACCAGCAACGAAGCTGACTTGTTATCTTTGCTTGTTGCTTTGCACACCAGATCAAGACCATCTCCAGCCTGTTTACCTTCACACTTGCGGCAAATCCAAGTACCACGGCCTTCAATGTCGTCGAAATGAAAGCGGTCCTTGCCACCACAAATAGGGCAAGGACCATGTTTGCCCCTTGCTGGAACATTGATGCCAAGAGTGGGGAAGATACCTCCCCACTGACCCTGTGCAGCCCTGGCAATATCACTGATTTTTAATATTTCAGTCATGATACCATTTCCAAAAGATGACGATTAAGTAGCTCTGTTAACTTCTCTTTGCGCTGCTGATAGCTCATATCAAGCTCTATCAACGCGACATTGGTGCGTTCCAGATAAGCCAAGTTCACAAGCTGGGCAGCAGTGAGATATTTCCTCAATTCGCCAGTTAACCCTTTGGATGTCATCCATTTTTTCGCTGTTGTGCCAAGCAATACCCCATACAACATATTGGCTTCATTGGTGTAATGAGTAGCCTTGGTGTATTTCCCCTGACGTGCTCTTGATAGGTTTAATGCCGCTGCCATGATCTTCTGATAATCACGAGTTTCAATTCTGGCTTTGCGCCAGCCATTTACCGAGATCTGGTGCTGTTCTGGAGCGATAGCAATCAAACATTTTTCACAATCAATAAAATATCGTCGGGCAATACGCCCCTGCTCGTTGTTTTCCACCATTGATAGCTCTTTAGCCATATCAATCGACAACGTATATTCTTGGCGGCGACGATCGCCGCCTCGTTGTTTTTGATTCCCCGGTTTTGGGGAATCAAACTTGATATAGTCAATATTTTCAACGAAACCGTATTGTTCAACCCGGTCTTTTACCCATGTGGAAAAATCACGGCCAACTTCAAGAAAAGTATGTAACTCACGCGCATCGACAGCATGAATTTGATTACCAGCCATCTCTGCTAGTTGCAGATTGATTAACTCTTTCATACTACCTCCCTACGCTGCCAACGAATCAGATAGCCATTTCTGGTAGGACGCCTCAGTCCAGCCAATAGCACGACCATTTACACGCACAGGCTGTGGAAATTTCCCGTTTTTGCACCAAGTCCACAAAGTTTTGTAATCGCGGTTTACTAACTTTTCCATTTTTGGAATAGAGATGATTTGTTCCATAGAATGCATTTCCTCTTTGTGAGGCAAAAATTCGATTAAAGAAATTTGAAGAATAAAAATCGACGCATAGAGCTCATCGAGGCACTACGCGAAAGAGTGTTCTGACGGAAATTAAGGAAAGTATATAAACGGCGTGATGCGGGCAAACTTGGTTGGTTTGCAAACCCAGATGGCAGGAAGAATGAAAAGTGAAACAGCCAGACGGAATAGAGATTCCAGATATCTCTTAATTCTGACTATAGTCAGAATAAGCAACAGCTGAGCAATGCGTTTTTGTTTAGCCTTTTCTTCAAGGGAGATAGGTAACGAGTCTGCATCTATTTTTTCAAGCTGTTCGAAGCAAAAATCTAAATAAGATTTAGACCAAATCATTCTTGGGTCATCAATCAATTTTAGATCCATACATAACATAATAGATATATTACCTTCCAGACCAGAATAAAAAGGTTAATTGCAATTTAATTAAACACGTTTAGGTTATCAGAGATGAATTAAGATATGCAATAACAGCTCCAAACAACCGTTCACTTTTCATACAGTTTTACAAAAAACTAGCTCAGCCATTAACAAACTTAATTACATTTACTCCGGTATCAGTGCTATTAAGCCTGGCTTCCCATGCCTCAAGAGCTCTGCGCTTCTCCGGTAGGTAACTATAACGGTCATAATGACGTGAACTCACATCATTCTGCGCATGATTCTGAGTACGATCCCGCAGTTCTTTTGTGATACCAAGCTCACCCATAAGAGTTTTACAAGTTCTGCGAACATCACGAGCAACAAACACAGAAAAATCAGGATGTGATTTTCTGAAATAGATAATAGCTTGGGCGAAAGAGTCCGTTCTAAAATGCTTTTCCGGATCTTTCTGAGGAAATATATACCGGCTACCATTAGTATTTTTCTCATGCAGCTCTTTGAGAATAGCTAATGCACTATCAGTCAATGGTATGAGATGTTCCCGTTTGTTTTTAGAAATCGAGTCTATAACTAATAAAGTTCGTTGTTCCCAATCAACAGAAGACCACTCACTGGCAGCTAACTCATAAGGACGTTGTCCACCGGTGTAAAAGCAAAACTTTAATAGCTGAGCAGGTAAGCTACCGACCTTTGGCACATCTTCAAAAATAGCCATCAATTTTTGAACACATTCAAGACTCAACCAGTTCTGCCCAGCTTTCTCTGCATAGCCTTGTCGTGGGATGACTGAAACAGGATTCATAGTTAACCCAAACAAAACTGATTCACGGTTATTGGCAGGATCCAGATCTGCACCAAGCCCATATTGAAACGCAGCATGGAGATATGAACGCACCCGGTTAGACTGAACAATAGCCCCACGCTGAATCATGTTAGTCAGGATCTGCTTAATATCTAACGATGTGACCTCTTTGGCTTTTTTTGTTGGAGGAATGACGGGATAAACATCTTTTTCTAATCGCCGTAATACATCCGCGTAAGTCCTTTTACCGTCCGTTTTCATTTTCCAGATATAGGTCTCAATCAACTGTTTGATTGAGCCTTTTTCAGCTTCAGCTTTTTCTTGTGCCTCACGCACTCGGCTCATGCGCTCAAGCTCATTTTTGGGATCAAGCCCTGCCTTTAACAATCCGGCAAATTCCCTGGTCTTCTGTCCAGCTTCATCAAGACTCATAGCTGGAAATAACCCTAACTGTATGAACCGGGTCTTACCATCGACAAAATAACGATAAATAAAAACCTTCTCACCAGATGTATTAACTCGAACACCTAAACGTCCCTGCCCTCGCTTCCCTGTAACATCCCACTCGTAATACTGGGTTTCCTTTGGCTTAAGACCTTTAATTTTGTTAAACGTCAAACCCGTTGCTTTTGCCATGGTGCAATCCTCAAGCAATTAATCATTACTTGACTTAAGAACAGTTCAAGTCAAGCATCAAGTCAAGTAATATTGAGACTTAATGTAATATAATGATAGCACTCGAGAACACATCATCAACATAACTTAATGATTTGTATGTGCATTTACATCAATTGAGATATATAAAGATATATAGAGATAATTCAATAACAGGACTCATAATCGCTTGGTCCCCCGTTCAAACCGGGGAGGGGCCACCAGATATATCAAGGACTTACATCAAATTGTTGTAAGTCCTTTTTGTTTATACATCTGCCTGTAATCTCGTATCCTCAATATTTATTTTTATCACCCACACAGAACACTACTGTAATCACCACTATGCTGAATATCTATATTTTCCATAGCGGGCGGGATCTGCAAATTACACTTTATTTGCAAAATTGTTTCCCCGGCAATGAATGCTTAGCGATTAAAACCATCCATCAAATAAACGTTCATCACTTTCTGATACAACTTGTGCATATTCCGGCGCATCGTGAACAGCCATTCCGGCTGAATGTGAACACCTATTCTGTTTCAACGTGAACACCCATTCCGGTTTTATCGTGAACACTTTTAGCCGCTTTGCCGGAATCAGTGTTCATCATGCCAGAATCACTGTTCACATTACCCAGAATTCTTTTCAACGCATTGATTTTCTTAATCTTGATAACCTTTCCCTTTTTCTCCGGGAGAGGCTATGTCTGCCAAGAGGATTGCAATGCGTAAAATCCGTGAAATTCTGCGACTCAGGCTTGAGGCTGGCTTATCTGTCCGGCAAATAAATGCCAGCGCCAAAGTCAGTGTTGGCGCTATTCAGAAGCTGCTGAAAAAAGCTGATGAACTGTCGTTAAACTGGCCGCTGCCTGCTGAACTGGATGACAGTCAGCTTGCTGCGCTGTTTTATCCGCAAGCCGATACCACCGTGTCATCCCGTTATCAGGTGCCTGACTGGGCTTCAGTGCATCAAGAGCTCAAACGCAAAGGCGTTACCAAACTGCTGCTGTGGGAGGAATATACTCAACGCTTTCCCAATCGTTGCTTCTGTTATTCCCAGTTTTGCGACCGTTATGCGCAGTGGGGTAAAAAACAAAAACGCTCCATGCGTCAGCACCACCGTGCCGGGGAAAAATGCTTTGTCGATTACTGTGGACCAACGGTGCCGGTAGTTTCACCGACGACCGGTGAGATCCGTCAGGTCCAGATCTTTGTGGCCGTACTGGGCGCATCCAATTACACCTATGCGGAGGCGACGTTCACGCAGTCACTGCCTGACTGGTTGCAAAGTCATGTTCGGACCTTTGAGTTCTTTGGCGGTACACCGGAGCTGGTGATCCCAGATAATCTGAAAAGTGGTGTCAGTAGCGCTTGTCGTTACGATCCGGAACTCAACCCGAGCTATCAGCAACTGGCGGAGCATTATCAGATCGCCGTCATGCCAGCTCGGCCCTATAAACCCAAAGACAAAGCGAAAGCCGAAGTCGGTGTGCAGATCGTTGAGCGTTGGATCTTAGCCCGTCTTCGGCATTACACCTTCTTCTCGCTGGCAGAGGTGAATCAGTGTATCCGTACCTTATTAATGGAGCTGAATAATAAACCCTTCAAGCAGTTACCGGGGAACCGCTGTCAGGCGTTTGAATACCTCGACCGCCCGGCACTCAAGCCCTTGCCGCTGCATCCCTATCACTATGTCGCCATCAAACGGGTCAAAGTGAATATCGATTACCATGTTCAATTTGAACAGCATCATTACTCTGTCCCTCATCAGCTTGTCGGTGAAACACTCGAATTACATGCCTCAGATGGATTGATCCGGGTGTACTTCCGGCAGCAGTTAGTCGCCTCACATCCCAGAAAACGCGTACCCGGCACCACCACAGAGACCGGTCATATGCCGCTGAAACACAGTCATCAGCAGCAATGGACACCGGGCCGGTTAAAACAGTGGGCGCAGGATATGGGTCCGGATGTCTTACGCTGGGTGACTGCCCGGTTAGCGGAAAAAGCGCATCCAGAACAGGCTTATCGTCTTTGCCTGGGATTACTCAACCTGAGCCGGACTTATCTGCCCATTCGCCTGAATAACAGTTGCCGCCTTGCCAACCAGGAAGGGTTAACTCGTCTGAAACAGATCAAATCGATATTAGAAAGCCGCCGGGATGAACTGGCTGTGCACGCCATCGTGACGCTGGAACTCCCGCAGGATCATGAAAATATCCGGGGCCCACAGAGCTTCCATTAAGAGGAATGAACATGAGCATACCCACACTTAACCGCTTACGGGAACTGAAACTGGGCGGCATGGCGCAGGCATTACAACAGCAACAGGAACAACCGGGACCGTATGCAGAACTGTCATTTACCGAACGGCTGGCCATGCTGGTTGAACAGGAACATCTGTATCGGGAGCAAAAGAAACAATCGCGGTTACTGCAACAAGCGCACCTGAAACTCAATGTGACGTTGCAGGATATCGACTATCAGCATCCGAGGAATGTCGAACGCAGTCAGATCGCCCAACTGGCGCAGAGCGAATGGATCAACCGGGGTCAGAATCTGTTGATCACCGGATCCTGTGGTAGTGGTAAAACCTATCTGGCTTGTGCGTTCGGCCATAACGCCTGTCTGCATGGCTATAGTGTGCATTATTACCGGCTATCCCGGCTGTTGCAGGCGCTGACACAAGCTAAAGCCGATGGAAGTTACCACAAACTGTTAAGACAGCTAGCCCGAACCCGGTTACTCGTGCTTGATGACTGGGGGCTGGAGCCATTGACCCAGGCGTATCGCAATGACCTGCTGGAAATCATGGATGATCGGCACGGACAGAGTTCCACAATCGTCATCAGCCAGTTACCGACAGAACAATGGTACGGGAGTATCGGTGATAACACGCTAGCCGATGCCATCCTTGACCGGTTAATGCACAACGCCCACCGGTTACAACTTAAAGGAGAATCGATGAGAAAAAGACAGGATAAGTTGACGCAAGATGAACAGTCAGGCTAAAACATAATGGACGTGATGCGTTGAGAAAAGAGGTGTTCACGTTGGGCCAGAATCACTGTTCAACTTCGCCGGAATACGCAACTTGGTGTGCCATACGTTTTGTTCAGTTTATTCGGCACACAGCGGTTGTGAATTATTATTGGGTAATATTGCAGCGTAAGTTCAATATTGAGTCGATAAGGCCTTTTTGATGCGATATCCAACAGTCGCCCCACAGAATGATTGAATTCAATCATGGCGCGGCTGACATACAGAGTGATACAAACTGCGCTGATAGATGCTATTCAGGGGCTGAAATAGAATGGATTACATTAATAATTAAGTATTAATTTCTACTAAAAAATAAAAACACAAAAACCCAGCGTAAGCGGGGTTTTTGTGTTCTTTCAATTTAGAAGCCTGGCAGTGTCCTACTCTCACATGGCGAATGCCACACTACCATCGGCGCTACAACGTTTCACTTCTGTGTTCGGCATGGGTACAGGTGGTTCCATCGCGCTATTGCCGCCAGGCATATTCGGGTCCCTTATCACTAACTCATTGGGTCTCGTTAGCAATAAGTCTTGGAAAGCTGTGACCTCGCGGTCTTTAATTCGTTCATCAATCAAACAAGCGCTTCAAAACTACTTGGGTGTTGTATGGTTAAGCCTCTCGGGTCATTAGTATGGGTTAGCTCAATGTATCACTACACTTACACACCCCACCTATCAACGTCGTAGTCTTCAACGGCCCTTCAGAGGACTTATAGTCCTAGGGATGACTCATCTCGTGGCAAGTTTCCCGCTTAGATGCTTTCAGCGGTTATCTTTTCCGAACTTAGCTACCGGGCAGTGCCATTGGCATGACAACCCGAACACCAGCGGTTCGTTCACTCCGGTCCTCTCGTACTAGGAGCAACCCCACTCAATCATCCAACGCCCACGGCAGATAGGGACCGAACTGTCTCACGACGTTCTGAACCCAGCTCGCGTACCACTTTAAATGGCGAACAGCCATACCCTTGGGACCAACTTCAGCCCCAGGATGTGATGAGCCGACATCGAGGTGCCAAACACCGCCGTCGATATGAACTCTTGGGCGGTATCAGCCTGTTATCCCCGGAGTACCTTTTATCCGTTGAGCGATGGCCCTTCCATTCAGAACCACCGGATCACTATGACCTGCTTTCGCACCTGCTCGACCTGTCCGTCTCGCAGTTAAGCGGGCTTATGCCATTGCACTAACCTCACGATGTCCGACCGTGATTAGCCCACCTTCGTGCTCCTCCGTTACTCTTTGGGAGGAGACCGCCCCAGTCAAACTACCCACCAGACACTGTCCCTGACCCAGATAATGGGTTGAGGTTAGAACATCAAACATACCAGGGTGGTATTTCAAGGTCGGCTCCATGACAACTGGCGTCATCACTTCAAAGCCTCCCACCTATCCTACACAGGTAGGTTCAATGTTCAGTGTCAAGCTATAGTAAAGGTTCACGGGGTCTTTCCGTCTAGCCGCGGGTACACCGCATCTTCACGGCGAATTCGATTTCACTGAGTCTCGGGTGGAGACAGCGTGGCCATGGTTACACCATTCGTGCAGGTCGGAACTTACCCGACAAGGAATTTCGCTACCTTAGGACCGTTATAGTTACGGCCGCCGTTTACCGGGGCTTCGATCAAGAGCTTCGCTTGCGCTAACCCCATCAATTAACCTTCCGGCACCGGGCAGGTGTCACACCCTATACGTCCACTTTCGTGTTTGCAGAGTGCTGTGTTTTTGTTAAACAGTCCCAGCCACCTGGTCACTGCGGCTGTCATTCGCTCCGGAAGTAAATTCCTTCACCAACAACAGCGTACCTTCTCCCGAAGTTACGGTACTATTTTGCCTAGTTCCTTCACCCGAGTTCTCTCAAGCGCCTTGGTATTCTCTACCTGACCACCAGTGTTGGTTTGGGGTACGATTCTTCGTAACCTGAAGCTTAGAGGCTTTTCCTGGAAGCGTGGCATCAGTAACTTCATGACCGTAGTCACTTCGTCTCGGCTCTCGGAATAAAGTACAGCGGATTTGCCTACCGTACATCCCTACCACCTTTCACCAGCACTACCAACCGCTGGCTTACTTAGCCTTCTCCGTCCCCTCATCGCAGTTACAAAAAGTGCAGGAATATTAACCCGCTTCCCATCGACTACGCCTTTCAGCCTCGCCTTAGGGGTCGACTCACCCTGCCCCGATTAACGTTGGACAGGAACCCTTGGTCTTCCGGCGAGGGAGTCTTTCACTCCCTTTAACGTTACTCACGTC
Source organism: Tolumonas auensis DSM 9187 (assembly GCF_000023065.1). Lineage (NCBI taxonomy): Bacteria > Pseudomonadati > Pseudomonadota > Gammaproteobacteria > Aeromonadales > Aeromonadaceae > Tolumonas > Tolumonas auensis. Next base: position 2,941,666 of record NC_012691.1, read on the forward strand.
AGCATTCGCACTTCTGATATCTCCAGCATGCGTTACCACACACCTTCACAGACTTACAGAACGCTCCCCTACCACTTGCACTTGCGTGCAAATCCGCAGCTTCGGTGACTAGTTTAGCCCCGTTACATCTTCCGCGCAGGCCGACTCGACTAGTGAGCTATTACGCTTTCTTTAAATGATGGCTGCTTCTAAGCCAACATCCTAGCTGTCTGAGCCTTCCCACATCGTTTCCCACTTAACTAGTACTTTGGGACCTTAGCTGGCGGTCTGGGTTGTTTCCCTCTTCACGACGGACGTTAGCACCCGCCGTGTGTCTCCCGGATAGTACTTACTGGTATTCGGAGTTTGCATCGAGTTGGTAAGTCGGGATGACCCCCTAGTCGAAACAGTGCTCTACCCCCAGTAGTATTCGTCCGAGGCGCTACCTAAATAGCTTTCGGGGAGAACCAGATATCTCCGAGTTTGATTGGCCTTTCACCCCTAGCCACAGGTCATCCCCTAATTTTGCAACATTAGTGGGTTCGGTCCTCCAGTACCTGTTACGGCACCTTCAACCTGCCCATGGCTAGATCACTCGGTTTCGGGTCTACACCCTGCAACTAGTCGCCCAGTTAAGACTCGGTTTCCCTACGGCTCCCCTATTCGGTTAACCTTGCTACAGAATGTAAGTCGCTGACCCATTATACAAAAGGTACGCAGTCACCCCACAAAGAGGCTCCCACTGCTTGTACGTACACGGTTTCAGGTTCTATTTCACTCCCCTCACAGGGGTTCTTTTCGCCTTTCCCTCACGGTACTGGTTCACTATCGGTCAGTCAGGAGTATTTAGCCTTGGAGGATGGTCCCCCCATGTTCAGACAGGATACCACGTGTCCCGCCTTACTCGTTTTCATCTCAAGGTCGTTTTCATGTACGGGGCTATCACCCTGTGCCGCCAGCCTTTCCAGACTGTTCCACTAACTTCCAAGAAACTTAAGGGCTAATTCCCGTTCGCTCGCCGCTACTAAGGAAATCTCGGTTGATTTCTTTTCCTCGGGGTACTTAGATGTTTCAGTTCTCCCGGTTCGCCTTGCATGACTATGTATTCATCATGCAATACTGCATAAATGCAGTGGGTTTCCCCATTCGGATATCTGTGAGTAATAGCGTCTCTTACCGACTCCTCACAGCTTAACGCAGGTTAGCACGTCCTTCTTCGCCTCTGACTGCCTAGGCATCCACCGTGTACGCTTAGTCACTTAACCATACAACCCCAAGTAGTTTCCTACTCAACGCTGCATATGTGACCAGTTATACTGGTTTACATACCAAGTTTTTCCAAGACGCTTGTTTGTCTTGATTGAACTTTTATCAGCTTTCCAAATTTTTAAAGAACTGTCTTCCAGTTAAGAAGACACAGTGATAGTGCAGTAATCGCTACCTGCAATATGACTCTGGCTTCTTTCATTTATTAGACTCTGAAAGTGGGTAGGACACCCACTTCGTCGCTCTTAATATCATCAAGCAATCTGTGTGAACACTTACATAGTCAATTAGTTTAAGGTAAGGAGGTGATCCAACCGCAGGTTCCCCTACGGTTACCTTGTTACGACTTCACCCCAGTCATGAATCACACCGTGGTAATCGTCCTCCCCGAAGGGTTAGACTAACTACTTCTGGTACAACCCACTCCCATGGTGTGACGGGCGGTGTGTACAAGGCCCGGGAACGTATTCACCGTGGCATTCTGATCCACGATTACTAGCGATTCCGACTTCACGGAGTCGAGTTGCAGACTCCGATCCGGACTACGACGTACTTTGTGGGTTCCGCTTGCTCTCGCGAGGTCGCTTCCCTCTGTATACGCCATTGTAGCACGTGTGTAGCCCTGGCCGTAAGGGCCATGATGACTTGACGTCATCCCCACCTTCCTCCGGTTTATCACCGGCAGTCTCCCTTGAGTTCCCGACATTACTCGCTGGCAACAAAGGATAGGGGTTGCGCTCGTTGCGGGACTTAACCCAACATCTCACGACACGAGCTGACGACAGCCATGCAGCACCTGTGTCTGAGTTCCCGAAGGCACATTCGTATCTCTACAAACTTCTCAGCATGTCAAGGCCAGGTAAGGTTCTTCGCGTTGCATCGAATTAAACCACATGCTCCACCGCTTGTGCGGGCCCCCGTCAATTCATTTGAGTTTTAACCTTGCGGCCGTACTCCCCAGGCGGTCGATTTATCGCGTTAGCTTCGGAACCCACGCTCATAATGGCACAAACTCCAAATCGACATCGTTTACAGCGTGGACTACCAGGGTATCTAATCCTGTTTGCTCCCCACGCTTTCGCACCTGAGCGTCAGTCTTTGTCCAGGGGGCCGCCTTCGCCACCGGTATTCCTCCAGATCTCTACGCATTTCACCGCTACACCTGGAATTCTACCCCCCTCTACAAGACTCTAGTCGGACAGTTTCAAATGCAGTTCCCAGGTTGAGCCCGGGGATTTCACATCTGACTTATCTAACCGCCTGCGTGCGCTTTACGCCCAGTTATTCCGATTAACGCTTGCACCCTCCGTATTACCGCGGCTGCTGGCACGGAGTTAGCCGGTGCTTCTTCTGTAGGTAACGTCAATGATGATGCGTATTAGACATCACCCCTTCCTCCCTACTGAAAGTGCTTTACAACCCGAAGGCCTTCTTCACACACGCGGCATGGCTGCATCAGGGTTTCCCCCATTGTGCAATATTCCCCACTGCTGCCTCCCGTAGGAGTCTGGACCGTGTCTCAGTTCCAGTGTGGCTGGTCATCCTCTCAGACCAGCTAGAGATCGTCGCCTTGGTGAGCCGTTACCTCACCAACCAGCTAATCCCACCTGGGTGCATCCAATCGCGGTAGGCCCGAAGGTCCCCACCTTTCCCCCGCAGGGCGTATGCGGTATTAGCAACCGTTTCCAGTTGGTATCCCCCTCGATTGGGCAGCTCCCCAGGCATTACTCACCCGTCCGCCACTCGCCGGCAGGATAGCAAGCTATCCCCCGCTGCCGTTCGACTTGCATGTGTTAGGCCTGCCGCCAGCGTTCAATCTGAGCCATGATCAAACTCTTCAATTAAAGTTTTTTGACTCAATGAATACTTGTTTCTTAATAGTCACTCGCATCATTGATTAAATTTTTTCAATCTAATCAATCTACGCAAGTGCCCACACAGATTGCTTGATATATTGTTAAAGAGCGTGACCGCATTGGGTCAGGGAGGCGCATTCTACGCTTTCCCTCTGGCTTGTCAAGTGTCGTTCGTCACAACCACTTAACTCGCTCTGTCGCGGCGTCTGCCGTCTCAGTGGGGTCGCATTATAGGGAGCCGTACTTTTTAGGCAAGCGCTTTATTGCAGATTTTTGCTGAGTGCTGCTTTTTGCAGCAAGCAGTCTATTATTTCTGCTATTTAGCGTCGTTATCCCCTTATTCCCGCATTTCAGCCCCAACGAGAGCAAGCATCCAACCGTAAAATTACCCAAGGCAAACCTCTTTGATATACAAGAAAGGGAGTTTTCCGAAGGACACGTTAATCAGTATCCAGGCAAACAGTCGCTTTTATTTGTGAATACTGGTTTTGCAGCCATAGCACTCTAAATCGCATAAGACATATAAGCAGTTGTTGATTTTTTAACTCCCTGTAATTGTGCTTATATGTGCTATATAGATATCCAACACGGCACGCAATATTGAGTATCATAATGAAATATTTGGTTACATTTGCGTGCTCATTAGGATACATTAACCGCCTGATTTGTTATCTATTTTGATCAATAGAATGAGGAGGTAATAATGGGCGACTATAAAAACATCACTGTTAAACAAATTAATATCAGCGATCCGTCAGATGTTATGAATTGGTGTGAGGCTTTTGGTTGTACAGAAAAACAACTGGCTGAAGCTGTGAATCTGGTTGGCTCCACGGTAGCGGCAGTGAGAAGACATCTTTATTTTTAAGTATGATGAAGCATGGCGTGTAAAGATGTACGCGCCACTTATGCATCGGTGTGGTCGCTTTATTTCTTATCAATTTTTAGCATGGGATACAGCGAAGTTTTCAATCCCCTCTAATTTAGCCAGCACGTGAGTAAGTTCCTCCAAAGTGATACCGCAGTCTTTGCTAAGAGCGCTGGCAACAAAATGCCATTCAGAGAATCCATCTTTCGATGTAATAGAGAGTGATTCACTATTGATGTCATAACCACATTTTATGGCTGTTTCCCGTAAAACAGCTTCCCGGGGAATGAAGTTTTTCTGAAATTGCAATGTGATTGCTAACGCTTTATGCGAGGGAAGCCAGTGTTCCAGCCGGGATATCCACATCATGCAAATAACGGATAACAAAGCCAGCGAGATTGCGGCACCATAGAAACCAACACCAACCATCACACCGATAGCAGATGCCGTCCAGATCGAAGCCGCAGAACTGAGTCCGCTGATGCTGAATCCTTCTTTCATTATTACTCCGGCTCCCAGGAAGCCAATCCCGGTGACTATCCCCTGAATTATTCGGGTTGGTTCCGTTCCACTCATGTCTGCAAAACCGTTGTACCAATAATCAGAGTAACCAGCAATAACAGTCAGTGCTGCCGAAGCCATACAAACCAGACCGTAAGTCCGCATACCAGCAGCACGCCCATGATATGAACGTTCATAGCCAACGAGCAGACCCAACAGCAATGCTCCGAATACATTAATAAAAATCAGAAAATTGATAGATATTTCTGAAGCTGGCCAATAGCCACTCAATAATCCAAATACACTCATATGCATCCCCATATGCCGTTTAATGAATAGACATAGTCACATGTATGAATCGATTTTCTGACTCTTCCGGATAGCATCTGCCGACAGTCTAATTATAGTAATTATTTATCAATTAGTTATGAGAACTTACTTGGTGGAATATGCGATTAGGAAAACAGAGATCATAAGACAGAGGAGCGACTCAGGAAGAGTTTGCGCAAAATATTGGAAGGTAAGATTGGATGCCTGGTATTTATGCCGACGCCCCCTGATGAGGGGCGTCGTTTTTATTCAAAAGAGTATTTATTACATAGCAACGACGTCGAAATTTACTTCCGGATTAACATCCGCGGTGTAATCCACGCCTTCCCAGCCAAAACCGAACAGTTTCAGGAATTCAGCTTTATATCCCTGATAGTCAGTCAGCTGCGACAGGTTTTCAGTCGTTACTTGTGGCCACAAATCGCGGCACGCCTGCTGTACTGATTCACGCAGTTCCCAGTCATCCATACGGATACGCTGAGCATCGTCTGTTACAAATTCGCCATCAAACAGGCGGGTATAGAACATACGCTGGATCTGTTCGATACAACCTTCATGAATGCCCTGCTCTTTCATCAGTTTGAAAGACATAGCAATATACAGCGGCATCACCGGTATCGCAGCAGAAGCCTGGGTCACAACAGATTTCAGTACGGCGACATTCGCTGTACCATTTTTGCTGCTCAATTGTTGACGGATTGCGCTGCTGGCGCGATCCAGATCTTCCTTAGCGCGACCCAGAGTACCGTGCCAGTAGATTGGCCAGGTAATGTCAGTGCCAATGTAGCTATAGGCAACTGTTTTCACGCCTTCAGCCAGTACACCAGCCTGATCCAGCGCCTGTAACCACAGTTCCCAGTCTTCACCGCCCATTACCTTGATGGTATTAGCGATTTCTTCTTCATTCGCGGGCTCTACATGCGCTTCGATCAGCTCGTCTTTATTCGTATCAACTGCCGTAGCGGTATACACTTCGCCGATTGGTTTCAACGCTGAACGGATCAATTCGCCGGTCGCTGGCAATTTACGGACTGGAGAAGCCAGTGAGTAAACCACCATATCAACTTGACCCAGATCTGCTTTGATCAGTTCAACAACTTTAGCGCGGCATTCATCAGAAAATGCATCGCCATTAACACTCTTAGAATAAAGACCGGCTTCTTTCGCCGCTTTATCGAAAGCAGCTGAGTTATACCAGCCAGCACTGCCTGGTTTCTTTTCTGTACCGGCTTTTTCCAGAAATACACCTATTGTTGCCGCATCAGAACCGAATGCAGCAGTAATACGGGATGCCAGACCATAACCGGTAGAGGCGCCAATCACCAAAACCCGTTTCGGGCCATTCGCCAGCGGGCCTTTGCTTTTTACATAAGCAATTTGTTGACGGACATTGGCTTCGCAGCCGGCAGGATGGGTGGTGGTGCAGATAAAGCCTCGGACTTTCGGAGCAATAATCATCGGTTGTTCTCACCTGGTTAAGGGTTTTATGCAAAAAATCGCGTTATAAGATACATGATCTTGCCACGTTTGTGTTGCGAATGTTGCGCCGGCGCGAGAGCTCTCTATAATCGGCCAGCACAAATCCTGTGTTTAGCGGCGCATTACACCTTCCGCTATCCTCTTTTGAGACTTATTACTATGCTGAAATTTATTAGCTCTGCATTCGCGATCTTCCTTTCTGTTTTGACTGTGTGCAGTGCTCAGGCCGCGATTTCTGTACCGGAGGGCAGCCGCATAGCACTGGCTTTCAAAGAACCTGGTTCTGATTCCGTGGCGGCTTATCACGGCGATACCTTTATGATCCCGGCATCCACCCAGAAATTACTGACAGCACTGGCAGCAAGCCTCTATTTTGGTCCGGATTGGCAATTCAAAACCCGGATGCTGGCACCGAAAGGGGCAATCCAAAACGGCGTATTAAATGGCGATCTGGTGCTGGAATTTGATGGTGCCCCTGATCTAACCCGTCAGGCTCTGGTCAATTTGCTGGCCTATCTGAAACAGCAGAAAGTAACGCAGATCAATGGCGATATTCTGCTGGATGTCAGTGGCTATGGCGGATATGACCATGGTGACGGCTGGTCATGGAATGATTTACCTATCTGTTTTACCGCTCCGGCCTCTGCTGTCGTCATCGACCGTAACTGCGTCTTTGCCCAGCTAAAAGCGAATCAGTTGGGAGCCATCGCTGAACCCATCATTCCCGCAGGCCAGCCGATTACCATTACCAGTGAGGCTCGGGTCGTAACGCAGCAGGAGTATTATTCCGGCTGTGATCTGCGTGTCGATATGAACTCCAGTAATAACTATCATCTGACAGGCTGTATTCCCCAGCAATCCGGGAAGCCATGGCCACTGAGCTTCGCAATCACCGATCCGACCGCGTGGGGGGTGGAACTGGTCAGCTGGGCAGCCCGACGTGCTGACATCAACCTGACTGGGCAGGTAAAAGCCGTTCGTCACATTCCGGACAATCTGGTGGAGCTGGCGCATGTACCTTCCGCACCACTGAAAAAATTGCTGGATCGCATGCTGAAGCGCTCAGATAACCTGATTGCTGACAGTCTTTCCCGCGCATTAGGTCACTATTACCTGAAACGCGCAGCCAGCTATGCAGCTGGCGCTGATGCGGTGCGCGGCATATTGAAAAATAAAGCTGGCATCGATTTGGGATCGGCGTTGTTAGCCGATGGTTCTGGCCTCTCAGCACATAACCTGATCACCGCCAAACAAATGCTGGAAGTGCTGGATTACATGGCACTACACGATGATGAATTAAAGCTGATCGGATTATTACCAGTAGCCGGGATGAGTGGTACGCTGGGATCTCGCGGCAGTGTGCAAAACCCGCCGCTGGTTAAAAATGTCACTGCAAAAACAGGTACGTTGCAAAACGTATCTAATCTGGCTGGATTTATCACTACCGCATCAGGAAAACGCAAAGCATTTGTGCTGATGGCAAACGGCTTAACCTTCCCACCATCTGTTCGCCAGGCATTAAAAGCACACCGGATTGCATCTCCTCATTACAAGTTTGAACGACAGATTTTAGAGCAGATTTACCGGGAAGCACCGATAGAAATCACTGAATAATAACAAAACACAAGAATATTAAACTTTTCAATCTGATTTTATCGCCCAGGCGTCAGAAGAAAAAACCGACAAATTCCATTGAGTTAGTATCGCATATGGAGAACAATAGACGCCCTGGGAGCCAGCCCGTCTGTCGGTTCTCCCGCAAGTATTGCAGAGGCGCGTTGTAGTCATGTCACTTATTGAGAAATCACACAAGCTGGACAACGTCTGTTACGACATTCGCGGTCCGGTACATAAAGAAGCCCGTCGTCTGGAAGACGAAGGCCATCGCATTCTAAAACTGAACATCGGTAACCCGGCCTCCTTTGGCTTTGATGCCCCGGAAGAAGTGATCAAAGACGTTATCGTCAATATGCATCAGGGTCAGGGTTACTGCGATTCCAAGGGGTTATTTGCCCCACGTAAAGCCATTGCCCAGTATTATCAGCAGAAAGGTCTGCGCAAAGCGGATGTGGACGACATCTACATCGGTAACGGCGCCAGTGAGCTGATCGTGATGTCAATGCAGGCATTACTGAACAACGGTGATGAACTGTTAGTGCCTGCGCCAGATTATCCGCTGTGGACTGCCGCCGTGACCTTATCCGGTGGCCGCCCGGTGCATTATATCTGTGACGAACAAGCTGACTGGTATCCGGATCTGGATGATATCAAAGCAAAAATCACCCCACGCACACGCGGCATTGTGCTGATCAACCCGAATAACCCAACCGGCGCGGTGTACAGCACCGAATTCCTGCTGGAAGTGATTGAGGTGGCGCGTCAGAACAATCTGATCATTTTCGCTGATGAGATCTACGACAAAATCATTTATGACGACATTGCCCATCACAGTATTTGTACCCTGTGCGATGACGTCTTAGTTGTCACTTTTAATGGCCTGTCAAAAGCCTATCGCGCCTGTGGTTTCCGCCAAGGCTGGATGATGGTCAGCGGCCCGAAACAGCACGCGCGTGGTTATATCGAAGGGCTGGAAATGCTGGCTTCGATGCGGTTATGTGCCAACGTGCCGATGCAGTTTGCCATTCAAACCGCCCTTGGCGGTTATCAGAGTATTAACGAGCTGATCCTGCCCGGTGGTCGCCTGCGTAAACAACGCGATCTGGCCTGGGAACTGCTGAACAATATTCCGGGCATATCTTGTGTTAAACCGAAAGGCGCGATGTATATGTTCCCGCGCATAGATCCGAAGGTTTATCCGATTAAAGATGACCAGAAAATGGTATTTGATCTGCTGCAGCAGGAAAAAATGCTGATCGTGCAGGGTACTGGCTTTAACTGGCCTGCACCTGATCACTTCCGTATCGTCTTCCTGCCAGCGGAAGAGCAATTACAAGATGCGATAGGCCGACTGGCCCGGTTCCTGAAAACCTACAAACAATAATTTCGGATGGCGACTTGATAGTCGCCATTTTTTTTTGCTATCTATTACAACAACTGTTCCTTTCTTCGTGAGCCACACACTATGTCTTCCAGTGAATCTCCTGTGTCCACCAGCCATTTCTTCGCCCAGTTATCACGTATGAAGCTGATTTACCGCTGGCCACTGATGCGCAACATCCAAAAAGAAAATATCAGCGAGCATAGTTTGCAGGTTGCAATGGTAGCGCATGCCTTGGCGCTGATCAGTAACCGGAAATTCGGTACCCAACTTGATGCAGCACATATTGCGCTGATGGCGATGTTTCATGACGCAACGGAAATTATTACCGGCGATCTGCCAACCCCGGTGAAATATCAAAATAATGCAATAGCCACAGAATATAAAAAGATCGAAAAGCTGGCGGAAAAACAGCTGTTATCGCTGTTACCTGATGAGTTTATTGATGACTATCGCTTTCTGCTCGACTCAGAATATCAGGATGCAGAAGAGGCTAAAGTCGTAAAAGCAGCCGATACCTTATGTGCCTACATTAAATGTCTGGAAGAGATCGCAGCCGGGAATAAAGAGTTTGTACTCGCCAAACGCCGGCTGGAAATCATGCTGGAAGAGCGGATGACACCAGCCGTACAATATTTTATTGATGTATTCATCCCTAGTTTCTCACTGACTCTGGATGAAATGAGCAGTGCAGCAACTTAGATCCAGCGTACGAACTCTGCGCTGTTAACAAATGATGGTATACGTAACGAGGTCGCCGGCGTACCCAGATAAAGGAAACCGACGATCTGATCCTGTTCGTTAAGCCCCAGTAATTCATGCAGCTTACGCGAATACATCAGCGGGCTGGAACGCCAGATACCACCAAATCCTTGCGCTTGCGCCGCCATCTGCATAGCCATTACCGCACAACCCGCTGATAAATGCTGTTCAAAAGCGGGGACTTTATTGTGAGGCTGAACTCTTGCTGCCACTGTAATAACTAATGGTGCCCGTAATGGCATCTGCGTTGCCCGCTCAATCGCCTCTTCTGCGGCACCATCCTGTTTTGCACTTTCTGCCAGCAATGCCCCCAACCGGTTTAATCCCTCCCCCTCAGCCAGTAAAAACTGAAAAGGTTGAAGATGACCATGATCCGGGGCCCGCAAACCAGCCTGTAAAATATGTTCCAGCGCTTCACCGCTTGGTGCCGGTGCTTGTAACAAGCCACACGATGAACGCGTCAGTAACAATGATAATGCTGCCTGATTCATGCTGTTCCTCATTATTGATTACCATTATCCTTATCAACATAGCATAGGATGTACGCAGATAAGTGGATCAGAGATCGCTCTGGCCGCTACATGCGTAGTAATCTGTGCCAGCAATTCACATAATGTCGTTATTAAACTCTTACGGGAATTATTAAATGCGTTTTCTGTTCCGTAGTATTAAATGGTTTTTCCATTCTCTCTGGCGGGCGCTCAACTTTACCCGCCTGCTGATCCTCAATCTGATTTTCATTGCCATTGTATTACTCATCGTTATTGGGCTGCGCGAAGAAGCCCCGGAAGAAGCAATAGATGAAGGCGCCTTGGTTCTCGATCTTTCAGGTAAATTAGTGGAACAACCAACAACACCAAATCCAGCGGATCAGTTAATAGAAAACTGGCTTTCAGACAGTGATAAGCCTCGCGAGATTGCCGTGGGTGATGTTGTTTATGTCATTCAGGAGGCAAAGAAGGATCCCCGGGTTAAAGGCATTGTGCTGAAAACGGTAAATCTGGAAACCACCAGCATTGGCAAATTATTAACGATTACACAGGCTCTGGATGAGTTTAAGCAGAGCAAAAAACCTGTGGTTGCCGTGGGTAATTTTTATCAGCAACACCAGTATTTACTGGCCGCGCACGCAGATACTATTTTGCTAAACCCTGCTGGGGCCGTCACTATTCAGGGATTAGGGCTCTATAACCTGTATTTCAAATCTGCACTGGAAAAGTTCAACCTGACACCGCATGTCTTCCGGGTTGGTACCTATAAATCCTTCGTGGAACCTTATATCCGTGACGATATGTCTGCAGAAGCACGTGAAGCGAATCAGCGCTGGCTTGGTGCCGTATGGCAAGAATATGTTACCAATGCCAGTAAAGCGCGTCATATTCCGGCAGATGCTATTGCACCAACGAAAGAACAGGTACTGGAACGCTTAACTAAAGCAGAAGGTAATGCGGCACAGTATGCTTTGGAGCAGGGACTGGTAGATCAACTGGCTACTTATGATGAAATGACCGATACCATCCGTGATTTCGCCGGTAGTGATGAACATGATTTCCGCAGTATTGCGATGAGTGATTATCTGCAATCTCTGCCACCCCGTTATCAGCCGGTTGCCAATAAGCCTCAGGTCGGATTGTTAGTCGCCGCCGGCGCCATTGTAGATGGTATGTCGCAACCAGGCACCATCAATGGTGAAGCGCTGGCCAAACAGATCCGCACCGCCATGTACGATTCAAAAATTAAAGCGCTGGTATTACGCATTGATAGCCCTGGTGGCAGTGCATTTGCTGCTGAACAGATCCGCACCGCATTACTGGCATTCAAAGCCAGTGGCAAGCCACTGGTTGTATCCATGGGCAGTATGGCCGCCTCCGGTGGTTACTGGATTGCAGCCGATGCCGATAAGATCTATGCCGAACCGGTGACCATTACGGGCTCAATCGGAGTATTCGGTATGTTTCTGACTGCAGAAAAAGCGCTGAACAGCTTGGGTGTTCATACCGATGGCCTGGGCACCACCGACTTTACCGGTATCAGCCCGACACAACCATTACCCGACCATATCAAACAGATTGTGCAGCTGAATGTAGAGAATACTTATCAGCGGTTTTTGGATCTGGTCGCTGAAGGTCGTGGCATGACACCGGAACAGGTCGATAAAGTTGCACAAGGCCGGGTCTGGATTGGTACTGATGCGAAAAAATTAGGTTTGGTTGATGAGTTAGGCAGTTTAAGTGACGCGTCTGCTGAAGCAGGTAGACTAGCAAAACTGACTGATTATCAGCTGACCCTGATTGAACCGGAGTTATCCGCCAAAGATAAACTGCTACGAGAGTTCTTTAATCAGAGCGCTGAAATCTTACCTTCTTCAGTCACTCATTCAGCATTAGGTAAACTGGCCATACAATGGTGGTCTGCAGGTAATCAGGCATTACAGCCATTAAACGCCCTGCAGGATCCACAAGGTATTTACAGTTATTGTCCGGTTTGTCAGCAGTAGAGAGGCTTTGCCTCTCTGTTTTACGCAAGGTTATGCATAGATGAAAAAACGTATTTATATTGCTTATACCGGCGGAACCATCGGTATGCAGCGTTCCAGTCAGGGCTACATTCCGCAAGCTGGTTTTATGGAAAACTGTCTGGCAGAGATGCCGGAATTCCATCGGGAAGAAATGCCGGATTATGTCATTCATGAGTACAATCCGCTGATTGATTCTTCCGATATGACACCGGCTGACTGGCAACGGATCGCTGAGGATATCCGCGATCATTACGAGGACTTTGATGGTTTTGTGGTATTACATGGTACTGACACCATGTCTTATACTGCTTCCGCACTTTCATTCATGCTGGAAGATCTGAATAAGCCCGTTATCATCACTGGCTCTCAGATCCCGCTGGCTGAACTGCGTTCTGATGGTCAGCAAAATCTGCTGAACGCCCTGTATATTGCGGCCAATTATCCGGTCCATGAAGTCACGCTCTACTTCAACAATCAGCTGTTCCGCGGCAATCGCAGCACCAAAGTACATGCCGATGGCTTCCATGCGTTCGACTCACCGGATTTCTCTCCGCTGCTGGATGTGGGTATTCATATTGACTGGAACGCAGGAAAACCCGCTGTCGCAACGGATAAACCGTTAAAGATGCACTCCATTCAGCCACAGCCCATTGGTGTGGTGACGTTATACCCGGGGATCGCTGTCGATGTTATCGCCAATATTCTGCAACAACCGGTTAAAGCACTGATCCTGCTGACGTATGGGGTAGGCAATGCGCCACAAAATCCGGCGATGCTGCGCTTGTTACGCGAAGCATCAGCCCGAGGGGTGATCATTGTGAATCTCAGTCAGTGTCTGCGTGGCAAAGTAAATATGGGTGGTTATGCGACTGGCAATGCGCTGGCCGATGCCGGAGTGTTATCCGGATATGACATGACAACCGAAGCTGCGCTGGCCAAATTACATTTTCTACTTAGCCAGGATTTATCTTCTGAACAGATCCGCACCTTGATGCAGCAAGATCTGCGCGGAGAACTGTCACTCTAGTCAATACACGAAAAGCAATCCTCTGATTATCAGGGGATTGTTTTTCAGCGTACTGATGCTTAGTCGGTTGTTTTCTGTTCTTCGCTGAATTCCAGCGATACACTGTTTACACAATAACGCTGTCCGGTCTCAGTTGGACCATCAGGAAAAACATGTCCTAAATGCGAGCCACAATTCGCACATAATATCTCTATCCGGCGCATGCCATGGCTGGAATCTTCTTCATAACGGACTGCATCCGGAATAGTACGATCAAAGCTTGGCCAGCCACACCCTGAATCAAATTTAGCATTTGACTCAAACAAAGGTGCATCGCAACAGACACAATGATAGATACCGGTTTTCCGATTATGTAATAACGCACCGGAAAACGGGCGTTCAGTCCCCTTCTCTCTGCAAATATGAAATTGCTCCGGTGTCAATTTTAACCGCCAGTCTGTCATCTGCTTCCCACTCATCTCAGTGTTAATGTTACGAAGTTGTTAACAGCCTAGATGAGAGTGGAAGCAGATTCAAACTACAAACTGCAGGGTTAATCGGAAAGTTTAATTCATATCACATCCACCAGCAGGACAAGCCCGTAAAAGCTTCATGGCATGGGCACCACAGGTCGCAACCAAGCGGGGTAAATTATCCGATGACAGGAATTTACTCTCACCGGGATGCAACACAGTATCCATAGCCAGTTGCCACTGATTCCCCTGCAGAGGTTCGGGCAATTCAAAATTAATGCTATAACCGCTCGCATTGAATAACACCAGCCAATGCTCCTGATTTTCCCGGGCAATAATTTCCATCACCAATGCCTGAGCCGAAGGCGCGTTCCAGTCACCTTCGGTCAGTTCACTACCATCCGGGTGATACCAGTGAACGCTGTCCGCATGTGTTCGTGAGCCAAAATAGCGATCATCCGCCAGATGCAATTCAGTAAAGGCACCGGCTGCACGGCGGATTCGGATCATCTGTTTAACGAATGTGAGTAAACCTTCGTCTTCCTCGTTCAGTTGCCAGTTCACCCAGCTGATCCGGTTATCCTGGCAATAGGCATTATTATTCCCCATCTGGGTACGCCCCATTTCATCTCCGGCTAACAGATGCGGGATTCCCTGAGATAACAACAAAGTAGCCAGCATATTTCGTTTTTGCTGCAAACGCATCCGGCAGGTACGCGATTCACGTGTTGGCCCTTCCAGGCCATAATTTTTTGACAAATTATGGCCATGACCATCCCGATTTTCCTCTGAATTGGCCTGGTTATGGCGTTGCTCATAACTGACTGTATCTTCCAGCGTAAATCCATCGTGATAACAGACAAAATTCACACTGGAATGAATGACACGCACCGATTTGGGGAAAATATCGCGGGAACCCAGCAAACGAGTGGCAAACTCAGCCATTTTCCCCATATCGCCACGCCAGAAAGAGCGGATCGTATCGCGGTAACGATCATTCAGCTCACGCCACTGTGTCGGAAATTGTCCCAGACGATAACCGAACGGACCGATATCCCAAGGCTCAGAGATCAGTTTCACATTACGCAATACCGGATCCTGTATCAATGCTTTACAGAATCCACCGTAAGGATCGAATTCACCGCCTTCACGGGCCAGAGAAACCGCAAGATCAAAACGGAAACCATCAACATGCATTTCGGTTACCCAGTAACGCAGACTATCCATTACCAGACGCAGCGCATTCGGATGATCGACATTAAAGGTATTGCCACAACCAGTCATGTTGCTGTAGTGAGCATAATCAGGCCCGGCACCACCGTTATCAAAACAATAGTAGTTACGGTTATCCAGCCCTTTGTAACTCAGTAATGGCCCGCCATTTCCACCTTCCGCTGTATGGTTGAAAACCACATCAAGAATGACTTCGATACCAACACGGTGCAATTCACGCACCATGGTTTTAAACTCAGTGACCGCATGTTTCACCGCATACCGCGGATCAGGCGCCATAAAGCAGAGTGAGTTATATCCCCAGTAGTTTTTCAGACCAAGCTGAATTAATCTCGGCTCACTCATGAAACTGGCGACAGGCATCAGCTGCACTGCCGTAACGCCGAGTTCCTGTAAATGGCGAAGCACCGCCGGCTGGCAAAGTCCGAGATAACTGCCGCGTAATTTCTCCGGCACGTCAGGATGGAGTTTGGTGAAGCCCTTGACATGAACTTCATACAAGATGGTCTGAGCATCGCTATGGCGTGGAGAAACCACACCTTGCCAGTCGAACTCATCATCCCAGACAATAGCCTTAGGCATCATGTACTGGCTATCGCCCTGATAAAGCTCATCGTTCCATTCCAGAACACGGGATAAAGCTCTGGCATAGGGATCTAATAATAACTTTTGGGGATCAAATAATAATCCCTGTGCCGGATTATGCGGCCCATGTACGCGATAACCATACAAGACACCGGATGTGACGCCCTGAACATAGCCATACCAGATATGACCGCGTCGTTCACGAAAGCGGATCCGGGCAATTTCCTGTTCTTTTGAATCAAACAGACATAACTCGACGCGCTCAGCCTCAGGAGCCCATAAGACAAAATTACATCCCTGCGCATCCAGGGTTGCGCCAAAGGGCGCATCCCTGCCAGATAGCAACGTATACTGATCCGTCATAGTCTTAACTCCATCTGGCACCCGTTAAACCGCAACGGGTGCCTGTTGCGCTGCTACTCAGCCACTTTTTTGATAAATACGGTGGCCAGTGGCGGCAGGTTCAACACAATCGAGTTACTTTTTCCGTGTGACTCAACAGCTTCAGACTGGAAGACATCTGCGCCCACGAAATAATCACCACCCCAGTATTCACTACTATCGGTGTTCAGTACAATTTGATAGCAACCGGCTTCCGGTACCCCAATGCGGAAACCATCCCGCGGAACCGGAGTAAAGTTGCAGGCAGCAATGATAAAACTATCCTGCGCTTTGTTACGGCGCAACATCAGCAAGGAACTGCTTTCCCAGTTTGAATGATCCAACCACTCAAAACCACTTTGCAGGTAATCAGCATCATATAACGCAGATTCCGAACGGTAGAGTCGGTTCAGATCCCGGATCAGATTCTTCTGTCCACGATGCTTGTCGAAGCCGAGCAACCACCAATCCAGCTGACCATCATGATCCCACTCGGTGGATTGAGCGATCTCCGTGCCCATAAAGTTGAGTTTCTTGCCTGGATGAGCATACATATAACCCATATAAGTACGCAGGTTTGCCGCCTGTTGCCACTCATCGCCCGGCATTTTATATAACAGCGATTGTTTACCATGCACCACTTCGTCATGAGACAAAGAGAGAACAAAGTTTTCGTTATAGTGATAGACCATCGAGAAGGTCAGATCGTTATGATGGAATTTACGATGGACTGGCTCTTTTGCCATATAACGCAGCGAATCGTTCATCCATCCCATGTTCCACTTAAAGGTAAAGCCTAAACCACCAGTATAAGTAGGACGGGATACGCCGGAGAATGCCGTCGATTCTTCCGCAATAGTCATCGCATGCGGGAATCGTTCATACACTTCACGGTTGAACCATTGCAGTAAGGAGATGGCTTCATAGTTATGATTACCGCCATCCAGGTTCGGCACCCACTCGCCATCGTCGCGTGAATAATCCCAATACAACATGGATGCCACAGCATCCACACGCAGACCATCAATATGGAAATGATCAAGCCAATACAGAGCGCTGGCGATCAGGAACTGGCGGACTGTATCGCGGCCAAAATCATAAATATAGGAGTTCCAGTCAGGATGCCAGCCACGGCGCGGATCTTCATACTCATACAATGGTGTACCATCAAAACGAGCCAGACCGTGCGCATCAGATGGGAAATGTGCAGGAACCCAGTCCAGAATCACACCGATCCCGGCCTTATGGCAACGATCGACAAAATATTTAAAATCATCCGCGGAACCAAAACGGCTGGTTGGTGCGAACAAACCTAATGGCTGATACCCCCAGGAACCAGAGAACGGATGCTCCATGATCGGCATCAGTTCGATATGGGTGTAGTTCATTTCCAGCAGGTATGGGATCAGCTGATCCGCCATTTCACGGTAGCTCAGTGAACTGCCATCGTCATGACGTTTCCATGAAGCAAAATGCATTTCATAGATAGAGATTGGCTGTTCCAGTTTGTCATTACGCTGTGCAAGCAGCCAGTCAGCATCATGCCATTCGTATTGCTTCTGGTCATATACAACCGAAGCAAATGATGGGTACTGATCTGAATAGAAGCCCACCGGGTCCGCTTTATGTGGCAGACAATGGCCATGCATATCTTTTAATTCAAACTTATAACGGGCACCGGCTTCCAGTCCGGGAACAAACAAGACCCAGTGGCCGCACAGGCTACGCTGCATCGGATGGCGACGACCATCCCAGTAGTTGAAATCACCGATCAGACTGACAGACATCGCGCTCGGAGCATAAACAGCAAAACGTACGCCTTTGACTTTGACGCCACCAGCTTCGGTTTCCATGATCTGAGCACCAAGAGTGCGGTAGATATTATCCGCACTGTGTTTCATCTCTGCCAGGCCACGGAATGCTTCATCATGGAATTGGTAAGGATCAATTACCTCGGTCTTCGCATCAGCGTAATCCACTTTCAGTGCATAGGAAAACGGTGCGGCTAATTCCGGAAATTCAGCTTCAAACAAGCCGTCAGCATTCAGACACTTCAGGCTGCATTCGATGGATTTTTTCTCAATACGACGAACCGCAACCTTTTTTGCATGCGGCAGCCAGGCCCGAAGGCACCATAACGATTTTTCGTTATCATAGATCCATCCCAGCTTTTCAAAGGGCTGTCCACAACGCGCTTCATTAAGCTCTCTTAACAACATATAGAAACCTCGGTTACATCACTAAAGACCATCAGCTACAGATACAATAACTCGCTGATATTAAATTTTTTGTCGTTGTTTTCTTGCATTAGTCAGTCTGTCAGCCAGCGCTGCTAATGCCGGATCATTTAAAAAACTCTCCAGATCCCTGCTCAGCTTTCTTTGCCAGTTAGGATATTCATAACTGGTACCCGGCACATTGACCGGCTTATCCATCTCCAACCAGTCTTCAAGCTGCGTACTGAACAGAGCACTGTTTCCCCGCCCCATATGCACCTGCAGCGCATGGGATAACGCGGCATTCATGCCAACCCAGCTGACATCATGCTCGATATGATCTGGCAAAATGCCATGCCAGCGTAATGAATCAAGGATCGCCTGCTTTGCACTATGCCGCTCCCGATACAGATCCTGCAATTTTTCCTCATCCGGATAGAGACCCAAATCACGGCCCAGAGAAAGATCATCACAATGCCAGAAGCCACGCAGTGTCGGCATATCATGTGTCGTTAATGCCGACATCGCCTGTTCAGGATAATGAGATGGTGAATAAAATCCGCCATCCTGTGCCCGCTCAAAGAAAAAGACCTTATAAGAGTAGATACCATTTTCATGCAGCAATGTCCGCATTTCAGGCGGAACCGTGCCTAAATCCTCACCGATGACCAGACAACGCTGACGATGTGATTCCAGTGCCAGAATGGCAAGTAAATCATCTACCGGATAATAGACATAGGCGCCCATACTCGATGGCGCGCCCGGAGGCACCCACCACAGACGCCGCAATCCCATTACGTGATCGATCCGCAGCGCACCACAGCCACGCATATTGGCACGTACCAGCTCAATAAACGGCTGATACGCCGATTGATATAAGCGCACCGGATCTATGGGTGGCAACCCCCAGTTCTGTCCCTGTGGACCAAGAGGATCAGGCGGCGCACCAATACTGGCTTTAGGGCAATACAAATCTTTATTCGCCCAAATCTCACAAGACCCTTCGGAAACACCAACAGCAAGATCGCGATACAAGCCAACCTTCATGCCCAGACCTTTGGCCAGCTGTTCCGCTTCGGCCATCTGCTGATCCGCAACCCACTGCAAAAACAGATAAAAACGAATATCCAGCTGATGTGAAGCAATCCAGGTTTTTACAGCGGCTGAGTTATACTCCCGGTAAGCATCAGGCCAGACCGGAGGACCCCAGGCATCCAGACCACCGGCATACAGGGTATTCTGTAATGCATCAAAGGTAGCCATCTGCAACAGGCTGTCCCCGCCGGCGGAGATATAGTCAGCAAGTGCTTTGCCCCGCTCCGTCCTGGTGGATAAATCAGAATTTTCAAAGAGTTGGCGCAACCAGCGCAGTTTGAACGCAAAGACAGCGCGATAATCGACCCATTCAACAGCCCGCAGTTGTGCTAATTGTTCCTGCTCTTCCGCAGCATCTAATGCTTTCCGGAGATCAGGATTGGCCTGAAATTCAGGAATGGCTTCAACATCAATATAAATGATATTCAACCAGCGACGGGAAGACGGACTATAAGGACTGCAGGCACCCGGATTAGCCGGATACAAAGCATGAATAGGGTTCAGGCCAACAAAATCGGCCCCCCAGGCAGCAACACCGCGCAGTAAAGCTTTAAGATCAGTGAAATCACCAACCCCCCAGTTCCGCTGACTACGCAAACTATATAGCTGTACACTCGGACCCCAGCATTTCTGATTTTGCTGTATAAATCCGGGGTGAAAACAATTGGCAGGAGCGATAATTAAAGATGAACCCGCTAATATTTGTGCTTCATTTTCAGATAAAAGAACTAATCTATGATACCCACAAGGAATATTATGCTGGATAGTCACTGAGTATTCAGAAAATAATAATTCATTATATTGAAACGACTTTACTTTTTGACTATCCGTTATAACAACAGTGCCCTGTAATTGCTCTCCTGATTCCTGTTCAATACGCCAGCTTAGCCGCAGGTCAGAGCCGGCAGGCAAACGGCAGACGATTTGAAATTCAGGCTGTTGCCGTCTCACATATACCGGATCCAGAATTTGTTGCCAGTATGCCAAATCATCATGAGCAATCTGTCCAGCCAATACTTCAGGCTCCGAGACCTCATATCCCATTGCGCTCAGAATTGCCCGCTTATTCTCCGGAGAAATCCGGGTCGTCTTACCCCAGATGTCCGTGTATTCCTGCCCTATCCCACGCTTTTTTGCCAGTAACTCAAGGAGATCATCCATCATATCCTCCCGTTGAATAATTCAGGCTAATAATGCCAGTGCCACTTGGTAAACCCTAATTCTCACATATTGAAGGTAATACTGAATGTGACCTGACCACCAGCAATTATTTTTGCTATTCTCAATCGCTTATAATTTATTCAGCAAAAACCGGCAAACGTGACTTGACTTAGCACAAATCCGGTAAAGCTTAGTGAACAAATTGACTATTTCATGATATATCGCAATTAAAAGTCGCTTGGTAGTTGCTCATTCCCCCTTAATTCTTGTAAATTCATAGGCGAATTTTTTCCCTTGAACACATGTTGGGTACAACTATGACTATCAAAGTAGGTATTAACGGTTTTGGCCGTATCGGTCGCTTCGTATTCCGTGCAGCTTTCGAACGTTCAGACATCGAAATTGTTGGTATCAACGATCTGATCGACGTTGATTACATGGCTTACATGCTGAAATATGACTCAACTCACGGCCGTTTCAACGGTACTGTTGAAGTTAAAGACGGCAACCTGATCGTTAATGGTAAAACTATCCGTGTAACTGCAGAACGTGACCCAGCAAACCTGAAATGGGATGCTATCGGTGCTGACGTAGTTGCTGAAGCAACTGGTCTGTTCCTGACTGACGACACTGCTCGTAAACACATCACTGCAGGTGCCAAGAAAGTTGTTCTGACTGGCCCATCTAAAGATGCTACCCCAATGTTCGTAATGGGCGTTAACCACGCTACTTACGCTGGTCAAGACATCGTTTCTAACGCTTCTTGCACCACTAACTGCTTAGCACCTATCGCTAAAGTTCTGAACGACAAATTCGGTATCGAATCTGGTCTGATGACTACTGTTCACGCAACTACCGCTACTCAGAAAACTGTAGACGGCCCATCTGCTAAAGATTGGCGCGGTGGTCGTGGTGCTTCTCAGAACATCATCCCATCTTCAACTGGCGCAGCTAAAGCAGTAGGCGTTGTTCTGCCAGAACTGAACGGCAAACTGACTGGTATGGCTTTCCGTGTACCAACTACCAACGTTTCTGTTGTTGACCTGACTGTTAACCTGAAAACTGCCGCTTCTTATGCTGAAATCTGTGCAGCAATGAAAGCAGCTTCTGAGGGCGAACTGGCTGGCGTACTGGGCTACACCGAAGATGAAGTTGTATCAACTGACTTCAACGGCGAAACTTGTACTTCAATTTTCGACTCTAAAGCTGGTATCGCACTGACTGACAAATTCGTTAAAGTTGTATCTTGGTACGACAACGAAATCGGTTACTCAAACAAAGTTCTGGACCTGATTGCTCACATCTCTAAATAATTGAGCACTCATTCCGAATGAGTTTACAAAAGGCAGCCTACGGGCTGCCTTTTTACTTTGGGAGCTTACACATGTTAAGAAAATTCAAATTTACCAAACAACAAGATCTCACCAGCAATACACAGTTAGCCACCAATGAATCAGGGCTAAGCTACATCCTTATCAAAAACCAGCATGCAGAAGCGGCCATCGCCTTATTTGGTGCACATGTATTGCACTATCAAGCAAAAGACAAACAACCTTTACTGTGGATGAGCCATACCAGTGCTCAAGATGGATCTAAGCCATTTCGTGGTGGTGTGCCTATCTGCTGGCCTTGGTTCGGCCCAGCCCCTGCAGAGTTAGGCACAGGGCTTCCTGCGCATGGTTTTGCTCGTGGTCTGATATGGCAATTGGAAGGCGTCAGTGAAACAGATGAAGGCACATTTGTGCATCTATCACTGAACGACACAGCCGAAACACTGGCTATGTGGCCTCACCCATTCCGTCTTGAGTTTGAAGTTCGTGTTGGTGCTACATTGACCATGTCGTTAACCACTGAAAATACCAGTGATAAAGAATTCCGTGTTTTCGAAGCCCTGCACACTTACTTCAATACCAAAGGCACTGAGTTTGTCACGGTGAAAGGTCTGGGCGACAGCTTCTACGATAAACTGACAAAATCAGATAGCGTTCAAGATGGCGATTTTCATCTGATTGCAGCGGTTGATCGTGTTTATAGTAAACCAGCCAAAGTAGTGACATTCACGACTGGCTACGACACCATCGAATTAGATAATGGTGGTGAAAATTCTGCAGTGGTTTGGAACCCTTGGACTGCAGCAGAGAATATGGCTGACTTCGATAGCGATCGCTGGCAGACCATGGTTTGCGTCGAAACCTGTGTCACTGGGGAAGGCCAAACGATTGCAGCCGGTGAAGAACACACTCTCAGCACTGTGATCAGTTATCAATAAAGATACACGTGATGCATAAACAACAAGAAAGCAGGATACAAACGTATTCTGCTTTCTTGTCTCGGTGTGTCATCAAATATTACTGTTTACCTTCTGCTGCAAACTAGCGGCAAAATCCAGCATACGATTCAATGGGATCAACGCTTTCAGGCGAGTTGATTCTTCCACCTTAATTTCATGCGCATCAGCCTGTTCAGACAACGCAGCATATATCGCTTCCAGTCCATTCATCGCCATCCACGGACAATGTGCACAGCTACGGCAGGTAGCACCATCCCCTCCCGTCGGAGCTTCTATCATGACCTTATCCGGGCAGGCTTGCTGCATCTTATAAAAGATACCGCGATCGGTAGCCACTATCAGTGTCTTTTGTGGCAACTGCTGTGCAGCTTTGATCAATTGAGTGGTCGAACCAACCGCATCCGCCATATCTATTACTGCTGCCGGCGACTCAGGATGAACCAATATAGCTGCATCAGGATGTTCGGCTTTCAGACGAGCCAGAGCTTTCGCTTTGAACTCATCATGAACGATACAGGCACCTTGCCAGCGCAGCATCTTTGCACCGGTTTTCTTTTCGATATAAGCGCCCAGATGACGATCCGGAGCCCAGAGAATTTTTTTACCTTCTGCATCAAGATGTTCAACCACTTCCAGTGCGATACTGGAAGTCACCACCCAGTCAGCCCGCGCTTTAACTGCCGCGGAGGTATTGGCATAGACCACCACGGTATGATCCGGATGTTCATCACAGAAAGCCGAAAATTCTTTGATAGGACAAGAGAGATCCAGAGAACACTCAGCCTGCAGTGTTGGCATCAACACGTGTTTCTCAGGACTTAATATTTTCGCTGTTTCGCCCATGAAGCGGACGCCGGCGATGATCAGGGTCTGAGCCTGATGTTGTTTACCGAACTTCGCCATCTCCAGCGAATCCCCGATAAAACCGCCTGTCGACTCAGCCAATGCCTGAATCTCATGATCGGTATAGTAATGCGCAATCAATACTGCATTTTTTGCTTTCAGCAATTCAGTGATACGCGCAGTCAACTCCTGTTTACGCGCCGCTGATAACGGGGCAGGAATTTGCGGGAAGGGATAGTCAATTTCAACCACATTGACTGAGCTGTTCATGTCTTACTCCGGCTTACAATTGTGCTTTGCTGATTATAACCGAGAAGAGATGCTTGCTAAATGCAATTAGTGAAATGGAGCAAGAAACAGAAATGATTTTTCACATATCACTTGTGTATTTATTTTTTAACTGAGGAAAGTTTTAAGATGAAGGCTATTTTAAGGAAAAGATTGTTTTAAGCAGAGATGGTGGGTCGTGCTGGATTCGAACCAGCGACCAATTGATTAAAAGTCAACTGCTCTACCGACTGAGCTAACGACCCATCTTTGTCACTTTGTAAAACTGGTGGTCGCTACTGGGATCGAACCAGTGACCCCCTCCTTGTAAGGGAGGTGCTCTCCCAGCTGAGCTAAGCGACCTGGGATTTATTGGTGGGTTGTGAAGGGATCGAACCTTCGACCTACGGATTAAGAGTCCGCTGCTCTACCGACTGAGCTAACAACCCACACGTGTAACACAAAATTTGGTGGTCGCTACTGGGATCGAACCAGTGACCCCCTCCTTGTAAGGGAGGTGCTCTCCCAGCTGAGCTAAGCGACCTGGGAAACTTCAACACAGTTATTCTGGAAAGCAACTATGTGTAAAACTGGTGGTCGCTACTGGGATCGAACCAGTGACCCCCTCCTTGTAAGGGAGGTGCTCTCCCAGCTGAGCTAAGCGACCTGGGATACTGCAAATGATGGTGGGTCGTGCTGGATTCGAACCAGCGACCAATTGATTAAAAGTCAACTGCTCTACCGACTGAGCTAACGACCCATCTGTATCATTTTTAAAACTTGGTGGTCGCTACTGGGATCGAACCAGTGACCCCCTCCTTGTAAGGGAGGTGCTCTCCCAGCTGAGCTAAGCGACCTGGGAATAAGTGGTGGGTCGTGCTGGATTCGAACCAGCGACCAATTGATTAAAAGTCAACTGCTCTACCGACTGAGCTAACGACCCACTCTTTGCTGGCTTTGCATTCTGCCCTGCCAACGGCGGCCTATAATACGGATTTACGTTTCCGACGCAACAGAAAAATAATGATTTTTTCCTGTTTGCTCATCGTTCGACCAATTCCGCCTACTTTAAGCCAGTTTTGGCTTATTATTAACCACCCATCGCCTTCTGTGCCAGTTGTGCAGCAGAAGTATTTGGATATTGCTTAATGACTAACTGGAAAAATTTATTCGCTTTTTCTTTATCACCATCCGCTTTCGCGATGACACCCAGCTTATAAATTGCTTCCGGACGCTTTGGCGAATCTTTATATTTTTGCGCGACGGTCAGAAAATGTGCTTTTGCCTGCTCCCGATCACCCTGATTAAGCTGTAATTGGCCTAACCAGTAATGCGCTCCCGGTTGTAATGCCGAGTTCGGATAGCTTGCAATGAACGTATCGAAAGCCGGGATTGCTTTCGCGTAGTTCTTTTCCTTGATCACCAGATTGACCGCAGACTCATAGTCATTGCTTTCCGAGCCACTGGCTGGAGCAGCAGCGGGTGTAGCCGGAGTTGGTGCATCACTGGCAGCCTGAGCCGCTGCTGGCGTGGCAGCAGCAGGTTGTGGTGATGATGCTGCTTGCGTGCCTGCAGATACCGGTGCTGCCGGGGCTTGTGCGGACTGTTGCAGCTTATCCAGCTCCTGATACAGCGCTTTCTGCCGCTCTGTAGCCTGTTGTAGCTTGTAGTTCGACTCTTCCAGTGCACCGCGTAATGAACGGATATCGTTAGTTAATGCATCGATTTGTTGCTGCATTTCAACCTGCGACAAATTACGCGCACTCACCATTCGCTCGAGCTTCAGCACCCGATCTTCGAGTTCGTCAGCATGCACCAGAGAAACAGAAAAAACAGCGGCCATCAATATGGCCGCTTTTACATAATGGAATTTACCCATCAGCATTCTACCTTAGTAGACCAGAACCGCACGACGGTTGTGGCCGAAAGCATCTTCAGCGTGACCTGGATCAGCTGGTTTTTCTTCACCATAGCTGACAACAGACAGCTGAGACACATCTACACCCAGGTTCTGCATGTATTTCGCGACAGCTTTCGCACGACGCTCACCCAGTGCAATGTTGTACTCAGGAGTACCACGTTCGTCAGTGTGGCCTTCGATCAGTACTTTAACGCTGTTATGACCACGCAGGAAATCTGCATGAGTCTGTAACAGCTGAGCATATTGACCTTCGATCGCATCTGAGTCGTAGTTAAAGTAAATCACGTTGTCCTGTTTCAGGGATTCGAACTGCTGACGAGCTTGTTCATCAGCTGACAGACCTGAGTCCAGACCGGAAGTTTCTACGCCCTGACCAGCCATACCGTCAGTATCGGCAGAGGTAGAACCCTTTTTACTGCTACATGCAGCCAGAGTAACCAGTGGGATCGCAATCAGCAGCGTTTTCAGCAGTGGGTTAATTTTCATTTTCATATCCTTGGTACATTGCTCGGATTAATTCAAAAACGGTGACCAGGCCGGAGAGCGCACTTCTCCCTTCGCGGAAGGTAAGTTTGCTTTGAATCGCCCGTCTGCCGATACCAGTGCCAGCCCCTGGCGACCTTGATATACAGTGCTATAGATGATCATACTGCCATTAGGCGCAACACTTGGTGATTCATCGAGTGATGAGCTGGTCAGTACATACACACCACCACCATTCAGATCCTGACGGGCAATGCGGTATGAACCCTGAACCCGGCTCACCATAACCAACGCTTTTCCATCCGGTGTAGCGCTTGCGCCAAGATTAGAATCACCTTCCCATGTTACACGGCTGGCACTGTGTGATGCCACATCTACTTTATAAATTTGCGGTCTGCCACCACGCTCTGAGGTGAAGAAAACAGAACGTCCATCGGCACTCCATGAAGGTTCAGTGTCAATGGCCTGATCAGATGTCAGACGATTCAGACGGCGACTGCCTATATCTACAGTGTAAATATCCGGCTGACCATCTTTAGACAAAACAACCGCCATAGAACGTCCGTCCGGTGACCATGACGGCGCACCGTTGATTCCCGGCAAAGCCACTAACATTGAACGGGCCTGGGAATACAAGTCCTGAATGAAGATTGCCGGTGTACGTTTCTCAAAACTGACATAGGCAATTCTACGACCATCCGGTGACCAGGTCGGAGACATAATTGGCTCACGGGAACGTAATAACATGCGTTCATTGTAACCGTCATAATCAGCCAGCATCAGGCGGTAAGGCATTGCCTGGCTGCGGTCAACCGTGACATACAGAATACTGGTCAGGAAGGCACCGCGTTCGCCGGTCAGCTTTTCATAGACGATGTCAGAAATACGGTGAGCATATTTACGCAGCTGTTTGGCCGTTACTGTCGCGACGCGGCTGTCCAGCACCGCATTCCCGCCATCTTTACCGCGTGCAACATCAACCAGTTCAAAAGTCACACGGTATTGACCTGCGCCGGCAGATTCAACATGACCAACAACCACGGCTTCAGTGCCCAGTGCAGACCAGGTTGGATAATTAATCTGACCACTCTGTGCCGGTTGTTCCGGCATTGAGTTACGGCTCAGTGGCGTAAATTTACCACTGCGCATCAGATCCGAGCTGATCACGTTAGCCAAATCTTCCGGCAGAGAGCCATCTGATTTGAAAGGCACAATTGCGACAGGGCGACCGCTGTCCATACCACCGGTTACCAGAATATCCAGTTCTGCCATCGCAGACTGACTAAACCACAACCATCCTACCAATGCCATCAAGAGTTTTTTCATCTTTATTCATTTCCCGGTTGTTACAAAATTAATAATAACCATCATTACTGGGGCTGTATTGTTGCATTAATGGTTCGTTCGGCGTCCGATGGCGGAGCTGGGAACGTCCCAATCATATTAACAGCTGTAATCCCTGCCCGACAGATTGAAGGATCACCACTGCCCGCCGTCACACTCAGAACCAGTCCATCCGGCGCCAGTCTTATTTTGACAACACAACTCTTACCTTTCATATTCTGATCGATCAGCATTCGTTGTTCGATCATATTAGCAACTTTGTCGCCATAGCCCGGATCGCCACCACCAGAGCCACCAGGACCAGCGGATGTTGATGGTTTTGAGCTGTTACCTGACGGACCTGCTGCAGCGCCACCGATATCTTCACTCAATAACTCATCTTCCAACTTGCTGGCGTCAGCAGCATCTTGTTTCGCTTTTTCTTTGGCCTCTTTCGCTGCTTTGGCTTTAGCTGCTTTTTCAGCCTTCAGTTTTTCAGCCTTTTCTTTAGCTTCTTCGGCTGCTTTTTCTTTGGCTTCCTGCTCGGCTTTTTTCTTGGCTTCCTGTTCAGCTTTTTCTTTGGCTTCTTTGTCAGCCTTTGCCTTAGCATCCTTATCGGCTTTCAGTTTTTCCGCTTTTTCTTCAGCTTCTTTCTGATCCGCCAGCTTTTTCTCTTCTTCCAGTTTTTTCTTCAGTTCTTCTTTTTTCTTCTTCTCAAGCGTTATTTTCTTTTCAGCGTCCAGTTTCTGACGTTCAACTTCCAGCTTCCGCTCTTTCTCTTTCGCTTCTTTCTGTTGTTGTTTTTCTTGCTTCAGCCGGATCGCTTTTTCAACTTTTTCCTGGCGAACCGCTTCCGCAGCTGCTGCTTTTTCGGCAGCCTGCTCTTTCGCCTCTTCAACTTTCTTTGCTTTCTGTTGTTTAATAAATTGTTTGTGCTGATCAAATTTTAATTGATCAATCACAACTGCATTCACAACACCGCCACCACCACCGCCGCCACCAGCAGGCCGTTTGGGTTTATCCAGATTCCATTTCAGAATGAACATCAGGATCAACAGTGCATGCAGTATGATAGATATAACTACCGGACCGCTCATGCCTCGTTTCACGACGCCACTACTCCGTTTATTTTTTCTTATCTACTGAGTCAGTCATTAACCCGACGTTTTCTACCCCGGCCTCTTTCAGTGCAGCCATGAGCTGGACTACAGCGTCATATTGCACTTCTTTGGCACCGGCAACGACCACAGGACTGTTCGGATGCGTTTTATGGTATTCAGAAACGATACCGGCCAGTTCTACTAAATCAGCCATATCCTTTTCTTCTTCCGAACCCAGCATCAACGAATAGTGACCATCTTTATCGACCTGAGCGATGACAGGCGGCTCTGAATCTTCAGACAGTGGCTGAGAGTCGGTCTGCGGCAGATCAACTTTAACGCTCTGCATCACGACAGGTGCTGTAGCCATAAAAATAATCAGCAATACCAACATAACGTCGATATAGGGCACAACGTTGATCTCGGCGACGGCGCGTCTTTTGCTGCGTTTATTGGCGTGCATTATTACTCACCTTTACTGCCAAGCTGGCGGTTCAGAATAGTAGAGAATTCATCCATAAAATTGATGTAAGAATTATCCAGACGCTCAACCTTGGTGCTGAAACGGTTATAGGCTACTACCGCCGGGATCGCGGCAAACAGACCCATTGCCGTTGCAATCAGAGCTTCCGCGATTGGCGGAGCAACCATTGCCAGTGATGCATTTTTTACCGCAGACAAGGCGATAAAGGCATGCATGATCCCCCATACGGTACCGAACAGACCGATATACGGGCTGATAGAACCGATGGTTGCCAGCACAGGCAAATGTGTTTCCAGTTCATCGAGTTCGCGGGAAAGAGAAACACGCATTGCACGGTAAGTTCCATCCATGATCATTTCCTGATTTTTGAGACCGCTGTTATGCAGACGAGCGAACTCCTTGAAACCGGAATAAAAAATCTGCTCCAGACCGCTCAGCTCATCACGTCGGTTGGCACACTCCTGATACAGGCGATTAAGATCAATGCCGGACCAGAAACGTTCTTCAAATTGTTCAGAAATAGAACGCGCAGTTTTCAGAACTTTAGTCCGCTGGACAATGATTGCCCATGATGCAATCGACATAGATAACAGAATCAACATAACGATCTGTACCAACGGACTGGCTTCTAGGATCAGGTTGGTAAACGACATTTCAGCTGGTTGCACGAGCAATCACTCCACTTACATCTTCAGGAATAGCAATAGGTTTCATTGCAGCGAGGTTGACACAGGCTATTGTTACATTGGCTGTCACAATCACCCGGCCAGTTTCATCTGCAATCACTTGTGAAAATACCATTGAAGCCCGTTTTAGCTGAGCCACCCGGCAGGAAACTGCCAGTAGCTGGTTAAAACGCGCTGCGTTACGGAATTCAATATCGATATGACGCACAACAAAAGCTACATTATGCTGCAATAGCTGATCTTGTTCTATTCCCAGCTGTCGCAGCCATTCTGTGCGCGCACGCTCCAGAAATTTCAGATAATTTGCGTTATATACTATGCCGCCAGCATCGGTATCTTCGTAATAGATCCGCACTGGCCAGCTAAATTCTGAGTTGATCATCGACCTCAATCCCGCAGTCGTAAGACGCGCATAATATACCCCAGCAGAATTGAGGAAAGAAGGTGATCTTGCTCACTTTATTTTCCCAATAAAAAAGCCACCCGGTTAAGGTGGCTTTTTTTCGCTCTGTGAATTTACTTATCGTCTACACGACGATCCATATTTTCGGTATGTTCCAGCCAAAGTGCATTAATAATGCCAAAAGAACAAGCCAGCAATACACCCAGAACCCACGTGAAATACCACATTTAACGCCTCCTAGTAGACTGAATGTTTGTTCTTTTCTACAAACTGATTGCTGACACGGCCAAACATCTTGATGTAAGTCCAGATGGTGTAGCCCAATATAGTTGGTACAAAAATAGCTGCGGCAAAAGTCATGACCGTCAGGGTGTTTTTCGATGAAGTAGCATCCCACATGGTCAGGCTCTGTGCCGGATTCAGGCTAGATGGCATGATGAACGGGAACATAGAGAAACCCGCGGTCAGGATCACACCGGCAATCATCAGCGATGAGAACAGGAAGGCAAAGCCAGCCCGATCAAAGCGTGCCGCCAGAATGGTCAATACTGCCATGGCTAACCCAACCAACGGAGCTGCCATCATCCATGGATACTGAGCATAATTCTGCATCCACGCACCTGCGGAAACAGCAACATCTTTGTTCAATGGATTAGACGCCGCTTCTGTACCGGCAAATTTGACGATGGTGTAACCATCGATACCATTTGCAACCCAATAACCTGCCACCGCAAACAATACAAATACCAGTAATGCCGTTAGCATGGCGGTTTTGCGAGCTCGATCCTGCAGATCACCTTCTGTTTTCATCATCAGCCAGGTAGCACCCTGAGTGACGAACATGAACAGACTGACCAGTCCTGCCAGCAGACCAAACGGATTCAGCAACTGGAAAAAAGTACCTTCGTAAGTGGTACGCATCATGGTATCAACGCTGAATGGTACGCCTTGCAGCAAGTTACCAAACGCCACACCGATGACTGTTGGCGGAACAAAACCACCGATGAACAAGCACCAGTCCCAACTGTTACGCCAGCGTGGATTTTCCAGTTTAGAGCGGTAATCAAAGCCAACGGGGCGGAAAAACAGCGCCATCAGTGTCAGAACCATCGCAATATAGAAACCGGAAAAAGCAGTCGCGTACACCATTGGCCAGGCGGCAAACAATGCACCACCGGCCGTGATCAACCACACCTGATTGCCATCCCAGTGCGGTGCAATGGTATTGATCATGACACGACGTTCCGTGTCTGTTTTACCGAGGATAGGCAACAGTGCGCCTACCCCCATGTCAAAACCGTCAGTCACAGCGAATCCGATCAGCAATACACCAATCAGAACCCACCAAATCAGACGCAATACTTCGTAATCAAACATGATGGCTTCCTCTTATGCCTGCTCTGTTTCATAGAAATATTTACCTGTTTTTAAGCTGCTCGGACCTTTGCGGGCAAACTTAACCATCAGGTACATTTCAATGACCAGTAATACGGTATAGAACGCGCAGATACCAATCATGGAAAATAGCAGATCACTCGTTGATAGAGTCGATGCGGACAGATAGGTTGGTAATACCTCACCGATCGTCCATGGCTGACGACCGATTTCAGCAACTATCCAACCCGCTTCAATCGCGATCCATGGCAGCGGAATACCCCACAGCAATGCTTTAAGCAACCAGGTACGCTCACCGATACGGTGACGGCAGCTGTCATAAAATGCCAGACCAATCAGCAGCAGCATCAGCACACCCGCACCAACCATGGCCCGGAATGAGAAGAAAATCGGCGTTACTGGCGGAATTGAATCATCAGCAGCCATTTTGATCTGCTCTTCAGTAGCATCAACGATATTTGCTGTATATGGGCTTAACAGCAGGCCATATCCCAGATCAACTTTCAGTTCCTGGAATTTAGCCAGATTTTCAGGAGTCTTCTCGCCTGCCTGCAGCTTTTTCATCAACGCATACGCCTGAATGCCATTACGGATACGTTTTTCATTCTGCGCGATCAGATCTTTCAGACCGGTGATTTCTTCATCGATAGAGCGTGTGGCAATAATACCGGCCATATACGGAATTTCGATGGCAAAATCAGTGCGTTGATTTTCCTGATCAGGAATACCAAATGCAGTGAAAGGAGCTGGTGCTTCATGCGTCTCCCATTGCGATTCGATAGCTGCCAGCTTGGCTTTCTGAACATCACCTAATTCGTAACCGGATTCATCACCCAGCACGATAACGGAGAGAATTGAAGCCATACCGAAAGCAGCGGCAATAGCGAAAGAACGACGGGCAAAAGGAATATCCCGTTTTCTCAGCAGATAGTAAGAAGAGATCCCCAGTACAAACATAGCGCCACAGGTATAACCAGCGGCAACAGTGTGTACGAATTTAACCTGAGCGACCGGGCTGAAAACCAGATCAGCAAAACTGACCATTTCCATGCGCATGGTTTCATAGTTGAACTCAGAACCCACCGGGAACTGCATCCAGCCGTTTGCCACCAGGATCCACAGTGCAGAGAGGTTAGTCCCCAGCGCCATTAACCAGGTTGAAACCAGATGCTGATTTTTGCTCAGACGATCCCAACCGAAGAAGAACATACCAACGAAGGTCGATTCCAGAAAGAACGCCATCAGGCCTTCAATTGCCAGCGGTGCACCGAAAACATCACCCACATAGTGGGAATAATACGACCAGTTAGTACCGAACTGAAACTCCATGGTCAGACCAGTGGTCACACCCAGAGCGAAGTTAATACCAAATAATTTACCCCAGAACTTGGTCATGTCCTTATAGATCGGGTTGTTTGTCATCACATACACTGATTCCATTATTGCCAGGATAAACGTCATCCCGATAGTTAATGGAACGAACAGGAAGTGATAGAGCGCTGTAGCGGCAAACTGGAGCCGCGACAGATCAACCACAAGTTCATTGATCATGATTATTCCTCATCAAAAGTGACATTGTTTGTAACTTCGTCGGCAGGAAACGACTGAGCCACGTTAATGTTGTATTTTTCGTAAATGTTATACTATCTGGCACAAATTTGGATCATTTTTGCCATAAATGTAGTTAAATCTTAACGCTTTGGCGAAAAATGAAAGACGACAATAATTCTTATATTTAACAATTCGTTAAACAAACTCAGCACTCATCATTGTAAATCAGAACAATTAGTTAAGATAAGCTTAAACTCTTTTCGTTGATTTAACTCAATAAACAAAGCAATTATTCATCAGGAAATTGAGATGTTATTCTCAGTATCCTTAATAAATAAACCGGATAAATTATTAACAATATTTTAACAAAAAATATTCCGGAATACGGATGCAGGATGGATAAAACAGAAGGGATCGGGGAATGGAACGTCAGGTTCAGCCCTGACGTTCCGGAGTGGTAAGACCAAAATGCAGATAGGCACGAGGCGTGGCGATACGTCCACGTGGCGTACGTTGTAAAAATCCCTGCTGGATAAGATAAGGCTCCAGCACATCTTCGATGGTTTCTTTTTCTTCACCGATAGCCGCCGCCAGGTTATCAACACCTACCGGCCCGCCAAGAAATTTATCTATGATCGCCAGCAGTAACTTCCGATCCATATAATCAAAACCGGCATTGTCTACATCCAGCATATCGAGCGCCTGAGCGGCGATCTGGTCGGAGATATGACCATCAGACCGGATTTCAGCAAAGTCACGTACCCGGCGTAACAAGCGGTTAGCAATACGCGGCGTACCACGCGCACGTTTGGCAATTTCAAATGCACCTTGCTGGTCTAGCGATAAACCGAGCACATCGGCACTTCGGCCAACAATATGTGCCAGATCTTCCACCTTATAAAACTCAAGGCGTTGCACGATACCAAAACGATCGCGTAACGGAGATGTCAGCGAACCGGCGCGGGTTGTCGCACCAATCAGCGTAAAGGGCGGCAATTCCAGTTTGATTGAACGGGCTGCCGGCCCTTCGCCGATCATGATATCCAGCTGGTAATCCTCCATTGCCGGATACAGCACTTCTTCCACTACCGGACTGAGCCGGTGGATCTCATCGATAAACAAGACGTCGTGCGGTTCGAGGTTGGTCAGCAACGCGGCCAGATCACCGGCTTTTTCCAGCACAGGTCCGGAGGTGGTTTTGATATTCACCCCCATCTCATTCGCCACAATATTAGCCAGAGTGGTTTTACCCAGACCAGGCGGGCCAAAAATCAGTACATGATCCAGTGCTTCACTGCGGCGACGAGCTGCTTCGATGAAGATCTCCATCTGCGAACGCACCTGATCCTGCCCCCGATAATCGGACAGCATTTTAGGGCGGATCGCACGATCCAGTTGTTCTTCTTCGGTTATTGCAGCCGGAGCAATCAGGCGGTCAGCTTCAATCATGATTCAGGTTCCGTTACAGCATCGATCGCAGGGCTTCACGAATGACATTCTCGACTGTCATTTCCGGCTTAATGACTTTACTCACCACCAGACTAGCCTGTTGTGGTTTGTAACCTAATGCCAGCAGTGCCGCAACCGCCTCAGACTCGACAGTGTCAGCAGGCGCAAGCGACGGTTCATGATCAACAGGTGCAGCATCGGTATAGGGGGTGAACAGATCGTGACTGATCCAGCCTTTGAGGCGATCTTTCATCTCGACGATTAAGCGTTCAGCTGTTTTTTTACCGACACCCGGTAATTTGACTAAGGAGGAAACATCTTCCCGTTCGACACAGGAGACAAACTGATTCGCGGACATACCGGACATAATCGCCAGTGCCAGTTTGGGCCCCACCCCGTTAGCTTTCAGCAGCTCACGGAATAAAGTGCGTTCCTGTCTGGTATTAAACCCATACAGCAGCTGTGCATCTTCACGCACCACAAAATGGGTGATGATAGTCGCTTCCTGCCCGACGGCCGGAAGCTCATAGAAACAAGTCATCGGCAATTGGAGTTCATAACCCACACCGCCAACATCCAGCAGAATTTCCGGTGGGGATTTCTCGATAATGATGCCATGCAGTCTGCCGATCACGCGCTTGCTCCTTTGACTTAATTATCGCGCTAGCATAATAAATAACTGGATGAACATCCAGTTATTCGATGGATTATCGCAGGCGTCCGCGCGCAGTACCATGCACTTTTCCCGCCATGCGGATCAGTGTTTGCTGAGTATGCGAATGACACAAGGCGACGGCCAGCGCATCAGCTGCATCCGCCTGCGGACAGGCCGGCAGTTTCAGCAGTTGTTTCACCATATGCTGTACCTGTTCTTTATCGGCCGCACCGGTGCCAACTACCGATTGTTTTACCTGACGGGCAGCATATTCCGCGACCGGCAATCCGGCATTCACCGCCGCCACAATCGCACTCCCCCTCGCCTGCCCCAGCTTTAAGGCAGAATCCGGGTTTTTCGCCATAAATACCTGTTCGATGGCAAACAAGTCTGGCTTAAACTGCAGAATTATTTCGCTGATACCATCATAAATCTGCTTCAACTTATCAGACAGTTGTTCACCGCTGGTACGGATACAACCAGAACCCAAGTATTCCACTTTTCCCGCTTGTTGGCGGATCACGCCATACCCCGTAATACGGGATCCCGGATCTATACCCAGAATGATTGTCATAACAACACTTATTCAGATAACGCAATAACTACCCGGCAGACTAACACGCCGGAAAAAAACAAGGGAGCCGAAGCTCCCTGTATCATGAATTTGCAGAACAGTTATTCCAGTGTTGCCGCAACTTCATCAGAAATAGTACCGTTGTGATAAACCTCTTGTACGTCGTCCAGATCTTCCAGCATGTCGATCAGACGCAGCAGTTTCGGTGCATCATCGGCGTTCAGATCTACTTCGGTGCTTGGGATCATACTGACATTCGCGTTATCAGGTTTAAAACCCGCCGCTTCCAGCGCATCCAGCACAGTACCAAAATCGTTTGGTGAGGTGTAAACGTCGATAGAGCCATCATCGTTGGTTTCAACGTCATCAGCACCCGCTTCCAGAGCGGCTTCCATCAGTGCGTCTTCATCTGCGCTGGTGAAAGAAAGGATACCTTTCTTGGTAAATAAATAGGCCACAGAGCCATCAGTACCCAATGCACCACCGCTCTTACTGAAAGCATGGCGTACACCAGCAACAGTACGGTTACGGTTATCAGTCATACATTCAACCATTACTGCGGTACCTGACGGGCCGTAACCTTCATACACTAAGGTTTCTAACTCAACGCCGTCGTCACCACCGGCACCACGCTTGATCGCACGATCAACCGTATCACGGGTCATGTTGATAGACAGTGCCGCGGCAACGGCCGCACGCAGACGAGGATTAGAACCGCCATCAGGGCCACCAAGGCGGGCAGCGGTGGTAATTTCACGGATCATTTTAGTAAACATTTTACCGCGTTTGGCATCTTGCGCTGCTTTGCGGTGTTTAATGTTGGCCCACTTACTGTGACCTGCCATAACTCTCTCCTGATAAAAATTAACGCTGAATCTATCAGCTAAAATCAGCGGGTAACGTGGTGGCAGTAGTATTTCTGCCACAAAAGCCGCGTCACCCGGAAAACAAAATTTATTCAGCCGCTTTCACGGTCGTCTGGATAGCCAGCTCGCTCAGCTGTTGCTGGTTGGCAAAACTAGGCGCATCTGTCATCAGACAGGCTGCTGCGGTAGTTTTCGGGAATGCAATCACATCACGGATATTGTCAGTACCAGTCAGCAACATGGTCAGACGATCCAGACCGAATGCCAGACCCGCATGCGGTGGCGTACCAAATTTCAGTGCATCCAGCAGGAAGCCGAATTTTTCTTTTTGTTCTGCTTCACTGATACCGATCGCACGGAATACCGTCTGTTGCATATCACCACGGTGAATACGCACGGAACCGCCGCCGACTTCATAACCATTGATAACCATATCGTAGGCATTGGCATAAGCAGCTAACGGGTCAGCTTCCAGCTGGGCCGGCGTAAAATCTTTCGGCGCAGTAAACGGATGGTGCATCGCAGTCACACCACCTTCGCCATCTTCTTCAAACATCGGGAAGTCAACAACCCACAGCGGTTTCCAGCAGTTTTCCACCAGATCCAGATCGCGGGCCAGTTTCAGACGCAACGCACCAATGGCATCACACACTACTTTCTTGCTGTCAGCACCGAAGAAGATGATATCGCCATCTTGTGCACTGGTACGGCTCAGAATTTCACGCACGATTTCATCGTTCAGGAATTTAGCCACCGGTGACTGCACGCCTGCCAGCCCGCTGTCAGCCTGATTGACTTTCATCCACGCCAGACCTTTCGCGCCATAGATAGACACGAACTGGGTATATTCATCAATCTGTTTACGCGACAGCTGTGCACCATCCGGTACCCGCAGTGCGGCAACACGACCTTTCGGATCGTTAGCCGGGCCGGCAAACACCGCAAAAGAAACGTCTTTCAGCAAATCGGCAATATCAACCATTTCCATCGGGTTACGCAGATCGGGCTTATCAGAACCGTAACGGCGCATTGCTTCATCAAAGGTCATGATCGGGAACTGACCCAGATCGACGCCAATAATGTTCTGCCACAGACCTCGGATCAGGTTTTCCATCAGCTCACGTACTTGTTCTGCGTTCAGGAAAGAGGTTTCTACGTCGATCTGGGTAAATTCAGGCTGACGATCCGCACGTAAGTCTTCATCACGGAAACATTTAACGATCTGATAATAACGGTCGAACCCAGACATCATCAGCAGCTGTTTGAACAGCTGAGGTGATTGTGGCAGCGCGTAAAATTTGCCTTTGTGCACACGACTTGGTACCAGATAGTCACGTGCACCTTCCGGTGTCGCCTTAGTCAGCATCGGGGTTTCGATATCCAGAAAACCATGCTCATCCATATAACGGCGCACAAAGCTGGTGATACGGGCACGGGTTTTCAGTGATGCGGCCATTTCCGGACGACGCAGATCCAGATAGCGGTATTTCAGACGTTGTTCTTCGGTGTTGGTCTGGTTGAAATCCAGCGGCAGTGGTTCTGCACGGTTGATGATTTCCAGGCCATGCGCGAAGATTTCAACTTCACCAGTCGCCATATCTTTGTTGATCTGGCTGTCCGGACGTGCACGCACCACACCGGTTACACGGATACAGAATTCATTACGCAGTTCTGAAGCCAGTGCGAAAGCTTCCGGTTTATCCGGATCAAAAAACACCTGAACAATGCCTTCGCGATCACGCATGTCGATAAAAATCAGTCCGCCCAGATCACGACGGCGATGAACCCAACCACACAGGGTTACGGTCTGTTCGACATGGCTACTTGTCACCTGACCACAGTAAATGCTACGCATGATTTATTCCTTTACTGAATTTATATCTCCGGCATTCCGGAGATTCATTTAATTATTCGCCAGCAGCCGGACAGCCCTTGCATCCGCCCTGCTCCGAGTCACAACTCGCCAGATTCTTTTTCGTGCCGGTTTTGAAATCTGTTTCATACCAGCCACCACCTTTCAGACGAAATCCTGGTGCGGACAGCAATTTTTTCAGTGCGGCCTGAGAGCAAGCCGGACAATCCACAAGCGGCGCATCAGACATTTTCTGCAATTTCGCAAGCTGATGACCACAATGAGTACATTCGTACTGATACATTGGCATAGTGTTAACCCACGATTGTTCCACAAAAGACCGGGCATTATAGATGAAAGTCGGCGCGGTGATAACTATCACAAGTAGTGATTACCACGCCTGTTTATCACTAAAGATGTGAATTCTGGTCAGGTTAAAGCCGGAAATATAGTCAGTGTCTGAGTAACCAAGTAGAATATTGCGTCTTTGTTAATAGTGAGTCGGCCAAGCACATCCATGAGCAAGAAACTGCATATCAAAACCTGGGGCTGCCAGATGAACGAGTATGACTCGGCCAAAATGGTAGATTTGTTGACCAGTTCTCTGGGTTATGAAACCACTGAGCTTCCGGAAGAAGCTGACCTGCTGGTATTGAATACCTGTTCCATCCGCGAAAAAGCGCAGGAAAAACTGTTCCACCAGTTAGGACGCTGGAAAGAGCTGAAAAAGAAAAATCCTGAACTGGTGATCGCAGTGGGTGGTTGTGTCGCTTCCCAGGAAGGCAAAGCAATTCGTTCCCGGGCGCCGAATGTGGACGTCGTGTTTGGTCCGCAAACACTGCACCGTCTGCCAAACATGATCAAACAGGTCAAAGCCGGTCACGGTGCACAGGTCGATGTTTCCTTCCCGGAAATCGAGAAATTCGACAACCTGCCGGAACCACGCGCCGAAGGTCCGACCGCTTATGTTTCCATCATGGAAGGCTGTTCTAAATATTGTACTTACTGCGTGGTGCCTTATACCCGTGGTGAGGAAGTCAGCCGTCCGCAAGATGACGTGCTGTACGAAATCGCACAGCTGGCTGAACAGGGCGTACGTGAAGTGAATCTGCTGGGGCAGAACGTCAACGCCTATCGTGGTGAAACTTACGATGGTGGCATTTGTTCATTTGCGCAGTTGCTGCGTCTGGTTGCCGCGATCGACGGTATTGACCGTATCCGTTACACCACCAGCCACCCGATCGAATTCACCGATGACATCATTGAAGTCTATAAAGATACGCCTGAGCTGGTGAATTTCCTGCATCTGCCGGTACAAAGCGGTTCAGACAAGATCCTGTCGATGATGAAACGTCCGCATACGGCGCTGGAATACAAATCGAAGATCCGTAAGCTGAAAGCGGTACGTCCGGATATTCTGATCAGTTCTGATTTTATCGTGGGTTTCCCGGGCGAAACCGATGAAGATTTCGCCAAGACCATGAAGCTGATTGAAGACATTCAGTTTGATACCAGCTACAGCTTTGTTTTCAGTGCCCGTCCGGGTACACCGGCTGCCGATATGCCTGACGACACGCCGATGGAAGTGAAAAAAGAGCGTCTGGCTCATCTGCAACAGACCATCAACAATCAAGCAATGCAGTACAGCCGCCAGATGCACGGCACCATTCAGCGGATTCTGGTAGAAGGCCCGTCACGCCATGACATTATGGAGCTGTGTGGCCGCACTGAGAATAACCGTGTCGTAAACTTTGCCGGTGATGCCCGTCTGATTGGTCGGTTCGTGGATGTGGAGATCACAGAAGCGCGGCCACACTCATTACGTGGTAAAATTATCCGTACTGAAGCGGAAATGGATCTGCGTCATGCAGTCAGCCCGGCAGAGATCCTGAATCGCCGCCCGGATGGCGTAGCAGATGAATTGGGTGTAGCCCAGTTCCGCCCTTAATTGCTGATTCTATGGCCGTCACATGACGGCCTGTTTTATAGAGAGGAATACTTTGAGCCGACACATCGCCACTCTCGACATCCATCTTGAACCCGCCGACAGCCATCGACTGGCTAGCCTGTGCGGACCTTTCGACGACAACATCAAGCAGATTGAACGCCGCATGGGCGTAGAAATCATCTATCGCAATAATCACTTTCAGGTTGTCGGTAAAGGCAATGTGTCTCAAGTGGTCGTTGAACTCCTGAAACAGCTTTATGTTGAAACACAGCCTGTCCGCGGGCAAAAAGTCGTTGATCTGACGCCGGATCAGGTACATCTGGCCATTCAGCAATGTCATATGCTGGAACAGAATGATGATGAAACCCCGGATGCCATTCCTTATGGCAAAGAGGTCAACATCAAAACCAAACGTGGCATGGTGAAACCACGCTCACCGAATCAGGCGCAGTACATCAACAATATCGTGGTGCATGACATCACTTTTGGTATCGGCCCGGCCGGAACCGGTAAAACCTATCTGGCGGTTGCCGCAGCAGTTGATGCGCTGGAACGTCAGGATGTCCGCCGGATCCTGCTGACCCGTCCTGCAGTCGAAGCCGGAGAGAAACTCGGTTTCCTGCCGGGTGATTTAAGTCAGAAGGTCGATCCTTACCTGCGCCCGCTTTATGATGCCTTGTTTGAAATGCTGGGTTTCGAACGTGTGGAAAAGCTGATTGAACGCAATGTGATCGAAATTGCGCCGCTGGCTTACATGCGTGGCCGTACGCTGAATGATGCCTTTATCATTCTGGATGAAGCGCAAAACACCACGGTCGAACAGATGAAGATGTTCCTGACCCGTATTGGCTTTAACTCCAAAGCAGTGGTTACCGGTGATATCACCCAGATCGACCTGCCGCGCAATGTAAAATCCGGTCTGCGCCATTCGATTGAAGTGCTGAGCGGTGTCGATGGTCTTTCTTTTAACTTTTTTCAGTCAACAGACGTCGTTCGTCATCCGGTTGTCGCACGCATCGTGCAGGCTTACGAAAAATTCGAACAACAAAAAGCGGTAGCTGAAAGTAAACCAGCTGATCGCGAGGAATCATCGTCATGAGCGTTACGCTTGATCTGCAAATAGCCTGTGCTGACAGCACCGGCCTGCCTTCTGAAACGCAATTCCAGCAATGGCTGGATACGGCAGTATTACCTTTTCAGCAGGAAGCAGAAGTTACCATCCGTCTGGTGGATGAAGCCGAAAGTAATGAGCTGAACCTCACCTACCGCGGCAAAGATAAACCAACTAACGTGCTCTCATTCCCGTTTGAATGTCCGCCGGAAGTGGAAGATTTCCCGTTATTAGGCGATTTAATTATTTGTCGGCAGGTGGTGGAAAAAGAAGCACTTGAGCAACAAAAAACGCTGGAATCACACTGGGCACACATGGTTAT
The DNA here is from genome assembly GCF_000023065.1 of Tolumonas auensis DSM 9187. NCBI lineage: Bacteria > Pseudomonadati > Pseudomonadota > Gammaproteobacteria > Aeromonadales > Aeromonadaceae > Tolumonas > Tolumonas auensis. The sequence continues at coordinate 2,983,896 of NC_012691.1, forward strand.
TCATGGCAGCTTGCATTTACTCGGTTATGACCATATAGAAGATGAAGAAGCCGAAGAGATGGAAGCACTGGAAAAAGAGTTCATGCAGACTCTCGGTTTCCCTGATCCCTATAAAGATGATGAAATTTAAGGATTAATGACATCATGAGTGACGAGTACTCTCACAGTAGTCACGGTTCATCACGAAAAAAATGGCTGGAGCGTTTAAGCCATCTGTTTCAGGGTGAACCGAAAGATCGTAACGATCTGGTTGAAGTAATACAGGATGCCGAAGAACGCGACGTCATTGACGAAGACACAAAGGAAATGATTGAAGGTGTTCTTGAAGTTTCCGAATTAAGAGTGCGGGACATCATGATCCCGCGTACACAGATGATCACCATTCGCAGTGACCAGCCGGTCTCGGCATTTTTACCGATGATCATCCGCTCGGCACATTCCCGGTTTCCTGTTATCAGTGATGATAAAGACCATGTCGATGGCATTTTGCTGGCGAAAGACCTGCTGCCTTACGGCTTCGGACTGACCAGTGAATCATTCGATTTCGAGAAGGTCTTACGCCCTGCAGTCGTCGTGCCGGAAAGTAAACGCGTTGATCGCTTGCTGAAAGAGTTCCAGCAGCAACGTTATCATATGGCGATTGTGGTCGATGAATTTGGCAGTGTCTCCGGACTCGTCACGATTGAAGATATTCTGGAATTGATCGTCGGTGAAATCGAAGATGAATATGATGATCAGGCGCAGGATCAACCGTCGATCCGGGCATTGGATGAATATCGGTACACCATCAATGCATTGACTCCGATTGAGGATTTCAACGAGCATTTTGGCAGTCACTTCAGTGATGATGACGTCGATACGATCGGTGGTCTGGTCATGCATGGATTCGGTCACCTGCCAAAACGCGGTGAAAGCATTGAACTATCAGGGTTTGAATTCAAGATCCTGCAGGTCGATCGTCGCCGTCTGATTCAATTACAAGTCACTATTCCTGAACAGCGAACTGATAATGAAATGGAATGATTATGACGGTTTCAGCCGTCCGGTTTCACAACGCGCTCTCTGGGGCGCGTTGTTGTCTGGCCTGCTCTGCGGTGCTGCCTTTGCACCATTCAAACTTTGGCCACTGGCTTTCTTCGCCATGTTCGGCTTATTGGCCTCCCTGCATCAGCAAACCGGCAAACGTGCATTCTGGCTGACCTGGCTTTTTGCCATGGCAATGAATCTGCCCAGCTTGTGGTGGATCCACGTCAGTATGACCCAATTCGGCGGGATCTCCCTGCCAGCAGCGTTTGTGCTGGTTGCCATATTATGCGCCTATTTATCGCTGTATCCGGCACTGGCTGCAGCCCTGCTCAATCGTTTTTTCCCCCGCACCGGTGTTACCCGGTTACTGTTTGCTTTTCCGGCATTGTGGCTGTTAAGTGACTGGGCCATGGGTCATGTCATGACGGGTTTTCCCTGGATGTGGCTGGGTTACAGTCAGGTCGATACCTGGTTAACCGGCTTTGCGCCATTATTTGGCGTGCAGAGTATCACTCTGGCAGTACTGTGGAGTGCGGCGGCTTGTCTGCTCTGCTGGCAACAGCGCCGGATTTTATGGTTACTGCTGCCGCCCTTACTGTTTGTTACCGGCTACGGATTACAACAGAAAGTCTGGACACAGCCGGGTGAAACAGTCAATTTTGCACTGGCTCAAGGGAATATCCCGCAATCATCAAAGTGGGAAGCTGACTTTATTAAACCGACGCTGGTCCGTTACCTTGATCTTACCCGGGAAAGCAAAGGGGCCGACATCATCATCTGGCCTGAGTCTGCTGTACCGGCACTGGAAAATGATATGCGTGAGTTCATGACGAACATGGACGATGCATTACGCAGCCAGAAAGCCGGTTTCATCACCGGCATACAGTATTATGATCAATCCTTGGATCGCTACTATAACGGCGTAGTGGCTACCGGTATGATAGATAAAGAAGGACAGAGAACATATCAGTACGGACAGGGCAACCGCTGGTATAAACACCATCTGCTGCCAATTGGTGAGTTTGTGCCATTTGGTGATCTGCTGCGCCCGATCGCCCCGTTCTTCGATCTGCCTATGTCCTCATTTTCCCGCGGCGATGCCGTGCAGGAAAACCTGCTGTCAGGCGGCTATAAGTTCGCCACCTCTATCTGCTATGAGATGGAATACTCTGACGAGCTGCGCCAGAACATTCATGAAGATACGCAATTTATAGTCAATGTCTCCAATGACAGCTGGTTTGGTACCTCAGGTGGTCCGTGGCAACATATGGAAATTGCACGTATGCGCGCCATTGAATTCGGTAAAGCCGTAGTGCGGGCAACGAACAGTGGTGTCACCGTTGCTTTCGATCATCAGGGTAAAATCATCGGCATGCTGCCGCAATTTGAACAAAAGGTATTGCGTGTTGATGTGGCACCGACAACAGGTGTTACGCCTTATACCCGGTGGGGATCGCTGCCGTTGATTGCCTTCTGTATAGTGGCATTAATAATCGGATTATGGCGACAAAACCATAAACGACCCCGCTATCTGTAATCTGTTTAACGCAGGTCAGTACGCTGACCTGCTTATTCCAAATCAACCAAACAATGCGGATACATCCAGTTCATCCAACTGCGAAATAACCTGATGGACACCTTCCGCCTCACTTAATCGGGCATGCTTTTCTTTAGGGCCTAACGCCACGATGTAACCCGCACCACCACGTCGGGCTGCTTCCAGTCCGGATAACGAATCTTCAATCAATAAACACTCATTAAATGGCACGTCAATTTGCGCGGCGGCCGCCAAAAATAACGCCGGTTCCGGTTTTCCCGGACGCGAACCATCATCAAAAACCAGCTTTGCCGGATCAAACCAGCGACCCAGATCGAGCTGCTGATAATAGAAATCAACATTTAACTTAGGAGAAGCTGTCGCGATAGTAAACGGGATCTGCAACTGCTGCAGTTTTTCCAGCAGTGCTAACGCACCGGGAGAAAAACAGTATTGATCACCAGCGGCAATAGCCAGTTCATGATAGGTGCGTTCTTTTTGTTCTATCAGAGAGTTCAGCTCAGCTACGGTTAATTCCCGGCCGCCAGACAAGTAAGTCAGTGTATGTTTGTTATTACGACCATGGACATGCAGATCCATCTCTTCTGCCGTGAATGCATAGCCGCGCAGTCGTTCTGAAAACAGCTGCCATGCCTGCTCATGCAGATGCGTATCCCACAGTAAAACACCATTAAAATCAAATACCACACCACGCAATTTCATACTCATCCCGGATTAGTAATAACAATAATCAGTGTCAGATCGTTTTTACTACGGGTACCAGTAATGCGTACATGAAAAGCGATAAAGATCACATATTTATCGATGGAATTTATTTCGCGAGTAACTGGCGGTAAAGTGATTCTTTCAGGCGCAGACGTTGAACAGCCAGATTTGGCAACTGATCCAGCGCATTCGCGCCACACAGAGTCGTGATCTGAGCATCTACCGCATAAAAAGAAGCGAGTTGTGCGGCAAATTCAGGATCGTTATGGCTCAGGCGTTCAAAGCGGCCGGCCAGATCGGGAAACTCTTCGGTCAGTGAATAAGGCATCATGAGACCTCCGAATACAGAAGTCTCATGACTATAGATGGTTCTGCTTAATATTTAGCCAACAAGATCACATTCCTGTACATGGCTTAATGCATCCAGCACAATTTTAGTATCAGCACCTTTACGGGTCGCATTTTCACTGAGATGGCGACGCCATGCCCGTGCTCCCGGAACACCCTGGAAAAGACCCAGCATATGACGGGTGATATGCGACAAATAACCGCCGGCCTGCAGATGGGCATCAATGTATGGCAACATCTGCATGACCGTTTCATGGCGGGAAAGAACCGGATGTGGATCGGCAAATAACTGAGCGTCAACCTGAGCCAGCATATAGGGATTCTGATATGCCTCACGGCCAACCATCACCCCGTCAACATACTGCAGATGGTGTTTGGCTTGTGCCAGATCCGTTATGCCTCCGTTAATGGCGATCGTGAGATGCGGATAATCACGCTTTAACTGATAGACCCGCTCATAGTCCAGAGGCGGAATATCCCGGTTTTCTTTCGGACTCAGGCCACTCAGCCAGGCTTTGCGGGCATGAACAATAAACGTATTGCACCCTGTCTGCTGTACGGTCTCAATAAAGTCACACAGAAAAGCATAAGAATCGAGTTCATCAATACCAATGCGGGTTTTCACGGTTACCGGGATCTGCACTTCTGCCCGCATCGCAGCAACACAATCCGCCACCAGCTGTGCAGATGCCATCAGACAAGCACCGAAACGTCCGTTCTGTACCCGATCGGAAGGACATCCCACATTCAGATTAATTTCATCATAACCACGATCTTCGGCAATTCTGGCGCACTTCGCCAGATCAACCGGATCAGAACCGCCCAGCTGCAATGCAATAGGATGCTCTTCCGTACTGTATTGCAGATAATCCCCTTTCCCGAACAAGATAGCCCCGGTAGTAACCATCTCTGTGTAAAGTAAGGTATTTTTCGTCAGCAAGCGGTGAAAATAGCGGCAATGCCGGTCAGTCCAGTCCAGCATAGGTGCAATAGAAAAACGATTAAGAGGATAACCGGAAATGTTATCGGTAGATGAAGCCGGACTGAGCATGCCTGCATAACCTGTAATAGCTGAAAAGGCGAGTATGTTACGTGAGAATTACGGTATTGCAATCATCAGCTGTTAATGACAAAAAGAGTGAAAACACATCTTTTATGTAACATCTGACAGATATAATCAGCGCATCAGCTACCACTTGGCTCCCGGTATGTTAGAGTTTACGGTAGCAACGTGAGTGATGGAACATTGACAGAGCAGGAATTAGCCTATGTTTAACAAACTATTTTTATGGTCCTTTATAGCATTTGTAGCCGTACTGGCTTGCTCCGAAATCAATCTGGAAACATCGATTTATAAAGAAGATAAAAACAGCATTGAGATCATCTTCCCGCAATGGCAGACAGAACAGCCATGGCTGTATTTTTACTGGACTCCCGGCATTGTAAAATGGAAGCAAGATCCATCGGAAGAAGAAGAGCCAGCAGTACCAACACTGGGCTTTATGCAATAAACAAATAAAACGCCAACTCACGGGTTGGCGTTTTACTATCGCTGAATTATTTATATTCCATGATAACGCGTGGTGTCAGCTTAGTAATAAGCTCATAAGGGATCGTCCCGATTGCTTCAGCGACAGTTTCAACAGGTAAGCCTTCACCCCATAAGGTAACATCATCACCAACCTTATCAGTTGCATCCGGCCCCAAATCAACCGTCAGCATATCCATTGAAACCCGGCCAACCAATGGTACGATACGGCCGTTCACCCGCACCGGAACACCGCTGGGTGCCATGCGAGGGTACCCATCACCATATCCTATCGCGACCACACCGACTTTAGTGTCTTGCTGAGCTACCCATTTCGCGCCATAGCCAACAGGTTCGCCCTGTTTCACTAAACGCACCGCAATCAGGCTGGTTTTCAAAGTCATCACAGGCTGCAAACCATGATCATAACCTGTTTTTCCGAGGAACGGTGATGCACCGTACAGCATGATCCCGGGACGGATCCAATCCGCATGCGCATCATGCCATTCCATGATGCCTGCAGAACTGGCCAAAGAACACTCACCGGCATACTTTTGAGTCAGTTGATTAAATAATTCAATTTGCTTGGTTGTAGCCAGATTGTCTAATTCGTCAGCACGACTGAAATGGGTAATGAAGTTGAACGGCTGCACTACATTCCGGCAGTTAGCCAACCGCTCACAAAACTCTTCAGCTTCTTCAGGGCGCACCCCCAGCCGATGCATTCCGGTATCCAGTTTTAACCATACGGTAACCGGATTAGGTAACTGCATTTGCTCCAGCGCATCCAGTTGTTCGACCGAATGCACAGCAGTCTGGATATTGTTGGCAGCTAACACAGGCAAATCATCCGCGCTGAAAAAACCTTCCAGCATAATAATTGGCTTCACAATACCGCTGGAACGAAGGATCAGCGCCTCTTCCAAACGAGCTACGGCATAGGCATCTGCCGACGCTAATGTTTTAGCAACCTGAATCAGCCCATGCCCGTAAGCATTGGCTTTCACTACTGCGACTACTTTTGTATTCGCCGGGATCTGAGATCGGACTACCGCAAGATTGTGTTGTAATGCCTGAGTATCAATCTGCGCCGTTGCACCCTTCATGAATAATCCTTAGTAATCGTCATTAAACGCGGGGCCGGCATAATTATCAAACCGGGAATATTGCCCCTGAAATGTCAGACGCAGCTTACCGATCGGGCCATTACGCTGTTTCCCGATGATGATTTCGGCAATGCCTTTATCAGCACTGTCATCGTGATAAACTTCATCGCGATAAATGAACATGATCAAGTCAGCATCCTGCTCAATAGAGCCTGACTCACGCAAATCCGAGTTAACCGGACGTTTATCTGCACGTTGTTCCAGACCACGATTCAGCTGTGATAATGCAATCACCGGAATCTGCAGCTCTTTAGCCAATGCTTTTAATGAACGGGATATTTCCGCAATTTCCAGCGTCCGGTTCTCACTGAGTGACGGAACCCGCATCAGTTGCAGGTAGTCGATCATGATCATACTGAGCCCGCCATGCTCTCGGGCAATACGGCGGGCACGGGAACGCAACTCTGTCGGAGTCAGCGCGGAGGCATCATCAATATAGAGTTGTCCTTTTTCCAGTAACAACCCCATAGTGGAAGAGAGACGGCCCCAGTCATCATCATCCAGTTGTCCGGTTCGGACCCGGTTTTGCTCAATACGACCGAGTGACGCCAGCATCCTCATGATGATCTGTTCAGAAGGCATTTCAAGCGAAAAAATAAGTACCGGCTTATCACAGGTTAACGCAGCATGTTCACACAGGTTCATCGCGAACGTGGTTTTCCCCATGGAAGGACGCGCAGCAACAATGATCAAATCGGAAGACTGAAAACCGGCAGTCATTTTATCCAGGTCAGCATAACCACTGGAAACCCCGGTCACACCGTTGTGTGGTTTATGAAACAACTCTTCGATTTTATCAACGGTCTTTTCCAGCAAGACTTTCAGTGGCTGAGGCCCTTCAGTACTACTGGTACGCTGTTCCGCAATCTTGAATACTTTGGTTTCAGCCAGATCTAATAAATCCGCTGCCCCCCGCCCCTGCGGATCGAATCCTGCTTCAGCGATCTCATTAGCCACAGCGATCATTTCGCGGACAACAGCGCGTTCACGCACAATCTCCGCATAAGCACTGATATTGGCTGCACTGGGCGTAATGCGGGCGATTTCGACCAGATAGGCAAAGCCACCCACCGCATCCAGCTGTTCACGTTGTTCCAGTTCTTCCTGCAACGTGATCAGATCAATCGGGCTGCCTTTTTCAACCAGACGGGCTATCGATTGAAAGATCAGGCGATGTGGCCGGCTGTAGAAGTCCCGTTCAACCACCCGTTCACTGACCCGGTCCCAGGCCTGATTGTCTAGCAGCAAACCACCCAGCACCGACTGCTCTGCTTCAAATGAATGTGGCGGCAGCTTGAGTTGTTCTACATTCTGATCTTTTTTACTGGATGACGTGGCAGGCATAAACTCGATACCAAACAGAATAACGGATACATTATCGGACTTTTTAGCCGACAGTGAAACAGAGGAAGTAAGGATATAGCAGATAAAACAGGAAATGGTGCATCCGAGAGGATTCGAACCTCTGACCACTCGGTTCGTAGCCGAGTACTCTATCCAGCTGAGCTACGGATGCAAGAGTAAGATAAAACAGGTGAAGAAAATGGTGCATCCGAGAGGATTCGAACCTCTGACCACTCGGTTCGTAGCCGAGTACTCTATCCAGCTGAGCTACGGATGCAAGAGTAAGGTAAAACAGGTGAAGAAAATGGTGCATCCGAGAGGATTCGAACCTCTGACCACTCGGTTCGTAGCCGAGTACTCTATCCAGCTGAGCTACGGATGCATGAGTAAACTATAACACTAAAATAAAATGGTGCATCCGAGAGGATTCGAACCTCTGACCACTCGGTTCGTAGCCGAGTACTCTATCCAGCTGAGCTACGGATGCACAGGCGCAATGGCGGTGAGGGAGGGATTCGAACCCTCGATGCGGCTTTTGACCGCATGCTCCCTTAGCAGGGGAGTGCCTTCAGCCTCTCGGCCACCTCACCGTTGCGGGGGCAGATATTACTGTGCAGGGAAAATAAGTCAAACAATTTTTCTGTGCGATTTACTCATCCGTACAGGGAGTGAGCAGATTTACTCTTTTTACATCAAATAGCTACAACAAAGGCGGTTGTTAGCCGCCCCTATTGAGTACTTTTTCGTTCTGGCTCAATAAGACTGCGGCCCGTTCTCATTGTCTTTTTCAGACTGAATGCGCATATAAATTTCTTCACGATGTACCGAAACATCTTTCGGCGCATTCACACCAATCCGGACCTGATTACCTTTCACACCCAGTACGGTTACAGTGACTTCATCACCGATCATCAAGGTTTCGCCTACACGGCGAGTCAGAATCAGCATTAATAAACTCCTTTTGAATTCAGCCAGAAAAAATCCCGGCGGTTTAATCAATGTGCGGTTTAATTAGTCATATTTCAAGTCTAGTTCAGGAAATCAGTCATCTGAAATTTTCCTGAAGTGTTTGAAATTTTTTTGATATAAAAAACGACAAGCGGCATTCACTGAACGCCGCTTGTCGATCATCAGCTATAAAAGACGTAATTACAGACGTTCTTCCAGCCAGGATTGTACTGACTTCAGAGCACCCGGTAAGGCGGTCGCATCGGTACCACCCGCCTGCGCCATATCAGGACGTCCGCCCCCCTTACCGCCTACTTGCTGCGCCACCAGATTCACCAGTTCACCGGCTTTAACTTTAGAAGTTAAATCAGCCGTTACACCAGCAATCAGGCTGACCTTGCCATCATTCACTGCCGCCAGCAACATCACAACCGACTGCAAACGATTCTTCAGATCATCCATGGTGGTACGCAGTGATTTGGCATCAACACCTTCCACCTGCGCTACCAACACTTGCTGACCGTTGATCTGCATGATCTGCGATAACAGGTCATTACCAGCCTGTGAGGCCAGTTTTGCTTTCAGGGTTTCAATTTCGCGTTCCAGCAGGCGGCTACGCTCCTGCATCTGACGGATTTTGCTCACGACTGACAAAGCATCGGCTTTAACAATGGAAGCTGCTTCATCCAGTTGTTCACCCAACTGATGAATATGCGCCAGAGCAGCTTCACCAGCTACTGCTTCAATACGGCGAACACCGGCAGCAACACCATTTTCACTGATGATTTTAAAGAACCCGATATCACCAGTATGTTTAGCATGTGTACCGCCACACAGTTCAGTCGAGAAATCACCCATCTTAACTACGCGGACTTCATCACCGTACTTCTCACCAAACAGCGCCATCGCGCCACTGGTTTTCGCATCATCCAGCGACATCAGCTGAGTATCAATCAGTACATTTTTGCGAATTTCCGCATTTACACTTTGTTCAATCTGGCGCAATGCAGCAGGATTGATGGCTTCAAAATGAGAAAAGTCAAAACGCAGACGATCCGGACCAACCTGTGAACCTTTCTGTGCGACATGTTCACCCAGCGCATTACGTAAAGCGGCATGCAGTAAATGCGTTGCTGAATGGTGCAGAGCAGTTGCATTACGGCGAGTGTTATCGACAATCGCCTCTACAGTATCACCTGTCTTGAAACTACCTTGTTCAACAAAACCTTTGTGAACAATCGCCTGCCCTATTTTATGGGTATCTGTTACCGCAAACAGCGCATCTCCGACACGCAACAGACCAGCATCACCCATCTGACCACCGGATTCTGCATAGAAAGGCGTATTTTCCAATACGATCAGAGCCTGATCACCATCTTTCAGTGTCGATACCAGCTGATCAGCCAGATAAATGGCGGTAATAGTGGTATTAGCAATTGTTCTTTCATAGCCACAGAAGTCGCTGGTCTGCTCGATTTTCAGCTGTTTGTTGTAATCCACAGCAAAATGAGAAGCATCTTTAGCTCGTTCACGTTGTTTTTCCATCTCTTGCTGGAAAGCAGCTTCATCGATGGTATAACCGCGATCACGAACTACGTCTGCCGTCAGATCGGCCGGGAAACCGTAAGTGTCATACAGTTTAAATACAACAGAACCCGGAATTTCGCGTACGTCACCCAGACGAACCAGTTCTTCTTCCAGCAAAGACAGACCACGATCCAGTGTCCGGACAAACTGTTCTTCTTCCAGTTTCAGTACACGTTCAACAACTGGCTGCTGGCTCTTCAGTTCCGGATAGGCTTCGCCCATCAACGCAACCAGTGCACCGACCAATTGATAGAAGAAAGTATCTGTCGCACCCAGCTTACGACCATGACGTACGGCACGGCGAATGATACGGCGCAACACATAACCACGGCCTTCATTGGATGGCATCACACCATCACTGATCAGGAATGAACAGGAACGAATATGGTCGGCAATAACGCGCAGCGATTTGTTTTCTAGGTCAGTAACACCCACAATCTTCGCTGCGTTCTGAATCAACGTCTTGAAGATGTCAATTTCGTAGTTGGAATGCACACCTTGCATGATCGCAGAAACACGTTCGATACCCATGCCGGTGTCAACCGATGGCTTCGGCAGTGGTTCCAGCGTACCATCGGCCTGACGGTTGAACTGCATAAACACGACGTTCCAGATCTCGATGAAACGGTCGCCATCTTCTTCTGGAGAACCCGGTGGGCCGCCCCAGATATCAGCGCCATGGTCATAGAAAATCTCAGTACAAGGGCCACAAGGGCCGGTGTCACCCATCTGCCAGAAGTTATCTGAAGCATATGGAGCACCCTTGTTATCGCCAATACGTACAATTCGATCAGCCGAAACACCAATTTCGTTAGCCCAGATACCGTAGGCTTCGTCATCAGTCGCATAGACAGTTACCAGCAATTTTTCCTGCGGTAATTGCAAGACTTTAGTCAGGAAATCCCATGCAAAACGGATCGCATCATGTTTGAAATAATCGCCGAAGCTGAAGTTACCTAACATTTCAAAGAAGGTATGATGACGCGCGGTATAGCCGACGTTATCCAGATCGTTGTGCTTACCACCCGCACGAACACAGCGTTGAGCCGTTGTTGCACGGGAATATGGGCGAATGTCACCGCCAAGGAAAACATCTTTGAACTGATTCATCCCGGCATTGGTGAACAACAATGTAGGGTCGTTATGCGGCACCAGAGAACTGGAGTCGACAACCTGATGTCCCTGCGAACGGAAATACTCGAGAAACGCGGTACGGATCTCTGATGTGGTCATTTGCATGAAAAAACCTGCTTGCTACAAAATAATCATGGGCAATTGAGTCCCGCCTGATTAATTAAATTCAGATAATTAAGCAGACAGGCTTATGGTGGGCATACTGTAAAAGTTATCGCCGGCAAAGTAAAACGCTGGCGATAATAAAGACACTACAGAATCAGATTTCTGTTGAGAAAAAACAGCGTTGAATCAGATCGGGCGAAAAACCCCGGCGCAGCAGCATATTCTGCAGTTTAAATCGTTCTGCTGGTTCTTCTGGTAAGGGACGTCGGCGTTCAAGTAACCAGAGTAACAAGGCTTGCCAGTCAATATTGGCTTCCCGCAATGCCAGACGAATAGTTTCCGATGCTACCCCTTTTTGCTGCAATTCCATCGCAATACGCCGGGGGCCGTAGCCACTACTACTGCGGCTGCGAATATAACTTTCAGCAAACCGGGCATCATTCAGCCAGTTTTCCCGCAGACAACGCTCAATAACGTCATCAATTTCACTGCCGGAATAAAAGGGTTTTAATTTCAGTGTTAACTCACTGACGCTGTGATCGCGTCTGGCAAGTAATTTCAGCACCTTAGCCAGCGGTGATACGCTTTTTTTATTTGCAGATAAACTCATAGAATGAAATCACACAGAAAAAAGGGCTGCCGAAGCAACCCTGATCACATCAGATATCATCGCTTAACGACAAACTATCCAGTTCATCATCTGATGGGGTGAACTCCTCAACCACCGGAGCTACGGCGATTTCAGTTGGCGGATTGTGGCTTAAGAGCAATTCACGCAACTTCAGTTCAATCTCTTCTGCTGCAGCGGTATTTTCTTTCAGATATTTCATCGCATTCGCTTTGCCCTGACCAATCTTGTCACCTTTGTAGGCATACCAGGCACCTGATTTATCGATCAGTTTACATTTCACACCAAGGTCGATCAGCTCACTCTCTTTAGAGATCCCTTCACCGTACAGGATCTGGAAATCTGCTTGCTTAAATGGTGGTGCGACCTTGTTTTTAACCACTTTGACGCGGGTTTCGTTACCAACAATCTCTTCGCCATCTTTGATGGCACCGGTACGACGAATATCCAGACGAACTGATGCATAAAACTTGAGTGCGTTACCACCGGTTGTGGTTTCCGGATTACCAAACATCACACCAATCTTCATACGAATTTGGTTAATGAAGATACACAGACAGTTGGCATTTTTAATATTCCCTGTCAGTTTACGCAGCGCCTGAGACATCAGACGAGCCTGCAAACCAACGTGGGAATCACCCATATCACCTTCAATCTCTGCTTTTGGTGTCAGCGCAGCCACAGAGTCAATGATGATGACATCCACGGCACCGGAACGAACCAGCATGTCGCAGATCTCCAGTGCCTGTTCACCGGTATCTGGCTGAGAAACCAGCAGATCATCGACCTTCACGCCCAGCTTGCCGGCGTAAATAGGATCAAGTGCATGTTCCGCATCAATAAAAGCACAGGTTTTACCGGCTTTTTGTGCCTGGGCAATGACTTCCAGAGTCAGCGTCGTTTTACCTGACGACTCAGGACCAAAAATTTCAACAATACGCCCCATCGGTAAACCACCGATACCCAGAGCAATATCCAGCGACAGCGAGCCCGTAGGGATTGAATCAATATCAAGAGACTGAGTATCTCCCAGGCGCATGATCGAACCTTTACCAAATTGTTTTTCAATTTGGCCTAATGCGGCGGCCAGTGCTTTTTCTTTATTTGAATCCATAATTATCCCCACGAAACGAGCATCTTAGCTGATGAATAGCATCATACTGTTTATCCATACAGTATCAAGTATTTTATTTACTGTATGATAACAAACCGAGTAAGGCCTCACGGATCGCTTGCAAGCGGACTTGTTCCCGATCTCCTGAGAATTTATAACCTTTTGTGCTGGCTTTCCCTTCGGCTATTTGCCAGGCAATCCAGACAGTACCAACCGGTTTTTCATCTGAACCACCGGTAGGCCCGGCAACACCACTAATGGCAACTGCGATATTGGCTTGTGAATGTGCCAGTGCACCAGCTGTCATTTCCTTCACAACAGCTTCACTGACTGCACCGTGAGCTTGTAAAGTCTCCGCGGACACGCCCAGCATCTGTTGTTTGGCTTCGTTGGTATAAGTAACAAAACCACGATCAAACCAGGCCGAACTTCCCGAAATAGTAGTGATAGCGTATGCTACTCCTCCACCGGTACAGGATTCTGCCGTTGCCGCCATCCATTGTCTGGCCAGCAACGCTTGTCCTACCCGCTGAGCTAATTCAATAATATCCTTCTGCATGCTGACTCTCTCAACTGAACCTGAATCCATTATGCTACCAGCCTCTTCTGCACCGCAATCACTGACCACCCATACTCCGATGATGCAACAATATCTGGGGCTCAAAGCCCAGCATCCGGATATTTTATTGTTTTACCGGATGGGTGATTTCTATGAGTTGTTCTATGACGATGCCCGTAAGGCAGCGGAATTACTGGATATATCACTGACCAAACGTGGACAGTCTGCGGGCCAGCCGATACCGATGGCAGGCGTTCCGTATCATGCTGTAGAAGGCTATCTGAGCCGTCTGGTACAGCTCGGAGAATCAGTTGCTATCTGTGAGCAAATTGGTGACCCGGCAACCAGTAAAGGACCGGTAGAACGTAAAGTTGTCCGGATCATTACTCCGGGTACATTAACAGATGAAGCGTTACTGAATGAACGCCAGGATAACCTGATTGTTGCGGTCGATTTTGTGGCACCGCATTATGGTCTGGCGGCAATGGACGTAGCTTCAGGCCGTTTTGTCATCAATCAGTTTACCCGGCAGGAAACGCTGGCTGCTGAACTTCAACGACTGAATCCGGCAGAGTTACTTTATTCTGAAAATTTCCCTGATTTGACTCAGCTGGGACAACGCCGTGGTATGCGTCGCCGTCCAGCCTGGGAGTTTGAATTCAGCACTTCCTATCATTTGCTTTGCAACCAATTCGAAACACAGGACCTGCGTGGTTTTGGTGTTGAAGAAGAAAAAATCGCACTGCAGGCAGCCGGCGCGTTGTTGCAATATGTGCGTGATACACAGCGTACTGCGTTGCCACATATTCAGGGCATCCGGCTGGAAAAAAGTGAGCAGATGGTGGTGATGGATGCGGCCACCCGACGTAATCTTGAATTAACCGGTAATTTGTCCGGTGGCTTCGATAACACACTGGCCGCCGTACTGGATGCTACCGCAACACCGATGGGTAGCCGTTTATTAAAACGCTGGTTACATCAGCCAATCCGCAGTAAAAATCAGCTGCAACAGCGACAAGACGTGATCACTGAATTACTGGATCAGCAAATGATGAGTGCACTGATGCCGGTTTTAAAACAGATCGGTGATGTGGAGCGGATCATCGCTCGTCTGGCTTTGCGTTCTGCCCGCCCCCGCGATCTGAGTCGCTTGCGTGTGGCATTCCAGCAACTGCCTGAATTACAGATCATCCTGCAGAACAATCCGACGCTGCAGCAACTGGCACAGGCAATAAGCACCTTCCCTGAATTACAGGAGCTGCTTGAGCGCGCCGTGGTGGAAAACCCGCCGGTCGTGCTCCGTGATGGCGGAGTGATTGCCAGCGGTTATCATCCGGAACTGGACGAATTACGCGATCTGGAAAATGGTGCGACCCGCTATCTGGAACAGCTTGAATTACGTGAACGACAACGAACCGGTATCACGACGCTGAAAGTCAGCTACAACAAGGTGCATGGCTTCTACATTGATGTGACTAAAGCCAACGCGCATCTGGTTCCTGTTGATTACATCCGCCGTCAGACGTTGAAAAATAACGAGCGTTACCTGATCCCGGAACTAAAAGAGTATGAAGATAAAGTCCTGACCGCACAAAGCCGGGCACTTGCGCTGGAAAAACAGCTTTATGAAGATCTGCTGGATCAACTATTACCTCATTTACCTGCATTGCAGGTCAGTGCAGCCGCAGTGGCAGAACTGGATGTACTGAATAATCTGGCGGAACGGGCACAGACGCTGGATTATCACCGGCCAGAACTGGTTGATGAACCAGGGATCCAGATCAAAGCCGGACGCCATCCGGTGGTCGAACAAAGTTTACAGACACCATTTATAGCTAATGATCTGCAACTGAATGACCTGCGGCGCATGCTGATCATCACCGGTCCGAATATGGGTGGTAAATCCACTTATATGCGCCAGACAGCATTAATCGTACTGCTGGCTTATATCGGCTCGTATGTCCCGGCGGAAGCAGCCAGAATCGGACCGATAGATCGCATCTTTACCCGAATCGGCGCATCTGACGATCTGGCTTCCGGACGTTCTACTTTTATGGTGGAAATGACCGAGACTGCAAATATCCTGCACAATGCAACGCATCAGAGTCTGGTTCTGATGGATGAAATTGGACGAGGAACCAGTACTTATGACGGCCTCTCCCTTGCGTGGGCCTGTGCTGAACAGTTGGCTCAAAAAATCAATGCCTATACCCTGTTTGCCACGCACTACTTTGAACTGACACAACTGGCTGAACAACAAGCTAATATCGTGAACGTGCATTTTGACGCGATTGAGCATGGCGATAGTGTCGCCTTCATGCACACCGTTCAGGAAGGTGCGGCGAATCGCTCCTATGGCATACAGGTAGCAGCACTGGCAGGCGTTCCGCGTGCAGTGATCAACCAGGCCAGAGCTAAGTTACATGAGCTGGAAAGTCGCGATCACTCCGCGCCACAAGCGTTGGCCAGTGGTTCAGCATCAGCAGCACCGGAAACCCATTACTCCATAAAAGAAAGTGAGTTATACCGTGCGTTAGAGCAGCTAGATCCTGACAGTTTGTCGCCAAGAGATGCATTGGATTGGCTGTATAAAATAAAAGAGCTGGCCAGAACAGAGTTGCTTGATTGATAGAAACAACATCGCCGGACTTCATGCCGGCGATATTGTTTACTGAGTAATAAAATCAGTCCAGCTGGAAGAGCGTCTCTACCGATAAACCTTGCTGTGTCAGCATCTCCTTCATGCGACGCAAACCTTCAACCTGGATCTGACGGACTCTTTCCCGGGTCAGCCCTATCTCTTCCCCGACTTCTTCCAAAGTAGCGGGTTCATAGCCCAGCAAGCCAAAACGGCGGGCTAATACTTCACGTTGTTTTGGATTGAGTTGTTCCAGCCATATGACAATGCTGTGCTGCATGTCATCATCCTGGGTCTGATCTTCCGGACAATTAATACGATCGTCAGTCAGAATATCGATCAAAGACTTGTCACCATCACCGGCAATCGGTGTATCCACTGAACAAATTCTCTCGTTCAGTTTCAGCATGCGGGATACTTCTTCTACCGGTTTATCCAGCAAACTGGCGATGTCTTCAGCGGTCGGTTCATGATCCAGACGTTGAGCCAATTCCCGGGCCGTACGCAGGTATACATTCAGTTCTTTGACTACATGAATAGGTAAGCGGATGGTCCGGGTCTGATTCATGATGGCACGTTCAACCGTCTGGCGGATCCACCATGTTGCGTAAGTTGAAAAACGGAAGCCCCGTTCCGGATCGAATTTTTCAACGGCGCGAATCAGGCCAAGGTTACCTTCTTCAACCAGATCCAATAGCGCCAGTCCCCGGTTGTTGTAACGGCGGGCGATTTTAACGACTAAGCGCAGATTGGATTCAATCATGCGGTTACGTGCTGCATCATCACCACGCAGAGCCCGGCGGGCAAAATAGACTTCTTCTGCAGTCAGTAGAGGTGAAAAACCAATTTCACCGAGATAAAGCTGAGTCGCATCCATGATGCGATTTAGTGTGGGAGATAGCTGGAGTTCATCGGCTGGTTCGGTAACGTCAACATCGATCTCAGCAATGTCATCCATCTCTACCGGATCTTGTAACTCTAAAAGATCCTGATCACTATCAGCACGTTCAGTTACACTCATGGTTCCCTCCTTGAGCTCCACAACGTATCTGACTGCGACATTGGGGAGCTATCGTTTCGGCAAATATCTCAACGGATTTACAGATTGACCGCGGTAACGGATCTCAAAATGTAGTCTGACATCTGACGATTCGCTACTACCCATATCGGCAATCTTTTGCCCAGCTTTAACCACTTGTTGCTCTGTCACTCGCAACGCATCATTGTGTGCATACGCTGAAAGGTAATCTTCGTTATGTTTGATAATGATAAGATTTCCATACCCGCGAAGTGCATTACCAGCATAGACAACTCGCCCTCCGGCTGCAGCGACTACTGGCTGACCACGGCTACCTGATATATCAATCCCCTTGTTACTCTGTTCACCAGCGCTAAAACCGCCAACAACCGTTCCTTTTGCTGGCCATCGCCAAGTTAATAATTTGTTAGCAGCTGATTTCTCAGGTTCAGAGTAAGCAGTTTCTTTTTTATCAACAACCACTTTTTTATTGCTTTTTTCAGATATCTGATCTACTGCACGCTCCTCATTAAAGGAGCCTTTTGGACCAAAAGATGGACTGGTTGTTGCATTGTTTTCAGTTGCTGTGGATGCATATGCGGGGAAATGAATAATTTGTCCCGGATGGATAACATAAGGTGGCTTGATATTATTAAAAGCGCCCAATTCGGCCAGACGTAAGCCATTTTTTTCCGCAAGGACAGACAGGCTGTCACCCACGGTTACCCGGTGTTCGGATATCACCGATGTTTCCGGTATAGCGCGTGACGATGACACTGTGTCAGGTAATGAATATCGCAACACCTGGCCCGTACGCACATGATAGGGCACCGGGATCACATTCTGTTCCGCCAGCGTACGGACATCAGCCCCGTACATCCATGCAATCGCATATAAAGTATCACCGGCTTTGACCGTATACGGTGTACCAGGTGTTAATTTTGGACGCTCATTTCCGGTTGTAATAGCAGTTGAACGGATGTTTTCATTCTTTACACCGGCAGCGTTATTAATACGATATGACGTTTTTAGCTGATGCTTACTGCCAGCATCACGAACGGGAGCCGGAGATGACGATGAGGTACACGCTGTTATTACCAGAGAAAACAATAACGCCAGCATGCAGGAAACAATTCGTTGTATATTATATGTACGCATGAATACCCGGGCTGAATTAATCAACTTCACATCAACTCACCATGAACCAGAGGAACAAAACGAACGGCTTCAAGTACCTCCGTTCTGATTGTTTTGCCATATTTTTCAATCAGCAACAGTTCCTGCTTATATTCACCAACAGGTATCACCATCCTGCCACCATCAGCTAACTGCGCCAGTAATGCATCAGGGACTTTTTCAGCAGCCGCAGTCACAATAATTGCATCAAATGGGGCTTTGCTTGTCCATCCCGCCCAGCCATCGCCGTGACGCATAGAGACATTATGAAAATCAAGGCGCAGCAACCGGCGGCGAGCCTGATATTGCAGAGCTTTAATTCGTTCAACAGTGTAAACCCGCGGGATAAGCTGAGATAACACGGCAGTCTGATAACCGGATCCGGTGCCAACTTCTAACACATTCTGCGGATTGTTCTGAATCAGTTGTTCCGTCATTCTAGCTACGATGTAAGGCTGTGAAATCGTCTGACCAAAGCCGATCGGTAACGCTGTGTTATCCCAGGCCTGATGGGAGATGGCTTCATCCACAAAATAGTTGCGCGGAACATTAGCCATAGCAGAAAGCACCCGTTCATCTCTGATGCCGAGTTCCTGCAACTGTTTGATTAAAAGATAAGCCACCGTGCCACGCACGCTACTTAAACTCCCCAACCCATGTGGTTAGTTCAGAGACACTACCATAGGCTGTCATATCGACCTGAAGCGGAGTGATAGATACATAGCCTTGTTCGATGGCATGAAAATCAGTGCCTTCTCCGGCATCCTGTTTTTCACCCGGAGGGCCAATCCAATAGACTGGTTTACCACGAGGATCCTGCATGACGATCATTTTTTCGCCACGATGACGATTACCGAGTCGGGTTACCTTAATGCCTTTGATCTGCTCCAGAGGTAAATCAGGTACATTTACATTCAGGATCTGGTCGGATGGTAGCGGATGCGTCCGCAAACGCGAAACCAGCAGACATGCATAATGAGCTGCAGAAGCAAAATGAGTCTCACCGACCAGTGATACAGCAACTGCAGGCAACCCCATATGCCGGCCTTCTGTGGCTGCAGCTACGGTACCGGAATAGATAACATCATCACCGAGATTCGCACCATGATTGATTCCTGATACGACAATATCCGGCCAGGGATCCAGTAATTTGTTCACGGCAAAATGCACACAATCCGTGGGCGTGCCTTTGACGGAATAACGTTTCCCTGTTTCCAGCGTCTCAACCCGGATAGGATTTTCCAGCGTTAACGAATTACTGGCGCCACTGCGATTGCGATCAGGGGCGACGACAATAACCTCACCCAGTGAAC
The DNA here is from genome assembly GCF_000023065.1 of Tolumonas auensis DSM 9187. Taxonomy (NCBI): domain Bacteria; kingdom Pseudomonadati; phylum Pseudomonadota; class Gammaproteobacteria; order Aeromonadales; family Aeromonadaceae; genus Tolumonas; species Tolumonas auensis. Next base: position 3,003,791 of record NC_012691.1, read on the forward strand.
ACAATGCCTCGCTCAGGCAGTGTAATCCCTGTGCATTGACACCATCATCATTGCTGACCAAAATCTTCATCGTGACTGTTTTCTCTTGTATTAACTAATTCGCGGATCAGACTGGTAGCATAACTACCGGCCGATAATGAAAAATGCAGCTCCAGTGAATTATCCAGCCAACGCCAGCGTAAATCATTGGTACGTAAAACAGCCCGACGCCGTTCCTGTTGCATTCCTGCCTGCTCTAATGCACGCAACCAGACTTCATGTTCTGCTAATACGGCCGACTCCCAAGTCAGAGCATCACCCTGAACAGGACTCTCTCCACGCCCCCACAGCGGTGCGCTGGTGACTAACTCACCAAACTCAATTCGCTGAGCGATAACGTTTTTATCTGTTTTCTTATCGGTTACCAGATAACCATCGCTATGATTAAACAGCAAACAATCCCCAGGCATCGCGTCATGCAGACAGTTATCGCGGATACGGGCAGCCACAACATGATTAAAAATATAACTTCTGGCGGCAGAGAGATAGATAGCCCGTTTCTGCCGATCATGGATACGGCGACCGGCAAACATACCCTCTACAGCACGTAAATTATTACCATTGCGGCCAAATCGCTGCGGGCCAAAATAATTAGGAACACCTAATTGCGATATTTGCTGTAACCGCATATCCAGATCACGACTCTGACTGAGCTCTCGCAATCGCAGACAGAAGAAGTTACCACGTAATGCGCCTGGTCTCAGCTTTTTATCATGCCGGATTGTCTGTAAAACCTGAATAGTATCAGACTCTAACGCTCGCAGATCCGGATCTGGCTTCCCGGGCAGATGCAGACCGAACCATTGCTCGGTGACTGCATGTCTGTCTTTAAGGCCGGCCCAGCTGACGGAGGAAAGTGGCAACCCCGTGTGCTCAGCGAGTAGCTTTGCAACCCAGGCTGTGTTTTCCCCTGTTTTGCGGATACGGACAAACAGATGCTCCCCCTGTCCGCATGGCATGAAGCCCAGATCTTCAACTACGCGGAAATCTGCAGGTTCAGCTTTAAATAATGCAGATTGTTCCGGTTTGCCAAAACGGTATGGCCAATCCATATCGAATTCTTTACTCATCGGCAGCAACCAGTAACACGACAGCTTCCACAGCTATTCCTTCTTTACGGCCAGTAAAGCCGAGCTTTTCCGTGGTCGTTGCCTTCACATTAACCTGCGATAACCCGCTTTCTAAATCTGCAGCCAGATTGATGCACATCGCCGGAATATGCGGTGCCATTTTAGGAGCCTGCGCCAGAATGGTGACATCCAGATTGCCCAGTTTAAATCCGCTATTTTTCACTCTGGCAAAAACGTCCCGCAACAGGATACGGCTATCCACACCTTTAAACTGTGGATCGGTATCCGGGAAATGACGTCCGATATCACCTGCGGCAATCGCGCCCAGTAAAGCATCAGCCACCGCATGTAGTACAACATCGCCGTCAGAATGGGCAATTAATCCTTGTTCATAAGGTACTTTTACGCCGCCCAGAATACAGGGACCCTCGCCACCAAAACGGTGGACATCAAAACCGTGCCCGATCCGAATCATTCAAGCTCCTGTTGCTGCAGAATAAATGCCGCCAATGCCAAATCTTCCGGCCGGGTTACTTTGATATTATCGGAACGCCCTGCAACCAGAAGAGGCTTGAATCCTGCCCGCTCCATCGCTGAAGCTTCGTCTGTTAATACGATTGACTGAGTCAGTCCGGCATCAATTGCATCAGCCAACTGCTGAGTAGGAAACATTTGCGGTGTTAACGCATGCCAGAGGTGACCTCTTTCTACTGTTTCTTCAATCCGTTGCTGTGAGTCGGAACGTTTCATGGTGTCTTTAACCGGAACCGCCAGAATAGCGCCGTCCTCACCGAGTTCCGCCGCAGCCATTAAAGCATCCAGATCAGACTGCGTAATGCAGGGCCGTGCAGCGTCATGCACCAGCACCCAGTCTGTTTCAACTGAGGACAGACCATTTAATACCGATATTGCCCGTTCCGGCCCCCCCAGCGTTACTTCAATCCGGGGATGATTCGCCAGGGGCAGCGAGGAAAAATAGTGATCATCATCGGCGATCACCACAACAATTTTTTCAATCTGCGGATGAGCCAGCAAGCGGGTTAACGTATGCTCGATGATCGTTTTATCACCCAGATGCAAATATTGTTTCGGCTTATTAGCCTGCATCCGGCTTCCCCGGCCTGCGGCGGGCACTACGGCGGTAAATGTCTGCATGACTTAATCACTCTTCGGTAGTGAGCTTTGTTTATTTTGTCCGGCACTGTCACGAGGCAGTACCCGATAAAAAGTTTCTCCGGATTTAATAAAACCCAGATCATTTCGGGCTAATTCTTCAATGGCTTCCAGACCACTTTTCAGGTCTTCAATATCTTCTTTAAGCAGCATATTACGTTCCTGCAGTTTCTGATTATCAGCCTGCCGGCGTAATAAATTTTCTGAGACTTGTCGATACTCAACGAGTCCGTTTTTCCCGAACCAGAGCTGACGTTGCACTAACGCCAACACAACCATCAGGATAAGGGTAAACAGGCGCATGGCGTCTCCTCCTGGAGACATAGTTTCCCATATTCCAACATAAAAGAAAGCCCCGCCAATTGGCGGGGCTTCATCATTTTTTAAGCGAATACAGGAATTAAGCCTGACCTTTCACTTCTTTCAGACCGTTGAACGGTGCTTTAGCGCCCAGAGCTTCTTCGATACGAATCAGCTGGTTGTATTTAGCAACACGGTCAGAACGGCTCATAGAACCAGTTTTGATCTGGCCAGCAGCGGTACCAACAGCCAGGTCAGCGATGGTTGCATCTTCAGTTTCACCTGAACGGTGAGAGATAACTGCAGTGTAACCAGCGTCTTTAGCCATTTTGATCGCAGCCAGAGTTTCGGTCAGAGAACCGATCTGGTTGAATTTGATCAGGATTGAGTTAGCGATACCGTTGTCGATACCACGTTTCAGGATCTTGGTGTTAGTTACGAACAGGTCGTCACCAACGATCTGGATTTTTTTACCCAGTTTCTGAGTCTGGTAAGCGAAGCCTTCCCAATCAGATTCGTCCAGACCGTCTTCGATAGAAACGATTGGGAATTTGGTAGTCAGGTCTTCCAGGAAGTCAGAGAAACCGTTAGAGGTGAAGATACGACCTTCGCCTTTCAGGTTATATTCTTTCTTCTCAGCATCGTAGAATTCAGATGCAGCGCAGTCCATCGCCAGAGTAACGTCTTTACCCAGCACATAGCCAGCAGCAGCAACAGCTTCAGCGATAACTTCCAGTGCTTCAGCGTTAGATTTCAGGTTAGGAGCGAAACCACCTTCATCACCAACTGCAGTGTTGTAGCCTTTAGATTTCAGAACTTTAGCCAGGTTGTGGAACACTTCAGCACCCATGCGAACTGCTTCTTTCAGGGTCTTAGCGCCAACAGGCTGGATCATGAATTCCTGGATGTCTACGTTGTTGTCTGCGTGCTCGCCACCGTTGATGATGTTCATCATTGGCAGAGGCATAGAGTAAACACCTGGAGTACCGTTCAGCTCAGCGATGTGAGCGTACAGTGGCAGGCCTTTAGCAGCAGCAGCCGCTTTAGCATTCGCCAGAGACACAGCCAGGATTGCGTTAGCACCGAAGTTAGATTTGTTTTCAGTACCATCCAGGTCGATCATGATCTGGTCGATAGCAGCTTGATCCTGAGCGTCTTTACCCAGCAGGGCAGCAGCGATTGGGCCGTTTACAGCGCCAACAGCTTTCAGAACACCTTTACCCAGGAAACGAGCTTTGTCACCGTCACGCAGTTCCAGTGCTTCGCGAGAGCCGGTAGATGCACCAGACGGAGCAGCAGCCATACCTACGAAACCACCTTCCAGGTGCACTTCAGCTTCAACAGTAGGGTTACCGCGTGAGTCGATGATTTCGCGAGCAATCACTTTGACGATTTTAGACATATTATCAATCCTCGTTTTAAGAAATAAACAACAAACAAAGTTATAAAATGCAGTTGCCGCAATATGCCACAACCACGGTTATTGTCGATTAATTTAGGTGTCTTTTCATGTATTCCCCTGCGGCCTGAATGAAGCCTTCAAACAGAGGATGCCCGTCACGAGGTGTAGAGGTAAATTCCGGATGGAACTGTACTGCTACGAACCATGGGTGATCAGGGTTTTCAACAATTTCTACCAGTTTCTTGTCTGCAGACAAACCGGTGACTTTCAGACCAGCCGCTTCGATCTTCGGCAACAGAGTATTGTTCACTTCGTAACGATGACGATGACGTTCCTGAATGGTGTCGCTACCATACAATGCGCGAACTTTAGAGCCTTCCACCAAATGACACAGTTGCGAACCCAGACGCATGGTGCCGCCCAGATCAGAACCTTCGGTGCGCACTTCCACTTTACCTTCTTCGTCGATCCATTCAGTGATCAGACCAACGACCGGATAAGGTGTATCACGCTTAAATTCGGAAGAATGTGCACCATCCATACCGGCAACATGGCGCGCGAATTCAATCAGCGCAACCTGCATACCCAGACAGATACCTAAGTAAGGAATCTTGTTTTCACGCGCATATTGTGCTGCCAGGATCTTACCTTCGACACCACGCTCACCGAAACCACCAGGAACCAGGATCGCATCCAGACCATCCAGAACTTCCAGACCCTTGGTTTCCAGATCCTGAGAGTCGATGTAGCGGATATTGATGCTCAAACGGTTTTTCAGACCTGCGTGTTTCAGGGCTTCGTTAACTGATTTATAAGCATCCGGCAGAGAAACGTATTTACCGACCATACCAATAGTGACTTCACCAGTTGGATTGGCTTCCTGATAAATAACCTGTTCCCACTCAGCCAGATTCGCTTCGCCACATTGCAGGCCAAAACGATCAACTACCAGTTGATCCAGACCTTGTGATTTCAGCAATGCCGGGATTTTATAAATAGAATCAACGTCTTTCAGTGAAATAACAGCGCGTTCCGGCACGTTACAGAACAAGGCGATTTTCGCACGTTCATTCGCAGGAATAGCGCGGTCGGAGCGGCAGATCAAAATGTCTGGCTGAATACCGATCGACAGCAATTCTTTAACGGAGTGCTGAGTTGGTTTGGTTTTCACTTCACCGGCAGCGGCCAGATATGGCACCAGAGTCAGGTGCATGAACAGCGCGTTATTACGGCCGATATCCACTGCCAGCTGACGGATAGCTTCCAGGAATGGTAACGATTCGATGTCACCGACAGTACCGCCGATTTCAACGATCGCAACATCATGCCCTTCAGCACCTGCAATCACGCGCTCTTTAATAGCGTTAGTGATGTGAGGAATAACCTGAATGGTTGCACCCAGATAGTCACCACGACGCTCTTTACGCAGCACGTCGGAATACACACGGCCGGTGGTAAAGTTATTGCGACGGGACATCTTGGTACGAATAAAACGTTCGTAGTGACCTAAGTCCAGATCGGTTTCAGCGCCATCTTCCGTGACGAATACTTCACCATGCTGAATGGGGCTCATGGTGCCCGGATCAACGTTGATGTACGGATCGAGTTTCAGCATGGTTACTTTTAAACCACGCGCTTCCAGGACCGCTGCCAATGAGGCTGCTGCGATACCTTTACCTAAGGATGAAACCACCCCGCCTGTCACGAAAATATATTTAGTCGTCATGCTGAACCTGAAGAAGTTTAGGAATCACGCAGATGCGTGCGGGAGAAACAGACGGGATGAAATTATACCGCAAGCCCCCGCTCCTAACAACGGCAACAGGATACTCATTTGCATTGAGAGGAGTCTTGCGTTGGGTCAACTTCACTCCATTTGTTTGACTTGTTGCCAAACGGCTTCCAGTTCATCCAGTGAACAGGCCTTCAAAGTACGTCCCTGTGACTGAACAATTTGTTCCAGTGCACGAAAACGACGTTCAAATTTATGATTGCCGGCCCGCAGAATTTTCTCCGGATCGAAGCCCAGATGGCGTACGAGATTAACATTAGCAAACAAAAGGTCGCCCAGCTCTTCGCCGAGTGCTTTTTTATCCAGTTCCGGCTGATTAACCTCAGCCATGACCTCGTTCAGCTCTTCGTGGATCTTTTCAATTACGGGTGGCAATTCATGCCAGTCAAATCCGACGGTCGCACATCGTTTCTGAATTTTAGCCGCCCGCATGAGTGCAGGCAGGCTTTGCGGAATATCGTCCAGGACACTGATCGCATCAGCATCCTTTTCCTGGCGTTCTTTCGCTTTTTCTGCTTCCCAGTTAGCGCTTACCGCAGCGACATCTGCAAAATCTTTACCGGCAAAAACGTGCGGATGCCGGCGTACCAGTTTTTCACTGATGGTATTCACGACATCCTGAAAATTGAACAGGCCTTGTTCCTGCGCCAGTTGCGCATAAAAAACCACCTGAAACAGCAGATCACCTAATTCTGACTGTAATCCGCCCAGATCATTCTGTTCGATACTATCCACCACTTCATAGGCTTCTTCGATGGTATAGGCTGTCAAACTCTGTAAGGTCTGTTTTTTATCCCACGGACAGCCATTTTCCGGATCACGCAACTGCTGCATCAGAGCCAGAAGATCTTGCATGGAGTATGTATGTGTCATGAGGGTACCTGCTGAAAATGAAAAACCGCCGTTGCGGAAAACGGCGGTCAAAGATAAGTACTGATTAAAGACGTTTGGCGCTGACTACATCATTCATCTGATTGATCTTCGCCAGCATGCGGTTCAGTGTTTCAATATTATATATTTCCATATCAATATCGATGTCTGCCGTTTGCTGTTTAACGTTGGAACGGCTGCGCATTCCCAGTACATTGATTTTTTCATTGGCAATGATGGTGGTGATATCACGCAACAGTCCTGAACGATCATTAGCCGTGATCCGCACCGTCAGCGCATAACCACCGGAATAATTCTCACCCCATACCGCATCAATAATCCGTTCCGGATTCCGGCGGCTCAGCTCTTTGAACTGTTCACAATCCTCACGATGGATCGATATACCGCGTCCCTGGGTAATAAAACCGGTAATGCTGTCACCCGGGATCGGCTGGCAGCAACGGGCAACATGCGTCATCAGGTTACCAACTCCCTGAACGACAATATGCCCTTTCCCCGGTTTTACATTTTTCATCCGGTGCTGGGTTTTATTTTCCAGTTGCTCTAACAACCGGCGATCCTCTTCCTCTGCTGTCGGCTTATTCAGCTTCTGCTCCAGGAAGTTCATCAGCTGATTGATCCGCACTTCTCCGGAACCTATTCCGGACAGCAGATCATCAAATTCCATCAGACTGAGACGGGTATAGAACTCTTTTACCGTTGATGCCAACTCATCACGGGAAAGTGTAAAGCCATGACGATCTAGCTCTTTTTCCAGTAACTCTTTACCAGCCAGAATGTTCTTATCACGATCGAGTTTCCGGAACCACGCAGCTACCTTGGCCCGGCCACGGCTGGTGCGCAAGAACGCCAGGTTAGGATTCATCCAGTCACGGCTGGGGTTCGGCTCTTTCTGGGTGATAATTTCGATCTGATCACCGGTTTGCAGCTGATAAGTGAACGGGACGATACGGCCATCTATTTTGGCACCGATACAACGGTGGCCGATCATACTGTGCACCTGGTAGGCAAAATCGAGTGGTGTCGCACCGGCAGGCAAATCCACCACATCACCTTTCGGGGTAAAGACATAAACACGATCTTCAAATACCTGGGTACGCAGTTCATCCACCAGCGAGCCGGATTCGACCATATCTTCCTGCCAGGCAAGCAGTTTGCGCAGCCAGGCAATGCGTTCTTCATAGGCGGCATTTTTACCCGCCTGCATTCCCTCTTTATATTTCCAGTGCGCTGCCACCCCCAGTTCCGATTCCTGATGCATCTGCTCGGTACGGATCTGGATTTCAACGGTTTTGCCTTCCGGCCCTAATACCACGGTATGGATAGACTGATAACCATTGGGTTTCGGGTTAGCGACATAGTCATCAAATTCCCGCGGAATATGATGCCAGAGGGTATGGATGATACCGAGTGCGGCGTAGCAATCCTGCAGGCGTTTGGTTACGACACGCACAGCCCGGACATCATACAGATCAGAAAAATTGAGGTTTTTCTTCTGCATCTTGCGCCAGATACTGTAGATGTGCTTCGGACGGCCATAAACTTCGGCATCAATCCCCGCTTCCTGCAGTGCGGTTTTGGTATCCGTAACAAAACGCTGGATATAATGTTCACGATCCAGCCGCTTTTCATCCAGCAATTTGGCTATTTGCTTATAGGTATCCGGATGCAGATAGCGGAATGAGAGATCTTCCAGCTCCCATTTGAGCTGTCCGATCCCCAGACGGTTGGCCAGCGGTGCATAGATGTTGGAAATTTCCTTGGCCACCAGCACCCGGGTTTCTTCGTTCGCATTTTTTACTTCCCGCAGGCAGGCAATGCGTTCGGCAAGTTTAATAACGACCGCACGCACATCTTCGACCATCGCCAGCAGCATGCGGCGAACATTGTCTACCTGAGCATCGGAAACACTGGCACTACTCAATTGTTGCAGAAAGCGGATCGCATCAATATCAATCACACCTTGCAGCAACTGGCTGATCACCGCGCCAAAATCGGCAGTTACCTGCTCGACGGTCATATATGCAGGTTCAATCAGCGGGAATAACGCCGCTGCTTTGAGCGTATCCATATCCATATGCAGCGTCAGTAATATACCGATCATTTCGGCGCTGCGTTTGGAGAGGCGTTGCTGTTCGTTTTGGTCCTGAATGCGGTTATGACAATATTCGAATACCGAGAACAATGCGGCTTTGTCTGCTGCAGGCAGATCCAGCGTAGTCATCCACTCGTTTAAGTCAAAACCAGTTTTCAGGTGAGTATCACGAACCGCAACCATGGGACGCTCGTCCTTATTTATTTTCGTTCAAACAAAAAGAGAGATTCGACATGCCCGGTATGCGGGAACATGTCCAGTAATCCCCACTGTTTCAATGTATAGCCCGGTTGTAACAGTGCACAATCACGCGCTGCGGTGACCGGGTTGCAAGAAACATACACGATCCGGCGGGCACCGCTTTTGGCCAGCCATGGCATGACCGCTTCAGCACCTGTCCGCCCCGGATCCAACAGCACCAGATCATAGCATTGTTGCTGCCAGCCTGCGTTGGCATATTCCGCCATTTTTGTCAGATCTGCGCGATGAAATCCGGTATTAACCAGCTGATTCTGTTCTGCATTATGAGTGGCTCTTTGTACCATTTCATCCACACCTTCGATTCCGGTGACAGATGCTGCCTCACGGGCTAACGGCAGGGTGAAATTACCGATACCACAGAATAGATCCAGCACATTATCTGTCGCGGTCGGAGCCAGCCATTCGCGCACATAGTTGACCAGACGTTGGTTGACCTGCGGATTGACCTGCAAGAAGTCACCCGGCTGGAAATAAAGCCGCAAGCCATCCAGCTGATAGAAGCTCGGTTTAACGTCAGCCAGCGGTTCCGGGTAGCCGGTTGTCTGCAGATACAGAGCACAATCATGCTGTAACGCAAACGCCAGCAGCAGCTCTTTATCTTTTACTGGCGGACGACCGTTGTGACGCAGCAACATCGCTAGCCCGCTTTCGGTTTCATACAGTTCAATATGACCGACATCACGAGCCGAACTGAGCTCATTGATCAGTGTGCGCAATGGCACGATGAGCGCCGATAACGCAGCAGTCAGCACCGGGCAGCTGTTAATTTCCACCAGCGCCTGACTTTGCTTTTGACGGAAACCAACCAGCACGCAACGTTTGTTTTTATCGTATTTCACCGCCAGACGGCAGACACGTCGATAGGCTTGCGGGGCGCTGCTTTCGATCCACAGCGGTGCAGGCAGGTCGATTTTGGCCAGTTGCCGGAATAAACGCTGCACACCTTGCTGTTTTGCCTGGCATTGCATTGCTTGCGGCATCATTTGTGCGTTACAACCACCGCATTGCTTGAATGCCGGACAAAAAGGTTCGCAGCGATCGGCAGAAGGCTCAATCACCTGCCGTAACCGGGCATGAGCATACTGCTTTTTCTGCTCGGTGATCTGCACACTGACTTTTTCGCCAGGCAGGACTCCTTCGACAAAACAGGCTTTACCCTGATAGCGACCCACACCGGTCAGGTGGTGATCCAAGTTATCGATAGTTATCTCTACCGCCTGGGTAGGTAATGCTTTAGGTTTGGGTTGGAAAAACTGAACCATATCTCTTGGTGGCTTATCGTTAGGTAGGTATGATGCTGAAAGAGAAGCACCGGAATACTTTATTGTCCCACAAGTACGGGTCAACCAAAACAGACTATGACGAAATATGGCCTGCGCGCCCGCGTTCTTGCATTCACTATTATACCAACGCTGCTGATCGGTACGCTTTTAGCTGGCTATTTTATTTTTCATCGCCACCAGCAGATCGAAAATTTCATGATCGAGCAAGGCACCAGCGTGATAGAACCGCTGGCAATTGCCAGTGAATATGGCCTGACCCGCTCCAGCCGGGAAGATCTGCGCCGGTTGATCAGCACCAGTCATCGTCGTAACTCACCCCTGATTAAATCCATCGCGATCTTTACCAAAGACAACAATCTGTTTGTCACCTCGAACTTTCACCGTGATTTTATGCAGATGCGTTTGCCGGAAGGCAGAAGTATTCCGGAGCTGACCAGCGTTGAACATCTGGATGACTATATTATCCTGCGGACACCTATTCTGGCAGAAAACAGCCTGAGTGAAACGTCGCTGCAAACCAGCAGTACGCCGGAAGTGATTGGTTACATGGCCATCCAGCTCAATATTGATCGCTCGGTGATTGCGCAGTACCGGGATACCGCGACGGCCATTTTCATCGTGCTGCTCGGTTTGATCATGAGCCTGTTTTTTGGTCTGAATCTGGTGCATGTGGTCATCGAGCCCATAAACCGTATGGTACGCGCGGTTTATCATATTCGTGAAGGCCGGCTGGATACCCGTGTGCGCGGCAAGATGGATGGTGAACTGGACATGCTGAAAAATGGTATCAACGCGATGGCGAAAGCGATCAGCGAATACCATAACGAAATGCAGCAGAGTATCGATCAGGCCACCTCCGATCTGCGGGAAACGTTAGAGCAGATCGAGATCCAGAACGTCGAACTGGATATGGCGAAAAAGCGTGCCCAGGAAGCGGCCCGTATCAAATCCGAATTCCTGGCCAACATGTCGCACGAACTGCGAACTCCGCTCAATGGCGTCATTGGCTTTACCCGTCAGCTGTTTAAGACTCAGCTCAGCCTGCATCAGCGTGACTATTTAAGCACCATCGAGCATTCAGCCAAGAATCTGCTCAGCATCATCAATGACATCCTCGACTTCTCGAAACTGGAAGCCGGCAAGCTGACGCTGGAAAACATTCCGTTCAACATCCGTGAAATGATTAATGATACGGTCACGCTGCTGGCGCCGTCGGCACATGACAAAAAGCTGGAGTTATCGCTGCTGGTCAGCCAGCCGATACCGGATCTGGTTGCCGGGGATCCATTACGTCTGCAGCAAATCATCACCAATATCGTCGGTAATGCCATCAAGTTCACCGAACAGGGAATGGTGAACATCCATGTCAGTACCACCCCTTCCATCGACCAGCAAAAAGTACTGCTGCGGTTCCGGATCCGTGATACCGGGATTGGTATGGATGATGAGCAGCTGATGCGTCTGTTCCAGCCGTTCATTCAGGGCGACAGTTCCATTTCACGCCGTTATGGCGGTACCGGGCTGGGTCTGGTGATCAGCCAGAAACTGATTGAGCAGATGGATGGTTCCATGCAGGTGCATTCTGAACCGAACCAGGGTTCTGAATTTACGATCACGATGCCGTTAGAACTGGTTTCAGAGGAAGGGAATATCCCTGCGGAACAGTTACTGCTGGCCGGGAAAAATGTGCTGTTGTGGGAAAATGCAATCTGGAGCCGGGAGTCCTGTTTAAGTCTGCTTAATGAATGGAAAATGCAGACGGTTCTGGAAAATGATGAACAAACTTATGCCGGTGCGTCGTTCTACGCCATGATCATCGGCTTTGCACCCGAAACCCCGACGGAGCAAATCCAGCATACGGTTGATCTTTGTCTGCAACGTTATCAGCTCGATAAATTAATCGTATTAATTAACTCCAGCGATCCGACTCTGCATGAAAAACTGATGCAGAATAATAAGATATATTCGCTCAGTAAGCCGGTGATCCACAGCAAGTTGCTCCAGGCCCTGCTACAACCATTGCCACCGATACAGATACTGGCAGAACCTGCAGAACAGCATAAAGAGAAATTACCGTTACGGATCCTGGCTGTTGATGATAATCCGGCTAACCTGAAACTGATTGTCGCTTTGCTAAACGACTTAGTCGATGAGGTCCACTCCTGTCAGGACGGGCATCTGGCTGTCTCTCTGGCGGAAAAGACGCGTTTTGATATTATTTTTATGGATGTACAGATGCCGATCATGGACGGTATTCAGGCCTGCCAGATCATCCATCAGAATACCTGTAACAAACTGACACCGATTATCGCCGTCACCGCACACGCCTCTCCCGGCGAGCGCGAACGTCTGATGTCCAGTGGTATGGATGAGTATCTGTCAAAACCAATCGATGAAATTCAGCTAAAACGACTGCTGCTGCAGTTCAGTGATCTCAAATCCACTGCTGCCAGACTAACATTTATTGACTGGAACCTGGCGCTGGAAAAAGTAAAAGGGAATGAAGCACTGGCCCGAGATATGCTGCAGATGCTGGTCGCCAGCTTTGATGAGATCACGCCGATGATCGAGGCTTCCGCCGCAGGGACAGAATGTGCTGACTTACTCGATACGATCCATAAATTACGTGGCGGGGCAGCCTATTGCGGCGTACCACAATTGCAATCCAGTTGTGCCGGACTGGAACAGGGACTACGTTCCGGCCTCAGTTGCAGTGCATTTGAACCGGAATTACTGGAGTTGCTGGATATTATGGCTGCCGTAAAAGAAGAGTCGGCCAAATGGTTAGAGCAGGCAGGTTAAATACCTGCCTGTCATGTCATGCGGTAGTTCAGGAGCGCTGATTTTCTACCGGTTTGGCATAAGTTGCTTTCGCAATATCACGCCACTTCGGATCCATTGCAGCCATTCGCTGTTCAAACTGAGCGCGTTGTTCCGCAGTGATGTCGGCAGATGCTTCACCAGCAGCCAGCACATTGGATGCAAACAGACGATATTGGCTATGAATAGCACGATCTATAACTTGCGCTAGTTCTTCCGGCGTTTCAAAGCCATCGGTCAGCGGTTTGCCAACACTGACATGCACCCGTCCCTTATAGCCAATGATACCAGCCACAATACTCTCGATATCCTCAAATTCACTTTTCTGGTAAGAACCAGTCGTTGAGGTCTCGTACAGCTCGCGCGCCTTGGCTTCATCACCCGGATCGTATTCATAAGAGATCGCGACCGGCACAATGTTCAGCTGTTGCATATATTCCACAAAGCCCAGCTTTTTCTGCTTACCAGCCATGTGGAACATTTTCAGAATGGCAGGATCGGTGCAGTCATTACCGTCTTTCGCCCGTCCTTCTTTCTGTGCGATCCAGATGTTGTGACCTTCCTGCAGTGAATCCGCAATATAAGAGGAAAGTTCACTGAAGGTTTTCGCCATCTCACGCGGGCCTTTCGCCGAACGTTTTACGATGAAACTTTTGTTCAGACGCATCAGTTCAGTGGCACAGGGTTTACGCAATAAATTATCGCCAATCGCAATACGCGCCGTATCCAGACCACACTGATACAGACCCCAGTTCACGAAAGCAGGGTCCATCGCAATATCACGGTGGTTAGAGATAAACAGATATCCCTTACCTGACTGCAGATTTTCCAGACCAGAATAAGTCACGCCATCGGTGGTCTTCGCAATCATCTGCTCCATAAAATGGGCAACCTGTTGCTGTACATCATCGACGGTACGGACATTCGCGACACGCTTATGCAGCGCACGCCGGATCAAGGGTTTTAATACCCAGCCAAAATAGTTGACCGCATGTGGAAAACGAAAACGCGCCACAGCACTGATCAATTCTTCATCACTGATCAGTCGCTCGATCGCGGCCGGAACTTCATTATCATTGTACGGACGGATCTCTTTATAACGATCCAATTCATCAAGCGATGTTGTCATGCCAATATCTTTCTATGCAGCGAGTAAAAACGGCGCAATTCTACACGGATTTGACATAAACACTATTAATTGGCGGGAAATAAGCCCGATCCAGATTTATGGCAACGCCCATTTCACTCAAACCAGATCAACGCAACACAAAGTGCCGTTAATCCGCCCATGATGCGATTCCAATATTCCCAAGCTCTGGGTGTTTTTAACCATTGACCGACTTTCACGCCAAATAAAGTCCACATCGAGCTGGTTTTTAAACAAATCAGACAAAACACCACCAGTACCCAAATCACCGATGACCAATACTGCTCACCTAACAGGGTAAAACTACCAATTGCTGACAGACTCATCAGCCAGGCTTTCGGATTCATAAACTGAAACAACACCGCCTGATGAAAACGCCACGGCTTGATGGTCTGTGTTTTGACGGCCGTATCCAGCTTTGGCATACCGGCTTGCGCGATTTGCCAGGCCAGATAAAGCAGATAGCCCGAGCCGCCGATCTTCAGCATCCACTGCAACAACGGCCATTGCTGGAATACGGCACCCACGCCCAGCGCCATCAGAGTCAGCATACAAACCAGACCGCCACTGATCCCGGCAATGTGCTGAATGGATTGCCAGAAGCCAAAACGGGCACCGGAGCTGGTCAGCATGACGTTGTTCGGACCAGGAGTAACACAGGTGATCCAGGCAAAAGCAATCAGTGACAATAACAGGCTTTGTTCCATTGGTTTACTCCTTGCAATAATTGTATCGATACAATTAATCAAAAACAGTGGAATTGAACTACATCAATCGTTGAATTCACGTTATATTGAAGCCATTCAAAGGATCAACAGGTTTATTGTCACCATGACAATTTGGAATCCGCAGCTTTCCGGTCAGGGACCGCTCTATCGTCAACTGGCGCAGGCTATCGGTCAGGCGGTGGAACAGGGTGAATTACAACCCGGGCAACGCTTACCGACGCATCGCGCCCTAGCCGATCGACTGGGTGTCACGGTTGGCACCATCACTCGCGCATACAGTGAAGCGGAACATCAGGGCTGGGTAACCGCAAGAGTCGGTGCCGGCACTTATGTGCGCGAAGAAACGGGAGAGCCGGCATTAAACTGGCACATCCGTCAGCCGGATCCCTCCCGGATCGAATTGTGGCAAAACCTGCCGATCCTGCAGGATCGGGAAAATGCCTTCCGGGATGCCATGGAGCAATTGCTGGCAACACCCGGCCGCATCAATGCGTTGATGGAATACAGTTCGGTGAATGGCGAGTTGTCGCAGCGGGAAACGGTCTGTCACTGGCTGAGTCAATACGGATTCAGCACAGCTCAACCTGAGCGGTTGTTCTTCAGTTTTGGTGCTCAGAATGGTTTATTACTGAGTCTGATGGCCTGCGGTGCCGTCGGAGAAACCATATTATGTGAAGGACTGACTTATCCGGGGCTCAGCACATTATCGCATTCGTTACGCATTCAGCTGAAAGGGCTGACGATGGATGAGGAAGGTCTTTTGCCACAGGCACTGGAAAAGGCATGTCAGACCGGCAACTACCGGACGTTATATCTCACGCCGACAATTCAGAATCCGACGACTGCGACCATGAGCCTCTCCCGGCGCGAGGAGATCCTGGCACTGTGCGAGCGTTATCAGCTGACGGTCATTGAAGACGATGTCCATGGCCTATTACCGGAAATTCGGCCGCCAGCACTGGTGGAGCTAGCGCCGGAACGCGTCATTCATCTGGGCAGTTTTGCTAAAAACACCAGTGCCGGATTGCGTCTGGGCTACATGCTGGTACCGGCACATTTACATGCGGCCATGTCGATTGCTGTACGTGGTTCCAGCTGGATGATCACGCCACTGATGATTGAGCTGACCTGCCAATGGCTGTTATCCGGACAAGCAGACCGTATGTTACTGCAACAACGGAAAACATTACGGGAACGCGGAGCACTGCTGCGTCATCATTTAGGCCATTATCAGGTACAGTATCAGGAAGGTGGTATGCATGCCTGGTTACCCCTCCCGGCTCACTGGCGTAGTCAGGCCTTTGTGCAGGCAACAAACCAGCATGGTGTCGGTGTCGCGGGGGCCGAGCTGTTTGCTGCCGCGCACTATCCTTCCCCGCAGGCAGTGCGTATTTCCATCAGTCATCCGGCCGATAATATTTCGCTGGATAAAGCATTACGGGTATTGAGACAATTACTGGATAGTGAACCAACTCCCCAATGGGTGATATGAGGTCATGCAATGATAATACCCTGGCAACAACTCCCTGCCGCCACCCTGGATAGCCTGATTGAATCCTTCGTATTACGTGAAGGCACCGATTATGGCGAACAAACATTCTCGCTGGCTGAAAAAGTAGAGCAGGTCCGTCAGCAACTGGAACACGGTGATGTAGTCATCTTATACAGTGAACTGCATGAATCAGTGACGATTGCGCCAAAAGAGGCCATCCAGGTGATCGGGGATGTAACAGAAATTTAAAATATCCCACTCCGGCTGTAACAAGCGGCTTATTTGCATAAGCATCTCTTGTCATTACTTTTTCTGCACCTTATGCTAAGTCGTTATTGCGAGCTTACGTTTAAACTTCGTTCGTTACCGGAAAGGGACGGGCTCGTCACTAAATTTGTGTCATTTTCGCCACAGATCCTGTTTTGATGTTTCGATTGACTCAAAATAGTAAGAAATAAAAAAAGCATGTATCACTCTTCGCAGTGATGCAATGCACAGGCGCTCAAGAGGACAGATAATGGTAATCGGCAAACCGCAAAGCGATCCAACACAGGAATGGTTTCTATCTCACTGCCATATTCATAAATATCCGGCAAAAAGCACACTGATCCATGCCGGTGAAAAAGCAGAAACTTTGTACTACATCATCAAAGGTTCTGTTGCAGTGCTGATCAAAGATGAAGAAGGCAAGGAAATGATTCTGTCTTACCTGAATCAGGGAGACTTTATCGGCGAACTGGGTCTGTTCGATGAAAGCGAAAACCCAACTCGTTCAGCCTGGATCCGCGCTAAAACCTCTTGTGAAGTGGCTGAAATTTCTTACAAGAAATTCCGTCAGTTAATCCAGGTTAACCCTGAAATTCTGATGCGTTTGTCTTCCCAGATGGCGCGTCGCCTGCAGAGCACCAGCCAGAAAGTCGGCAACCTAGCCTTCCTGGATGTAACGGGTCGTATCGCGCAGACATTGCTGAATCTGGCAAAACAGCCTGATGCGATGACTCATCCGGACGGCATGCAGATAAAGATCACCCGTCAGGAAATCGGTCAGATCGTGGGTTGTTCCCGTGAAACTGTGGGCCGTATTCTGAAAATGCTGGAAGATCAGGAACTGATCACCGCACACGGTAAAACAATTGTCGTGTTCGGCACTCGTTAATCCCGGTTAAAGCATACGATCACCATCTCCTTCGGAGGTGGTTTTTGAATGACAGTAAAAAGGCTGCAAACGCAGCCTTTTTTGTCTCTGCCTGAAAGACAGCTTACGCTTTTACCACCTGAGCGACGGCCAGGGTAAAACGACGCATACCTTCGGCGAACTCTTCTGCCGTCAAATTCAGTGCCGGAGCAAAACGCACCACATTTGGGCCAGCCACCAGCACCAGTACGCCCTGCTCAATTCCCGCATCCACAAACGCTTTGGCTTTACCGGCAAAGGCCTCGGTTAATACAGCACCAAGCAGTAAACCCTGACCACGGACTTCACTGAAACAATGATATTCAGCGTTGATCTTTTCCAGTTCAGCACGGAACCAGCCTTCGCGCTCTTTCACACCAGCCAGCATCGCTGGATCATTGATCAGATCAAACGCGGTTTCAGCCACTGCACAGGCCAGCGGGTTCCCACCGAAAGTCGTGCCATGCACACCCGGCTGGAATACCTGAGCAACCGCTTCACGTGTCAGCATCGCCGCAATCGGGAATCCGCCACCCAAAGCTTTGGCAGTCGTCAGAATATCCGGCTCCACACCCATCTGCATATAAGCAAACAGGCTACCGGTACGCCCCATGCCAGTCTGTACTTCGTCAAAAATCAGCAGTGCATTATGTTGATCACACAGCTCGCGAACTGCTTTGGCAAATTCTTTATCGGCTGGTAACACCCCGCCTTCACCCTGCAATGGCTCCATCACCACCGCACAGGTACTGTCAGAAATCAGCTCTTTCAGTGCTGCAATATCATTATAAGGAATATGCTGGATCGCTCCCGGACGCGGGCCAAAGCCATCAGAGTAATGTGACTGACCACCCACGCTCACAGTGAAGAAAGTACGGCCATGGAAACCCTGCAGGAAGGCAATGATCTGGTTTTTCTGCTCGCCGAATTTTTCTTTGGCATAACGACGCGCCAGTTTGAATGCCGCTTCGTTAGCTTCTGCGCCGGAGTTACAGAAAAACGCACGATCAGCAAATGTCGCATCAACCATTTTACGTGCCAGACGCAATGTCGGTTCGTTGGTCATCCAGTTACTGACATGCCACAGACGCTGCCCTTGTTCAGTCAGGGTTTTAACTAAAGCCGGATGACAGTGACCCAGCGCATTGACCGCGATACCACCCGCGAGATCGATATATTCGCGATCCTGTTGGTCCCATAAACGGGAAGCCAGACCACGCACCGGAATGAAAGCTGCGGGAGCATAAGTTGGGACAATGACTTCATCAAACCAACTACGCGTCACCTGCATCTGTTCTGTCATACAAACTCCTTAGCACTGTAAAACCAGGAAAATGAAAATTTAATCAATTAGAGTGCATAATATATCACCACAAATGGTGACACCCAATAACGAAACACTATTGCTGCAGGAAATTTGCTAATAATTCGAGTCCCTGCTCACTCAGTATACTTTCGGGATGAAACTGAACGCCTTCCACAGGAAGGCTGCGATGACGTAATCCCATTATCTCTCTGGCAACCCCCGCTTCCGGCAGGGTCCAGGCTGATACCTCAAACTCCGCCGGTAATGACGATTCTTCAACCAGCAAGGAGTGATAACGCGTCACCGTCAACGGATTGTTTAATCCGCGAAAGACACCTTTGCCATCGTGACCAATGAGACTGGTTTTGCCATGCATCACCTGGCGCGCCCGGATCACCGTGCCGCCAAATGCCTGAGCAATGGCCTGATGCCCGAGACAAACGCCGAGGATCGGTATTTTTCCGGCAAACATACGGATCGCATCCAGCGAGATCCCTGCCTCATTGGGTGTACACGGACCGGGCGAAATAACCAGATGCGAGGGGCGTAGTGCTGAGATGTCCGGGATAGTCACGGCATCATTGCGACGCACATCCACCTGCGCACCCAGCTGTCCGAAATACTGCACCAGGTTATAGGTAAAAGAGTCATAGTTATCGATCAGCAGGATCATAATTACTCCGCACTCAGCCGCAGCAACGCTTATATTTTTTACCACTCCCGCACGGGCACGGATCGTTAGGTTTGGTTTTCACCGCACGGGTATAAGGCAAAAATTCCCCGGTGGTATACACCCATTCACCGTCATAACGCACAAACTGCGAACGCTCAATATGCGGATGCAATCCCGTCTGGTCGCGATACCAGGCACAGAAGGTGACTTCACCTTGCTCTCCGTGCACTTTCGTCTCACGGATCTCCAGCTTTTCCCATTTAGCTAACCGGCTTTCTTCCGCCAGTTCCGCTTCACTCACCGCAGGCCGGTTATCAGGATGCCAGGTTTTCAGTACATATCCCCACGCATCCGCCCGGGAAAATGCGGTAAAACGCGAACGCATTAACTGTTCCGGCGTCTCTGCCGTTTTCTCTCTGTTCAGTAGCGGCTGACAACACTGAGAAAAGAGCTTTTTACTACCGCAAGGGCACAATTCTGTGCTGGATGACATAGTGTTTCCTGAGAAGCCAACAAAGCACTGATTTTAACACAGCCCTCTTTACAGCTCAGTTCCATACAGCCGGATTTTTACCGCCGACAAATCTAAAACAGTGAAAATAAACTACGCTTGGATAATGGGATACCGTGTCCGGAGCATCATCATGCCGTCTTGTCAGACATTGCAGGTTCGGGGCAGAACATTTGTTGCAGGTGATTTACATGGCTGCCTGTCACCGTTGCAATCCATACTGCAACAGGTTCACTTTTCTGCCGATCAGGGCGATGTATGCATTCTGCTGGGTGACCTGACCGATCGCGGGCCAGATAGCCCCGGTTGCCTGAAGTTACTGGATCAACCCGGGATCTTCGCTATCCAGGGAAACCACGAACAGATGTGCTGTTCTGCCTGGAGAGAGGAACCGCTGTCGGAATATTGCTGGATCAGAAATGGAGGAAACTGGTTCTATGAGCTTCCGCCGGAAGAACAGCAAAGAACCAAAGAGCACTGGCTTCCCAGACTGGAACAATTGCCGCTCGTCATTGATCTCTTTACTGCAGATAACCTGCACATCGGCATCTGTCACGCAGATCCGGTGTTCAATGACTGGCAGGAATTACGGACCGCATTAAATGAATACAAGCAGAAAAAACGGGAAGACCTGATTGAAAAACTGATCTGGTCACGAGAACGGATCTCGCTGGCCAATAAAACAGATCTGCTCTCCGATGCTTATCGGATCAAAGGCGTCGACTGGTGCATCATGGGACACACGCCAATTCGTCCTACACCATTCAGAAAAGGAAACTGTATCTGGCTGGACAGCGGCGCTGTTTTTCCCGGTGGCTATCTGAGTGTGCTGGAAATCGGCAAAGAACTGCATTGTTATCAGGCCAGCAAGTAACTGCTGGCCCGACAAATTTAATTAACCTGAGGTATCGCTTCAGGTTCCTGCCGCTCCTGCAGCAACAACCAGCCACCGACCGCCACACCAACGCAGCACAGCGCCATAACATAATAGCAAGGTGCCATGGGTTCATTCTTCAGCCAGAACGCCACCAGCATCGGCGTCATACCACCGAAAATGGCATAAGACAGATTATAAGAAAATGAAAGGCCGGAAAAACGGATCGCTGGCGGAAACGCATTCACCATGACATAGGGCACGGCGCCGACGATCCCCACAAAGAAACCAACCAGCGGATAAAGGACAAACAACAAAGACGGATCCGCTACGACACCGTGATAAAAAGTATACGCAGACAGCGCGAGTCCAATACTGCCAACGATAAAAATCAGACCACTGCTGAAACGATCGTTTAACCAGCCAAAGAAAATACAACCGATCGTTAATGCTACAATCGCCAGTGAGTTCGCCTGCAACGCAGCGGTTGGCGCAATGGCCAGTTGTTTCTGCAGATAGGTTGGCGTCATCAGGATCACCACCACGATCGCGGCAGACAGCACCCAGGTCAGCAACATCGATACCGCCACTTCGGCTTTACTATTACCCAGCACCTGTTTCAGCGGTAAACCTTCCACCAGCTGTTTTTTGGCTTTCATCTCGGTAAATATCGGGGTCTCCTCCAGCCAACGACGCAGCATCATGGCAAACAACCCAAACACACCACCTAACAGGAACGGAATACGCCAGCCCCAGGCGATGATCTCTTCTTGTGTCAGTATGGTGTTCAGCGCAGTCGCAACCAGTGAACCCAGCAGAATACCGGCTGTGAGGCCGGCGGTCAGTGTGCCACAGGCATAACCGACACGACGGGCAGGCACATGCTCAGAAACAAAGACCCACGCCCCCGGAACTTCACCACCAATCGCTGCCCCCTGCAAAATACGCAGGATCAGCAAACCAACCGGTGCAATCACACCCACTGAGGCATAAGTCGGTAACAACCCCATTAACAAGGTCGGAAAAGCCATCAGCAAAATGCTTAGGTTAAACATTTTCTTGCGGCCGAACAGATCGCCGAAGTGCGCCATCACAATGCCACCCAGCGGCCGGGCCAGATAGCCGGCAGCAAAAATGCCGTAAGTCTGAAACTGACGCAGCCACTCCGGAATATCAGTCGGGAAAAAATGCTGGCCAACGACCGTAGCCAGAAAAACAAAGATAATGAAATCATAAAACTCTAACGCACCGCCCAGTGCAGCCAGAGATAATGTTTTGTAATCATTACGATTAAGCGGGCGATGAGCTCCCCCGGTTGATATTGATGATATATCTTGTGACATGGCTTCCTCGCAGCAGAAATATGCAAATTCCCTCTTATACCGGCCACAAATTCGCAATAAAACCCAAAAACAGACATTTTTAATGCGCAGCAGCCTGATTTATTGATTAAACACCGATGACTGAGTGATGACAATCACATTTCTTCGCTAATTTCCGTATTCAACCAATACCAGCCAGCGTTTTTCTGTCACACAGGCCAATTCTGTATGGTTCATGCTTTGCTTTCCACGATGGCATCCTTATACTGCTAATAACGTCAATACGTTGGACTCATCACCATGGAATACAATACCTCCCAGCTTTGTGATATTTACCAGGATCAAGTCGATGTTGTGGAACCTATGTTCAGCACCTTCGGCGGGCGCTCCTCTTTCGGTGGACTGGTAACCACAATTAAATGTTTTGAGGCAAATGGCATTATTCGCCAGATTGTCAAAGAAAGTGGCGTTGGCAGAGTACTGTTGATTGATGGTGGTGGCTCTTTACGACGCGCCCTGATCGATGCAGATATTGCAGCTATTGCTGCAGATAATGGTTGGGAAGGCATCATCTGTTACGGTTCAGTGCGGGAAGTCGATGCACTGGCTGATCTGGAGATCGGAATTCAGGCGCTAGCGTCCATTCCGGTCGGTGCAGATGAAGATGATACCGGAGACAGCGAATTGCCGGTTAACTTCGGCGGTGTCACTTTCCTGCCGGAAGACCATATCTATGCGGATACTACCGGTGTCATTTTATCGCCGGAACCATTGGATATCGAATAACCGATACCATGAAAAACGCCGGAATTTTCCGGCGTTTTTGTTATTAACCTTCGCTGTTCATCTGATCCATTTTGCCCAGCAAAGAACGCAGACGTTCCTGCCATGCCTGATGTTCATTCCGTAAATGCTGGTTTTCTTCTTTCAGTTGCTGATTTTGTGCCCGCAGCTCATCGAGTTCCATTTTCAACAAAGTGATGCCATCCACCGCAGATTGGACTCTCGCTTCAAGCTGTTCTAATACTTCAAAAGACATAACACACCTATACACAATTCTGCCAGCGGCAGAGGAATTCATTTGGAAGGCTAGGATAGTCTGCTAATGCCGGCGACACAACTAACCAGCGCAAAAAGCCGCACCATAAAAGTTACAAATAACACCAGATATACAACGCATATAATGCTGTCAGCCAGAGCCATTGTTTGACTGCATACCCAAGATTCCAAATCAGCATATTCCAGGCTTTTACCCGGTAACAGGCGATCAGCGCCAGATTGGCACCGGATAAAGGTGTGGCCCCGGTTGAAAGTCCCCAGGCAAACAAAAATGTCATTCCCAGTAAAGAGGGATCAGGATGTAAGTGCCACAACAATGGCGCCAGACTGGATATCATAATAATAGGGTGAACGCCCAGATAAGCCACCAGCAGGATCACCAGCGTCACAACAGCCGCTTCCAGAACACCGTAATGCTCAATGCGGGCAAATAACGCCTCCGGAGACCAGATCTGTGTTAAGCCGTGGATCCCGGCAGCCAGCAGCCCTGCCCCCAAAAACAACACCACCTGACTGCCCATTGCAGGAAAACGTTCTGTAACCTGTCGTTTTAATGCGGTTGTCATCTGCTTTTTAGGCATTAACAGCACAGATATCAGCGGTGCCATTAAGGCAATAATGCCGGTGATAGTTAATGCCGGCCACCACCACTTTCCCAATATCACCGCCAGTGATAATAAAACCGGTAACCGTAGCGTCTGTATACTCAGTGGATAGCCTTCAAAATCGGCGATACCACGCCGCCACACATCCCATGTTGTGATCAGCATAGCGCCCAGTGCTGCCAGCAAGCCAAACGGCAAAATCCGTGAAAACTGCATCCCTGGGGCATAAATTAATGCTACGGCCATAGCAATGAAGAAGGGTGACCAGAATGCAGCTGCACAATAGACCCGGTTAAGAATAATTACCTGTCGCCGCTCCAGTGTGCCGTTAACTGCCAACCGATCACCAACGACAAACAACACCGACATATTGATCACGGCCCCCAGAAAACTCACTCCTAACAAGGAACTGAATAAGCCCTTCCAGCCACGCCAGTTAGACTGCGCATTTTCTGCCAGCGCACTCGTAGCCAGATTTAATGTACTGACCCCGGTGAATAACGCCACCATATCAAGATTAGGAAGGAATAATTGCCGGGCAGAAAAATGAACACCGTTCAGCCAGCAAAACAAAAGCAGCAGGAATGCCACCCCGTATAAAATGGTGCATTGCCGGCGGGCAGCGTGATCCAGACGCGGCCCCAGCAATAAGGCCGCACTCCATGCCAGAGCAGTCGCAGGCCACGGAGACATTCCCATGAACAGATAGCTCAGATAACAGGCCCACATACCGAGCAGTAACACCCCGGCCACTGGCTTTAACATGGATCCTCCGTTGAAGAAAACGGGGCTGTTGCCCCGTTCAGATATCCTGTTCCATACTCAGTGATGGTTTTAATGTAGATGGTCGTCCGACTTCTTTTGCCGGTACGCCCGCAACTGTCGTGTGTGGCGGTACCGGAGCCAGTACCACACTCCCCGCACCAATCTTGGCGCCCTCACCGACTTCAATATTACCCAGCACTTTGGCACCAGCACCAATCATCACCCCTTCACGGATCTTAGGATGACGGTCGCCGTGTTCTTTACCTGTACCACCCAGCGTCACATTTTGCAGAATAGAAACATCATTCCCCACAACGGCGGTTTCCCCGATGACAATGCCCGTCGCATGATCGAGCATGATACCGAAGCCTATCTGCGCGGCCGGATGAATATCCACACCGTAAACAACAGAAATCTGATGCTGCAGAAATAACGCCAGCGACTGTCTTCCCTGCAGCCATAACCAATGCGATACACGATAAGCCTGTAAAGCCTGAAACCCCTTCAGATAAAGCAGAGGCGTAGAAAGGAAGTTCACAGCCGGATCACGTTCCGTGACCGCACAAATATCACAGGCAACTGCATTCAGAATTTCTGGATCGGTACGGAGCGCTTGTTCAATGACTTCGCGCAGCACTATCGGTGGCATGGTCACGCTGCCTAGTTTATTGGCCAGCTGAAAACTGAGTGCAGCCCCCAGACTATCGTGATTAATAATCGTGGAATGGAAAAAGCTGGCCAGCATCGGTTCTTCGGCTGCCATTTGCACGGCTTCATCCCGGATAGTCTGCCAAGCTTTGTCTTTTTTAACGCATTTTTTGCAGGCCATATCACTCCCTAACTGCAGTATTTCATGGCTGATGGTGCACATTCTCTTTGGGCAGCGCAGAAACAGGATCCATATGAATAAGAATGTCTGAAATTGGAAACTGCGCCTTCAAACGCATTTCAGCGATATCCGCTAACTCATGCGCCTTCACCAGTGGAAGTTCATCATCCAGCTCCAGATGTAACTGAATAAAACGCATTGGTCCGGAAAGGCGGGTTTTCAAATCATGGATCCCGCGAACCCCGTCCACTGCGCAACAAATGTCCGTAATTTGCTGACATTCATCTTCCGGCAGCTGACGATCCAACAATGTCTGTATCGCTTCGTAGCCAATTTGCAGCGCACTCCACAGAATATACCCGCCCAGCAGAATAGCAAAGATCGCATCGGCATTAGGAAACCCCTGTGACGATAAAACCAGAGCCAGTAATACCGCCGCATTCAGCAGCAAATCCGACCGGTAATGTAATGAATCCGCTTTTACCGCCTGGCTTCCCGTCAGACGAATAACATAGCTTTGGAACGTGACCAGAACCAGAGTCAATCCCAATGAAGCGATACTGATCCAGATCCCGACAGCAACATGCTGTAACGGCTTAGGATCCAGCAGCGCATCCACACCATGCATCAACAATACAACGGCTGAACCTGTGATAAATGCAGCCTGAGCCAGACTGGCCAGCGATTCCGCTTTGCCATGACCAAACTGATGATTATCGTCCGCAGGAATTAATGCATAGCGCACAGCCATCAGGCTGATCAGTGAAGCACTAATATCCATCATTGAGTCAGTCAGTGACGCCAGTAAACTTGATGAGCCTGTCATCAGCCAGGCGGTAAGTTTACCGATAATCAATAAACCCGCGGTTGCAGAAGAAGCGATCCCCGCGAAAGTCACCCAACGATAATAATGACTATGTTCTGTCGCCATTCTGAAACAACCAATATAACTATAAGGGATTAAAGTATAACTGACATGGCAAATGCCAAAAAGAAAAAAGGGTCAGCTTCAGCTAACCCTTTGAATAGTTTGGTCGGCGTAAGAGGATTCGAACCTCTCATCTAATCACATCAGCCGTTTTGCATAGCTGCTTTAATTTCTGCCTTGCGACGCTTCTCGGCAGAGGCCATCATCCACCAGCCAATAAAAGTGGCAATAGATACGACCAGGATAATCAACGTCGCTAATGCATTGATTTTAGGGCTTACACCTAAGCGAACACTGGAGAACACTACCATCGGCAGCGTAGTTGCGTTAGGCCCGGAAACAAAGCTGGTAATAACCAGATCGTCTACTGACAGAGTAAATCCCAATAACCACCCCGCAGCAATTGCCGGCGCAATAGAGGGTAACGTGACCAGGAAAAACACCTTGAAGGGTGTGGCCCCCAGATCCTGCGCCGCTTCTTCAATCGAGAGATCCAGTTCCTGTAAACGGGAACGCACGATCACCGTGACATACGCGGCAGTAAACGTCACATGCGCGATCCAGATCGTCATCGCCCCACGCTGCGCTGGCCAGCCAAACATATTGGACATAGCAACAAACAACAGTAGTAATGCCAGACCCGTGATCACCTCTGGCATAACCATTGGTGCAGTGATCAAAAAAGCAAAGCTGGTTTGTCCGCGGAAATTGCCAATACGCGTCAGGACAAACGCGGCCAACGTACCAATTACCACCGCCATACTGGCACTCAATACACCAATGGTCAGACTCAGGATCACACCGTTCATCATCAGGTTATCGGCAAATAACTCGCCATACCATTTAACTGAAAAGCCTGACCACACGGTCACCAGACGGGATTCATTGAACGAGTACACAATCAGCAACAGGATCGGCACATACAAAAAGCCAAATCCGGCCAGCAAGATAAATGTACGAAATTTCGATTTCACCTGCGGGATTGGTGTCATGATCCACTCTCCTGCATTTCCCGACGTTGATAACGGTAGAACCAGATAATCGGTACCATCAGGATAGTTAACATTACCACCGCTACCGCGGAGGCCACCGGCCAGTCACGGTTATTGAAGAATTCCTGCCACAAGACACGGCCAATCAGTAATGAGTCCGGGCCACCCAATAATTCAGGGATAACAAACTCACCGACCGCAGGAATAAAGACCAGCATAGAGCCGGCAATAATACCGCTCCTGGTCAAAGGCAAGGTGATAGAAAGGAATGAGCGGAATGGTCGGGCCCCCAGATCAGACGCCGCCTCGATCAGAGAATAATCCACCCGCATTAAAGCGGTATAAATAGGCAGGATCATAAATGGTAGATACGCATATACGATCCCGACATACACTGCACCATTGGTATGCAACATATGCAGTGGCTCATCGATCAGACCTAACCACATCAATACATTATTGATCAGCCCGTTATTCTTCAGTATCCCTATCCATGCATAAACACGGATCAGAAATGACGTCCAGCTGGGCAGTACGACCAGCATCAACAGAACATTACGCATCGCCGGACTGGAATGAACGATCGCCCATGCAATGGGATAACCAATCAGCAAGCAAAGCAAGGTGGATGTGATAGCGACCTGAATGGATTGCAGATATGAATCAAGGTACATCACATCATCCAGCAGATAGATGTAATTTCCCAGGTTCAGCACAAAGTTCAGTTTTTCCTCAGAATATGAGACCAGATCTGAATAAGGCGGAATAGCGATCAGCACTTCAGCAAAACTGATTTTCAGAATGATCAAAAATGGAATAAGAAAAAACAGCACCATCCATAAATAGGGAATCGCAATCACCAGATGACGACCACCCGGCAACCAGCCCATGAAGGGAAGTTGTCGTAGTTTCTCAGCACTCATATTGTCAGCACCACACAAGAATCCGGATCCCAGCACAGATAAACCTGATCATCCCAGGTTGGCTGGCCCGTTCTGAAACGGTTCACATTCGGTAATGTCGCAGTCACCAACTTACCACTTTCCAAACGCACGTGATAAATAGAGATATCACCCAGATAGGCAATGTTCTCAACCAGACCTCGTTCATAGTTCGTATGATCGGATGGAATGTCATTACGGAAATGGATTTTCTCAGGGCGCAAAGCCACCATCAGCGGCACCCCTTCCGCCATCGAAGCACCATGGTTAACCTGAATAGGGTGCGTCAGAGCGTCAGACTGAATGATCATGTAATCAGGACCGTCTTCAACCAGCGTTCCTTCAAAAATATTTACCGAACCAATAAACTCAGCACTCAGACGGCAGTTAGGGTGTTCATAAATCTCTTCCGGGCTACCGATCTGCACGAATTCACCACGATCCATGATCGCGATACGGCCCGCCATCGTCATGGCCTCTTCCTGATCATGGGTTACCATAACGCAGGTTACGCCGACCCGCTCAATGATATCGACGACTTCCAACTGCATCTTTTCACGTAACTTTTTATCCAACGCCCCCATCGGCTCATCAAGCAATAACAGCTTGGGACGTTTTGCCAGAGAACGGGCTAAAGCCACTCGCTGCCGCTGACCGCCTGATAATTGGTGTGGTTTACGTTTGGCAAACTGAAGCATATGAACCAGCTCCAGCATTTCATGCACCCGCTGATTGATCTCATCCTTGGGTAAACGATCCTGTTTCAGACCAAATGCAATATTCTGTTCTACCGTCATATGTGGAAATAAAGCATATGATTGAAACATCATATTAATCGGTCGTTTATAGGGCGGCATATCAGCCAGATCCTGCCCATCCAGAATGATTTGTCCTTTAGTCGGTGTTTCAAAACCGGCCAACAGACGCAATAACGTCGATTTACCGCAACCGGATGCTCCCAGCAACGCAAAAATCTCACCTTTATTAATAGTAAGACTGACATTATCCACCGCAGGAATACCATCAAACAGCTTGGTAAGATTGCGGATTTCCAGTAGTGGTCGAGCAGAGTGCTCGGTAGACGCTACGGCAGGTTTATCGACCACAGCCATGTTTTTCTCCCAGAAACAATCAAGGGGCGTTAACGACGCCCCTATTCTTATATAAACAGTGGTTATTTACCGGTTTTGACTTTAGTCCATTCACGAGTAATTTCGCGATTGATCTTAGCGGGTAAAACTTTCAGCCCGAACATCTTGGCCTTTAATTCTACAGGCGGATAAATATTCGGATTATTGCGTAATGTTTCATCCACCATCGGTAATGATGCTTCATTACCACTGGCATAGGAAACATAGTTAGAAATTTTTGCGATCACTTCCGGACGCATCAGATAATTAATAAATGCATGTGCATTTTCCGGATGTTTTGAATCTGCCGGAATAGCCAGCATGTCATAGAAAACCAGTGCGCCTTCTTTCGGGATCACATAATCAACAGTCACATTATTTTTCGCTTCCTCTGCACGCGCAGCCGCCTGCATCACATCACCAGACCAGCCGATTGCAACGCAAATGTCGCCGTTTGCCAAGTCATTGATGTATTGAGAAGAATGGAAATAAGAAATATGTGGACGCAGAGTCGACAGCAGCTTACCTGCTTCACGATAATCAGCCGGATTCGTACTGTTAGGATCTTTGCCCATGTAATGCAGCGCTGTTGCCATTATCTCAGTTGGTGCATTCAGAAATGACACACCGCATTTTTTCAGCTTCGCCAAGTTCTCAGGTTTAAACACCGCATCCCAGCTATCCAGTTTGAAATCAGGCCCCATTACCGCAGCAACTTTTTGCGGATTAAAACCAATGCCTGTGGTCCCGCCTAAATACGGAACAGAATGTGCGTTGTCAGGATCCTTTTCTGCCAACAATTTCATGATGCCGGCATCCATGTTTTTCAGATTAGACAACTTACTCTTGTCCATTGATTGAAACACACCAGCTTGGATCTGACGAGCCAGGAAGTCGGAGCTGGGCACGACAATATCAAAGCCTGTATTTCCCGCTAACAGCTTAGCTTCCAAGACTTCATTACTATCGAATACATCATAAACAACCTTGATACCGGTCTCTTTTTCAAAGTTGGCAACCGTATCTTCAGCGATATAATCGCTCCAGTTATATACATGCAGAACTTTTTCTTCCTGAGCCACTGCACTACTCATCGTCACAGTAGCTGCAAGAGAAGCAGCCACTAATCCTTTAATGTATGACATCAAGCATCTCCTGAATCTCAAGTAATGGATCCGTATACGAAAGTGATGCATATGGCAGACGCATCCACATTTCTATCCGTGTCGCTTTGTGTGGTATTCTCGAAATATGCCAATCAGTGGCATGTCATCATGGACGAATACAATTTCATTATATTTAGAATAAATGTGGTTGTATGCAAAAAATCCACGATCTTATTTAAGATCCAGACAGTAAAATCAACGGTTATGAATGGCATAGCGATAACACTGAGTTGTTCGGTTTATGCTGCTATCCCGCATTCAAGGAGTCACCAATGCGCCTGTTCACTCTTTGCCTTCTTTCTTTTGGTTCATTACTTGCCAACGCGCAGGATGCAGAACGAATTGGTGAAGTCAGTACCGAATTTAAATTAGTGGGACCAAACCACAAAATCATTATTGAAGCGTTTGAAGATCCCAAAATCAGCGGTGTTACCTGTTACCTTTCCCGCCCCAAAACCGGGGGGCTCTCGGGTGGGCTGGGTCTTGCGGAAGACAGGGCCTATGCTTCAATCTCCTGCACCCGGGTCGGGCCAGTAAAAATCAATCAGCCTTTTTCACCCGGCGAAATCGTCTTCGATGTAAAAACATCATTGATATTTAAAGAACAGCGCGTTGTTCGTTTTCTGGATAAAACACATAACACACTGATTTATCTGACATATAGTACCCGTGTTGTCGATGGTTCTTACAAAAGTGCTATTTCTGTTGTTCCTATGGATACTTCCATCAGAGGATCCACAGAGAATGTGAATAAGTAATAACATATAGACTATATGTTCATTTGGGCGACTGTATCTATTACTGATATGCCATTGTCGAATCAATACCACCTGGTATTGTTAACTGATAAGATCCAATTATCGCTTTCAACATTATTTAAATCTTATGAAATATCTTATTTGCGCCAGTCTGATACTTGCCGGCTGTAGTAGTTCAATGACAGAACAACAATGTGCCGACACCAATTGGCATACCCGCGGGATCAGTGATGCCTGGTCAGGAAAATATTTAAGTGATGCCGATGAATATGCTGACCAATGTGCTGAATATGATATCCAACCAGATTTCAAACAATGGCGTAAAGGATACCTATCGGCTTTACATCAACAATGCCCTTCAACAAAAGCATTTGAATTAGCCGCCAGTCAGCAGAGTTATACCGGTCCTTGTCTTGCAGATGCGGAATTCCGAAAAACATTCAGTATTGGTGCAGCAGAAACCAGACAGAAAGTGGAATTACAGCGAATAGAAACACGGCTGAAAGAAATTCAAATAGCTAAAGGTTCAGCAAATAAGGAACAGCAGCAGGATCTAAGTTGGGAAGAATATCAATTACAGCAAGAATTGCTGGATATCAAAGGCACATTACAGATAGCAGATCCTGAACCACTCAATAAATTTCTCTTTAAGAAAAAATAATTCGGATGTTGCGGGGAAACCCGCTTTTTATTATTCAGAATGTTATAAAAACAAAAAGCCCTGCAGATAACTGCAGGGCTTTGTTTTTTCAATGGTGCTGATACCCAGAGTCGAACTGGGGACCTCACCCTTACCAAGGGTGCGCTCTACCAACTGAGCCATATCAGCACTTTATTCCGGCTGACTTTCGTCTAATTTAGAAGCCTGGCAGTGTCCTACTCTCACATGGCGAATGCCACACTACCATCGGCGCTACAACGTTTCACTTCTGTGTTCGGCATGGGTACAGGTGGTTCCATCGCGCTATTGCCGCCAGGCATATTCGGGTCCCTTATCACTAACTCATTGGGTCTCGTTAGCAATAAGTCTTGGAAAGCTGTGACCTCGCGGTCTTTATTTCGTTCATCAATCAAACAAGCGCTTCAAAACTACTTGGGTGTTGTATGGTTAAGCCTCTCGGGTCATTAGTATGGGTTAGCTCAATGTATCACTACACTTACACACCCCACCTATCAACGTCGTAGTCTTCAACGGCCCTTCAGAGGACTTATAGTCCTAGGGATGACTCATCTCGTGGCAAGTTTCCCGCTTAGATGCTTTCAGCGGTTATCTTTTCCGAACTTAGCTACCGGGCAGTGCCATTGGCATGACAACCCGAACACCAGCGGTTCGTTCACTCCGGTCCTCTCGTACTAGGAGCAACCCCACTCAATCATCCAACGCCCACGGCAGATAGGGACCGAACTGTCTCACGACGTTCTGAACCCAGCTCGCGTACCACTTTAAATGGCGAACAGCCATACCCTTGGGACCAACTTCAGCCCCAGGATGTGATGAGCCGACATCGAGGTGCCAAACACCGCCGTCGATATGAACTCTTGGGCGGTATCAGCCTGTTATCCCCGGAGTACCTTTTATCCGTTGAGCGATGGCCCTTCCATTCAGAACCACCGGATCACTATGACCTGCTTTCGCACCTGCTCGACCTGTCCGTCTCGCAGTTAAGCGGGCTTATGCCATTGCACTAACCTCACGATGTCCGACCGTGATTAGCCCACCTTCGTGCTCCTCCGTTACTCTTTGGGAGGAGACCGCCCCAGTCAAACTACCCACCAGACACTGTCCCTGACCCAGATAATGGGTTGAGGTTAGAACATCAAACATACCAGGGTGGTATTTCAAGGTCGGCTCCATGACAACTGGCGTCATCACTTCAAAGCCTCCCACCTATCCTACACAGGTAGGTTCAATGTTCAGTGTCAAGCTATAGTAAAGGTTCACGGGGTCTTTCCGTCTAGCCGCGGGTACACCGCATCTTCACGGCGAATTCGATTTCACTGAGTCTCGGGTGGAGACAGCGTGGCCATGGTTACACCATTCGTGCAGGTCGGAACTTACCCGACAAGGAATTTCGCTACCTTAGGACCGTTATAGTTACGGCCGCCGTTTACCGGGGCTTCGATCAAGAGCTTCGCTTGCGCTAACCCCATCAATTAACCTTCCGGCACCGGGCAGGTGTCACA